>LR134353.1:2697778-3372223 GCA_900637135.1 Mycolicibacterium flavescens
GCGCTGCCCTTGGTGAGGGATCCCAAGCTCGCCGACGACATCCGCGGCTTCATCGGCCAGGAGGCGACGCACGCCGCAGCCCACGACGATGTGATCTCCGACTTCCTCATCGGCAACGGGGTCGACCCGAAGCCGATGCTGGACCTCGTCGGCTATATGTTTGAAAAGGTCTTGGCGCCAAAGCATTTCGATGACCCCGAACGGCGCCTCAGCAACCTGTGCGAGCGGCTGTGGCTGATCGCGGCGATCGAGCACTACACCGCGGTGCTCGGTGACTTCGCGCTGAACTCGACCTGGGACGACCACGGCGCGGACCCGACCCTGGTCGATTTGTTCCGCTGGCACGGCAGCGAAGAGGTCGAGCATCGCTGCGTCGCCCACGACGTGGCGGTCTACTTCCACGACAGCTATCCGGACCGGATCCGGGCGATGACGGTCGCTGCGACGGCGATGTTCACCTTCTTCCAACGCGGCACCTGGTACCTGCTGAAGTCCGATCCCAGCAGCGACATCGGCTGGTTCCAGATGCAGCGCCTGCGGATGCGCGACTCCGAACTGGGCCTGTTGCCGAAGTTCCGGACCCTGTTCGGGGCGAACACGCTGTCCTACTTCCGGCCCGGTTACTCGCCCGAGGACATGGGGTCGACCGCCCAGGCCGTGGCCTACCTGGCCACCTCACCCGCCGCGCGCGCCGCGCACCGTTGATGGGTCTGCGCGAGCGCTACCGGCAACTGCCTGCCCATCCGCTGCGGCCGGGACGGCGCTACGCGATGATCGGGATCGCCGACGTCGTGATCAATTCAATGGAAGCGTTGGCCGGCGCCGTCCGCAAGGTCACAGCTCCCCGCGAGCTCGACCGCACCCTGACCCTGCGGGTCGCCGAGCGTGAGGTGGTGGCCCGCGACGAGAACGTCGTGGCGTTGACGCTGGTCGCCGCCGACGGCGAACCGCTGCCCCGGTGGCATCCCGGCTCGCACATCGACATCACGCTGCCCAGCGGGCTGGTGCGGCAGTACTCGCTGTGCGGCGATCCCGCCCGCACCGACAGCTACCGCATCGCGGTGCGGCGCATCCCCGACGGCGGCGGCGGGTCGATCGAAGTGCACGAGGGGCTGCACCCGGGCGCGACCGTGACCTCACACGGGCCCCGCAACGCGTTCCCGCTGACCGTTCCCGGTTACGGCTCCCCCACCCGACGGCTGCGGTTCGTCGCAGGCGGCATCGGCATCACCCCGATCCTGCCGATGCTGCGGCTGGCGCAAGCGCTGGGTGTCGAGTGGTCGATGGTGTACACCGGCCGCAGCCACGACAGCCTCCCGTTCATCGAGGAAGTCGCACGGTTCGGCTCTCGCATGCAGATTCGCACCGACAACGTCGACGGACTGCCTGACGCCGACGACCTGCTCGGCGACTGCCCCGACGGCACCGCGGTCTACGCGTGCGGTCCGGCGGCGATGCTGACCGTCATCCGCGAGCGGCTGGTCGGGCGCGACAACGTGGAACTGCATTTCGAACGGTTCGCCGCCCCGCCCGTCGAGGACGGCACGACCTTCTCGGTGACGGTGGCCGCACGCGACCAGACCATCGACGTCGGCGCCGAGGAGACGCTGCTCGCAGCGCTGCGCAGATCCGGTGTTCAGGCGCCGTATTCGTGCCAGCAGGGCTTCTGCGGTACGTGTCGCACCCGGGTGCTGGCCGGCGCCGTCGACCACCGCGACACGCTGCTCACCGACACCGAACGCGACGGCGGGCTGATGCTGATCTGCATCTCCCGCGCCGCCGAAGGTTCCCATCTGACACTCGATCTGTAGTCGTCTCGTACTATTCGCCCATGCCGTTGGCCGAGGGGGAGACTTTCGCCGGATACACCATCGTGCGACTACTCGGCTCCGGCGGAATGGGCGAGGTCTATCTGGCCGACCATCCGCGCCTGCCCCGACGCGACGCGCTCAAGGTGCTTCCCGCGTCGGTGTCGGCCGACGACGAGTACCGCAGACGGTTCCAGCGTGAGGCCGACATCGCGGCCACGCTGTGGCACCCGCACATCGTCGGGATCCACGATCGCGGCGAGGCCGACGGCCAGATCTGGATCTCGATGGACTACGTCGACGGCACCGACGCGGGGCAGCTGCTGAAGGAGCACCATCCCAACGGCATGCCTCCGACGGAGGTCGCCGCGATCGTCGCCGCCATCGCCGACGCCCTGGACTACGCCCACCAGGGCGGCCTGCTGCACCGCGATGTCAAACCCGCCAACATCCTGCTCGCCAGGCCCGAGGCAGACGATCGGCGAATCCTGTTGGCCGACTTCGGCATCGCCCGCTGGGCGGACGACGTCAGCGGTCTCACCGCGACCAACATGACGGTGGGCACGGTGTCCTACGCCGCGCCCGAGCAGTTGATGGGTGAAACGCTCGACGGCCGCGCCGATCAATATGCGTTGGCCGCCACCGCATTTCATCTGCTGACCGGGTCGCCGCCGTTTCGCAACTCGAATCCGGCCGTGGTCATCAGCCAGCACCTGTCGGCGGCGCCGCCCGCGATTGGCTCCCACCGACCGGACCTCGCGAACCTGGACCCCGTGCTGGCCAAGGCGCTGTCGAAGAACCCCAAAGACCGGTTCGAGCGTTGCGCGGACTTCGCCAGGGCGCTCAGCCACCACCTCGGCGTCGCCTCGTCGGACCCCGACAGCACCCGACTCGCCGTGGCCGCCGCCCAACCGAAGAAGTCGTGGCTGCGGCCGGGGTTGCTGGTGCCCGCGGTGCTCGCGGTGCTGCTGGTCGCCGCGGTCGTGGTGGCAGCCTTCCTGTTCGGCGAGGAACGCGCGAACGCCCCGGGCAGGTCGGCGACAGCTGCGTCGTCAACGCCGCCAGCCGCACCTCCTCCTCCACCGCCGCCTCCGCCGCCGCCGACGACCACGGCGACCGACACTCCCACGACCACCGCCACCGACGACGACGCCGCCACCACAACGGCGTCCACGCCCGCCGACGACTCCGCCGCGGTGATCGGGGCCGACTGCTCCCCCGAGGGCGCGACCGCCCAGACCGACGACGGTTCGACCGCCTACTGCTCGACCCTGCAGAGCACGGGCGCCACGATCTGGTCACTGACCGAGGGCGATGTCCCGAGCCCGACGGTCACCACCGAGGTGACCGACCCACCGCTGCCGGTCGCTGAGGAATCGCCGGTCCGGGTGTGCATGGAGCAGACCGGCCAGACCCGCCGCGAGTGTCGCCGGGACATCCGGGAAAGCAACGGTTTGCCGCCGCTGCCATGAAATACGCCGTCGTCGCGCCCGTTGCGGCGGGCGTCACCGCAGACCCCGCCTTCATGGCCGCGTTCGCCACGCATTTGGAGGCCTGCGGGTTCGAGTCACTGGTCGTGGTCGAGCACACCGTGCTGATGTCGGAGTACACCAGCGTCTACCCCTACGACGCGTCTGGCCGGGTCGAACTGCCCGCCGACTGCGACGTGCCCGATCCGCTCGACCTGCTCGCCTTCCTGGCCGGTCACACCCCGCGACTGGGCCTCGCCACCGGCGTGCTCGTGCTGCCCAACCATCACCCCGTCGTGTTGGCCAAGCGGGTGGCGACCGTCGACGCGCTCTCGGGCGGACGACTGCGGTTGTGCGTGGGGACGGGATGGCTCAAAGAGGAGATCGAGGCGTGCGGGGCCGACTTCGGCAGCCGGGGCCGGCGCGTCGACGAGCAACTCGCCGTGCTGCGGCTGCTCTGGCAGGACCGCCCCGAAGGAGCCGACTTCCACGGCGAGTTCTTCGATTTCGACAACGCCATGTGCTACCCGAAGCCGCTGTCGCACATACCAATTCACATCGGAGGACACAGCAGGGCGGCGGCAAGGCGAGCGGGTAGGCTCGGCGACGGGTTTCAACCGCTCGGCGTCGGCGGCGCAGAACTGGCCGAACTCGTCTCGTTGATGCGCGAGGAGGCCGAACGGTGCGGGCGTGACCCCAATGCGCTGGAACTCTCGCTCGGGCATCTCGTTACCAAGATCGACAGTGAGCGGGCGGCCAAACTGGAGGCGCTCGGTGCGGACCGCTTGATCCTGGCCATGCCGCCGACGGCCGATATCGACGAAGCGCGCGACGCGTTGAACGCGTGCGCGCAGCGGCTGGGGCTTGGCGCATGAGGCTGCGCACCGCCGATCGACTGGCGCTGGCCGACCTGGTGCACGTCTACGCCTCCGCCGTCGACGACCGCCGCTTCGACGATGTCGTCGAGCTGTTCACCGAGAACGCCGAGCTGCGGCTGCCGGACCCGCCGCGGGCGCTGGAGCCGGTGCGCCGCCACCAGGGCCGCGACGGGGTGCGGGCGGCGATGGCCTCATTGGCCGCGGTGCCCAGGACCGAACACGCGATCGTCGGCGAGGTGTACGCCGCGGCCGACGAACCCGACTACGCACTCGGCCGCATCACCTGCATCGCCCACCACTGGACGGTCAGCGACGGTCAGGCGTCCGATCTGGTGTGGCATCTGCGCTATGACGACGAGTACCTGCGGACACGGGCCGGCTGGCGAATCCACGGCCGCGCGTTGACGATCAATGCGATCGAGACGCGACCGGTGCGTCGTCTGCGATTGCCGCCAGCAACAGGTCCAGCAGGACCCGCTGACCCTTCAACAGCTTGGACCGAGCCTGCGCCACGGAAAACCAACCCACCCGGTCGATTTCGGGAAACTCCCTGATCGTGCCCGACCCTCTCGGCCACTCCATGGTGAACGTGTTGGAGAAGGTGCCGTCCAGGTCGAGGTCGCCGCGCACCGCGAATGCGGTGACGATCTTGCCGCTCGGCTGTTTGACGGGTGCGAACTCGATGCGCGGGCCTTCCGGCGGGCGCTTACCCAGTTCCTCTTCGAATTCACGGCGCGCGACGGCCCACGGGTCCTCGCCCTCGTCGTATTCGCCCTTGGGGATCGACCAGGCCCCTTCGTCCTTGCGCGCCCAGAACGGCCCGCCCGGGTGGCCGATGAGCACCTCGACTGCGCCGTCGCGCACCCGGTAGAGCAGCAGTCCCGCACTCAGCTTCGGCACGCCCTCATTTTTCCTTCCGCGAGCGACCGTGTCTGCACCGCGACACGCCGCGCCCAGGCGTACAAGAGAGATCGGTCGCGGACCGCGAGTGGCACGAGACGGTCAGCGCTAGTACTTGCGGTCGCCCTCGCTGCTGTCGAAGAAGTCCCAGTCGCCATCGTCGTTCTTGACCTCCATGCGCCAGCCGAGCTCGGGGTCGGCCTTCTGGTCGACGAACCAGGCGTGGGCGTCGTCGGCGCTCTCGATGTCCTTCGTGTCGACAACCTCGCCCTTGGGATTCAGCACGCGATAAGTAGCCATGCCGACACAGTTCCCCGGTTCAACGGGTTTGAATCAGCCGGCTTTCGGCGTCGGAATACCCTCGCTGGCCGAGAACTCCGCGTCCTCCTGCGTGGACAGCCCGAACGAGACGACGGGCCGGTCGAAGAACACATCGGTCAGATATGCCAGTGTTACCGCCCAGCGGTTGACGAACCGCGGAATGGCGTATACGTGGTAAGCCCGGGTCACGACCTTGGCGGGAAAGCCCGACAACTGGATGTTGAGCGGATTGGCCACGGCGTAGCGCGGGCCCAGGTCGACGACCAGCCCCATGTTGCGGTGCTTGTAACGCTTCGGCTTGCCCACACCGAGGCTGGCTGCGACATTGCGCGCCAACACCTTTCCCTGCCGGGTGGCGTGCTGGGCGGTCGGCGGCGTGATCTTGCCCGGCTGTGTGACGTCGGGCACCGCGGCGGCATCGCCCGCAGCGAATACCCCGGAATGGCCGGGAACCTGGAGCTCGGTGGTCACTTTCAGCCGGCCGCGCTCGGTCGGCAGCCCGAGCTTTTCGATCAGCGGCGCTCCCGTCACACCGGTGACCCACGCCACGGTATGGGTGCGGACCAGCGAATCATCGCTGAGCACAACGTGTTCGGCGTGCACTTCCTTGAGCGTGACCCCCAGCCGGACATCGATGCCACGCTCTTTGAGCACACGCTGCGCCGCAGCGCCCAACTTCTCCCCGACTTCCGGCATCACCTGCTCGGCGAGGTCGAGCAGCAGGAATTTGACTTCGCTCGGGTCGAAGCCCATCTGGTTGGCGGCCGAGTCGGCCAGCGCCCGCAGTTGCACCGCGAGTTCCGTCCCCGAGTACGACGCGCCGATCACGACGATCGTGCGCCGTGCCTGACGGCGGCCCGGATCGTCGTCGACGTCGGCCAGTTCGAGTTGCTGGATCACGTGATCGCGCAGATACAACGCCTCGGCGGTCGACTTGAGACCACGCGCGTGCTCGGCGAGGCCGGGCACGTCGAACAGCTTGGTGACCGAACCGGGCGTCAGCACCAGCCGATCCCATGACAGCGCGCGCGACCGTTCCTCGGGATCGGTGAACGTGACGGTGCGTCCTTTGAAGTCGACCTCGTCGACCCGGCCGCGGATCGCCTGCACGCCGCGTAAGGCGTTGGCCAGCGGGATCGCGACGAAGCGGGCATCGACCAAGCCGCCCGCGACGTCCGGCAACAGCGGCGTGTACAACATGTAGTCGACCGGCGAGATGAGTGAGATCTCGACGTCTGCGCGCTCTCTACGCAATTTCTTGGCCAGAGTCCGCGCACATTCGAAACCGGTGAAGCCGCTGCCGACGATTACCACGGAGGTCATGGGCCCGACTGTACGGAACCGGTCCCGGCGGGGAATGCTGGAGGCATGACGCGCCCGGAACCTCTGCGCCGATTCGATCCGTTCCGACCCATCGACATGTTGACCGCGTCGTGGTCGTCGGCCGCGGTAACGCCGGTCACCACAGGCGCCGCCGCGGCGTACCGCACGCTGTTCATGACGGTGCGCCGGCTGGTGGTGGGCAGGCGGCTCAGCGTCAAACTCGATGAGGCGGACCTGACGCTGACGGTCACCGAGTTCGACTCGCATCTCGACCCCCGCGGCCTGTCGGTCGGCCAGCTCAACGACGTCCGGCTCGCCGCACGCGACATCCGGTGCAACGAGGCGCGGTTCGACCATGCCACCGCGGTGTTGCACAACGTCCACATACGACCGACGGCACCACCGGTCCTGGTCGCGGCGCCCGTCGATCTGACGCTGGAGATTCCGGCGCCGGTTCTCGACGACGTGTTCCGTTGGGCCGCGCCGAGGCTCGCGGGCGCGATCGGCGCCGACGGTGTGGCCCGGCTGCGCCTTGCACGACGACCGGGGGCCGGCCACCTCGAGGTCGACGCCCATCTCGACGGCTCGACGCTGTGGCTCAAACCACGTTGCATCACCTTTCGCCGGACCCGCTGTCCGCTGCCGGCGCGGACCCCGGCCTATCCCGTGCGGCTGCCCGAACTGCCGCACGGTGTCCAACTGACCGGAATCAGCTTCGCGCCGGGGGTGGTACGGCTGTCGGCATCGGTGGCGGAGTGGCGGATGGACCTGCCGCTGACCAGGCTCGAGGACATTCTCGGACAGTTGAGCGCCGTCGGCCGTCCGCTGCAACTGAGCCGGTTGGGCCGCCTGCTCTGACGTTATTGCGCACACCGAACAACGTTGCGCCGCTTAAAATCTGCCATTCTTTCGGCCATTTCCTGCCAGGGAATCAAACCGGCTCCTTCTTCGTTGCCGCCTATGAGCCGATCGAACGCGCCCAACACCGAAATTCGTTGGCGGAAGACCGCTTCGGCGGCTCGCAGACATGGAAAGAGGCAGCATATGAAGAAGATAGGAATCGCAGCTGTAGCGAGCGGACTGGCAGCCGCCCTGATCGGGCTGGCCGCACCGGTGGCCGCCGCACCTTCGGGGGGGCAGAACGCACAGGACACCATCAACCAGCTCAAGGCTGAGGGATACAGGGTCGTCGTCACTCAGGTGGGCACCGCCCCGCTGAGCGAGGCCGAGGTGGTCGCGGTCCGCGAGGGCCCCACCTTCACCCGGATCGATGCGGGCAGCCCGGTGATCGGGAGTAGCCATAACTTCATCACGCATCAGGACCGTCTCGTCTACGTAGACGTCAAGTAGCCGGTTTGTGAAAGAGGGCACGAGAGGGGCACCCGCGAGGGTGCCCCTCTTCGCGTTTGGGCACAATCCTGGCTGTGGCCGAACTCGCCCGGTATCAGGACGGGCCCGCACGGGTCGTGATCCTGTCAGACGGCGCCGATGTGGTCTTCCGGACCGACCACGCCGACGGCGAACGGCCGAATATCACCGAAACCCGCATGCCGGTCTCCGATTTCGTCGCCCGAGGCGAAGGCCCGTGGCCCTGGTACGACCTCGGCCCCAAACGCGAGGCTTCGTTGAGGGCGCTGGCCGCGCTCGGCGTCGACCCACCGGATTGGACCGAGCCGTTACCACCGGACGTCCTTGACCTGTTCGACCGGGCACAGCGCGGCGACTCGGCGGTGATCGAACTGCTCGCGATGGGTGCCGATCCCGATCCCGTGGACGCATGTGGTGCATCACCGCTCTGGTACGCGGTGCGCTCACCGGGGTTGGGCATCGCGGTGGCGTTGATCGATGCCGGCGCCGACGCGGGACGCCGCATCGAGTTGTCGGCTCACGGTGAGCGCTACACCAGGATCCTGCACGAGATCGTGCGCAACGGTCGCACGGTGGCGCTGAACCACGCCCTGGCCAACGGCGTCTGCCCGGCGGTGCTGGACTCCGAGGGCGCGACACCACTGCACGTGCTCAGCAGCGACGGCGACAACGTCAACCCGCAAATGGTGCGCGCCCTGGTCCGTGCCGGTGCGCCGGTCCAGGCAGCGCTGCCCGACGGTACTCAACCCATCGACAGGGCCGCGCGGCTCGTGCTGCCCGCGACCGTCGCGGCGCTCGTCGACCACGGCGCCGACCCCGGGCGCGGGCTCGACGCGCTGATGTCGTGGTGGGCTCTCGGGGCGGAGGTCAGCGCCGAGAAGGCCGGTGTCGTGGCCGACGTCGTCGATGTGCTGCGCACCGGCGGCGCCGAGGTGACCGCACGACACCGTGACCTCGCGGCCGGTGCCAGCGTCGAGCGGGTGACGGCGGCCCTGCGTCCTTAGCAGACCCTCGCGGGGTCTAGATCCCGAGGAACGGCAGCGGGATCGGCGAGTTACCGCTGCCGATCGACGACACCATTGCAGGGCAGAACATCGAGATGGCGATGCCGGTGAACATGGTCGCCGGACCCAGCGACATGCCGCCCATTTCGGCGACCTTGGCCGCGACGTTGGCGGCGTTCTGGCCCGGATCGGACAGCATGGGGCACACCTGCTGGCCGACGGCGACGGCACTGCTCGGATCGCTCATGACGACGCCGGCCTCGGACACCGCGTTGAGGAAGGCGTCGTCGACGGGGTCGGCCTGCGCGGGCGCGGCCACCACGGCCGCTGCGGCGAGAAGTCCGGAGGTCAGCGCGAGCGCCGACACGGGTTTGCTAAGCACCCGGGAAGCCTACGCTGTGGAACCCTCAGACGCCCGTCCAGGCGGTGTCGATGGTGGAGCCTACGTCGATCACCTTGGCCTTCTGGGAGGCCGGGCTGTCGATCTCGCCGGCGACGTGGGCGGCGATGAACCGCCGGATCTCGGCGTCGATGCCACCGAGGATGCGAACCAGCTCCCCCCGCAGCGACTTGGACGTGACATGGATGGAGATGTCGGAGGCCCGCGGTTTCTCGACGTCGAGGATCAACAGCAACGGTTCCGCGGCACGGGCGGTCGCATTCAGCGCGATCTCGCCGAAAACCATGAACTTCGGCTTGTCGATGCGCAGATCGACCATCATGTCGATCTCCAGGGGGATGCGGATGGCGAACGTGATCATCGGGCCCACGTGGCGGGTCAGTCGCGGTTCCTGGATCCGCACCTTGGCGGTGACCTTCGCGATCTTGCCCGGACCCTGAGCGATCGGGCCCATCTCGAACTCGTCGCCGGCGATGTCGGCGATAGCGCTGCCGACGCGCTGCTCGGTCACGGCGACCTCGAAGAATCTGCGGCCGAATTCCTCGTAGGTGATCTCGGTGGGCTCATCGTCGACAGGCATGGTGCTCATACAGTCTCACGCGCCCAGTTCGCGCTGCACGCGACGCGACCGCCGCGACCGAATTGAGACACCTCGTACACGCCTCTCGCGTTCCCGCGACCGTTCCGCGACCCCGTGTGCCTACCGTCAACGACCGTCGTTGCTGCGTGCCTCGGCCCCGCTCTCCCCCGCGTCGATAGCGTCGTCGGAAAACGTCTGGCCGACGTAGGTGCCGTCGTCGCCGCCGCTGTCCTTGCCGGCGCGCGAGGTTGCCACGTGGTCGTCCTCGGTGACGCCCTCTTCGCTGGTGTCGTCGTCTTCGCGCGGAGTCATGCGGCCGGATTACCCGCCGTGGATGTGGTCAAACGGTCCCTCGACGGAGACCGGGGAGGCACCAGCTTGAGCGCCAGAAGCCCGAGCACCGCCACGACGAGGGCCGGTGTCCCGTACAGCAGGACCCCCATGGCCAGCGTTGTCGTCGAACCGCTCATCGCGGAGGCCACCACGTAGACCGAGAACACCCAGCTCGCGAGCAGGGCGACGCTCATCACGACCACCGCGACGGCCATGCTGCGGGCAGGCCCGTAGTACCGGTAACCGCTGACAGTGAGCACCGCGACGGTCGGGATGCCCAAGATCGCGGCGGCCGCCCATATCTGCTCGAGCGTCGCGAGCCGTCCGATTGTGGGCAGGATCAGGCACGACGCCAGCACCGCGGCCACGACGACGCCCACAACGGCGATCTCGCGTGAATCAGTGTGTCGCATGGTTGCCGGGTTGCCCCCGGCCCGAGGACGCGAAACGTCGGGTGGTTCAGCCCACCGGGGCGGCGTAGTAGCGGATTCGTCTGATCGAGAACGGTGTCGCCGCCACGTCGGCGATGAGCACATCGCGCGACCCGGCGCCCTCAATGCCGCACACCAGGCTGTGACCCGAACCGATCAGTTTGCGCGAGCGGGCGCCGGCAAGCCGCGACAGCAGCTCGGTGCTGCCCATCGGCGTGTGCTCACCTGCGGTGATCTGTGCGGCGCCGCCCAACCAGCGCCGCAGCCCGACCTCGTCACCGGCATGGGCAGCCGCCAGGAACTCGTCGAACCGTCGCTTGCCCTGGGGGCCGATCCCCCGGAAGCCGCCGAGAAAGCCGAGCGCCCCGACGATGCCCTGGTTCGTCAGTAGCGCCCGCGACAGTTGCAGCCCGGCGGGCACCGATCGGATCCCGCCTCTGAGGAACTGCCCGACCATCGCTGGAAGTTCCCAATAGGCTGACAGCTCAGCGATTTTCAGCTCGTCCGCGTCGACTTCGAGGTGGTAGCGCAGGTAGGCGGGAATCCGCATCGTCAAACCGGCCGCCATTCGGACCTCCAGTTCCAGATCGCGGATCACGGTCGAGCCGACCACGATGTCGACGTCGCGGTGGAACGCGATGTCGCGCGGACCGACGAAGGTGTCGTAGAAGCGGGCGATGGCCGTCGTCCCGCGGTGCGGTTGCGAACCCACCGGGTCTTCGATGATCCCGTCGAAGGTGAAGGCCGCGACCCACGCCTCGCGATCGTGGACGGCGACCGCGGCCGGGGATCGCTCGACGGCGGCCAGGGCGTCGGCCCGGGAGATGGCCATAGAGGTTGCCTACCACTTCGGGATCGCTTCAGTCGACTACTTCCCCGCATGCGGGCACACTGGAAGAGATACCGCGCACAGGTGCGGGCGCCCCAGGAGGAGGCACGATGAGCAGCAACGGCCCGTTCGGGTTCGACCCCGAGGAGTTCGACCGCGTCGTGCGCGAAGCCGGTGAGGGTCTGCGCGACGCGCTCGACGGCTTCGGCAGGTTCTTCAGCACGTCAGGGGAACGCGCGGGCTGGGCCAACCTGGTTGACGAGTTCACCCGCTCGTCGCGGCCCCGACGCGAACCGGAGACCACCGGGGAGACCGGTGACGGGGTATGGGCGATATACACCGTGGACGACGACGGCGGTGCGCACATCGAGCAGGTCTACCCCACCGAGTTGGATGCGCTGCGGGCCAACAAGAACAACACCGATCCCGCCCGCAAGGTGCGGTTCCTGCCGTACGGCATCGCGGTCAGCGTCTTGGACGCATCCGATCCCGACTCCACCCCCAGCGACGACGCCTAGCGCGAAACCGTGTGCGCCGCTTCACCGTTGGTTTGTCGGCTGGGCTTCGAGCACTCGCGCAATATCGGGTTTCATCTGCTGCAACTGCTGGCCTGCATAGCCCCAGCTGTGGATGCCCGCGGGGAAGTTGAAGACGCCGTTGTTCCCGCCGGCGGCGATGTATGCGTCGACGAACGCCCGGTTCGACTCGATCGCGAAGCCCTCGAGGAAGCCGAGCCCGGCGATGGGTGCGTCGGGATTGGTCAGCGCGGGATCGGTGAGTGTGCCGTCGCCGCAGTAGATCCAGACGCGCGTTCCGTTGGCGGCGAGCCGACCGGCCTGCACCGTGGGATCGTTGCGGGCCCACGCCGGATCGCCGGGCGGGCCCCACATCGCGGCGGGATCGAAGCCGCCGTTCCACATCTGCGCGACTCTGACCTGACCCGGGCCGTTGGGCGCGGACAGGTTCAGAAAGCCCGACAGCGATCCGGCGTAGCTGAACAGTTGCGGGTGGTAGGCGGCCAAAATCAGCGCCGCCGAACCGCCCATCGAGAACCCGACCACGGCGTTGCGGGTCGGCCGGACCCCTTTGTTGGAGGCCAGCCACACCGGCAGTTCCTGGGTGAGGAAGGTCTCCCACTTGTACGTGTAGGTCGTGCCGTTGCCGACCGCGGGCGCATACCAGTCGGAGTAGAAGCTCGACTTGCCGCCGACGGGCATCACCACCGAGATGCCGGAGCCGTCATACCAGTCGAAGGCCTGGGTGTTGATGTCCCAGCCGTTGAGGTCGTCGCCCGCCTCCATGCTGTCGAGCAGATACAACGCCGGTGAGTCGTCGCCGGCACCGAGGAACTCGACGCGAACGGTGCGGTTCATCGCCGCCGACGGCACTTCCAGGTGTTCGATCGGAAGGCTCGGATCCGAAAAGGCCTGTGCGGTTGGGCTCGCACCGCCGGCAGCGAGGGCCGGCAGCATCGCTGCGGCCACCGTCGCTGCAGCCCAGGTAGCCCGGCGCAATGACGGCCACTTCACGAGCGCCATCGATGACCTCCCTATCATCGCCGACCCTGAGCGGACGATACGCCCGCGAGAGCCATCACCCGCGGTTTTCGCAACACTCGCCCCTCTTTCGCGAAATGGCATTTCGGCAGGGAAAGTTCGAGTGGACGCCTTCCGGAATGCCATTTCGCGGCCGAGTCGGCGCACCATCCCGGCTCGCCATTTTGCTAAGTTTGCATAAATAGCGACTTTGGCGGGCGTACGGTGCGCTCGATGCGGAACTCGCCCGTGGGTCGACGAGGAGGCGCTGTCTTGAGATCGCTGACATACGAACGGCTTTTCATCGGCGGCCGATGGGAAGCGCCGGCCACCGGGCAACGTATCGCGGTCATCTCACCGCACACCGAGGAGCGCATCGGCCAGACACCGGAGGCCGCCGCCGGCGATGTCGACCGTGCGGTGCAGGCCGCGCGCAAGGCGTTCGACGAGGGCCCGTGGCCGCGGATGAGCGTCGACGAACGCATGGAGAAGGTCGAGAAGCTCGCGACGGTTTACGCGGCTCACACCGACGAGATGGCCGACCTCATCACCGCGGAAATGGGCTCGCCGCGCAGCTTCAGCCGGTTGGGGCAGGCCACCGGTGCGCTGGCCCAGATGCATCTGATCCTGGCCACCGCGAAGGAGTTCCCGTGGATCGAGCGGCGCCGAGGGTTGTTCGGCGACGTACAGATCCGGCGCGCGCCCGTCGGCGTGGTCGGGGCGATCGTGCCATGGAACGTGCCGCAGTTCCTCATCATGCCGAAGATGATCCCGGCGCTCATCGCAGGCTGCGCGGTCGTGGTAAAACCGGCTCCCGAGACGCCCATCGACGCGCTGTGGTTGGCCGAGATGCTCGAGGAAGTCGACCTTCCCGAAGGCGTCGTCTCAGTCCTTCCCGGCGGACGCGACACCGGTGAGCACCTGGTGCGTCACCCCGGAGTGGACAAGATCTCGTTCACCGGTTCGTCGGCCACCGGACGCCATATCGCCGCCGTATGCGGGGAGCAACTCAAACGCGTCAGCCTCGAGTTGGGCGGCAAGTCGGCGGCGATCATCCTCGACGACGCCGACATCGACCGCACGGTCGAGCATTTGAAGACGGCGAGCCTGATGAACAACGGGCAGGCGTGCGTCGCGCAGACGCGGATCCTGGTGAGCGAACGCCGACACGACGATGTGGTGGACGCGCTGAGCGCGATGATGTCGGGGCTTCAGGTGGGTGATCCCGCCGACGATGCCACCGACATCGGCCCGCTGGTGGCGCAACGTCAACAGCAGAGGGTGCAGGGTTACATCGATGCGGGGCTCGCCGAGGGGGCGCGAATGGTGGTGGGCGGCACCGACTCACCGCGTGAGCGCGGATGGTACGTCCAGCCGACGCTGTTCACCGACGCCACCAACGGGATGCGTATCGCCCGCGAGGAGATCTTCGGGCCGGTGCTGACCGTGCTGACGTACGCCGATGAACGCGACGCGATCCGGATCGCCAACGACAGCGACTACGGGCTGGCAGGCTCGGTCTGGACGGCCGACGTCGCGCACGGGCTGGAGATCGCCTCGCAGATTCGGACCGGCACCTACGGGATCAATATGTACACGCTCGATACGACGATGCCGTTCGGCGGGTTCAAGCAGTCCGGAATCGGTCGCGAGTTCGGCGCGGAGGGACTGTCGGAGTACGTCGAGTTGCAGACGACCATCAGCGCGGACAAGATGCCCGACCTAACGTGACAGCTCGAGCGTCAATTCCGCCGGGCAGCACAGCTCGCCGCGTTGGTTGCTCACGGTGATCTGCAGATCGACCAGGCCGCTGTCCCGCTTGGCCACGACGCGCCCGCGACCCACCATGGAGTCGCCGGCGTAGATGGAGCCCAGCAGGGTGATCTTGCGGCGCACCACCCGGCTGTAGGGGCCGGCCCAGTCGGTGGCGATACGGTCGACGAATCCGGCGATGTGCATCGTGTTGACGAAGATCGTCGGATACCCCTGCTGTTCGGCGTAGCGCGGATCGTAGTGTGCCGGAAAGTAATCCCATGTCGCACCGGGGTTCATCACGACGCGCTGGTAGTCGATGTGGTCCACCAGTTCCGGCAGGTCCGTAGGGACCGTGACCCGCTTCCATTGCACGCCGTCTTCCGCCATCACGTTTGCGCCTCGGGCGTGAACCGGAACAAGGTGTTGCGGTTGACGGCGACCAATGTGCCGTCGTCGCGGCGGAACTCGTCGCAAGTCTGCACGAAGTGGCCGATCCCGAGGCGAGTGCGCTTTGGAGGCGAGACCGACACGACCTCCTCGATCACGTGCAAGCGATCCCCTTCCACGATGGCGCAGGGGAACTCGGCGTCGTTGGCGGCGTTGATGAACGTCGTCCCAGGCAGCGGCACGCGAATCGCGATCGCGGCGAGCGGCGGTCGGCGGTTCGGCAGCCACGGCGGCGGGATCAGCCACCCCATCAGCAGCCCGGGTGGGGCCAGCAACCCGCCCCACTGGCGGCGGGCGAAATCGTCGTCCCAGTAGCCCGGATTGGAGTCGCGGACCATGGCCGCGAAGTGTTGGATGCGGGCCGCGCTCACTGCGGTCCCGGCGTACCGCGGCTCCGTGCGCGTGCCGACCATCTGCAACGCGTCGTCATATGTGCCGAACGCCAGCTCGTAGCGCACAGTCTCGGTCACCCCGGCAGCGCGCTCTCACGGGGAACCGCATCCCAGGCCAGTCGGCGCGAGGCGAAGTACCACCCGCCGCGCTCGTAGACGAGACGGTCGGTGTAGCTGCCGGTGGCCTGGAGTTCGTTGTCACAGAACAGCAATGCGACGCACTGCTGAGTCGCTTCGACGCCGTCGACGGTGATGTCGTGGTCGACGGTGACCAGTCGCCGACCATTTCCACCGTCGAAAGCGTCGGCAAGGGTGGTGAACGACTCCTCGCCCCTGGTGTAGGTCGCACCGGAATGCCGGAAGGTCGCGAGCCAGCCGGTCAGGTCACCGCTGGAGAACAACCGGTTGTGCCTGGCGTCGAGGTTGAGGATTCCTGCCCGCCCCGCCAGCCCGTCGAGCACGTACTGCTGTTGGTAGCTCAATGCCATTGTGTGACTCCTTCACCGACTCAGCAGGTAGCCGTGGGCTTCTCGGTCCCACACCGCCGAGCTCAGGCCCCGTTGCCGCAGAAGATCCTTTCGCACCCGCCCGATGACGTTCTTCGGAATCTCGTCCAGCACTTCGAGGTACCGGGGCACGCAGAAGTACGGCATGCGCGCCGCGCAGAAGTCCAGCAGCTCGGGAAGGTCGACCGTCGCACCGGGACGTAGAGCCACGACGACGAGGATGTCGTCCTCGCCCACATCGCTCGGGACGGCGACCGCGGCGGCTTCGGCGACCGCCGGGTGCTGCATGACCACCTGCTCGAGCTCGACCGAGGACACGTTCTCCCCGCGTCGGCGCAGCGAGTCCTTGGCGCGGTCGACGAACGTCAGATTCTGGTTGTTGTCGAGGAAACCCAGATCGCCCGTCCGGAACCACTCCGGGTGGGGTTCGATCCGCAGGCCGCGGTGCCCGGGCGCGGACGACACATACCCCTCGCTTATCACATGCGCTGTCCGCGGCCGGCACGCGATCTCACCCGTCACCCCGACGGCGACGGGGCGGCCGTCCCCGTCGACGATGCGTACCTCGAAGGCCGAGTTGACTTGTCCTGACGTACCCGGGACCCCGTCGTCCGAAACCGCCTTGTACGCGATCGGGAACGCCTCGGTCAGCCCGTACATCGTCACCACGCGGCACCGGTAGCGGTCCTCGATCGCGCGGTACAGCTCAGCCGAAATGGGTGCGGCCGAGATGAAGCGGATCCCGAGCTGCGCGTCGCGGGGGTCGGGCGGCAGAGTCCACAGCATCGACACCATCGCACCCGCCCCGGCGAACCCCGCTGCGCCACAGGCCCGCAGCTCTTCGCACACCTCGGCGGGGTGAAACGCGCCCGCCAACACGCTGGTGGCGCCGACGAGCATCGGCGCCAGCACCGTCGGGGCGGCGCTGAGGTGGAACAGCGGCATCGCCGTCCAGATCACGTCGCCCCGGCCGTACTCCCACGCCGACGCGACGGTGGCGGCCGCGACGAACAGGTAGTGCCACGTGGTCGCCACCGCCTTCGACGGACCGGTGGTTCCCGAGGTGAAGAACAGCGCTCCTACGTCGTCGGCATCGGTGTGCACCGTCGGGCAGGTGGCGCCGTGCGATGTGCTCAACTCCGCGGCGACCGAATCGTCGATCAGCAGGGCCGCCGCCGGAGCGTCGAGCTGGTCGACCACCTCGGCGAGTCGAGCGCGACGGGCCTCGTCGGTCACCACCAGCCTGGCCTGCGACACGTTCAGCGCGTGCGACAGGAAATCACCCTTGTTCGCGGCGTTGACCGCCGCACTCACCGCGCCCAACCGGGCGGCGCCGAGCCAGAAGTACACCCACTCCGGACAGGTACCGGCGAACAGCGCGACGGTGTCACCGCGGCGCACGCCGCGATCGGCCAGCATCGCCGCGGCGGCGCGGGACCGGTCGCGCATCTGGGCGAACGTGATGGGCGCGCCGTCGATCGACATCATCACCTCGTCGCCGAACTGGTCGGCACGGCGGTCGAGAACCGAAGCGACCGTGAACCGTTCGACGCCGAAAGCCGCGGGCTCCACGCGCCACGTCCGGTCCGTGGGCATCAAACCTGCGCCGCGGACGGGTCGGGTTCGCCGGTCGCCGTGTACCCGAAGTCGGTCGCCGACGGTTGGGTACCGGGATAGAACCGGTGCGCCCAGCGGCGCAGCGCGGCGTAGTCGCGGGCCTCCTCGGGCGCAAGGTTCGGTTTCTCCAGGTACTTCATGTTCTCCCAGGTGAAGAAGTCCTGTTTGATGACTTCCTGCTGCAGCTGCAAGAACTTCGCCGCCCGGCCGGTGGGCGTGTCGCCGCGATCACCGGCTTCGCGGATGGATGCCTGGGTGTAGAAGTAATCGGTGTAGTCCTCGTCGACCGGCGTCTGGCCGGTCACCTGGACGGTGGCGACCAGCTCCGACGGGAAGCGCACGACGCCGAGGCCCAGCGAATAGTTGTCGTAGATGATCTTCGCGTCCACGGGCCCGTTCGGGGTGAGCCACGTCTTGGCCCGTCCCCCACCGAAATTCGCGTTCACCGTCGCATGCAGGTGGTAGCCGGACACTTCGAACGACGCGGTGTTGGCGGGATTGGCCGCCTTGTGCACGTACTGGACGTGGTAGGGGTCCGCCGCGTTCTCGATGATCATCTGCGCATGCACCTTGACCCTGTTGACCATCCGGGTGTGGGGGTGCAGCGGGTAGTACTCGTCGGTCTCGAGTTCGGGTAACACCGGTGGCTGCCAGTACGGCACGCGGCTGTGACGTTCGTGCCACACGAGGATGAAGCCGTACCACTCGGTGCACGGGTAGCGCTTGATCCGTACGTTCTGTTTGCAGCCGATCTTGCTGTACGGGATCAGCGCGTTGGTGCCCTCACCGGTCCACTGCCAGCCGTGCCACGGGCAGACTATGTTCTCGCCCTCGACGGTGCCGCCGACGCCCATGTTCGCACCCAGGTGCTGACAGTAGGCGTCGAGCACATTGACCCGACCCGATTGCGTCCGGAAGATCACCAGCTCCTCGCCGAAGTAGTGGGCGCGTTTGACCTGACCGTCGGCCAGGTCCGAGGAGAACCCGACGATGAACCATCCGGTCGGGAACCGGTAGGTCGACAGGCTGATTCCGCTGGGCCCGAACTCGCGCTCCGACGGGTCGAGGGTGGGATCGTCGACCGTATCCGTCATCGCAACTCCGTCCGCGCACGCACCAGCCGGGCTCAGCGGCGCTGTCCGTTGCCTATTTTTACTATTTTAGGCATTCTGGGTCAAGGACGGCGAAGGGAACCGCGCATGACAGCGACCACTCCGGTCGACCTGTCCGATCCGGCGTTGTGGCAGAACGGTTTTCCCGACGCGCTGTTCACAGAGCTGCGGCGCGAGCGACCGATCTTCAAACACGAACTCACCGACCGGGTGGCGGCGACGCTGAAGCGCGATTTTTGGATGACGACCAAGGTGCATCACATGCACCGCATCCACCGCGATACCGAATCGTTCACCGCCGCCGAGGGACCGCTGATCCAAGGTGTGGGTGCGGTGGGGGCATTCCCGACGATCATCAACATGGATCCGCCCGAACTACTCAAGCGGCGCCGGGTGATGTCACACGCGTTCACCCCGAAGGCGATCGGGAAGCTCGAACAGGATATCCGCACGCGGGCCGCCGGCCTGATCGACCACTTGCTGGAGCGTGGCGGCGGAGACTGGATCGCCGATGTCGCCGATGCTCTGCCCATGTCGGTGATCGGCGACATCGTGGGCATACCCGAAGAGGACAGACCGGAGATCTTCGAGACCTTCGACCTGATCCTGCAGGCGAATTCGGCCTCGTCGGGACGGGAGGCCGAACAGCAGCATCTCGAGCTGTTCGGCAAGGTCTTCACCTATGCCTCGGAACTGACCGCCGCGAAGCGCCTGCGACCCACCGACGACATCTGGAGCAGCCTGGCCACGGCCGTGGTGACCGACGAGGACGGCGAGCAACTGTCGATTCCGGCCACCGAGCTCGACATTTTCTTCTTCGTGATCGCGTTCGCGGGCAGCGACACCACGAAGAACGCATTGGCCTACGGGCTCCGGGCGTTCGTCGACAATCCCGACCAGATCGAGCGCTACCGCGCGGACCCATCGGTACGCCAGTCCGCGGTCGAAGAGGTGCTGCGATGGTCCACCCCGGTGGCGTTCTGGAGCAGGGTCACCAAGGTCGATGTCGAGATCGACGGCGTCATGATCCCCCGAGGCGAGCGCGTGGTGTCGATGTTGCGGTCGGCCAACCGCGACGAGGACGTCTTCGCCGATCCGTTCGCATTCGACATCGGTCGTGCGGACAATCCGCATGTGGCTTTCGGCGGCGGCGGACCACACCACTGCCTCGGTGCGATGCTGGCCCGGGCGGAGATTCGCGCTGTGCTCGACGAGTTGTTGTGCAGGGCCGAAGACATCACGCTCGGACGGGTCGACGTCACCTATCCGAGCCTCACCAACAACATGACGATCTACCACTCGATGCCGATCTCGCTGCGGGGACGCTGAATTCACAACCCCTTCGGCCGCGACCCGATGACACCCTGGGCCTCGAGCCGCTCCAGGTCGCTTGCGGTCAGACCGCACAGTGTGGTGAGGACCTCGGCGTTGTGCTCACCCAGCGTCGGCGGTGGGCGCTGCAGCCAGGTCTGACTGTCGGCCAGCGGCGTGAACGGTGGGCACGGGTAGAGGTTTTCCCCGGTGCGGGAATGGTGAAGGCGTTCGAAGAACCCGCGGTGCCGCAGTTGAGGGTTCTCGGTGACGAGCGACGGCGACACCACGACCGCGGCGGGCACGCCCGCACGTACCAACTCCTCCACGGCGGCTTCGGCGTCGCGTGCGCCAAGCCAGGTCTCGAGCTCCGCACCTCCGGTGACATCGGCCAGCGCGGCGCCTTCGTCTTCGGTGCGCGCGGCGAGTGCGATCCAGCTGTCGTCGCCTGCGCACCTATAGACATCCTGTACGGCCGCCCCGTACCCCCGGTTGCCCCGTCGTTCCATCACCCGCCCGAACACCTCGTATTCGATTGTCTGAACGGCTGTTACGTTGAGCACCGCTTCGATCATCGGCACCTCGACGAGCTGCCCCTCACCGGTACGGTCGGCGAACTCGAGTGCAGCGAGCGTCGCGAAGGCGGCGTGCGCACCGGCGAGCGGATCACAGGCTCCGCGCGGGGCGATCGGCGGGCCCTCGGGCATCCCAGTGACCCAGGCAAGGCCGGCGATCTGCTCCATCGTCGGAGCGAAACCGACGCGGTCGCGCCAGGGTCCGGTCAATCCGAACGCGGGCATCCGCACCACGACCAGGCGCGGATTGAGTGCGAGCAGTTCCGCTGCGTCGAGGCCGAATTGCTCCATCACGCGCGGCGAGAAGTTCTCCACCACGACGTTCGCCTGGCCGATCAGGCGCCGAACCAACCGAAGCCCCTCCTCGGACTGAAGATCGAGGGTGACCGACCGCTTGTTGGTGTTCATCGCGTGGAAGACCCAGCCGTACTCCCACCAGTCGTCGACGTCCTTGCGCATCCCGCCCGAATAGCGGATACCGTCCGGGCGCTGGATGGATTCGACCTTGATGACGTCCGCGCCGAACGCAGCCAACGAATGGGTGGCAGCCGGACCTGCCCAGAACGCGGTGAAGTCGACGACCCGCACCCCCGCGAGCGGCATGCGCCCGGTCGGCGCCGATTCGGTACGCAGATCCCGTGGTTCCCAGAACGTTTCATCGTCACCGTCCCCGACCGCGGGTGAGGTGGCGACCGGTGCGGGACGCGCGCTCGACATCAGCCACGGGGGCCTTGGCTGGTGGAACCCGGCCGGGTTGTCGATGTAGACCCCACGTTCGCGAAGGTGATCCATCGACGGAATGGTCGCGCCGTTGCCCAACGGCGCCAACGGCAACCGGAACAGCTGCCCCAGTTCGACGATCTCGGCGACCGTGCGTTCCCTCATCCACGGGTCGATGCGTTCGCGGATCCAGTCGCGGTAGTCCCACCGGCCGATCTGGAACTGCAACTGCGCGATCTCCGTCAACTCCGGGCAGTCGACCATCGCGGCGAAGTCCAGCCACTGCTGGCCGGTCACCATGCTGATGCCGACGTAGCCGTCCTTGGCGGGTTCGATGGACGGCACCTCCACCGACCGCCGCACGGGCGGGACTTGTAGGAGCGCCGAATGCAGCCATTCCCCACTCTGCATCAGCGTGATGGCCTCGAGCAGCGACATGTCGAGGTGGCCACCCGCTCCGCCGTCACAAACGCGCCGCCGCAGAGCCAGCGCACCGTAGGCGGCCCACGTTCCACCCATGTACTCCCCCAGGTCTCCGCCGATCGAGATCGGCGGACCTGCCGGATCGCCACGAAATCCGGTGAGCCCCGACGCGGCCTGCAGCGTGAATTCGGTGGCGGGCCGCCGAGACCACGGCCCCGTCCAGCCGAAGTCCGAGATCGAAACGACTATGCATCCGGGCGAGGCCGCCAGCAGCGCTTCGGGGTCGACACCGTCCCGTCGGGCCGTGGCCTCATCCGCGGTCACCACGATGATGTCGGCGCACGACAGCAGATGACTTGAAATGGCTGTGACGCTGCGCTTTCCAGCGTTGAGATAGCAGAACAGCGGCGAGTCGGCGTCGTCATGTATTGGGCTGTCGCTGACCGTGACCCGGCGCAGCGGATCCCCCTCGGGTGGTTCGACCTTGACCACGTCGGCGCCCGCGTCGGCAAGAAGCTTGCCGCAGTACGCCCCGGCGATGCGGTCGCTGACCTCGAGGACCCGCACATCGTGCAGCGGGGTGGCTACCGTGCCACTCACACCGTCGCCCACGCATACCTCCCGGTCCGCCGTCATCTTAGTGACCATCGCCGCATGGCAAGGCAACGCTGCAGGTGGCCGGGCTATCACTGTTAATATTGCTAAGATATGACAACACTGGGAATCGGGCCCGAGGCACGTCGCCGCCTCGGGGCGCGCCGCACAGCGGAGATCGTCGCCGACGAGCTGCGCCGCCAGATCATCGAGGGTGAGCTCAACGACGGTGACCTGCTGCCTCGTCAGGAAGTGCTCGTCGAGCAGTTCAGCGTGAGCCTGGTGTCGTTACGAGAAGCCTTGCGAATTCTCGAGACTGAAGGCCTCGTCTCGGTGCGTCGAGGCAACCGTGGCGGAGCGGTCGTGCACGCGCCCGCCAAAGCCAGCGCCGCCTACATGCTGGGCCTGCTGCTGCAGAGTGACTACGTGCCGCTCGCCGACCTCGGCACGGCGCTACAGGAACTCGATCCGATGTGTGCGGCGCTCGCCGCGCGCAGACCCGACCGCGGTAAGACGCTCATCCCCAAACTCAGGAACCTCAATGCGGCGATGGCCGAACACATCGACGACGGAGCGCGATTCACCGAGATCGGCGGGCAGTTCCACGACGAGATCGCCCGCGGTTGCGGTAACCACACGATGATCGCGGTCGTCGGCAGCCTGGAGACACTATGGACCGGGCACCTGAACTGGTGGGCCGAAGACAGCGCCGCCAAAGGCGAGTACCCGGCGATGAACAAGCGCCGCATCGCGTTGACCGTCCACACCAAGATCGCCGACGCGATCGAGGCGGGCGACGGCGAACGCGCACGAAAGCTGGCCGCGAAGCACGTCGCCGACACTCAGACCTACCTGTTGGCAGGAAATCCCGAACAACGGATCGTCGCACTGTCACCGCAGGCGCTCGCGCAGCGGAAGCGTTAGACAGCTTGAAAGGCAATGCGTGCGAACGGCTTTGATCACCGGCGGTAGCGGTGGAATTGGCAAGGCGTGCGGGCGCAAGCTCGCCGAACTCGGTTACGACGTGGTGTTGACGGCACGGCGGGAGGCGCCGCTACGGGCCGCCGCCGAGGAGATGGGCGCGCGCTACGTCGTCGCCGACGCGAGCCTGCCGTCGGGGTTCGCCCCCGCCGTCGAGGCGGCAGGCACCATCGACCTGCTCGTGCACGCCTCGGGGATCCTCGGTGGAACCTACGCCCGCAAACAGACTTTCGAGCAGTGGCGCGCGACGATATCGGCGAACCTGGACTCCTGCTTCGTGGTGACGTCGGCGGCGCTGCCACGGATGCGGGCCGGCGCCCGGTTCGTGTTCATCTCCTCGTCGGCGGCGCATGAGCCGATGCGCGCCCGCACCGCCTACTCGGCGGCGAAGGCGGGTATGAACGCTTTCGCCGGCGCGCTGGCGCAGGAGGTCGACCGCGACGGAATCAATGTGCACGTCGTCACTCCCGGGCCCGTCGAGACCGAGATGCTTCAGGACGTGCCGTTCGAGATGTACGCGATCCGGACAGCGGATGTGGCCGACGCCGTCGCCTGGCTCGACACCGTCGACCCGGCGGTGGACGTGCCGGAGATCAGGTTGCATGCGATCACGCGCGGACCGTCGGCCCGTCCGCCCGTCGTCCCCCTCGAGGCACAACGCCGCGCCAATACGTGATTTCGGTGGCTCCGCCGCCCTGCGCTTACCTTGACCTAGATTCCCTAAAATAGTAAAGATGGGCGGGTAGAGCGCCAACCCCGCTGCCGGGAGGCAAGGTGACGATCAGCACCCGTTCGGATGACCAGACCGCTCCCGATGTGGCCAGCGATCCCTACGGTTTCTTCGAGCGCATGCGCACGACGGAGCCGGTGTGGCGCGGCACCATCATGGACACCACCGACATCCCGCCGGAGCTCCTGCCACCGGAGGAATGGACGCTGTTCGACTACGACAGCGTGTACAACGCCTTCCGCGACAGCGACGTCTACGGCTCGGAGGTGTACCACCGCACCATCGAGTTGGTGTTCGGTCCGACCATCCTCGGGATGCACGGCAAACAACATCACGACCACCGCAGCCTGGTGGCCAAGGCATTCCGGCAGACCGCGCTGGCCCAGTGGGAACCCGAGGTGATTGTCCCGATCTGCGAGAAGCTGGTCGACGAGTTCATCGGCGACGGCGAGGTCGACCTGGTCAAGGCGGTGACCTTCGAGTTCCCGACCCGCGTCACCGCAGAGCTGTTGGGGCTGCCGCAAGACGATCTGGAGATGTTCCGCCGCCTCTCACTCGAACTGATCTCGATCACCGAAGACATCGAGGCGGGATTGACCGCTTCGGTCGAACTCGGCGCGTACTTCCAGGAGCAGGTGGACCAGCGGCGCCGCCGGATGACCGACGACGTCATCGGCGACTTGGTCGGCGCCGAGATCGACGGCGAACGGCTGACCGACGAGGCGATCATCTCGTTTCTGCGACTATTGCTTCCCGCCGGGCTGGAGACCACCTACCGGTCGTCGGGCAACCTGCTGTATCTGCTGTTGACGCACCCTGACCAACTCGAGGCGGTCCAACGCAACCGCGAGCTGATTGGAGCCGCGTTCGAGGAGGGGTTGCGGTTCGAGACGCCCTTGGTGAGCGTTCCGAGGTCCACGACGCGCGACGTGGAGATCCACGGTGTCCCCATACCGAAGGGCGCACAGGTCAACCTCTGTATCGGATCGGCAAACCGCGACGAAAAGCGTTGGGACAACGCGAATGTATTCGACATCCACCGCCCGCGGCGTGCTCACACTTCGTTCGCCGGTGGACTTCACAGCTGTCTGGGAATGCACCTGGCCCGCGTGGAGACCCGGGTGATGCTGACCAGTTTGTTCGACCGTGCAACGGATTTCGAGTTGCAGGTCGATGACGACACCCGGCTCGCCGGTCTGCCGTTCCGCTCCCCCATCCATCTGCCGGTCACCTTCCGCCCGACACGATGAGGAGCCGCGCGGCGATCCTGCACGACGTCGGCGGTCTATGGTCGGTCGAAGAGTTCGAACTCGACCCGCCGCGCGCGGGTGAGGTGCTCGTCGAGATGGCCGCAGCCGGGTTGTGTCACTCCGACGATCACATCCTCAAGGGCGACATGTCGGTCTCCAACGAGATCGCCCGCCAGTACGGTCTGACGCCGATGTTCCCGATGATCGGGGGCCACGAGGGGTCTGGCAGGGTGCTCGAGATCGGCGAGGGTGTGACCGAATTCGCGGTCGGCGACCACGTCGTGATGTCGTTCGTCGCGGTGTGCGGCCAGTGCCGCTGGTGCGCCTCCGGGCTGGAGTACCTGTGCGACGAGGGCGCCGGGACGATGGTGCCAGGCATGCCGACCGACCAGACCTTTCGCCACCACACCACCGACGGCCGTCCACTCGGCCATCTGTCCAAGGTCGGCGCCTTCGCCGAGCACACCGTGGTGTCGGCGCACTCGCTGGTTAAGATCGACCCGCGCCTGCCGCTCGTCACGAGCGCGCTGCTGTCCTGCGCGGTTCCGACGGGCTACGGTTCGGCGGCCAACCGCGCCAACGTGCGCGGCGGTGACACCGTCGTGGTGATCGGGGCCGGTGGCATCGGAACCGCGGCCATCCAAGGCGCGCGGATCAACGGCGCCGCACAGATCGTGGCCGTCGATCCCGTCGAGTTCAAGCAGAAGGCAGCGCTGCAGTTCGGTGCCACACACAGTGTTTCGACCGTCGCAGAAGCGCTCGATCTGGTCCGCGACCTCACCAACGGGGTCATGGCGGACAGCGTGGTGGCCGCGCCGTCGCTGATCGCGGGCGGGGACGTCGACGCCTACCTGAAGCTGACGCGCAAGGGCGGCACCTGCGTGCTGACCGGGATGACGGCGCAGACAACACGATCGGCGAAGATCGCGCTGCAGGACTTCATCCTGTGGAACAAGAACCTCGTCGGCACTGTCTTCGGTTCCTGCAACCCGCGAGCCGACATCAGCCGGCTGGCCACCCTCTACCAGTCGGGCCTACTTCAGCTCGACGAGATGATCACCCGCCGGTATCGGCTCGACGACATCAACACCGCGTACGACGACCTGCTGGAGGGCGAGATCATCCGAGGCGTCATCGATTTCGCGCTCGACTAGACCGCAGGCAGCCTGGCCGGATCGCGACTAGTACTGGCCCAGTGGGCGACACACGTTGGAGATCGGATTCCAGTACTCGCCCGGTGCGCATGCCAACGGGGCGGTCGCGACCGGACCGCGACACACGTTCGCCACCGGATCCCACCACCCGTTCGGGCAGTCGAGGGGTTGCGCCGCACCGGTTGCCGCGGTTGCGATCGAGAATGCCGCGATCGGGCCGGCAGCTGCGGCGAGGACCATCGCACGAGAAATGATCTTGCTCATGCGACGAGCTTGCCCCAAACGGCGCCGTCGCAAACCGCCGGCTCCGCAGAAAACCGTTTTAACCGGTTGATCGCACGCATCAGGTGCGTGCGATCAACCTGTTAAGTCCCAAAACTGCCCGTCTCAGGGCAATACGACGTCGAGCCGCTCCCAGCCGCGGACCGTCGACGTCGGCGCGAGCCGCGCGGTCTCGGTGTCGATGTCCCACTCCGGCCAGCGGTTGAGCAGCTCGTCGAGCGCGACGCGGCCCTCCAATCGGGCGAGGTTGGCGCCCAGGCAGTAGTGCACCCCTTTGCCGAACGTGATGTGGCTGATGTTGTCCCGATGGATGTCGAAGGTGTCCGGATTGTCGTAGCGGCGCGGGTCCCGGTTGGCCGCGCCGAACATCAGCAGCATCGCGCTGCCGGCCGGCACGGTCCGCCCGTGGGCCTCGAGATCCCTTGTGACCAAACGGGCCACGTTGTGGCCGGTCGGCTCGTACCGCAGCGTCTCGTCGACCACACGCTGTAACAACGACCGGTCCTCTACCACCTCGCGGCGCTGATCGGGGTGCTCGGCGAGCACTTTCGCCAGCCAGCCGATGAGCCGGCCGGTGGTCTCGTTGCCTGCGCCCGCGACCACCTGCGTGTAGTGCAGGACCTCTTTGCGGGTCAACTTGCGCGTCACGCCGTCCTCGTCCTCGAACTCGACGTTGAGGAGAGCGGTCATCAGGTCGTCGGAGGGGTTCTTCGCGCGCCAGTCAACGTATTCGGCGTAGATGCTGCCGTCGGCGATCTTGTCCGCGCGTACCACTTTCATGGGTGAGCCGGGTTTGGTGCGCAGGCTCGCGTCGTTGGCGTCGCGCACCGTCACCTGCTCCGATTCGGGGATGCCGAGCAGCATCCCGATGACGCGCATCGGCATCATCGACGCGAGCTCGGCGATGATGTCGAACCGCTCCGCGCCGACCAACGGATTGAGGCAGTTGACGCAGTACTGGCGGATCTGGTCCTCGAGCTCGGCCATCCGGCGCGGGGTGAACACCCGCGACATCAGGCCGCGCAGCCTCGTGTGAACCGGCGGATCCTCCATCATCATCACGCCTTTGGGCATCTCGAACTCCGACTGGATGAGTTCGAGGATGTCGCCGCGGCTGTTGGAGAACGTCTGCCAGTCGAGCAGCGCCCGCTCGACGTCGTCGTGGCGCGACAACGCCCAGAAGTCGTAGGACTCGTTGTAATAGAGCGGCGCCTCCTCCCGCAGGCGGGCATATGTCGGATACGGGTCGGCGACGATGTCCACCCGGTACGGGTCGTAGTAAACGGCGCTGCCGTGGGCCTTCTCGTCAACAGCGGTCATCGGTTCTCCCCTACTTCAGGAGGCTGCCGGCGTCGACGGGCAGAGTCACACCGGTGATGTAGCGGGCTTCGTCGGAGGCGAGGAACAGCACGGCGTTGCTGATGTCGACCGGCTCCACCCACGGGATCGGAAGGAAATGGAACGACTGGCAGATCGGCGCGAGATCGTCGGGTCCCGGGTTCTCCAGGTCCGGACGAAACAGTCGGTAGGTCGGTTCGTTCATCAAGAGCGGGGTGCAGACATGGGTTGGGTGCACGCTGTTGACCCGGATCGAGTGCGCTCCGAGTTCGACGGCGAAGGTGCGCATCAGCCCGACGACACCATGCTTGGCGGCGATGTAGTGGCCCACCTGCGGGTAGGCCTTGGTGCCGCCGACCGAGCTGGTGAGGATGATCGATCCGCCGCGGCCGCCGGCCAGAAGATGTGGAACCGCCGCTTTGACGGTCTTCCACACGCCGCCGAGGTTGACGTCGATCGTCTCGTCGAAGCGGTCCTCGGACATCTTGTGCAGCTTCACGCCGGTGGTGCCGATGCCGGCGTTGGCCACGACGATGTCGAGGCCACCAAGCTGTTCCACGCCGTTGTCGACGGCGGACTTCAGCGCGTCGAAGTCGCGGACGTCGACCTCGGCCGTGACGATGCGGCGGTCGAGGTTTTTGACCATGTCGGCGGTCTCGGCGAGGTCCTCGGGAGTGGCCGCCGGTGCAGTCGAGTCCTCGAAACCGCGGCAGATGTCGACCGCGATGACGTCGGCGCCCTCCTGTGCCAACCGCACCGCGTGGCTGCGTCCCTGACCGCGTGCCGCACCGGTGACGAACGCGACCTTGCCTGCTACCCGACCCGCCATCGCCGCAGCTCCCCTCACTTGTTGGGCGATCGCCCAACATCTAGGCTGGCGCCATGTCTAGCAGCCCCGTCGGCGAGCGGTCAAGGGGTGGACGCGAGTCTTCCGCTCGCTCGGCCCTGATCGAGGCGACCGCCCAGGTCATGCTCGAAGAGGGCTACGCCGCAGCCACGTCCCGGAGGGTGGCGGCCCGGGCCGGGGTGAAGCCCGCGTTGGTGCACTACTACTTCCCGAGCATGGACGATTTGTTCCTTGCCGTGCTGCGCGAAGGCGCCGAGGCCAACCTGTCCCGTCAGCGTGAAGCCGCCGATGCCGACGAACCCCTGCACGCGCTGTGGCGCCTGAACAGCACCCACGGGGCGCGGCTCTTCATGGAGTTCATGGCCCTGGCCAATCACCGCAAGGACATCCGCAGTGAGATCGCGGCCTACGCCGAGCGGTTCGGGGGCGTCGAAGAGCGCGTGGTGGCCGCGGCGATGAAGGCCCACGGCGCCGACGTAGAGGCGTTCCCGCCCGTGGTCATGTCTATGATCGTCACCAGCTTGGCCCGCATCGTCCTTCTCGAACGGGGGCTCGGTATAACCCGAGGTCATGCCGAGGCGGAAGCGTTCATCGAGCGCTACCTGGACCGCTTCGAAATCAAGTCGTCGTGACCTGGCCCACACCGTTGACGCGCGGGTGACCAGCAGCACTCTGACTTGAGTTAACCTAGGGCTCAATGAGAACTTATACGGGCTAAGTTACGCACAGACGCATGCACAGCGACGAATACGACTTGAGGGCGGATATGGGTTGCATCGGGCGGACGCAGTAATGCTTCGGAAGGCGAGAAAGGTCTGGCTGCCCATCGTCATCATCGTTGTGGTGACCATCGCGGGTTTCACGGTCAGCCGCATCCGGACCTTCTTCGGCGCCGAAGGCGTCATCGTCACCCCCCGGGTGTTCGCTGACGACCCCGAACCGTTCGACCCGAAGGTCATCAAATACGAGATCTTCGGTACGGGCTCGTATGCGGACATCAACTATCTGGACCTCGACGCCAGGCCGCAACGCATCGACGGCGCGTCGTTGCCCTGGTCACTGACACTTCAGACCACGGCGCCGTCGGCCGCGCCCAACATCGTCGCGCAGGGAGACGGCCAGACCATCACCTGCCGAATCACCGTCGATGACGAGATCAAGGACGAAAGAACCTCCACTGGCGTGAACGCCCAAACCTTCTGCTTTGTGAAATCCGCATGACCTCACCGACGAACGAGGCGCCGACGGACGCCTTCCCTCCCGTCCGCCGGGCCAAGCGGCCCTTCATCCCGCGGACGATCCGCACCTTCGCGGTCCCGATCATCCTGGGCTGGATCGCGGTCATCGCGGTACTCAATGTGACTGTGCCGCAGCTGGAAACAGTCGGCCAGGAGCGCGCGGTCTCGATGAGCCCGGACTTCGCGCCGTCGATGATCGCGATGAAGCGCGTCGGCCACGTCTTCCAGGAGTACGACTCCGACAGCTCGGCGATGATCGTGATCGAGGGCGAGCAGCCGCTCGGCGAGGACACCCGCGCCTTCTACGGCGAGATGGTCGCCAAGCTCGAAGCCGACAAGAAGCACGTCCAAAGCGTCCAGGACTTCTGGAGCGATCCGCTCACCGCCTCCGGCGCGCAGAGCAGCGACGGAAAAGCCGCCTACGTGCAGGTGTACCTGTCCGGTAACCAGGGCGAAGCGCTGGCCAACGAATCGGTCGAGGCGGTCCAGGCCCTGGTCGAGGGCATGCAGCCGCCGCCGGGCGTGAAGGTGTTCGTGACCGGCCCCGCCGCTCTTGCAGCCGACCAACACATCGCCAGCGACCGCAGCATGCGGGTCATCGAGGCCCTCACGTTCACGGTCATCATCACGATGCTGCTGCTGGTGTACCGGTCGATCATCACCGTGATCCTGACGCTGGTGATGGTCGTTCTGCAGTTGGCCGCCGCCCGCGGCATGGTGGCGTTCCTCGGCTACCACGAGATCATCGGGCTGTCCCCGTTCGCGACCAACTTGTTGGTGACGTTGGCGATCGCCGCGGGAACCGACTACGCGATCTTCCTGACCGGTCGCTACCAGGAGGCGCGCGGACTCGGAGAAGACCGAGAGACCGCGTACTACACGATGTTCCACGGCACGGCGCACGTGGTGCTGGGGTCCGGTCTGACGATCGCGGGCGCGCTGTTCTGCCTGAGCTTCACGCGGCTGCCGTACTTCCAGACGATGGGTGTGCCGCTGGCCGTCGGCATGGTGACCTCGGTGATTGCGTCGCTGACGTTGGGGCCGGCGATCATCAGCGTCGCGAGCCGGTTCGGCAAGGTGCTCGAACCCAAACGGGCGATGCGGGTGCGCGGCTGGCGCAAGGTCGGCGCCGCCGTCGTGCGGTGGCCCGGACCGATCCTGGTCGCGACGGTGGCCCTGTCGCTGGTCGGCCTCCTCGCGCTGCCGGGTTACCGGACCAATTACAACGACCGCAATTATCTGCCTGCCGACCTGCCGGCCAACCAGGGATACGCGGCCGCCGACCGGCACTTCTCGCCGGCCCGAATGAATCCCGAGCTGCTGATGATCGAGAGCGATCACGACCTTCGCAACTCCGCCGACTTCCTGGTCATCGACAAGATCGCCAAGCAGATCTTCCGCGTGCCCGGAATCTCGCGCGTGCAGGCCATCACCCGGCCCGACGGGAAACCCATCGAGCACACGTCGATTCCGTTCCAGATCAGCATGCAGGGCACCACCCAGCAGATGAACCAGAAGTACCTGCAGGACCGGATGGCCGACATGCTGGTGCAGGCCGACGAGATGTCCAAGACCATCGCGAACATGGAGCGGATGTCCAAGCTCACCGAGGAGATGGCCGCGACCACGCACAGCATGGTCACGAAGATGAAGGACATGACGGTCGACGTGGCCGAGCTGCGCGACAACATCGCCAACTTCGACGACTTCTTCCGGCCGATCCGCAACTACTTCTACTGGGAACCGCACTGCTTCAACATCCCGATCTGTTGGGCGTTCCGGTCGGTCTTCGACACCCTCGACGGGATCAACACGATGACCGACGACATCCAGGACCTGCTGCCCGATATGGAGCGGCTGGACCAGTTGATGCCGCAGATGGTCACGCTGATGCCGCCGATGATTGAAACGATGAAGACGATGCGGACGATGATGCTGACGATGTACTCGTCGCAAAAGGGTCTGCAGGACCAGATGGCAGCCATGCAGGAGAACTCGACTGCCATGGGTGATGCCTTCGACGCGTCGATGAACGACGACTCCTTCTACCTTCCGCCGGAGGTCTTCGACAACGAAGAGTTCAAGAAGGGCATGGAGAACTTCATCTCTCCGGACGGCAAGTCGGTGCGCTTCATCATCGCCCACGACGGTGACCCGATGACCCCTGAGGGCATCGCGCGCATCGACGCGATCAAACAGGCCGCCAAGGAAGCCATCAAGGGCACGCCGCTGGAAGGCTCCACGATCTATCTGGCCGGCACCGCCGCGGTTTACAAGGACATGTCCGACGGCAACAGCTTCGACCTGATGATCGCGGCCATTCTCGCGCTCGCCCTGATCTTCACGATCATGCTCCTGCTGACCCGCGCCGTCGTTGCGGCCGCGGTAATCGTTGGCACAGTGGTGATCTCGCTCGGCGCGTCTTTCGGGTTGTCGATCCTGATCTGGCAGCACATCCTGGGCATCGAGTTGCACTGGATGGTCATGGCGATGGCGATCATCATCCTGTTGGCGGTCGGCGCGGACTACAACCTGCTGCTGGTGTCGCGGATGAAAGAAGAGCTGCACGCCGGCATCAGGACCGGGATCATCCGGGCGATGGGCGGCAGCGGTTCGGTCGTGACATCGGCGGGTCTGGTGTTCGCGTTCACGATGATGTCGATGGCTGTCAGCGAATTGACAGTGATCGGACAAGTCGGAACGACCATCGGACTTGGCCTGTTGTTCGATACTCTTGTCATCCGGGCATTCATGACGCCGTCCATCGCGGCGCTCATGGGTAAGTGGTTTTGGTGGCCACAGCGGGTGCGAGAACGTCCAGTGCCTGTACCGTGGCCGAAACCGAGGGAACTGACGCCGTCAGGGGGGGAAGGAGCACAGTCATGAAACGACTGATCAGTGGGGTTGTTGCCGCAGCGGCGGCGCTGGTGCTGGCCGCACCCGCCCAAGCGCAGGACATCGACACCGACTTCACCAACGAGCTGCACACGTACGGCATTTACGGGCAGAAGGACTACAACGCCTGGATCGGCAAGATCACCTGCAAGCGGATACGCAAGGGTGTCGACCGGGATGCCTTCGCCTCGGCACAGTTCGTCCAGAACCAGCTGGCAAGGAGTCAGAACAGTACCGACCAGTCGTGGAAGTTCCTGGCCGGAGCGCTGCGCTTCTACTGCCCCGACCGCCTTCCGATCTTGGACCAGGCCCGTGACCACCGCTGAAAATAGGAGCCGCAACGTGTTTCGTAAAGCCACCATCGCACTGGCATCCTTCGGTTGCGCGGCGATGCTCTTCCCGGCCACCGCAGCCGCCGACGCCACCGACGACTACCCGATTCCAAATCGGATCATGCGGACCACCTGCACGGTCGACCAGTACATGGCCGCCGTTCGCGACCAGGATCCGTTCTACTTCGAGCGTTACATGATCGACTACCGAAACCGGCCCGCCGACGTGCAGAAGGGCGCCCGCGACCGGATCTACTGGTTCTTCTCGCTGGACTACGCCGGTCGCCGACAGTACTCGGAGAACACCGCAACCAACGTCTTCTACGAGACCATGGCGCAACGCTGGGCCAACTGGGCCAAGCTGTTCTTCAACAACAAGGGTGTCGTCGCGCACGCGACCGACGTGTGCATGAACTACCCGCCGAGCCAGCCTGAGATCTGGAACTGGACCACGACGCCGTAGCCCAGGTCAGGGCAGCCCGCCGAACAGCGGGCTCAACGCCGCCTGGATCGGATCCGCGGGTGGCGGGAACGCCGCCGGCGCCGTAGCAGGTTGCGGCGCCGGGCTGAGCGCTGCCGGAACCGGCTGCGCCACAACGACTGTCGCGGTCGGTTCCTGATGTAGGTCGGCCACCGGTGCCACCGTTTCGGTGGCCGGTTGCGCGGTGACCTCCGGAGCGACGGCGCTGTCGGTGGCGACGTCGGATACCGCTTCGGGTGACGCGACCGCGGCCGGTGCCGGTACCGGTCGCGGAATCACCGCCTTCACCACGATCGGGACGACGGGCGCCGACGGCACGGCATGGACGCTGATCGACGGGCCGGCGTCCGACACCGCGGCCGCCGGGGTCATCGGCGCGGTCTCGGCCGACGGGTCCACCCTGGCGTCCGGCGAATCCCAGCCGGCGAGTTCCGGACCGAAGACGAACAGCGCGATCACGCCCACCGCGAGGACCAGCGCGGCCCGGCCGTGCGAACTCAACCGGCGCCGGGAGCGCAGCCGCGTCGACTTCCCTACCGGTGTGGACGGCGCGGCAGCACGGAGTACCGGTCTGGACAGCGCGGCACCGCGCGCCAGCGCGACCTGGACGTCGTCGAATTCATCGGAGGACTCGAGCGTGCCGGCCCACGTTCGAGCGGCGTCCGTCATCCGTACCGTCGCCACCTTCGCAAACCCCATGTCGGACAGCGATTTCCGGAGCAGTTCGGCCTTCGCGCCGACATCGGCGCTCCACGTCATGCAGACCGTGTCAATCCGATGGCCGGTGGCGGACGCGATCGCCCGCGCGCCCCGCACCGCTGCTTCGTGGGCGGCGATGTCGCCGTCGGTGGCGAGGTCGGCGACGACGGTGAAGTGGTCGTGATCCACCGTCTTCGCGTCGGCGCCCTCGCCTTCGATCAGGACCCAGGCGATACCGGTCGATGTCATCGACAGCCCGAGCACCGTGTCCATGTCGCCTCGCCTTCCCGGCCGGATTCCGCCGCACCCGCACTGCGCAGTCAAGATCGGCGAAGCGAGCATAAGTTGCTTCGCCGTGCTCGGCATCTTGAAAGCTGTGCGGGCGCCTAGCGACCCGTCATCGGTGCGTTTGCCCGTCGTCCGCTCCGTTGACGTCTCGTTAACGGCGTCCGGAGTGATGTCACGTCTTGGTTCCGCGCGGCGAAATACCCGTATGAGCACATTCGCCGGTCGCGCCGCCCTCCTGCCCGTCGCGATCACACTGTCCGCACTGATCGGTGTCCCCGCTGCCCAGGCGGCCCCGTGCCCGGAGGTCGAGATCGTCTTCGCGCGCGGGACCACCGAGCCGCCGGGAGTGGGCGGAATCGGACAGGCCTTCGTCGACTCGGTTCGGTCGCGGTTGGGTGACCGGACCGTGGGTGTCTACGCCGTCGACTATCCCGCCAGTCGCGACTTTGCGGTGAGCACCCGTGCAGGCGCCGAGGACACCCGTGCCCACGTGCAATCGATGGCCGCGGGTTGCCCCGCCACCCGCATGGTGCTCGGTGGCTACTCTCAGGGTGCCGCGGTGATGGATGTCGCCACCGCCGAGATGGCGCCGACGGTTGTTCCGCACGTCGCCGCGGTCGCCCTGTTCGGCGGTCCGCGCAGCAGCTTTGCCGATCGGCTGTCGCCCGGGCCGCTGCCGTCGGTGGGGCCCGACTACGCGGCCAAGACAATCGACCTGTGTGTCCCGAACGACCCGATCTGCTTTGAGGGCGGACGCGACATGGGCGCACACGTCGCCTATGTCCAGGCCGGATTGGTTAACCAAGCTGCAGAGTTCGCTGCAGGGCGGATCTGACTACCGTTTCAAGGCCCACATCTGGTAGGAACTAAGGCGGTCCTAACACCCCTAGGGAGGAGCTCCGCCGAGGTGAATTCCTGGTGAGCGCTCCCACCGCGCCTTCAACCGAACACGCCGCGCATTCCGAACGGTCTGCGCTGGCCAAGTGGATCCGGCGGCTTGCCCTACCCATCATCGTCGGGTGGATCGCGCTGATCGCGTTGCTCAACGTGACCGTGCCGCAGCTCGAGGTCGTCGGCCAGATGCGTTCGGTGTCGATGAGCCCGTCGGAGGCTCCGTCGGTGATCGCGATGCAGCGCGTGGGCCAGATCTTCGAAGAGTTCAAATCCGACAGCTCGGCGATGATCGTCCTCGAGGGCGAGCAGCCGTTGGGCGACGACGCACGCCGCTACTACGACGAACTCGTCGACAGGCTCGAAGCCGACGACAAGCACGTAGAGCACGTCCAGGACTTCTGGGGCGACCCGCTGACAGAGGCCGCGGCCGTGAGCGCCGACGGCAAGGCCGTCTACGTCCAGGCCTATCTGGCGGGCAACATGGGCGAGGCGCTGTCCAACGAGTCCGTGGAAGCCGTCAAGAGCATCGTCGACAGCATCCCGCCTCCACCGGGGGTGAAGGTCTTCGTCACGGGCGGGTCCGCCCTGGTCGCCGACCAGCAGATCGCCAGCGACCGCAGCATCCGCATCATCGAGTACGCCACGTTCGCCGTGATCATCACGATGCTGTTGCTGGTCTACCGGTCGATCGGCACCATGCTCATCACACTGGTGATGGTCTTCCTGGCGCTGGCGGCCACGCGTGGTGTGGTGGCCTTCCTCGGGTATCACGACCTGATCGGGCTGTCGACGTTCGCGACGAACCTACTTGTGACGCTCGCGATCGCGGCGTCCACCGACTACGCGATCTTCCTCATCGGGCGCTACCAGGAAGCCCGCACGCTGGGTCAGGACCGGGAGTCGGCGTTCCACACGATGTTCCGCGGCACTGCCCATGTGGTGTTGGGCTCGGGTATGACGATCGCCGGCGCCACCTTCTGCCTGTCGTTCACCCGGCTGCCGTACTTCCAGTCACTGGGGGTGCCGCTGGCGGTGGGTATGACGACGGCGGTGTTCGTCGCGCTGACGCTCGGCCCGGCGATCATCACGATCGCGACCCGTTTCGGCCTGCTGGAACCCAAGCGCGCCATGCGCATCCGTGGTTGGCGCAAGATCGGCGCCGCGATCGTGCGATGGCCCGGGCCCGTGTTGCTCGCGACCGTCGCATTGTCACTGGTCGGATTGTTGACGCTGCCCGGGTACCAGCCCAACTACAACGACCGTCTGTATCTGCCCGCCGATCTGCCGGCGAACCAGGGCTTCGCGGCCGCCGAACGGCACTTCTCCCCCGCGACCATGAATCCCGAGTTGCTACTCATCGAGACCGATCACGACCTGCGCAACTCGGCCGATTTCCTGGTGATCGACAAGATCGCCAAGGCGGTCTTCCGGGTGCCGGGCATCTCACGGGTCCAGACCATCACCCGCCCCAACGGCAAGCCGATCGAATTCAGCACGATCCCAGCGCAAATGAGCCTCGGCGGGGTCGGCCAGGACCTGAACCGCAAGTACACCCAGGACCGCATGGCCGACATGCTGGTGCAGGCCGACGAGATGCAGAAGAACATCGACACCATGACGCGGATGATGGCGTTGATGGGTGAGATGAACGCGACCACGCACAGCATGGTGCAGAAGACCAAGACCATGGCCGCCGACACGGCCGAATTGCGGGATCACATCGCTGATCTCGACGACTTCATGCGTCCGATCCGCAACTACTTCTACTGGGAACCGCACTGTTTCAACATCCCGGTCTGCTGGACGGTACGGTCGATCTTCGACACCATCGACGGCACGAACAAGCTGACCGACAATGTCCAGGACTTGATACCGGACCTGGAGCGACTCGATGCGCTGATGCCGCAGCTGTTGGCGCTGATGCCCGAGCAGATCGAGTCGATGCGCACCATGCGGACCATGATGCTGACGATGCACGCTTCTCAAGGAGGCATGCAGGATCAGCAGGCCGCCATGAGCGAGAACCAGTCGGCGATGGGCGATGCCTTCAACGACTCGTGGAACGACGACACGTTCTACCTGCCGCCTGAGATCTTCGACAACGAGGAATTCAGGCGCGGCATGGAGAACTTCATCTCGCCCAACGGTCGTGCCGTGCGAATGATCGTCCAGCACGAGGGCGATCCCCTCAGCGCCGACGGTATCGAACGCATCGACGCGATCAAGCAGGCCGCGAAAGAGGCCATCAAGGGCACGCCGTTCGAAGGGGCCAAGATCTACGTCGGCGGTACTGCCGCGGCGTTCAAGGACATGCAAGAGGGCAACAATTACGACCTGATGATCGCGGGCATCCTCGCGCTGGCGCTGATTTTCACCATCATGTTGATCATCACGCGCAGCGTCATCGCCGCCGCGGTGATCGTGGGCACCGTCGTGTTGTCGCTCGGGGCGTCCTTCGGTCTGTCGATTTTGGTGTGGCAGCACATTCTGGGCATCGAATTGCAGTTCATGGTCATGGCCATGGCGGTGATCATCCTGTTGGCGGTGGGCGCCGACTACAACCTGCTCCTGGTCGCCCGGTTGAAGGAGGAACTGCCCGCAGGCGTCAATACCGCGATCATCCGGGCCATGGGTGGCAGCGGATCGGTGGTGACCGCGGCAGGCCTGGTGTTCGCGTTCACGATGATGTCGATGGTGGTCAGCGAGTTGACCGTGGTGGCGCAGATGGGCACCACTATCGGCATGGGTCTGCTCTTCGACACATTGGTGATCCGCGCGTTCATGACGCCGTCGATCGCCGCGCTGCTCGGCCGGTGGTTCTGGTGGCCGCAGCGGGTGAGGGCCAAGCCTAGGCCCGTGCCATGGCCCGCGCCGAAACAGCCGACGCCGTAGAGCAACCCAGCATCGTCCAGCCGAAGGTTCCGGTCAGCCCGTTCTTGGCCAGCAGCACCATCGCCACGCCCGCGAGCACGATCAGCACACCGGCCGCGACTGACCGTGCCCCGGTGGCGCCCACTGGTGCGTCCCACCACGGCAGGCGGCGATGCTCGAGCGGGGAGAGCAGTCGGAACAGGGCGAACATGACGACAGCGAACACGGCGGCGCGAAGTGCGAGCAGTGCCCAAAAGTGCGGTGCGTCAACGTCATACGCATCGAGGCCGATCGCGTGCAGTGAGAATGCGGCGATGGCGATCGCCACGATGTGCCAGAGGTACAGCGTCATCGCTCCCCCGTTGCCGACCGCGACGACGTACCAGACCCGCGGGCGCTGAGCCCATCGCTGGATCGCCCGTGCACAGGCGATGAACGCGGCGGACACCCAGGTGCAGTGCAACGCGAGAAGCAGGGTGGGCGGCGAGACGTTCGACAGGTGCTCGGTTCCGGTGACGACGAGCGACACCTCGTAGGGCCCGACCATCGCCAGCACTGTCTGCGCGACGAGCGCACCGGCCCCCACCGCGAGCGCGACGCGCTGGCTGATCAACCGTCGCGCGTACCCGACGCCCAGCGCGATCGGGATGAGCCAGACGATGACGAAGTTCGCGACCCCGGCCATCGGAGCACCGACCGAGAGTCGGATGGTGTCGACGGCGGTGGCCGCGGCCAGCAGACCCGCCACCAAGACCGCGAGCTGGCGGCCCGTCGACAACCGGGTCAGAGCGGGGACGAAGGCGAGCACTACCAGGTACACGCCCAGGAACCACAGCAGCGCGACGGACTCGCGACCGAGGTCTGCGGCGGAATCCGGGCCGAGGGTGAGTCGCACGGCGAGCAGTCCGACCGTCCAGGCCGCGAGATACCAGAAGACAGGGCGGCACAAGCGCTGCGCGCGCGCGACCAGCCAGGTGCCCCACGACTTGCCTGCATGCCAGCCGTATGCCCCCGCTGCGCCTCCGGCGAGGAAGAACAGGGGCATGACCTGCACGATCCACGTCACCGGCATGAGTGCGGGAATCTCCCCGAGGATGTTGCCGATTCGGACGCCGCCGGAGTTGATGGTTGCCAGCAGCAGCGCGCAGTGGCCGAACATGACCACGATGAGCGCGGCCAGGCGGGCGACGTCGACGGCGCGGTCGCGGGTCGGCGGGGTGTCGGCGGCCAGTTCGTCGGCGCCGGACAGGGGTTTCGTGAGCGACATGCGTTCAGAATGCCCCGCGGGCCGCGGCACTGCTTGAGTAGTACTACGTGTGGTCCGTTCCGAGCAACGCGCAGTACGCACGTTCACGATCCGTGAGTGCTGGCGAGGTGATCGCGCCAAAAGCGGCGGCATCGCGGGCGATCCGAGCCGGCGCGTCTTCCCGCGCGTCGGGGCCCTCGAGGCGAAAGCAGCTCGGCGCGAGAGGCCCGAACAGCAAGGCGCGGCGAAGTTCGCGCCAGTTCTCCACCGCCGGTTCCACCCCCGCTGCCCGGGCGAACGCCAACGCCGCCAGGTTCATCCGCGTTTTCTGTGGCAGGCCTCGGCGCGAGCGGTACGCCTCGATCGCACGGCATTGGTCAGCGGCGCTCGGAGCCGGGATGGTCCCGCCCCAGGTGTAGGCGATCCAGCGGGCCTGCAACTCCAGCGGCACGAAGTATCCGCCGGACTGATCCCACATCCCCATGAACGCCAAGCCGGGGAGGTCGGGATGGAAGGTATGGCGATCGGTGTCGAGATGAACGTCGTCCGCATCGAGGACTGTTTGGATCTCGTTGTGCAAGAAGGGCATCGAGAGTTGGAATCCGGTGCCGAGCAGGATGCCTTCGAACTGCTCGGCATGCCCGTCGGCGAAGGTCACGGTCGTACCGGCCACCGATGTCATCCACGGGCGCACCTCGATCCGGCCCTCGCCCACCAGCGGCAGGTAATGCTGGCTCAGCGTGACGCCGGCGGCGAACAGCGAGGGATCGGGTGCCGGGGCGCCGTACTGCTGTGGCATTCCTCCGGCTTCGACGACGATCTCCTTGAGTTGACGGTCGCTCTCGGCGGAAGGCAGTTTCTCGTCGGCCAGCGCCAGGTACCGGGTGAAGATCCGGTGGTCGGACGGAACACCCGCGGCGAATTTCGGTAGTACGTAGCGCTGACGGCGCTGGGTGACCACAGCGCGTGCGCCCCGCTGGGCCAGTTCGGCGGCGATCTCCAACGCGCTGACAGCACATCCGGCCACCAGGACACGCTTGTCGCAGTAGGGCGTGGCATCCCGATAGTCGAATGTTGGTACGGCACCGAGGGAGCGGGTAAAGCCGTGCAACCCATCGACAGCTGGGACAACGGGCGACTGAAACCGCCCGGTGGCCACGACGACGCACTTGTAGCTTTCTTCTTCGCCCGGGATGCCGACCAGCCAGCGACCGTCGTCGTGCCGGACGCTGGTCACCGGAGTCAGGAACCGGATTCGTCGTGACAGATCGAACGTCTCGGCATAGCGCGGAGGTAACGAAGGATCTCGAGCGCGGACGGGAAGACGGGGCCTTGGCCGGGGTCGAGGTCGCTGAACGCGGTGAGGATGCGGCTTGTGTTGGTGTGCATGGCCGGCCACACCCCGCTGCGGCCCCGCTCCCCGGTCCACTGCCCACCCAGGGTGGCGCCGCGCTCATAGATCGTCGGCTCGAATCCCTGGGCGATCAGCCAGCGCGCGGCGACGAGCCCGCCGGGGCCCGCACCGATGACCGCAACGTCACCGGCCACTGCGCGTTCCAGGGCGCAGCGCGCCGCCACACTTCGGCATGCGGCGAATGTACTGCGGATGTGTGCCCGTCCATGCCGATCGCGCATTGAATCGGCCCGCCACCGTGAGGTGACGGGCCGATTATTGAGCGGGGTTCAGGGCAGCCGGGTGAGCACCGGGAGCTTGCCGGCTGGCAGCGCCGGGCGCACGCTGGCCGGGTTGCGCTGCGGCGCGGTGGTGATGACGATCTTGCCGCCGCGGCAGGAGACGAGCTTGCCGTCGACGAAGACGTCCTGTCCGTCGTCGATCGGAATGGGGTAGCCGTCGGCGTCGGTGTAGGTGCATCCACCACTGCCGGGGGTGGGCTCGTTGTCGACAGCGTGGGCCGTCGCCGGCGCGAAGACGAAGACGGCGAGGGCGCCGATGAGGGTGGCGGCGTACTGGATACGGGTCGGGCGGCGGGTGATGGTGGTCATGTCGTGATCCTCTCGGGGGCGGTGCGGAGTGGGGGTGGTGAAAGAAATGATTGCGAGTCGACCAGGGGCCGCGTAATCGCCGCGAGGCCAGGATCCGTTCAAGTGAGGGGAGGGTTTTCTATCTCTGTGGTAAGGCCGGCGGTCAGCACCTGCTTACGATTGAGACAATCTGGCGGACAATGCCTGTCGTAAGTTGCGTGGCAGCGAATTCAGGTGGGTATACGAGGCCAAAATGTCCACCTGCGAAAGGCGACAACGATGGCAGAGCCCGAGTCCGGCCAGTGGAACGTCGCGGCCAAGGAGAACAGGGTCTACCTCGAACGGGCCAACGACGATGGCGAGTTGTTGTTCGGTGACTCTCTCGAGCCGCATGAAGCGCGCCAGCTGGCACGGGCGCTGACGAAATTCGCAGACAAGCTCGACGACTCCCCCCGATCCAGCGATGAAGACGACTCCGACGAGAAGTCCGACGACGAATCGGAGGACGACGACGATGACGATGACGACGAGTCCGACGGCTCGGATGATGGCGACGACGACTCGGACAAATCCGACGACGAAAAATCCGACTGAGCCCGCCCCGGCTATCGAATCCCATTCTCTGACAACGGCTGCGGCACGCACCGCAGCCTGAGTCCCCGCGCGGGGTCAACCCTCGGCTGCGTCTCGCCCCGTGCGCGACGCACCAATCGTTATCAGAAGCAGCGTCCATCGTTACGGAAAACACCGCACGCCCTCTTCACGCCGACGGCCAAGCTGCTGCACCATATCTTCACGGGCTGCGATGCTGGGGGCATCGCTCGCGCGCAGATCGGTTGGAGACGGCTGCGATGGGGAGGAACACATGCGCCAACCAGCGGCGGCACTCGGTGCCGCGATTGTCTGTCTTCTGGTCGCCGGGTGTGCCAGCTCGGTCGGCAACGCGGTGGCGCCGACGCCCACCCAGACGTTGATCCCGCGTCCCCTGGTGGAGCGCGAGCTGGATGAACTGCTGCTGAATCCCGCTGAGTTGAACGTCGCGATGGGCTCGCAGACCCTGGAGGTCACGAGCGCCCAGAGCACCATGTCGGACAATAGCGCCACGATGGAACCGCGGGCATGCCTCGGCATCGACGGTGCGGCGGAGGCGCCGGTCTACGCCGACAGCGGGTACCAAGCCGAGCGGGATCAGAGCCTCAACGATGGCGACAAGTTCGCCCACTATGTGAAGCAGGCCGTCGTGCTGTACCCGCTCGTGAAGAAGGCCCGGGCCTTCTTCGATGCATCGGTGCAGCAGTGGCCGGTCTGCCACGAATACACCCACACGCAGAGCGGGACGAAGTGGACCGTGGGGCCGATCAGTAACAACGACGACGTGCTGAGTACCGTCGCGACTCTCCAGGAAGCTGCTGCGCCGGGGTGGGCCTGCGGACACGCAGTCACACTGGAGAACAACGTCATCATCGACGTGAACACCTGCAGCGCTAACCCGGGTGATTCAGCCGCACGGATCGCGAGACAGATCGCGGAGAAGGTGGCGAATCGCTGGTGAGAGCGGCTGGTCGAAGGCCGGCAGCAAAGATGTCAAGCAGTTGAAAGATTGCTATGCGACTTGGCGGTGACGCCCCGTGGGCCGGTCAATTCTCATTGTTAGTACGCCGCTTATGGCACCTAAAAACGATCGATCTTCTTGCTGAAGCAATTGTTTTCTTGATCTCGGAAGCAATTTAAAGGGGTCAGGCGCTCAAAGCTGCCGTGTTCAACCCCTGTGGGGGAGGTTGAGCGCAGTCCGTCGCTTAGTAACGGGAGGGCTACCACGATCAGGCTGTATACCGTCTACGGGGTTTACCTCGAGAACTGGTCCGCTTGGTATGCGGGTAGCTGGCGGATGAACACGCGCCTCACAAGTAATGTTTATTCCCACCATCAACGTTGCTCGAATGCCCCTAGGAGCAAATTTTTTACAAAAGCGACAGTTTGATTTATCTTTCGGTTACATTGAGCACGTCCGTTGGAAGGCTTTAATGAATCGATCGTCAACGGGCCATTGTTGGGGGCATGGGGGTCTGCATGTGCTGCAAACACCCGTCGCTCGATTTCTCGAGGCCGTCAGGCCAGCTTTTTACTCACCACACCACATCGCACTCCTGGGGGATTCATCATGGGTAATGCAACATACATCGGCCGCGTAGGGGCGTTAGCTGTCGCGCTCGGGATCGGGGTCGGACTCTTCGCGACGCCGGTAGAGGCGTTCGCCAAACCGGACACAGGCTCGAGCGCCGCAAGCGATTCGTCCTCGGCGAAGACGAACAAGACGGACAAAGCGGATAAGAGCACCAAAGTCTCGAACGATTCATCAGCGGCAAAGGCCCCCATGGCGGCCAAGGCACCAAAACCGCCGAAGGACGTATACGTCTCCAAGAACGGTGTGGTCAAGAAAGACGGCGGCGGCACAGCGTATGCCGAAACCCCAATCGGCAGCACTAAAACCAAGGCGAGGGCCACCGGCGCAGGCGCCGAAGCAATAGTGACCAGCGGGAACGACAGCAGTGCCACCGCTAAAGGCACCAATGCCAAAGCGACTGCGGGCGGTGGAGTCAAGAACAAAGCCAAGGCTCAGGGTGATGGCAGCATTGCCGCCGCCGGCGATGACGATAGCGGTATCGGTGGCAACAACAACAACAACAACACAGCCCGGGCGACCGGCGATGGCAGTAAGGCTTACGCGGGCAGCGGCGGCGACGGCAACAACAACAATAGGGCCACAGTCGACGGCGACAACAGCAGCGCCTATGCGGGCGCCAACGGCAATGGCAACAACAACAACGTTGCCACCGTCGCCGGCGAAACCGAAACGGGTACTCCCGGTGATAACAGCGTGGCCAGCGCGGGTTCCTTCGGCGATGACAACGCCGACAACCGTGCCAGCGCTATCGGTCAGGATGCCACTGCCCTCGCCGGCGGCGGCCAGAACATCGGGGCAGGGGGCAACGAGAACTCCGGCAACACCGCCACCGCCACCAACACCGGCAGCGATAGCCAAGTAACCGCCGCCGCTGGCGTTATCGGCGAAGGCAACAACGACAACACCGCAACCGCCACCAACAGTGGAAGCATGGCCACCCTGCAGGTTATCGCCGGCGCTTTCGGCTTGAACAGCTCCGGCAACACCGCAACTGGGACCAATAGCGGAAGCAACACCTTCCTTGACGCTTGGGCTAGCTTCTTCGGCAACGACAACATCAACAACACCGCCACCGCGACCAACATCGAAAACGGCGTCACAACCAGGGCCCTGGCCGCCGTCGGCAGCCATGGCAATGAGGATCTTGACGCCGTTGCGGCCGACGGCGACGAGGACATTCAGCCGGAGCCGTAGTCGCGCATTCTTGTCCCGCCCCGGCGGCGTGGTGTCCCACCAGGGACGCCCGCCGCCGAGTCGCGGGAGCGGACTTTAGCGACCAGCCGAAATGGTATAAGCGGCGGTCTTAATAGCGGAACGGACAATTGCTCGCATAAAGACGCGTTGAGCCGACTGTCAACCGATGCCTCCCGAGACATCACATTGTCGGGCTGACAGTGTGGTGTTTCAGGACATCGGAATAGGGTGTCTCAAGACATCGGCATAGGTGGGTCGGCCAGTTTCAGCTGGTGTCTAAGGCTCCTGGCACCTTGAGCATCATCACCAACTGCGCGTCTCCACCGCCTCGATCAACCGCCACCTCCACGCCGCCGGCCTCGTCGACCCCACCCCACAAAAGCGACCGAAATCGTCCTACATCCGCTTCGCCGCCGAACAACCCAACCAATGCTGGCAGGCCGACTTCACCCACTGGCGCCTCGCCGGCGGCACCGACACCGAAATCCTGTCCTGGCTCGACGACTGCTCCCGCTATGCCATCTCAGTCACCGCACACCACCGCATCACCGGCACCATCGTCGTCACCGAATTCACTAGCTGTACACCACCAAGGCATCCCGTACTCCACCCTGACCGACAACGGCATGGTCTTCACCACCCGCCTCGCCGGCGCCAAAGGTGGACGCAACGCCTTCGAAGCCGAACTACGTCGCCTCCACGTCCACCAAATCAACTCCACCCCCAACCACCCCACCACCTGCGGGAAAGTCGAACGCTTCCAACAACCCCTCACAAAATGGCTCACCCGCCAACCCCGAGCCGCCACCCTCGCCGAACTACAAACCCAACTCGACGCCTTCACCGACGAATACAACCACCGCCACCCACACCGCTCCCTACCCCACCACGCGACCCCCGCAGTCATCTACACCAGCCGCCCCAAAGCCAGCCCAGCAACCCGCATCGACACCCACAACCGCGTCCGCACCGACCGCGTCGACCAAGCTGGAGCCGTCACCCTGCGCGTCAACGGACGCCTCCACCACATCGGCATCGGCCGCCACCACTACCGAACCCGCGTCCTGATCCTCACCCAGGACCACCACATCACCGTCATCAACGCCGCCACCGGACAAACCCTGCGCGACTTCACCCTCGACCCCACCAGGGACTACCAACCCACCGGCGCCCCCAGAGGCCCCAAACGCAAAAAAACCGCGGACCTAAAGTAGGTCCGCGGCTATTCCGATGTCTTGCGACATCACAATTGTCGGGCTGACAGGATTTGAACCTGCGACCACTTGACCCCCAGTCAAGTGCGCTACCAAACTGCGCCACAGCCCGCGGCGCCGCCGGGATCGCCGGCAGCAGGTCGAAATGCTACCGCAGTCCTGGCTCCACTTCCCAACCGCCTTGGCGAATGGACCTCTGAGTTAACACACCATTTCAGCGGCCTACGGAGCAACGCTCGGCACCACCTCGACCTCGCTGGCCACCGGCGCGGATACCACGGGCCGACGGTACCGCCACGCCACGTAAAGCGCTGCGGCCCAGCCAATTACGATCAGCGTGTAAACACCCGTCGACCACGGCCATTCGATACCGAAGTAATGCACCAGCTTCTGGCTGTTGGTCACCACGATGACACCGCCGACGGCCGTGCCCAACAGCGCGGGCCGGATCCGGCTCACCAGCCACGCGGCGAACGGGGCGGCGACCACGCCGCCCACGGCGAGTCCGAGCACCACCGGCAGGTTCTCGACGAACTCCTCGCGCAACCCGATACCGAAACCGACCGAGGCCGAGGCCGCCACTAGGAACTCCGAAGCGCTGACCGAACCGATCACCGTGCGCGGGGCCGTCTTACCGCGCGACAGCAACGTGCTCGTCGTCACCGGGCCCCAGCCACCACCACCGGACGCGTCGATCAACCCGCCGAACAACCCGAGCGGGCTGAGGAACCTCGCGGTATGCGGTGTCTCACCGTGCCGCATCACCGGAGGGTTGCGCAGCGAGAACCGCAACAGCACGTAGATTCCGATCGCGACCAGGATCCCCGCCATCAACGGGGCGGCATGCTCGGTCGACAGCGACGACAGCACGGTCGCACCTACGAACGCCCCGATCGCACCGGGCAGGCCCAGCTTCAGCACGATCGACCAGTCGATGTTCTTGAACCGCCAGTGCGACAGACCCGAGGCCAGCGTCGTGCCGACCTCGGCCAGGTGCACCGCGGCGCTCGCCTGGGCAGCTCCGAGGCCACTGAGCACCAGCAGCGTCGAGGCGGTCACGCCGAACGCCATGCCCAGCGCGCCGTCCACCAGCTGCGCTCCGACACCGACGAGCGTGAATATCAGAAGCGAACGCACAGGTTCGACTGCTTTCAGAAGTGGTCAGCGCGGCGGGCCGACCAGACGGACAGTGGGCGCGTAATCAGATGCGCGCGCGACACCACTCGTCAAAGGCGATGATGCGGCGTGACGGCCAGAACGGCTCGAGAGCGCAGAGGGCAGACGGCGCGGTGCGGAATCGGCGTTCGGCCACCCGGCTCCCCTTCCTGGTCAGTCAGCTTCGACTAACCATACAGAACTGCTCTAGAGGGTCAGCAATCGATACAGCCCGATGATTCCCACCACCACGATCACCGCCCTCAGCGCGTTGGGCGAAAGTCGGCGACCGTAGCGGGCCCCAAGAAAGCCGCCGACCAACGAACCGGCCGCGATCAGGCCCGCCGCGGCCCAGCTGATCCGGTCGAACGCCACCAAGGTGTACGCCACCGCGGCCACGATGTTGACCACCAACGACAGCAGATTCTTGGCGGCGTTCATGCGCTGCATGCCCTCGGGAAGCAGCGCGCCCATCGCCGCGATCAGCAGAATCCCCTGAGCTGCGGTGAAGTAGCCCCCGTAGATCCCGACCGCGAACGTCGCGAAGACGACGCTGGCCAACTGGAACCGCGACACGTGCTCGGCGGACTGCCCCGCCGCTTCGGCCCGAGCCCGCGCATACGACTGGATTCGCGGACCGACCACCACCAACACCAGCGCCGCGATCAAAAGCACCGGCACGACCTGCTCGAACACAGTCTCCGGCAGATTCAGCAGCAGCCACGCACCCAGCGCCGCGCCCACAAACGAGGCCGGAATCTGCCACCGCAGCCGATCCCACTGTCCCCGCAGTTCGCGCCGGTAACCCCAGGTGCCCGACACCCCGCCGGCCACCAACCCGATCGCGTTCGACATCGTCGACGTCACCGGCGGATAGCCCAACGCCACCAGGGTGGGAAAGGTGATCAGGGTGCCGGAGCCGACGAGCGTGTTGATAGCGCCCGCTCCCAGACCCGCCAACGCGATGAGGACCATGTCGACGACGGGCACTTGGGCAAGGCTAATCGTCGATTTGTGGAGCGGTAGCGGCGCCCACCGCCGGTTGCGCTCGACAAATCACCGAGAGCGGGGTCCCCGCTTCTCTCGCATCCGCACGTTGATCCGGATCGGGCTGCCCTCGAAGCCGAACGTCTCGCGCAGTCGCCGCTCCAGGAACCGTCGATAGCCGGCCTCCAGGAACCCCGAGGTGAACAGCACGAACGTCGGCGGGCGAGCTGTGGCCTGGGTGGCGAACAGGATCCGCGGTTGCTTACCGCCGCGCACCGGCGGCGGATGGGCCGCCACCACTTCCTTGAGGAACGTGTTCAACCGCCCCGTGGAGATGCGGGTGTCCCACGACTCGAGCGACTTCTCCAGGGCCGGGACCAGTTTCTGCACCGCGCGGCCCGTCTTGGCCGAGATGTTCACCCGCGGCGCCCACTGCAACTGCACGAGCTCGCGGTCGATCTCGCGGTCCAGCAGGTAACGGCGGTCCTCGTCGACCAGGTCCCACTTGTTGAACGCCAGCACCAGCGCCCGGCCGGCCTCGATCACCATCGACAGCACGCGCTGGTCCTGCTCGGTCAGCGGCTGCGACGCGTCGATCAGGACGATCGCCACCTCGGCCGCGTCGATGGCGCCGTGGGTGCGCACCGACGCATAGAACTCGTGCCCGCTCGCCTGCCCCACCTTGCGCCGCAGACCCGCGGTATCGACGAACCGCCACATCTTGCCGTCCATCTCGATCAGCGAGTCGACCGGATCGACGGTGGTGCCCGCGACGTCGTGGACGACGGAGCGCTGATCACCGGCCAGCCGGTTCAGCAGCGAGCTCTTGCCCACGTTCGGCTTGCCCACGAGCGCAACCCGGCGCGGTCCTCCCCCACCGCTGGACATCTCTGACACCGTGGGCAGCGCGTCGATCACGGTGTCGAGCAGATCGGCCACCCCGCGGCCGTGCATGGCGCTGATCGGGTGCGGCTCGCCCAGACCCAGCGACCACAGCATGGCGGCGTCGGCTTCCCCGCGCTCGCTGTCAACCTTGTTGGCCGCCAGGAACACCGGCTTACCGGAGCGTTGCAACAGCTTCGCTGCCGCCTCGTCGGCAGTGGTGGCGCCGACCACCGCGTCGACGACGAAGATGATCGCGTCGGCTGTCCGCATCGCCACCGATGCCTGCTCGGCCACCAGCTGTTGCAGACCCTTCGCGTCGGGCTCCCAACCGCCGGTGTCCTGCAGGATGAATCTGCGGCCCAACCACAACGCGTCGTAGGACACCCGGTCGCGCGTCACCCCCGGTACGTCCTGCACGACGGCTTCTCGACGGCCCAGGATCCGGTTCACCAACGTCGACTTACCGACGTTCGGTCGCCCGACGACGGCGACGACGGGCGGTGCCGTCGCGGCCTCCTCGATTGCCTCGGCTATATCTCTTGCCGAGTCTTCGGCGATCTCCCAATCGCTTTCGTCGACCCAGGTTCCGTCCTCGCTCATCGCTGCGCTCCCGCCCGCTCCCGCACGAGGTTTCTCAGATGCTCGATCACGTCGGGCTGCGTCATCGCACTGGTGTCGACGACGACGGCGTCGTCGGCAGGCCGCAACGGCGAGACCGCCCGCGTGGAGTCGAGGTGGTCGCGCCGCTTGACGTCGGCCAGCACCGCCTCGTAGTCATCGTCCAGACCGGTCGCCTTGTTCTGGTCGTTGCGGCGTCGCGCACGCTCTTCGGCCGATGCGGTCAAGAAAATCTTGAGGTCGGCGTCGGGCAGCACCACCGTCCCGATGTCACGGCCCTCCACGACGACGCTGTCCGGCCCGGAGGCCAGCTTGCGCTGCAGGTCGACGAGTCGTGTGCGCACGGCGGGCACCGCCGAGACCGCTGACACCGCCTTGGTCACCGCGTCGCCGCGGATCTCAGACGAAACGTCTTCTCCGTCAAGGTAAGAGCAATCTTCATCGGGGTTGTAGCCGACGGCCAGTTCGGCGTCTGCGGCGGTCGCCGCGACGGCCTCGGTATCGGTCAGCTCGACACCGGCACGCAGTACGGCCAGTGTGACGATCCGGTACATCGCCCCGGTGTCGAGGTACCGGGCGTTCAGCTCACGCGCCAAACCCCTTGACACCGTTGACTTGCCAGTTCCGGCGGGACCGTCGACGGCGATGACCAGTGGCGTCACAGGCCGACCGCCCTGTACAACTCGCCGAGCTCCTTCTGCGTCAGCACCCGGATGCTGCCCGGACGCTGATCGCCGAGCGTGACGGTGCCGATGTCGGTTCGCACCAGCTCCTGCACCGGATGGCCGACCGCCGCGAGCATCCGACGCACGATCCGCTTGCGACCTTCGTGCAGGGTGACCCGCACCAGCGTCTTGCCGGGAACCTTGTCGACGACCGCGAAATCGTCGACCCGTGCCGGTCCGTCGTCGAGTTCAACGCCGTAGCGCAGCTGGCGGCCCACCCCGCGGGGCACTGCGCCCAGCACGGTGGCCAGGTAGGTCTTGGGCACCTCGAACGAGGGGTGCATCAGCCGGTGGGCCAGCTCCCCGTCGTTCGTCAACAGCATCAGCCCCTCGGTGTCGGCGTCGAGCCGGCCGACATGAAACAGCTTCTTGTTACCCCGAACCCGGTGCTCGACAAGGTCACCGATGCACGGGCGGCCCCGGTCGTCGGACATCGTCGAATGCATGCCCTTGGGTTTGTTGATCGCCAGGTGCACCAGCGTGTCGTCGAGCGTCACCCGCGCCCCGTCGACCCGGATCACCGAGACCTCGGGGTCGACGCGGGTGCCCAACTCGGTGACGACGCGGTCGTCGACCTCCACGCGTCCGTCCCTGATCATCTTCTCGGCGACCCGGCGCGACGCAATTCCGGCCTGCGACAACACTTTCTGCAGCCGCACGCCTTCGGGTTCAGCCATGTGCGTCGGTGTCCACATCGAAGGACAGCGGCTGTTCGGGCGCCGGAGCACCGCTGAGTTTCATGAAACGCGGGTCCTCGTCCAGGGTTTCGCTGAGGTCGTCGATCACGTCGACGTCGGGCAGCAGCGGCGCGATGTCGGGGAGGTCGGCCAGAGACGTCAGGCCCAACCGTTCGAGGAAGAGCTCCGTGGTCGCGAACGTCACTGCGCCGGTGTCGGGATCAGTGCCCGCCTCGGTGATCAGGCCGCGGGCCACCAGCGTGCGTATCACCGCATCGACGTTGACGCCGCGCACCGCGCTCACTCGGGCGCGAGTCACCGGCTGCCGATAGGCCACCACGGCCAGCGTCTCCAGCGCCGCGCGCGTCAGCTTCGAGCGCGCCCCGTCGAGGAGCAACCGTTCCACATACGGGGCGTAGCGCGAGCGCGTGTACATCCGCCAGCCGCCCCCCGCCTCGCGCAGGTCGATACCGCTGTCACGGGCGGTGTACTCCTGGGCCATCGCCTGCAACTTCGCCGCGACGCGGTACGGCGGCTGCTCGATCGCCAGCGCCAGTTGCTCCACGGTCGCCGGGGTGTCGACCACCAGCAGCAGCGCCTCGAGCACCGCGCCGAGCTCACCGTCCTCCAGCTCGGGCGGTTCGGCGACGTCGATCCCGAGATCGGTCGCGTCGGCCGCGACGCCCTCGCGGTCGAGGTCCGTCGCGACCTCGTCGAGGTTGTCGTGGTCTTCGCTATCCATACTGATCTTCTTCCACCGCCAGGTGTTGGTGTGTCGGCCGCTCGCCGGTCCACGAAATCTGCAGCACACCAAGCGCTTCAGGTTGTTCGAATGCTACCGCCCGAGCCCGGTACAGCTCGAGCAGCGCCAGGAACCGCCCGACGATCTCGATCGGCGCTTCACAATCGGCGACCAGATCTCGGAAGGACGCCCACTGGCCGATCCCGCGGCTCTCCAGCAGTGCCATCAGATTACCGATCTGCTCGGGAACCGACACCGCCGCGTGGTGCAGATGCTCGGTGCTCACCGTCGGCACCGGCCGCGGCGTGAACGCCGCCGCGGCGATCTGCGCGAAGGCCTCAGCGTCCACGCCGATCATCACTTCGGGCAGCAGCGCGGAGTAACGGTCCTCCAATGCGACCGCACGCGGGTAGCTGCGCAGCGCCGCGGCTTCCAGTTCGGCGAACATTTCGGCGACGTGCTTGAACGCGCGGTACTGCAGCAGGCGGGCGAACAGCAGGTCACGTACTTCGAGCAGGGCGAGGTCTTCTTCGTCGTGCACCTCGCCGGCTGGCAGCAGGCGCGCCGCCTTCAGGTCGAGCAGGGTCGCGGCGATCACCAGGAACGCGGTGGTCTCGTCGAGTTCGAGCTGGGGGCCGATCGCCTTGGTGTAGGCGATGAAGTCGTCGGTCACCCGGTGCAGTGCCACCTCCGTGACGTCGAGGCGGTGGGCGAAGATCAGCTGCAACAGCAGGTCGAACGGGCCCTCGAAATTGCTCAGCCGAACCTGAAAACCCGACTGTGGAGCATCGTCCGAATCCGGGGTCGTCTCGGCTTCGGTCCCCGTCACCGGGTCATTCACGCGCCGAACCGGTGGATGACCTCGCGAGCCAGAGATCGATACGATTGCGCCCCACCGGATTTCGGCGCCCATGTGGTGATCGGTTCACCGGCGACACTGGTTTCGGGGAAGCGCACCGTGCGGGTGATGACGGTGTCGAACACGAGGTCACCGAAACGCTCCACTACCCGGGCCATGACTTCGCGTGAGTTTACGGTGCGCGGGTCGTAGCGGGTGATCAGGATGCCGCTGATCGACAGCTTCGGATTCAGCCGGTCGTGGACCTTGTCGACGGTGTCGGTGAGCAGAGCCAGGCCGCGCAGCGAGAAGAACTCACACTCGGTCGGGATGATCACACCGTCGCTGCACGCCAAGCCGTTCACGGTGAGCAAGCCGAGCGATGGCTGGCAGTCGATCAGGACGTAGTCGTAGCGGTCCAGCACCGGGTACAGCGCACGCGCCAGCGACTGTTCCCGGCCGACCTCGTTCACCAGTTGGATCTCTGCCGCCGACAAATCGATGTTGCTGGGCACGAGGTCGAGGTTCTTGACCCGGGTGTGGATCAGCACATCGTCGATCGACACCCGCGGTTCCACCAGCAGGTTGTGCACCGTGTGCTCGAGTTCGTAGTGCGGCACCCCCAGGCCCGCCGACAGGGCGCCCTGCGGGTCCAGATCGACGAGCAGCACCCGGCGGCCGTACTCGGCCAGGCTGGCGCCGAGGTTGATCGTCGACGTGGTCTTGCCGACCCCGCCCTTCTGGTTGCACATCGCGATGACCTTGGCCGGACCGTGCGTCGTCTTCGGCTGCGGTTCGGGGATGTCCCGCGGTGGCCGGCCGGTCAGACCCAGGGTCTCCGGTGTTCCGCCGCCTCCTGCGTCGTCGCTCATGCCTGACCGTCGCTGGTCAGGCAGTTCACGGGCATGGCGGACATCCGGGCAAGTTTAACGGCAGGAACGTGCCAGGTCAGCCAGACCCGCAGGCGAGTTGGGAGCCGATTGAGCCGCGTCGCGTCCTAGGCTGACGCCATGGGCTTGAGGCAACGGATCCCGCTGCTGAGGTGGTCGTTCCTGCGCTTGGCGCTAGGCGTGCGCAACATCTCCACCACCGGTCAGGTTGGTGACGGGCGCGAGGCCGCGCTTCGCGACTACGTGGTGGCCAACGCGCGGCAGGGTGACATCGACGACGTCCTCGCGACGATCGACCGGTTCGCCTACGAGAAGTCCTTCCTGATCAATGTCGGCGACCAGAAGGGCGCGATCCTCGACGCCGCGGTGCGCCGCGCCGACCCTCGCCTGGTGCTCGAGCTCGGCACCTACTGCGGATACGGTGCCCTGCGGCTGGCCAGGGCGGCACCGTCGGCGCGGATCTACTCGGTCGAACTCGCCGAGGCCAATGCCGATATCGCCCGGGATGTCTGGGCGCACGCGGGCGTCGCGGACCGCATCACGTGTGTGGTCGGCACGATCGGCGACGGCGGTCGCACCCTCGACGCGCTGGCTTCCGAGCACGGGTTCGGCCCGGACCTGCTCGACGTGGTGTTCATCGACCACGACAAGGCCGCCTACCTGGCCGATCTGCAGAGCATCCTCGACCGCGGCTGGCTGCACCGCGGCTCCGTCGTCGTCGCCGACAACGTGAAACTCCCCGGGGCGCCGAAGTACCGCGAATACATGCGCCGGCAGCAGGGCACGTTGTTCGACACCGTCGAGCACAGGACGCACGCGGAGTACCAGTCACTGTTCGCCGACCTGGTTCTCGAGTCCGAGTATCTGGGCGGACAACAGCCTTGACGGGTGGATTCCACGCAGCTGGTGCGGGCGATCAACCGGTTAAGGCCAACGGCTACCGCGCCCGCGGGTGGGCGCCGGCCCAGACCTCGCGCAGCGCGTTGACCGTGACCATGGTGTAGATCTGCGTCGTGGTCACCGAGGCGTGGCCGAGCAACTCCTGCACGACACGGACGTCGGCGCCGCCGTCGAGCAGATGCGTGGCGAACGAGTGCCGCAGCACGTGCGGCGACACCGCGGAGGTGATTCCGGCGCGCTCGGCGGAGTCCTGCAACACCTGCCACGCGCTCTGCCGCGACAGCCGCCCGCCGCGGGCGTTCAGGAAGATCGCGGGTGTGCCCCGGCCACGGCGCGCCAAGTCGGGACGCCCTCGTACGAAATAGACGTCGAGTGCGGTCACCGCCGGCCTGCCGATCGGGACCAGCCGGTGCTTGCCGCCCTTACCGCGCAGCAGCACCGAACGAGCATGGGTGTCGACGTCGTCGATGTCGAGCCCCACTGCCTCCGAGATGCGCGCCCCGGTCGAATACAGCAGTTCCAGCAGAGCGCGGTTACGCAGCGTGAGAGGGCTGTCGGCGTCGCTGTCGCCGCCCGCTGCCTCGAGGAGGGCCAGCACCTCGTCGAGCGACAGGCTCTTGGGCAGCCGCCTGCTCGGGGTCGGCGGCTTGACGTCCGAGGCGACGTCCAGTTCGGTCAACCCCTCGGCCGTCGCGAAGCGATGCAGGCCTCGCACCGCGATCAGCGCTCGCGCCGCCGACACCGCCGACAGCGGGGCGGTTCCGGCCTCGGCGTCCCCGCGGCGCAATGCCACCAGGAACTCGCTGACATCGGTCTGGGTCACCTTGGTCAAGTCGTCGATACCGCGTGCGGTCAGGTGTTCGATGTAGCGACGCAGGTCGCGGCGGTAGGAGCTCAATGTGTTGGCGGCCGCACCGCGTTCGATGGTCAGGTGGTCGAGATAGCCCTGGACCTGACCTTCGAGCGCGGTTGTGAAGGTCGTCACGGGAGCCCCTGACGGCGACCGAACGCGGTGGGCCGATCGGTCCACGGTGCGTCGACGCTTCTCAGCTTGTCCGGGTCGGTGACGGTGTTGGCCGCCAAAATGCCGCTGACGGCAATGGAATTGACGATCTCACCGGCCAGCACCATGCGTACCGCCTCGTCGAGCGGATACCACCGCAGCGTCAGGTCGGCTTCCTCGTCGCGGGCTTCGGGGCGTCCGACGTCGGTGAGCCCGGTGGCCAGATAGACCCGCACGCTCTCGTCGCTGAAGCCCGGCGCGGAGTCGAGGTCGACCAGCACGCGCCAATCGGTGGCCGACAGTCCGGCCTCCTCCTCGAGTTCACGCGCGGCGGTGACGTGCGGCGGTTCGCCTCCGAGGTCGAGTAGGCCGGCGGGCAACTCCCACAGGCGACGGCCCAGCGGATGCCGGTACTGGTAGACCATCGCGATGTTGCGGTCCTCGTCCATCGCCAGCACCGCGACGGCACCGTAGTGCTCGACGACCTCGCGGCGGGCGGTATGTCCGCCGGGCATGCGCACCTCGTCGGCGCGCAACGCGAAGATGTTTCCGACGTAGAGGGTTTCAGAGGAGACCGTCTCGAAGTCGTGGTCAGCCACGAGTCGCGGGCTCTTGCAGCAGGGCCCCGACCTCGGCGCCGTGCTCGACGCCGTTGGACCGCTGCTCGGGGATGTCCATACCGGGCAAGCGCTCCTCGGCCTTGTAGTCCAGGGCCGCGCCCACGAACGCGACGAACAACGGGTGCGGTCGGGTGGGCCTGCTCTTGAGCTCGGGATGCGCCTGGGTGCCGACGATGAAGCGGTGCGTGTCGCGCGGATACTCGACGAACTCGACGAGGTGGCCGTCCGGGGAGGTTCCCGAGAACCGCAGTCCGCTCTCGGCGATGCGGTCGCGGTACTGGTTGTTGACCTCGTAGCGGTGACGGTGCCGCTCCGACACCTCCGTGGCGTCATAAGCTTGCGCTACGATCGAATCCGGTTCCAGCACAGCCGGATACGCGCCCAGCCGCATGGTGCCGCCGAGATCGGCCTCCCCTGCGACGGCGTCGCGTTGGTCGGCCATGGTGGAGATCACCGGGTGCGGGGTGGTCGGGTCGAACTCCGCGGAGTTGGCTTCGGTGATGCCGACCGACCGGGCCGCCTCGATCACGATGCACTGCAGCCCCAGGCACAGCCCCAACACGGGCAGACCCCGCTTGCGGGCGTACTGGATCGCACCGATCTTGCCCTCGATGCCGCGGATGCCGAAGCCACCGGGTATCAGTACCGCGTGCACGTCGGCCAGCGCAGCGGCCGCGTCGCCGTCGACCTCGCAGTCGTCGGAGGCCACCCAGCGCATCTCCACCTTGGCCCGGTGCGCGAACCCGCCCGCTCGCAATGCCTCGGCCACCGACAGGTACGCATCCGACAAGTCGATGTACTTGCCCACCAACGCGATTCGCACCGTCTCGTGCGGTTCGTGCACCCGCTGAAGCAGGTCGTTCCATTGTGTCCAGTCGACGTCGCGGAACGGCAGGTTCAACCTGCGCACGACGTAGGCGTCGAGCTCCTCGCGGTGCAGCACCTTCGGGATGTCGTAGATCGAGGGGGCGTCCGGGGTGGAGATGACGCCGTCGATGTCGACGTCGCACATCAACGCGATCTTGTTCTTCAGCGGTTCCGGGACGTCCCTGTCGCAGCGCAGGATCAACGCGTCCGGGGTGATGCCGATGCTGCGCAGCGCGGCCACCGAATGCTGAGTCGGCTTGGTCTTCAGTTCCCCCGACGGCGCCATGTAGGGCACCAGCGAGCAGTGCAGGAAGAAGCAATTCTCCCGACCCACCTCGTGGCGTACCTGGCGCGCCGCTTCCAGGAACGGCAGCGATTCGATGTCGCCGACCGTGCCGCCGATCTCGGTGATCACCACATCGGGGCGCCTGCCGTCGACGTCCGGTGCGGCCATCTCCAGGATTCGTGCCTTGATCTCGTCGGTGATGTGCGGGATCACCTGCACGGTGTCGCCGAGGTACTCACCGCGTCGTTCCTTGGCGATGACCGTCGAATACACCTGTCCCGTGGTCACGTTCGCCGACCCTGACAGGTTCCGGTCGAGGAAGCGCTCGTAGTGGCCCACGTCGAGGTCGGTCTCGGCGCCATCCTCGGTGACGAACACCTCACCGTGCTGGAAGGGGTTCATGGTGCCGGGGTCGACGTTGAGGTACGGGTCGAGCTTCTGCATCGTCACCTGCAGGCCGCGCGCGGTCAGCAGCTGCCCGAGGCTCGAAGCGGTGAGTCCCTTGCCGAGTGAAGAGACGACGCCACCGGTGACGAAGAGGTGCTTGGTGGCCGTTTGCGGATGTTTGCGTAACGCTGGCAAGAACGACCTCCGTGACGACGGGCAGGGCTTACGTCTCTAGGCTGATTCCTAGTTTGGGGCCTGCCGACCCACGGAACCCCACCTTAACACCGAGGGCGACACCGCGTCGGTGACGCGCCGAGGACCTGAGCGTCGGTGACGCGCCGAGGACCTGAGCGTCGGGGACCCTGGCGTGCGACGGCCTACTGCGGCACGGTGACCGACGTCGCACCCTGGCCGATGCCGTATTGGCCGGGCTTGCCGCCATTGGCCAGATCGCCCAGCGCCAGCACCGAGGTGATGCGGCCGGATTCGGTGCCGACGTCGTCGACCGTGCTGACCGCCGAGGTCAGTGCGGGATCCGAGCGCGTCACGGCGATCGCCGCGGTCCCCGATGCCGATCCGTCGCGGCCGACCAGGACGGTGCCCGAACCGTGCGGGGCCAGCCCGCCGGCGAATCGGGCCACGGTGGCGCCCCGGTTGCCGGCGTCATCGCCCAGCGGTCCGCCGGTCACGATCACCGCGGTGTTCGCCGCGCCCACCCGGTCGGTGTAGGTGATGAAACCGGTGTCGCGCAGTGTGGCGAGCACCGTTTCGCGTTGCGTGTCGTCGACGGTCTGCACCTTGGGATCGCGATCGATCATCAGCGCGATGCCCAGCAGGTCGCCGGCCTGGGAGCCTTGGTCCACCGACGTGGTGCTGAGCTGTTTGCCCGCCGGCACAATCGGCGAGTTGACCACCGACAACAGCTTCTCGGCGGCGTTAGCCTCGACGAACTGTGCTGTCAGCCCGACGGTTCCGCTGACCGTTCCCCCGGCCTGACCGACGAGTCGTGTCATCGCGTCGACGTCATCATCGGCGGCGTCGGGGGTGCGGAACAGCACCACCGATTTGTCGACCAGTGTCTCGCGCAGGATGCGCGGTGACATTTGCGCATCGAACTCCCCTGCTGCGCCGAGTTTTTCGTTGAGCGCGTTCCTCTCGTCGGTCAGGGTGTTGATCCGCTCCTGGAGCTCGTTCTTGTCATCGCGCAGCCCCGACAGCACGGTGTTGGACAGCATCCCCGATCCGAGCGCGACACCGATGGCCAGCGCGAGGAACACCGCAGCGAGCGAAATCGCGTGTGTGCGTAGCGATATCATCGGGCGCTCCTAGGTGACCCAGCCCTGGACCCACAGCGAGAAGCGGTTCCAGTAGTCCACGATCCAGTCCAGCAGCGCGGCGTCGACACGTGCCACCCACAGCGCAACGATCACCGCGATCAACACGGCGAGCACCAGCAGCGCGATCGCTCCGCCCGACACCCGGCTGCGGTACAGCGTGGCAACGGCTTTGGCGTCGACGAGCTTCTCCCCCACCTTGAGCCGGGTCAGGAATGTCGACGGGTTGCTCTGCTGGCGCGCGCGGTCGAAGAACTCCTCGATGCTGGCGGTGTGGCCGGCAGTGACGATCAGCGACGCACCGTGATGGTCGCACAGCAATAACGCCAGGTCGGCGGCCGATCCCGCAGCAGGAAACGTCATCGCCCCGACCCCGAGGTCCTGGATTCGTTCGAGACCGGCGGCGTGCCCGTCGGCATCGGCGGGCAGCACCACCTGCGCCCCGGACCGCAGCACCTCGGCGCTCATCTTGTCGGGGTCGCCGACGATGAGTTGGGGCCGGTAGCCCGCCTTGCGCAGCACGTCGGCGCCGGTACCGACGCCCACCAGCACCGGTTGGTACTCCTTGATGAAGGGTTTGAGCGCTTTGAGGTCGATGGCGGCATCGACGTCCTCGGCGACTATCACGACGTGGCGCCGGTTGAGGTCGACGTCGATGTCGGGGATGCCGATGCCGTCGATCAGCAGCGGGCTCTCACTGCGGATGAATTCGATGGTGTTGCCCGCGAACGCCTCGAGATGGGCCACCAACCCGCTCTTGGCCTCGTGCATCAGCTCATGGATTTCGTGATCGGTGCGCTCGACGCCCAGCACGAGGCGCCGATCACCGGTGTAGATGCCGCCCTCGTGCAGACGCACCCGCGCGCCGTCCTTGACCTTCTTGAAGACGTCGTCGCCGGTGTCGTCGATCAGGGTGATCCCGTTGGCGACCAGAACCTCGGGCCCCAGGTTGGGATAGCGCCCGGAGATGGAGGGCGAGGCGTTGACCACGCCGGTGACACCGGCCTCGACGAGCGCATCTGCGGTGATGCGGTCGAGGTCGAGGGCGTCGATGACGACGATGTCGCCGGGGGTGACGCGTCGCAGAAGTCGATCGATGTCGCGGTCGACTCTGGCCGTGCCGGTGATGCCCGGACGTGAGCTGGCATTACGAGATAGCAGCGCTGACATCTTCATGCGCCGATTTTGTCGAGATCAGCGAGCTATCTGTCGGAGGCGCGCCGTATCATCTGTCCCTTTTGTCACACACGTAACACTCAGCGGGATGGTTCGAACAATTCCACGAGATTGCCGGACGGATCAGAGACCAAGGCTTGACGCCCGCCGCGGCCCGTGATGACGTCCCCGCGAAAACGCACGCCGGCGTCGGAGAGCCGGGAGACGGTGTCGTCAAGGTCGTTGACTTCCAACTGGATTCGATTCCAGCCGCCAGGAACGGGCCGGCTGCCGTCGCTGAGCGTCTCCCCCGCTCCGCCTCCGCCGCCGGGTGAGTTCAACAGCAGCCGCAACTCGTCGCGATGGAGCATGGCGAACCCGGGTCCGGGTCTGAAGTCCACGTCAAAGCGAAAGTGATTGGTGTAGAACTGGACGGCTGAATCGACGTCATCCACTATGTAGCGAACACTAACAGTACTCATAAGTGCACCTCCTAAGGGTTATGATACATAAATGTCCCAGATAGGTCGACTCGATCCGCGCGCAGAACACTCTCGCCGGACAATCCTTCGCGCCGCACTCGACGAGTTCGCCGAGGTCGGCTACGCCGGGTTCCGGATGGAGTCTGTCGCCGCTCGGGCGCGCGTGGGCCGCAGCACGTTGTATCGGCATTGGCCGGACAGGACTGCGTTGATCGCCGACGCTCTCGAGACTCTCAATGTTCAGCCGAACCCCGGGCGGGAAGCACCCACCGGGACGGCACGCGAGCAGGTTCAGATTCTGCTGGAGCACCTCGCCGCCGCCCTGAGCGATTCCGCAGTCTCGGCCTGCATTCCCGCGCTCGTGCACGCCGCGGAGACCGAACCCGACATCCGCCGGTTCTTCCATGAATATTCGGCGCTACGACGCCGGCGGCTCACCGCCACCATCGCCTCCGGTGTCAGTGACGGGCAGTTTCCGGCCCGCGTCGATCCCGAGGCCGCATCCGTGGCGCTGTCGGGTGCCCTGTTCTACCGGCGCCTGGCGAGCGACGAAGCCGTCGAGCCGAAATTCCTCAGCGCGCTGATCGACACGGTGCTGGGCGGCTAACCGCCTTCGGCGCGCTCGTTCTGCGCCGCCTCGAGCAGCTCGCGGGCGTGGGCGCGGCCGCTGTCGGATTCGCCGAGCCCGGCCAGCATGCGCGCCAGCTCGGCCACCCGCTCCTCGTCGTCGAGGCGCCGAACCCCGCTCCTCGGGGACTTTCGGCCACCGCTGTCGGTGCTTTTCCCACCCTCTCCCCCGACGACGAGGTGCACGTCGGCATAGGCGGCGACTTGCGGCAGGTGCGTGACGACGATGACCTGATGGGTGCGGGCCAGCCGGCCCAACCGACGGCCGATCTGCACCGCTGCCCGGCCTCCGACTCCGGCATCGACCTCGTCGAACACCATCGTGGTTCCCTCCGCCGACGAGGACAACACGACCTCGAGTGCCAGCATGACCCGCGAGAGTTCACCGCCCGATGCGCTCTTGTGTAGGGGCAGAACATCGGTGCCGCGAGTGGCGAAGCCGAACTCGACATTGTCGACGCCGTCGCGGCCGGCATGCACCGTCTCGCCCGACGCCAACACGACCGGCGCCGAGTCGTCGGCGCGCGCGAGCAGCGGGCCCACGGACACGGTGAACACCGCGCCGGCCATGGCCAGCCCGGACAGTTCCGCGGTCACCGCCTTGGATAGACCCTTGGCGGCCTTGGTTCGGGCCTTGGTGAGGTCGGCGGCTGCGGCGACGGTCTTCGCCTCGAGTTCGTCGACCCGATGTTGCAGACCGGCGAGCGCTTCCTCGGACACGTCGAGTTGATCGAGCCGTTCCCGGGACTCACGGGCCCACTCGAGCACCCCGTCGATGTCGGCGGCGTACTTGCGGGTGAGGGAACGGAGTTCGGCTTGCCGGGCGAGCTTGGTCTCCAGCGCGCTGGTGTCGGTCGGCAGCCCGGACAGATAGGTGCCGAGTTCGCCGCTGACATTGGTGATCACGGCGATGGCTTCGCTGAGCTGCTCGGCCAATGCGGTCAACGAGGTGTCTTCAGTGGCCTCCAGCGCCGATTTGGCCTGTGCGACACCATGGGCCGCGGACACGGCGTCGGGCGAGGGGTCGTCGGGTCCTGCGAGGGCAGCCCGGGCGATCTGGGCTGCGTCGCGTAATGCGTCCAGTTCGGAAAGCCGCCGGATGTCGTCGACGAGCGCGGCATCCTCACCCGGTTGCGGTGCGGCCGCGTCGATTTCGTTGAGCCCGAACTTCAGCCGGTCGGCTTCGAGCGCCAGCTCCCGCGCTCGCTGTGTGCGGTCCAAGAGATCGCGCCGGGCCGACAGCCACTCCTCCCGCACGCGGCGGTACTTCTTCAGCTGCGTCTCGACATCGGCGAACCGGTCGAGCGCGCCGCGTTGTTCATCGGGGCGCATCAACCGCAGCTGGTCGTTCTGCCCGTGCAGCGTGAGCAGTTCGGCGGTGAAGCTGCTCAGCGATTTGGCCGGCACGCTGCGGCCGCCCAGATAGGCGCGCGACGGGCCGTCGCGGCTGACCGAGCGGGCCGCGATGACCGAGCCGTCGTCGTCGCGTTCGGCGCCGGAGCTGTCGAGGATCTCATCCACCAGCGACGCCACGCCATCACCGAGTTCGGTTGTGGTGAAACGTCCTTCGACAACCGCACGGTTGTCCCCGGAGCGCACCCTGGTGGCGTCGGCGCGTGCGCCGCCGAGCAGGTGCAGACCGGTGACCACCATCGTCTTGCCGGTACCGGTCTCGCCGGTCAGCACGGTGAAACCGACGTCGAATTCAGCGGTCGCGGCGCTGATCGCGCCCAGTGACTCGATACGGATCTCGGAAAGCACTACTGCCCGCGCCACCCCGTGACCGGCAAGCGAAACTTGCGCACCAGGCGGTCGGTGAACGGTGCGCTGTCGAGGCGTACCCACTTCACCGGGGTTCCGCACCGGGTGACCTCCACGCGTCCGCCGGCTGGAACCACCATCTCGCGGCGCCCATCGCAGAACACCAACGCGTCGTGGCTCCTTGCCTCGACCTCGATCGCGATCGCCGATTCAGGGCTGGTGACCATCGGCCGGGCGAACAATGCGTGAGCGTTGTTCGGTACCACCAGGATTGCCTCGAGGTCAGGCCACACGATCGGCCCGCCGGCGGAGAACGCCCACGCCGTCGACCCGGTCGGCGTCGCGACCAGCACACCGTCGCAGCCGAAGGACGACACGGGGCGGCCGTCGACCTCGAGGACGGCTCCGAGCACTCCGAGCCGGGGCCCCTTCTCGAGGCTGGCTTCGTTGAGCGCCCAGCCGCGGTCGACGATCTCGCCGTCCACGCGCACCACGACGTCGAGCGTCATCCGCTCCTCGACGCGGTAATCACGCTTGACGACCCGGTCGAGCACCGTGTCGATGGAGTCGGCCTCCGCCTCGGCGAGAAAGCCGATACGACCGAGATTGACGCCGAGCACCGGGATTTCGACGTTGCGAGCGAGTTCGGCAGCGCGCAGGAAGGTCCCGTCGCCGCCGAGGACCAGGACGAGTTCGCAACCCTCGGCGGCGCGCTCGTCGGCGTCGACCACTTCGATCTCGACGCCGAGCGAGCGCATGTCGTCGGGCGAGACGGGAACGGGTCCGCGGTCGACGGCTTCGGCCGACAGAACTTTGAGACCAATTCCGTTGTCGCCAAGCACCTTCTGCACGCGCCGGGCGACCTCGGTGACTTCGTCGCGGCCGGTGTGTACCACCATGAGAATTGCGCGGTCGGTGTTCACTGCGGACCCTCCGCGACGGCGGTACGGACGGCGGTCTCGAGGTCGTGTCCTTCCAATCCCCCGCCGGCGCGCAGGTGCAGGAAGTACTCCACGTTGCCGGACGGCCCGGGAAGCGGGCTCGCTGTCACCGCGACCGGATACCAGCGCAGTTCGGCGGTGCGTCGGGCCACCGACAGGACCGCCTCGGCGCGCAACGCCGGATCGGTGACCACGCCTCCGGCACCGACCCGGTCCTTGCCGACCTCGAATTGCGGCTTCACCATCGGAACGATATCGGCGTCAGGTGACGCGCACGACGTCAGCGCCGGCAGAACTGTGGTCAGTGAGATGAACGACAGGTCGGCGACGATAAGGTCGACGGGGCCGCCGATCGCGTCGGCCGTCAGCTCACGCACATTGGTGCGCTCCATCACGGTCACCCGCGGATCGTTTCGCAGCGACCAGGCCAGCTGTCCATAGCCGACGTCGGCGGCGATCACCTGGCGGGCGCCTCGGTCGAGCAGCACTTCGGTGAAGCCGCCCGTCGATGCGCCGGCGTCCAGGCATCGCTTGCCGTCCACCGGGAGACCGAATGCGTCCAGTGCCCCGATCAGCTTGTGCGCACCCCGCGACACCCAAGTGCGCTCGTCGGCACCCTCGATGGTGAGGCTGGCCGTGACCGAGACGGCGGTCGCGGGTTTGGCGGCTGGCATCCCGTCGATGCTCACCCGACCCGCACCGATCAGCTCGGCCGCCTGCTGGCGGGACCGGGCCAACCCTCGTCGCACCAACTCGGCGTCCACTCGCGCGCGCCGTGCCACGGCGCTCAGCCCTTCTCGACCGACTCGAGCGCCTGCACGAGCACGTCGTGCGCCTCTTCCAGCCGGGCCGCGAGCAGCTCGACGTCGTCGTCGGTCAGGTCCGCGAAACCCGAGCCTTCTTGCGCGGGGTCCGGCAGGTCTGCCAGCAACTCCGCGATCCGGGCGCGAATCTGTTCGGGATCGGTACTCATATCGAGGTTCACGCTAGCTGATTCGACTCGGGAAGCAGGGACCAGCGTTGCAGGGCCTGTTGGGCGGTGTCGTCACCGGCGGTGATCGCGACCGACCGGCCGTCGAGGCCGGCGTTCCATACCGCATCGGCGGTGGCCCGCACCACTGACAGGGCGTCGCTGGGATCGTGGCCGGTGGAGTGCACCGTCACCGTCGGTGACGCGACGTCGATGCGCCAGGCGGGGTGGGCCTCGATGCGCAATGCGGCCGACGAAGTGCCGAGCGACCGCAGATCAGCACCCAGATAGGTCGGCCGCTCCGAGGCCTGTGCATGGACGAGGTCGACGGCCGTGCTGACGCCGGTGAGCACGAGCAGGCTGGGCAGTCCGGCGGCGTTGGCCCCGGCGATGTCGGTGTCGAGGCGATCGCCGATCACCAGCGGGGTCTGAAAGGCGCCTCGAGCCAGGGCATCGGTGAGCAGAGTCGGCTGCGGCTTGCCCGCCACCTGGGGTTCGCGGTCGGTCGCCGCGCGTAGCGCCGCCACCATGGATCCGTTGCCGGGCAACAATCCCCGTTCCGACGGCAAGGTCCGGTCGACATTGGCCGCTACCCACAGGGCGCCGGCCCGGACGGCCAAAGCCGCTTCGGCCAGATCGGGCCAACCGGTCTGCGGTGAGTGCCCCTGCACGACGGCGACCGGTCCGTCCGACCACTGTCGGACGGGCTTCAGCCCGACGCGAATGACCTCGTTGGCAAGAGCTTCGGTTCCGACGACGAGAACGACTGCCCCAGAGGGCAGTTGGGCCGCCAACAGCCGTGCGGCGCTCTGTGCACTGGTGACGATGTCCTCTGGTGCGGCGCGAAAACCCAGGGCGTGAAGATGTCGGGCGACGTCGGCGGGCTCACGCGAGGCGTTGTTGGTGACGTAGAGGGCGCGTGCGCTGATCGTGGCGAGCGTATCGACCGCTCCAACGGTGGCTTCGTGTCCTCGGAAGACGGTGCCGTCGAGGTCGAGCAGAAGGCAGTCGTGCTCATGTGCGAGGGCGTTCACCTCAGGAGAGCTCCGTGATGCGTTCTTCGGCGTCGGTCACACCCTCCAGGTCGGCGGCGGCGGCGTTGATGAACCACTGGAGCGCGTCCTCGCTGCGGCCAAGGGCCAGAAGCGTTTCGGCGTATACGTAGAACAGGCGCGCCGCGGTCTGTCCCTTACGGCTCGGATCCAGTTGCGGCGTCGACAGAAGCGCCAAGGCCTGCTCGTGCTGCCCGAGATCGGAGCGAGCCCCGGCCACAACGATTTTGAGCTCGTCGGCGTCGTCGCCGGTGAGCTGGGCGGCCTCGGGGCTGCGAGCCAACTCGATCGCGCGCTCCGGACGTCCGACACCGCGTTCGCAGTCAGCGATCAGTGCGAGAAGGGATGATTTGCTACCCATCCGCCTGGCGGCGCGCAGTTCGGCGAGCGCCTGCGCCCAGTCGCCGCAGTGGTAGGCAGCGATACCGACCGCTTCGCGCACCGCGGGGATGCGGGCGGCGCGGTTGCGAGCGGCGCGGGCGTGTTCGAGTGCGGTCTGTGGATCGTCGTCGATGAGCTGGCCGGCGGCCACCAGGTGACGAGCCACGAAGTCGGCGGTCGAGCGGTCGAGTGTCGTCAGCTCGCCGCGCACGTCAGGCGCGAGTTGCCTTGGCTCGATGCCCTCCGGTATCGGCGGACCTGGCGGCTGACGGGATTCGTCGGGCTTGGGCTGCGCCCTTCGGGCCCGGTTCGGACCGGAGCTGCGGGGCGCTGACTGCTGTGGGCGGCGCCTGGCGTCGCCGTCCCTTCTGTCCTGAGCCACGTATGCCTTTCTACCCGATGGAGGAGTCTCGCGATAATGCGTAATGAATTGTCGCGAAATAGAATTACCCCCCACGCAATCGTGGGGGGTAATCCTAATTTGTGTTCGGCGGTGTCCTACTTTTCCGCCCGGGTGGGGCAGTATCATTGGCGCTGGCAGGCTTAGCTTCCGGGTTCGGGATGGGTCCGGGCGTTTCCCTGTCGCTATTGACCGCCGTAACTTTATTCACTTTGTAGTGTCCCAGTTGGTGTTGGGAAGGGTGTTTTGGTGGTGGGGTGTGTTTGCGTGGTTGATACGCGTGGGTGTGGTTGCGAGTGTGTGTAAGTTTTCGGCCGGTTAGTGCCAGTTCCCTGAACCCATTGCTGGGTGTGTAGGTCTGGTCTATCGATCCCGTGGTCTGCGGGGGGCCTTATCCCACTGAAATGGGTGAGAAGCCTGGTCTTGGAGGGGGTTTCCCGCTTAGATGCTTTCAGCGGTTATCCTGTCCGAACGTGGCTATCCAGCGGTGCCCCTGGTGGGACAACTGGTGTACCAGAGGTTCGTCCGTCCCGGTCCTCTCGTACTAGGGACAGGTTTCCTCAAGCTTCTGACGCGCGCGGCGGATAGAGACCGAACTGTCTCACGACGTTCTAAACCCAGCTCGCGTGCCGCTTTAATGGGCGAACAGCCCAACCCTTGGGACCTGCTCCAGCCCCAGGATGCGACGAGCCGACATCGAGGTGCCAAACCATCCCGTCGATATGGACTCTTGGGGAAGATCAGCCTGTTATCCCCGGGGTACCTTTTATCCGTTGAGCGACACCCCTTCCACTCGGGGGTGCCGGATCACTAGTCCCGACTTTCGTCCCTGCTTGACGTGTAGGTCTCGCAGTCAAGCTCCCTTGTGCACTTACACTCAACACCTGATTGCCGTCCAGGTTGAGGGAACCTTTGGGCGCCTCCGTTACTTTTTAGGAGGCAACCGCCCCAGTTAAACTACCCGCCAGGCACTGTCCCTGAACCGGATAGACGGTTCGAGGTTAGAGGCCCAATACGATCAGAGTGGTATTTCAACAACGACTCCACCATCACTGGCGTGATGGCTTCCTAGTCTCCCACCTATCCTACACAAACCGAATCGAGCACCAATACCAAGTTGTAGTGAAGGTCCCGGGGTCTTTTCGTCCTGCCGCGCGTAACGAGCATCTTTACTCGTAATGCAATTTCGCCGAGTCTATGGTTGAGACAGCTGAGAAGTCGTTACGCCATTCGTGCAGGTCGGAACTTACCCGACAAGGAATTTCGCTACCTTAGGATGGTTATAGTTACCACCGCCGTTTACTGGGGCTTAAATTCTCCGCTTCACCCTTGCGGGTTAACGGGTCCTCTTAACCTTCCAGCACCGGGCAGGCGTCAGTCCGTATACCTCGTCTTGCGACTTCGCACGGACCTGTGTTTTTAGTAAACAGTCGCTTCTCACTGGTTTGTGCCACCCCCTCCCGCTGCCCCCAGCAAGTGGGTTGACGGTGTGGGGGTCCCCCTTCTCCCGAAGTTACGGGGGCATTTTGCCGAGTTCCTTAACCATAGTTCACTCGTACGCCTTGGTATTCTCTACCTGACCACCTGTGTTGGTTTGGGGTACGGGCCGTGTATGCGCTCGCTAGAGGCTTTTCTCGACAGCATAGGATCACCGAATTCGCCTCACTCGGCTATGCATCACCTCTCAGGATATGTGAAACCCGGATTTGCCTAGGTTTCTCCCTACAGGTTTGCCCCAGTATTACCACTGACTGGTACGGCTACCTTCCTGCGTCACCCCATCGCTTGACTACTACCCACACGGGTCCCACGCAGCAGGTGACCCCCGCTCCCCGAAGGGATTGGTCGGCCACCGTTTGGGTGGTTAGCAGTATGGATTCGTCAGGGACGCTCATACACGGGTACGGGAATATCAACCCGTTGTCCATCGACTACGCCTGTCGGCCTCGCCTTAGGTCCCGACTCACCCTGGGCGGACTGGCCTGGCCCAGGAACCCTTGGTCTTCCGGCGGGCAAGGTTCTCACTTGCCTTATCGCTACTCATGCCTGCATTCTCACTCCCACACCCTCCACCACTGAATCACTTCGTGGCTTCACCGGATGCAGGACGCTCCCCTACCCAACAACACACTAGGTGTTGCTGCCGCGGCTTCGGCGGTGTGCTTGAGCCCCGCTACATTATCGGCGCACAATCACTTGACCAGTGAGCTATTACGCACTCTTTCAAGGGTGGCTGCTTCTAAGCCAACCTCCTGGTTGTCTTTGCGACTGCACATCCTTTTCCACTTAGCACACGCTTAGGGGCCTTAGCCGGCGATCTGGGCTGTTTCCCTCTCGACGCACGGAGCTTATCCCCCGCCGTCTCACTGCCACGCTTTGACTTGTCGGCATTCGGAGTTTGGCTGACGTCAGTAACCTAGTAGGGCCCATCGGCCATCCAGTAGCTCTACCTCCAACAAGAAACACGCAACGCTGCACCTAAATGCATTTCGGGGAGAACCAGCTATCACGGAGTTTGATTGGCCTTTCACCCCTACCCACAGCTCATCCCCTCAGTCTTCAACCTAAGTGGGTTCGGGCCTCCACGCGGTCTTACCCGCGCTTCACCCTGGCCATGGGTAGATCACTCCGCTTCGGGTCCAGAACACACCACTACACACGCCACTATTGACGTGATACGCCCTATTCAGACTCGCTTTCGCTGCGGCTACCCCACACGGGTTAACCTCGCGACATGTCCCTGACTCGCAGGCTCATTCTTCAAAAGGCACGCCATCACCCCACCACAAAGTGGAGGGCTTTGACGGATTGTAGGCACACGGTTTCAGGTACTCTTTCACTCCCCTCCCGGGGTACTTTTCACCATTCCCTCACGGTACTGATCCGCTATCGGTCACTGAGAAGTATTCAGGCTTACCGGGTGGTCCCGGCAGATTCACAGCAGATTCCACGGGCCCGCTGCTACTCGGGGATCCTGCGACAACAGGCAACAAGTTTTCGGTTACGGGGCTCTCACCCACTACGGCAGACCATCCCAGGCCACTTCACCTAACCCACTGCTTTATCACTGCTGCTATCCACGGCGGCAGATAGAACACAGGCCCCACAACACCGCACACACAACCCCCGCCGGGTATCACATGCACACGGTTTAGCCATCCTCCGCTTTCGCTCGCCACTACTCACGGAATCACAATTGTTTTCTCTTCCTACGGGTACTGAGATGTTTCACTTCCCCGCGTTCCCCCCCAACGCCTATATATTCAGCGTTGGGTGACACGACATCACTCGTGCCGGGTTTCCCCATTCGGACATCCTCGGATCCACGCTCGGTTGACAGCTCCCCGAGGCATAACGCAGCCTCCCACGTCCTTCATCGGCTCCCAGTGCCAAGGCATCCACCATGCGCCCTTAAACACTTACACACAAAACAGATCAAAAAATATTCTCGGAAGAATAAAAATTGCATTATCAACAACAAGCAACCCCCCAAAAAAGAGAGCCACCTGCTGCAGATGCTCGCAACCACTATCCACAAATCAAACACCACACCCCACCACCAAAGCAGGGCGACAACCACAGCCAACCCCCACACGGGGATCAACACCATCTCCGGTTTCCCACACTCGGGACAAAGAGATCGCGGGCTTGTTGTCTCAAAGCCCAATAGTGTGTCTGGCAATCCTTCACGCCCGGCTTTTCCCACCAGACGATCAACGTTTGTTGTGCACCGGCCGAACACCCACTACAGGCGCCGGCACTGATATCCCAACCGCAACTGATCCCACAGGCGCGGGGGCGGGGGAAAAATGAATGGTGCTCCTTAGAAAGGAGGTGATCCAGCCGCACCTTCCGGTACGGCTACCTTGTTACGACTTCGTCCCAATCGCCGATCCCACCTTCGACGGCTCCCTCCCACAAGGGGTTAGGCCACCGGCTTCGGGTGTTACCGACTTTCATGACGTGACGGGCGGTGTGTACAAGGCCCGGGAACGTATTCACCGCAGCGTTGCTGATCTGCGATTACTAGCGACTCCGACTTCACGGGGTCGAGTTGCAGACCCCGATCCGAACTGAGACCGGCTTTGAAAGGATTCGCTCCACCTCACGGCATCGCAGCCCTTTGTACCGGCCATTGTAGCATGTGTGAAGCCCTGGACATAAGGGGCATGATGACTTGACGTCATCCCCACCTTCCTCCGAGTTGACCCCGGCAGTCTCTCACGAGTCCCCGCCATAACGCGCTGGCAACATGAGACAAGGGTTGCGCTCGTTGCGGGACTTAACCCAACATCTCACGACACGAGCTGACGACAGCCATGCACCACCTGCACACAGGCCACAAGGGAAACCACATCTCTGCAGTCGTCCTGTGCATGTCAAACCCAGGTAAGGTTCTTCGCGTTGCATCGAATTAATCCACATGCTCCGCCGCTTGTGCGGGCCCCCGTCAATTTCTTTGAGTTTTAGCCTTGCGGCCGTACTCCCCAGGCGGGGTACTTAATGCGTTAGCTACGGCACGGATCCCAAGGAAGGAAACCCACACCTAGTACCCACCGTTTACGGCGTGGACTACCAGGGTATCTAATCCTGTTCGCTCCCCACGCTTTCGCTCCTCAGCGTCAGTTACTGCCCAGAGACCCGCCTTCGCCACCGGTGTTCCTCCTGATATCTGCGCATTCCACCGCTACACCAGGAATTCCAGTCTCCCCTGCAGTACTCAAGTCTGCCCGTATCGCCCGCACGCCCACAGTTAAGCTGTGAGTTTTCACGGACAACGCGACAAACCACCTACGAGCTCTTTACGCCCAGTAATTCCGGACAACGCTCGGACCCTACGTATTACCGCGGCTGCTGGCACGTAGTTGGCCGGTCCTTCTTCTGTGCCTACCGTCACTTACGCTTCGTCGGCACTGAAAGAGGTTTACAACCCGAAGGCCGTCATCCCCCACGCGGCGTCGCTGCATCAGGCTTGCGCCCATTGTGCAATATTCCCCACTGCTGCCTCCCGTAGGAGTCTGGGCCGTATCTCAGTCCCAGTGTGGCCGGTCACCCTCTCAGGCCGGCTACCCGTCGTCGCCTTGGTAAGCCATAACCTCACCAACAAGCTGATAGGCCGCGGGCCCATCCCACACCGCAAAAGCTTTCCCCCACCAGGCCATGCGACCAGCAAGGTGTATTCGGTATTAGACCCAGTTTCCCAGGCTTATCCCAAAGTGCAGGGCAGATCACCCACGTGTTACTCACCCGTTCGCCACTCGAGCACCCCCAAAGGGGCCTTTCCGTTCGACTTGCATGTGTTAAGCACGCCGCCAGCGTTCGTCCTGAGCCAGAATCAAACTCTCCAAACAAAAAACGTTCAGAACAATCTGACCAAACAGACACCAAAAACTGGCATCAAAAAACACCACACCCACAAACGGGAAAACAGGGCATGGCAAAAAACAACAACAAACAAAAACCACCAAACACACTATTGAGTTCTCAAACAACACACCCGCACGGCCGCGCCACTAGTCCGCGGCTTTCAAGCCGCGTACTCGTAGTGCGGACGCTCAGGAACCCACCGAAGTTGGATTTCCCTCTGGGAGTCGCCGCGCTCTTCGGGCTTGGCCCGTGTCGCAGCGACGAGTCCATAAGTTACGTGAGGGAAAAGTAGGAGTCAAATGGCCTGATAGAACGGGTTTTTCAGATCGATACCCGTCGCGCGCACCGGAGTGCGTTGGCTCCTACCGAGGGGTTCAACGCTTCCCCCCGCGTTATTGTTCCCGCCTCGCTCGAGCCCTCAAGCCACCCGTTCGATGCCGGCGATGTTGCGCTTACCGCGACGCAGCACCAGCCACCGCTCATGCAGGAAGTCAGCGGGCTGTGGAACCCATTCTTCGCTATCGACCCGGGCGTTGTTGACGTAGACGCCGCCTTCGGCGACGGTGCGCCTGGCGGCACCCTTGCTCGGCGAGAGCCCACTGGCCACGAGCAGGTCGATGATCGTGTCGGGCCCGCCGGGGTCCAGCTGAGCTACGGCGGCCTCGCGCAGCGCGGCACCCAGTGTCGGCTCGTCCAGCTCTGCCAGCTCGGCCCGGCCGAAAAGAGCCCGGCTGGCGTGCTCGACGGACTGCGTCGCGGCTTCGCCGTGCACCAACGTGGTGAGCTCGCGCGCCAGGCGTCGCTGCGCGGCACGTTCGTGGGCCCGTTTCGCCGTCGCCTGTTCCAGCTCGGTCAACTCCTCGGGCGACAGGAAGGTGAACCAACGCAAATAGCGGACGACGTCCGCGTCGGCGGTGTTGATGAAGTACTGGTACCAGGCGTACGGGCTCGTCATCTCGGGGTCCAGCCACAGGCTGCCGCCTCCGGTCGACTTACCGAACTTCTTGCCTTCGGAGTCGGTCACCAACGGGGTGGTCAGGGCGTGCACCGTGGCTCCGTCCTTCTGGCGGACCAGCCGGACGCCGGCGATGATGTTGCCCCACTGATCGGAACCGCCGATCTGCAGAGAACAGTCGTAGCGCCGATGCAGCTCCACATAGTCGTTGGCCTGCAGCAGCATGTAGCTGAACTCGGTGTAGGAGATGCCCTCGCCCTCGAGGCGGCGCCGGACGGTGTCGCGGTCGAGCATGACGTTGACAGAGAAGTACTTGCCGACGTCGCGCAGGAACTCGATCGCCGACAGCGGGCCGGTCCACGACAGGTTGTTCTCGATGACGGCCCCGGTGTCGGTGTCGTCGAACTCGACGAAGCGCTCGAGCTGCCCGCGGATACGGTCCGCCCATTCCGCGACGGTGTCGGCGGTGTTCAGCGTGCGCTCCCCGGCATCGCGGGGGTCACCGATCATGCCGGTCGCACCGCCTGCCAGAACGATGGGCCGATGGCCCGCCTGCTGGAAGCGGCGCAGTGTCAGCAGCGGGATGAGATGGCCCGCATGCAGGCTCGGAGCGGTCGGGTCAAAGCCCGAGTAGACGGTGACCGGTCCGGCCCCAAGTGCTTCGGCCAGCGCGTCACGGTCGGTGGATTGCGCGATCAGCCCGCGCCACTCCAATTCGTCGAGGATCGACGTACCCATGGGTGCGATCTTTCCGTACTAGTCGCTTTCTCCGGGAGCCGGTGCCCGCGGGCTCCGCCGATACGCCGACACCTCGGGCCGGCCTTCCAGCCAGAATCGCCACGGACGGTCGGCGGCCTTGCTCACGCCGACGCGCGGCCCCTCGACGGCCACATGCCGCTCCCCCAGCGTCAACTGAATCGGGCTGTCGGGGCCGAAGATGTCGATCCCGTTGTCTTCCATCGTGATTCCCAGCGCCGAGCACAGGTTGCCCGGCCCTCGAGCCAATGCGGCGGGGCGGACCGAGTCTCCGCGGCGGGCATGTGCGGCGCTCAAACCCGCCTCGATGGCGGCCGCCCTGAGCAGCACGGCACCCGCCACGCCGTCGGTCGCGCACACGACGTTCGCGCAGACGTGGATGCCGTGGCTGCGATAGGTGTACAACCGCCCCGGCGGGCCGAACATCACGCGATTGCGCGGTCCGGGTCCGCGGTACGAATGGGCGGCGGCGTCGGGCCATGGTCCGTCCGGTGGCCCGCCGTAGGCCTCGACCTCGACGATCATTGCGCTGACTCCCCGACAGGTGAGGTCGGCGCCGAGCAGTCGACGGGCAGCGGTCAGCGGGTCGACCGACAACAGTTCAGTGGTCACCGTCGACCAGGCCTTTTGGATTCATCGATGGCGATCCTACGGAGGCTCTTGACACGACGGCGCAGCGCGAGGATATTTCATCACATGATGACTTCATCGGCTGATGAATTACTCGAGCAGCGTGTTTCTCCGGCCGTTGAGATCAGGAACCTGCGGGTCATCCGCGGTAATCGCCTGGCAATCGATGACGTCACGGTGTCCGTCGCCCCCGGCACGATCACGGGCCTGCTCGGACCATCCGGCTGCGGCAAGACGACGCTGATGCGAAGCGTTGTCGGCACCCAGATCATCAGTTCCGGCACGGTGACGGTGCTAGGGAAACCGGCCGGCTCGGCCGGCCTACGCCACCGCGTCGGCTATGTCACCCAGAACCCCACGATCTACGACGACCTACGGGTCATCGACAACGTCCGCTACTTCGCATCGCTGTACGGCACCGGCGCCGACTCCGCCGACGACGCCGTAACCGCCGTAGGGCTCAACGACCACAGAACAGCGTTGGGGGCCAACCTTTCCGGAGGCCAACGTACGCGGGTCTCGCTGGCGTGTGCGTTGGTCTCGCATCCCGATCTGCTGGTGCTCGACGAACCCACCGTGGGACTCGATCCCGTTCTGCGCGTGGAGCTGTGGGCCCATTTTCAGCAGCTGTCCCGCCAAGGGACCACTCTCCTGGTCTCCAGCCATGTGATGGACGAGGCCGACCACTGCGGCGACCTGCTGCTCATGCGTGAAGGCCGGGTGCTCGCCCACACCACGCCCTCGAAACTACGAGAGGACACGAGATGTCAGTCACTGGAGGAGGCGTTTCTCTCCGTCATCAAGCGCAGCACCGCAGCCAGCGCAGCCGGAGCCGACTGAGTCCGCAGGCGTACCTGGCCACCACCGGCCGCATCCTGCGCCAACTCGCCACCGATCACCGCAGTGTCGCGATGATCTTGATCGTGCCGAGCGCGGTCATCGCCCTGATGTACTTCATGTTTCAGAATTCCCCGCACCCGCCCGGCGCACCGAGTCCGTTCAACACCGCCTGCCTGATCATGCTCGGTCTGTTCCCCCTGGTGGTGATGTTTCTGATCACATCGATAACGATGCAGCGGGAACGGGTTTCGGGCACGTTGGAGCGGATCCTGACCACTCCCCTGCGCAGGCTCGACCTGCTCGCGGCGTACGGCACCGCGTTCTCGCTTGCCGCCGCAGCTCAGGCGACGATCGCGTGCGTCGTGTCCTACGCGTTCTTCGGCCTGCACACCGAAGGCAGCCCGGTGTGGGTCTTCACGATCGCGATCATCAACGCCGTCCTCGGAGTCGGGTTGGGATTGTTGTGTAGCGCGTTCGCGCGCACCGAATTTCAGGCCGTGCAGTTCATGCCCGTGGTGATCGTCCCCCAACTTCTGCTGAGCGGGATCATCGTGCCGCGCGCCGTGCTGCCGGAGTGGCTGCAGTGGATCAGCAACGTGATGCCGGCAAGTTACGCTCTGGAGGCGCTGCAACAGGTCGGGGCATACGCAGAGCCGACCTTCACCGTGGTGCGCGACGTCGCGGTCGTCATCGGCTTCGCGGTCGTCTCCCTCTGCCTGGCCGCGGCCACGCTACGACGAAGGACACCGTGACTACGTTGACCACCAACGCCGAACGTAAACGGCCGGGACGCCCACCCGGGCCGTCCGATACCCGTGAACGGATCCTGAACAGTGCGCGGGAGTTGTTCGCGCGCAATGGTATCGACAAGACCTCGATCCGCGCGATCGCCGCGGCGGCGGGCGTCGACCCCGCGCTGGTACATCACTACTTCGGAACCAAGACCCAGCTGTTCGCCGCGGCGATTCACATTCCGATCGATCCCATGCAGGTCATCGGCCCGCTGCAGCAAGTCCCCGTCGAGGAGATCGGCCGCACGCTGCCGTCCCTTCTGCTGCCGCTGTGGGATTCGGAACTGGGTAAGGGTTTCATCGCGACGTTGCGGTCGATCATCGCCGGCAACGACACCTCGTTGGTGCGGTCCTTCCTGCAGGAGGTGATCGCCAGAGAAGTCGGTTCGCGCGTCGACGATCCCCCGGGCAGCGGACCGGTCCGCGTGCAGTTCGTCGCCTCGCAACTGGTGGGCGTGGTGATGGCCCGCTACATCCTCGAACTCGAGCCGTTCAAATCGCTGCCGGTGGACCAGATCGTCGACACCATTGCCCCGAATCTGCAGCGCTACCTCACCGGAGAGCTACCCGGGTTCACCTGATGCGCGATCCAGCATCCGCTGATGCTCGGCGTCATCGGTGATGTCGACGGCCTCGTCGATCAGCAGCACCGGGATGCCGTCGTCGATGCGATACGCCCGGCGCAGCCGCGGGTTGTAGAGGAATTCGTCGCCGATGAGCAGCAAGGAGCCCCGGTCCTGCGGGCATACCAGGATGTCGAGCAGTTTCTCGTCGAGGGCCACGGCGATCAGCCGGCCGGGACGGGGACGGCGGGCGTGACGGGAATCCCGGCGATCGACCCGCCGCCGGCAGCGGCCTGCTGCGCGGCGCGCGCCTGCATCTTGCGCTGGTGGGTGATCGTTTCCTTGAGCGCTTCGACCAGCGGCGTCTGATTCGGCCGGTCCTCGAGGGCCTCCTTGAGCGCGATGGCGTTCGCGTTGGACGGTCGGAAGCCCAGCTTGCGCAGCTTCACGGCGTCGTCGATCAGCACAGAGACCTGGCCGCCGCCGTCGCCCTGCCGGTACTCCTCGTGGATCATCTGCAGTACCTGGTCAGCGTTGACCTTCGGTGCGGTCTCCTCGGCCCTGTTGCAGTCGTCGCCGGTGCACGGTCTCTTCGGGCTGTCGGCTTGCGGCTCGGGCGCCTCGGTCTGAACGGTCGGGTCGGCGGGCTGCGCCACAGCCGTCGGACCCGCGACACCGGTGAGCACACCGACTGTCAACACGCCTCCGGCCATACCGCCGATGACGAGGCGGCGCCAGATGTCGCGTGGGCTACCGGTTCGCGATGTCATCAACCCTCCAGCTCGGTGGCGCGGTCGCCAGGCTGCCGACACCGCCAGCGGGAGCCTAACAGCGCTCGGCCCCGCCGGCAGGTCGTCATGACCGACCTTCGCTACTGGCCTTCGGCGATCTCGGAGCGGACCGCCACGGTCAGCCGCTTGTACCGATTCGTATCGGGGTCGAGGTACCACGCGTTACGCGACGGCTTCGGAACGCCCTCCGCTTGCAGCGGGCTGACCAGCGGCCGGTAGGACGCGCTGAGCGCCATCCCCGGCACCACATGGACGATGTCGGGTGGTTCGCCGACGGCCAGGTTCGCGAGGGCCTCGGTCAGGTCGGCAGACGGAATGCTGCCGCCGGGCTGCAACTCCAACGCCGTGATGGCCAGCTGGCGCCCGTTGGCTTGCACCCCGTAGGTGACCGCGAGGTCGACCGCGCCGAGGCAGCCGACCGCATCGTTGACGGTCGATGAGTAGACGCAGCCACGGTCGGTCTGGATGACCAGTCCGCGGCTGTCGACAAGCCAGTAGTCGCCATCGTCGTCGCGACGGAACAGGTACTCCGTGGACACCCAGGTGTCGGCCGGGGCGAAAACGCCCCGCTTGATCGGGGCGGTCGGGTCGACCGGCCCGCGTGGCCGGGCGAGCAGCACACCGACTTCGTTGGTCTCGGCGCGGCGGACGAAGCCCTGGTCGTCCTCCAGGATCAGGTCCTCGGCGGGGTCGTAGGCCGCCAGCGCGAGTTCGCGTGCACCCGGCAGCGGGCGGCCCTTGCTGCCGATCTTCGCGCCGGACACGTTGGCCAGCACGGCTTGTCCGTCGGTGGTCGCGAAGAACTCGACGACATGGGCGGGTTGGAAGATCTCAACCACACGCTTCCACAGTCCGGTCGGCATGCCCGAACCGATGAACAGCCGTACCGGGTGGCTGCCGTGCAGCGCGAACGACGGGTCGTCGATGACGTCGCGCAGCATCGCCCACGTGTAGCTGACGACCGTGACGCCGTACTGGCGAAGCTCGTTGAGGAACCGGTCCGGTCGCAGGCTGCGCGACAGCGCGATCCGCGAGCCGCCGACGGTGGCGCCGCCGATCGCCACCAACAGGGCGGACTGGTGGTGTAGCGGCGTCAGGCAGTAGACCGTGTCGCTGCGGCTGAGATTGGCCGCCGACGCGGTGCCGAACGCCGAGATCGCCCACCGAGCGTTGGTGATCTGACGAGCGACCAGGTCGCCGCTGATCGAGCTGAAACCGATGAAGGCCAGGTCGCGGGCCAGACCGGGGTTCGGCCGGTACCACCCGGGCAGGTCGACCGCTTCCGGATCGATCTTCTCCATGTCGATGACGTCGCTGTCCTCGGGAACGTCGAGGTCGCGGGCCTCACCGCCGCCGAGCACCAGCACACGCATATCGAGTCGCCGGGCGGCTTCGAGGTTGCTGGGGTCGGTGATGATGTCGGACACCGAGCCGAGCCGGGCAGCGGTGGGCAGATCGACGTCCGGCGGCATGAGCACCGCCACCGCGCCCAGTCGCGAGAGCGCGGCGATCGCCACCAGTGCGCTGGGCCTAGTTTCCATCAGGACGCCGACGCGCGTGCCTTGGCGTACCCCGACCTCGATGAGGCCTCGGACGACGTTGTTGATGCGCCGGTCCACTGCTTCATAGGTGTGGACTCGGCCGTCGAACAGCAGGCAGTCACCGCGCGGGAAGTCGCGGGCCTGTTCGGACATGATGCGGCCGAACGAGATTCGGGTGTGCTCGTTGATCTGGCCGAGCCGAGCCAGGCGCGGCAGCGTGCGCGCCGTCTCGACGGCCAGTGCTCTGGCCGACTTGTTGGCGCTCACCACGGCATCGGCAGCCGAGCGGGCCAGGGTCCAAGCCATCTCGGTCGCCGCGGCGGTGCCGTGCGCCAGGCGTGAGCTGATCGAGACGCCGGTCTCGTTGGGTTCGGCTTGCTGCAGGGCCATCGGGTTGACGCCTTCGGGCCGCTCGCCGGTGCCGTCGAGCCACTTGACCCACTGCGCCACCGCCGGCCACGTCTGGCTGGATGCCTTCGATCCGACGACAAGCCCGAAATGGCCTGCGCGAATGAGGAATTCGTAGACATCGGCTTTCGGGGCGGCGCGCTTGATACCGCGCACCGAAGCCGGCTGGCCGATGTCGTCGACTTCGCCGACCACGGCCAGCACCGGGCACTCGATATCCGACAGCGTGACCAGGTCACCGTGAATCGAGAAGCCGCCGCTCATCATCCGGTTGTGCGCGATGAACTGTTTCAGCAGCTCGGCGATGGCGGGGCCCGACCACGCGATCCAGCCATCGGAGGCCAGGAACCGGCGTTGCTGCTCGCGGGGCAACAGGGCCTCGCGATCGTGTAGCTGACGCAGGAAGTCGAGGCGCGACTGGGCGGTCTTGATCGGGTCGAGCATCTGGAAGCCGGTGCGGGCCAGCCAGCCCGGGATGTCGATCCGGCTGAACACGTGGTCGGCCATGAAATCGGCGGCCGCGGGCGCGACACTGGCGGGCAGGTTCATCGGCAGCGCGGCCAAGGTGTCGACCGGCGAGCCGAATGCGATGATGCTCGCCAGATCCTTCGACCGGCGGTAGGCCGCGACCTGGTAGGCGAACATTCCGCCCTGCGAGTAGCCGGCCAGATGCACGTCGCGCCCCGTGACCTCTTTGACGGTGTCGATGGCCTCGCTGAGCGCGACGACGTGGTCGGCCAGCGTGCGCTCCATACCGCCTTCGACCTTGTCGGGCGAGCCGAAGTCGATGACCCACGGGTCGATGCCCGCGTTGTGCAGGATGCCGACGGCGCCGTCGTCGCGGGTGACGTCCCACATATCGGCGGACATCATCATCGGGTGCACCATCAGCACGGGCGGGCCGGGTTGCTTGGATCCCGGCCTGGTGTCAGGCGGGAAATAGCGCCGCAACCGGTACATCGGCACGCTCTGGATGATCTGGAACGGCGAGGGTACGGCGCCGGTCTCCAGGCCGCCGTACCGCAGCACCTCCAGCCCGTTCTGGGCGGTCGCCACCAGCCGTCCGACCGGGTTCGTTATCGCCGACAGATCCACGCCGCACGCTCCCCTTCTGGCCGCCATGGAACCCCCGAATCGGCCGACGTCATCATGGCACAGGGGCCCGGCGGGCAGGGCCGACCTATCATCGGCGGCTGATGGCGAACCTGATCAATGTCGAGCGCGCGACCGTCGGCTACGGCACCCGCACGCTTCTCGATGCGGTCAGCCTGGGCATCGACGACGGCGACGCGATCGGCGTGGTCGGGCGCAACGGCGACGGTAAGACCACGCTGCTGCAGATCTTGACGCTCACCCGCGAGCCGGATTCGGGCCGGGTGACCCACACCTCGGGGTTGTCGGTGGGCTATCTGCGGCAGAGTGACGACTTCGCCGCCGACTCCACCGTGCGCGACGTGATCGTCGGTGGCCGTCCCGATCACGTCTGGGCGGCCGAACCCGAGACCCGCGACGTCGTCTTGCATCTATTGGCCGACGTCTCTCTCGACAGTGCGGTCGGCCGGCTCTCCGGCGGCGAGCGGCGCCGGGTGGCGCTGGCAGCGGTGCTGATCGCCGGTCATGACGTCCTCGTGCTCGACGAGCCGACCAACCACCTCGACGTCGAGGTGATCGGCTGGCTGGCCGCACACCTCAATTGGCGCCTGGCCAAGGCACTGGTGGTGGTGAGCCACGACCGCTGGTTCCTCGACGCGGTGTGCACAAGGACGTGGGAGGTGCATGCCAGCAGCGGAAAAGGGAAGGTAGACGGCTACGAGGGCGGTTACGCGGCCTACGTGCTCGCGCGGGCAGAGCGGATGCGGCTGGCGGCCGGTGCCGAGGCGCGCAGGCAGAACCTCATGCGCAAGGAGCTGGCATGGCTGCGGCGCGGACCGCCGGCGCGGACGTCGAAACCGAAGTTCCGCATCCAGGCCGCCAACGAGTTGATCGCCAACGAACCGCCGCCACGGGACTCCCTCGTTCTGCAGCGGTTCGCCACCACCCGGCTGGGCAAGGACGTGTTCGACCTGCACCGGGTGCGGCTCGAGATGGGCGACACCGTGGTGCTGGACCAGGTCGACTGGTCGATCGGCCCCGGCGCGCGGATCGGGCTGGTCGGCGTCAACGGCACCGGCAAGACGTCGGTGCTGCGACTGCTGGCAGGTGAGCTAGCGCCGACGGCGGGCACGATCAAGCGGGGCGCGACGCTGCGGATCGGTTACCTCAGCCAGGCCCTGGCCGAACTCGACGGCGCCGACCGGGTGCTGGACGCGGTCGAGGACCGGCGAAGGATCACCCAACTGGCCGGCGGCGGCGAGATCAGCGCTGACACGTTGCTGCGTGACTTCGGGTTCACGGGCGACAAGCTGATGACGCGGGTGTCGGAGCTCTCAGGTGGTGAACGGCGCAGGTTGCAGTTTCTGCGGCTGTTGCTCGACGAACCGAACGTGCTGCTGCTCGACGAGCCGACCAACGACCTCGATATCGACACGTTGACCGTCATCGAGGATTATCTCGACGGCTGGCCGGGCACGCTGATCGCCGTCACCCACGATCGCTACTTCCTCGAACGGGTCTCCGATGTCACCTACGCCCTGACCGGAGGTGGGCGCTGCGAGCTGTTGCCGGGCGGAATCGAGCAGTATCTGGCGGACCGCGCTTCGGCCGCGTCACCGGCACCTGCATCGACGGCGAGTGCAGCGACGGCGGGTTCGCAAGGCGAAACGGCGTCGGCGCGGGAGCGACGCACCGGCAAGGAGATGGCGCGCATCGAGGGGCAGCTGGAAAAACTGGAGTCGCGAATCGCCGCGCTGCACGAGTCCATGGCCGAGGCCGCCGCGGACCACGTCCGGTTGGGTGAGCTCAACGCCGAGCTCCAAGAGCTGTTGAACCGCAAGGAATCTCTCGAAGAAGCGTGGCTGGCCGCTGCAGACGGCTGACGCCGTAGCCTGGGAGCATGGCAACCAGATCGATCGGTGTCACCGCGCTCGCCGGGGTCGCTCTGCTCCTGCCGGGGTGCGGCTCTGGCGCCGAACCCCAGTCCACGGTGACCGTCACGGAGTCCGCCTCGCCCTCGAGCAGTCCGCAGGCCCCGCCGCCGCAGACCACACCGCCGCCTGCGGCGCCGCAGACGGGAGTAGCCGCCCCCGCCCGGCCGGCCCGCAATCAATGCGTCCGCCTCGAACCCGCCCCGGATGCTCGGTACCAGGTGTACGACGCGGGGTCAGCAGTCGTCACGTTCGCTGACGGTCGCCTCACCCTCGAGTCGGTGACGCCGGCCGAGGGTTGGACGCATCGGGTCGACGATCAGGAACCCGAGGAGGTCGAGATCTCGTTCCGCAGAGGAGCTGAGGACCTCGACCTGGAAATCGAGGTCGACGACGGTCGTCTCGAGGTCAGCATCTGCAACGACGACGACTGATTCTGGGCGGCTAAGCGAGGACCCGGCGCAGGAACGCGATCTGATCCGCGATCACGCGCTGCCGCACGTCGTCGCGGTAGAAGTCGAAATGGGCGAGGTCGTAGCTCGTTAGCTCACCTCGGGGCGCGAGTTCAGCCAGTCGTGCCGCGTCGACCTCTTGAGTTTCCTTGTCCCGCTTGCCGATGCACACCAACACGGGCGCACGCACGCGTGGTGCATGGTCGCCGGGCTTGTAGCGCATCATCGCGAACAGCGCTCGCGGTGCGACCTCGTTGCGCCAGGTCGCGCTCTGCATGCCCTCGATGGTCTGGTGCGCCTCGGAAGTGGCCATGACCGCGGGCTCACCCGGTTGTCCCACCGCTTTGATGTAAGTGGGCGATGCACCCAGAGCGCCGCGCACGGTGTCGGTGGCCATCGCCCACAGCAGCCGCAGAGTGGCCGCCGTCGACCGCCCCTCGACCTTCTTGGGGAATCCGTTGAACGGGATCTGGGCGATCGCAGCCGCGATCCGTGGGTCGCGAGCCGCCGCCGTGACCACATGGCCACCACCGAGCGAGCTGCCCCACAACACGATGCGGTCAGGGTCGATACCGCTGCGGCCGCGAGCGAACGTGACCGCTGCGGCGATGTCGTCGAGTTGACCGCCGATGTCCACCAACTGCCTTGGCTCACCCTGGCTTTCACCGAAGTTGCGGTAGTCAAAGGTGAGGGCCACGTAACCGGCGGCGGCGAAACCCGTCGCGTTCGCCGTCAACGCCGGGGTGTCCTGCGTGCCGCCGAAGCCCTGGCACAGCACCACACACGGCCGGGGTTCGTCGGGGCCGCCGTTGTAGAGGTGGCCGACCAGAGTCGTCGCACCGGAGCGGAATTCGACGCGTTCGGTCATCTCCTCAACCGTAGCCGCAGCCGGTCGGCGGTTTCGCGCACGGCGCCGAGCTGCCGGGCGACCTGCGTCGGTGCGGTGCCGCCGCGGGCGTCGCGGGAGTCGACCGATCCGTCGACGGTCAGGACCTCACGCACCTGCGGGGTGAGTTCGGGATGGATTGCGGCGAGTTCGGCGTCCTCGAGTTCTTCCAGCCCGATGCCGCGCGCTTCGGCCGCGCGCACCGCGGCACCCGCCGCCTCATGCGCCACCCGGAACGGCACTCCCCTGCGCACAAGCCATTCGGCGACGTCGGTGGCCAGGGTATAGCCGAGCGGCGCGAGCTCGGTCATCCGGTCGACGTCGAAGCGCAAGGTCGCCACCAGCCCCGCCATGGCCGGCAGCAGGAGTTCGAGCTGCGCGACGGAGTCGAACACCGGTTCCTTGTCCTCTTGCAGGTCCCGGTTGTAGGCCAACGGTTGAGCTTTGAGCGTCGCCAGCAGCCCGGTGAGGTTGCCGATCAACCGGCCGGACTTGCCGCGGGCGAGTTCGGCGATGTCGGGGTTCTTCTTCTGCGGCATGATGGAGCTACCGGTCGACCAGGCGTCGTGCAGGGTGACGTAGCCGAATTCGGTTGTGCTCCATAAGATGATGTCCTCGGCCAGCCGCGACAGGTCGACGCCGATCATCGAAAACACGAATGCCGCCTCCGCGGCGAAGTCGCGCGACGCGGTGGCATCGATCGAATTGTCGGCGGCGGTGTCGAAGCCGAGATCCTCGGCGATCGCGTCGGGGTTCAAGCCCAGGGACGACCCGGCCAGCGCACCGGACCCGTAGGGCGATACCGCAGCCCGCTTGTCGAAATCGGCCAGGCGGTCGACGTCGCGCAGCAACGGATGCGCATGCGCCAGTAGGTGATGCGCGAGGAGCACGGGTTGTGCGGACTGCAGATGCGTCTTGCCCGGCATGATCGCGGTCGGGTGGGCGGCCGCCTGGGTCGCCAACGCGTCGACGACCTGCAGAGCCCCGTCGGCGACGCGCCTGATCGCGTCGCGCAGCCACATCCGAAACAGCGTGGCCACCTGGTCGTTTCGCGACCGGCCCGCCCGCAACCGGCCGCCAAGTTCCGCGCCGACCCGATCGATCAGGCCGCGCTCGAGGGCGCCGTGCACGTCTTCGTCCGTGACCAGGGGTTCGAAGCTGCCGTCGGCGACGTCGGCGGCCAGGCTGTCGAGGCCCGCGAGTAGCCCGTCGCGCTGATCGTCGGTCAGTAGCCCGGCGCCGTGCAGCACCTGCGCGTGCGCCTTCGACGCCCGGATGTCGTAAGGAGCGAGCACCCAGTCGAAGTGGGTCGACTTCGACAGGGCCGCGAGCGCGTCGGACGGTCCGTCGGCGAACCGTCCGCCCCACAGCGAACCTTCGTTCGTGCTCATCTGAGGACCCTCACTTCCGGCGAGTGACCGCGGTTGTACGTCCGAACCCGGCGTGTCGCCGTACAGACACGGTCGCTCGCGGTAGTGGAGCGGAGGGCATCACGTGTCGAGGTCCCGGCGGGCGGCGATGCTGGACGACAGACCGTGGATCTGCACGAAACCGCGGGCCGCCGACTGGTCGAACGTATCGCCCTCGTCGTAGGTGGCGAGGTTGAAGTCGTAGAGCGACTCGGCGCTGCGACGGCCGTTCACCGCGATGTGTCCGCCGTGCAACACCAGCCGGATCTCTCCGGTCACGTGCTCCTGGGTCTTGGCGACGAAGGACTCTAGCGCGGTCTTCAGCGGCGAGTACCAGAGCCCGTCGTAGACCAGCTCGCCCCACTTCTGGTCGGTGTGGCGCTTGAAGCGGCCGAGTTCGCGCTCCAGCGTGACGTGTTCGAGTTCGGTGTGCGCGGTGATCAACACCATCGCGCCCGGCGCCTCGTAGATCTCGCGGCTCTTGATGCCGACCAGCCGGTCCTCGACCACATCAAGCCTGCCGACACCCTGTTCGCCGGCCCGGCGGTTCAACTCCTCGATCGCCTGCAGCACCGTCACCGGGCGCCCGTCGATCGACACCGGCACGCCACGCTCGAAACCGATGATCACCTCGTCGGGTGTGCTCCAGTTGACCGTCGGATCCTCGGTGTAGTCGTAGACGTCCTTGGTCGGGGCGTTCCACAGATGCTCGAGAAAGCCGGTCTCCACGGCGCGACCCCAGACGTTCTGATCGATCGAGAACGGCGAACGCTTGGTGACGTTGATCGGGATCGCATTCTCCTCGGCGAACGCGATCGCCTTCTCCCGCGTCCACGCGTAGTCACGCACCGGCGCCAGCACCTTGAGATCCGGTGCCAGCGAAGCGAATCCGACTTCGAAGCGGACCTGGTCGTTGCCCTTGCCGGTGCAGCCGTGCGCGACAGTGCCGCCGCCGTGCTCCCGGGCCGCGGCCACGAGATGCTTGACGATCAGCGGTCGGCTCAACGCCGAAACCAGTGGATAGCGGTCCATATACAGCGCGTTCGACTGGATCGCGGGCAGGCAGTACTCGTCGGCGAACTCGTCTTTGGCGTCGACGACGACGGCCTCCACGGCGCCGCAGTCGATGGCGCGCTTGCGCACCACCTCCATGTCCTCGCCGCCCTGGCCGAGATCGATCGCCACAGCGACGACCTCGCGCCCGGTCTCCTTGCCGATCCAGCTGATCGCCACCGAGGTGTCCAGGCCACCGGAATAGGCCAGGATGACGCGTTCGGACATCAGCAGGTCTCCTTTTGTCTAATGCTTTCGAGTTTTGTTGCCAGTTCGGCGCCGGTCATCGGCTCACGCGCGACGACCAGAATGGTGTCGTCGCCCGCGACGGTACCGACGACGAACGGAAGCGCCGCGCGGTCCATCGCGCTGGCAAGGTAGTGCGCAGCCCCGGGCGGGGTGCGCAGGATGGCCAGGTTGCCGCTGGAGTCGGTCGACACGAGCAGCTCGGCCAGCAGCCGCGACATCCGTTCGGTGCCACCGGAAACGCCGCGCACCGGGCTGCCATCCTCGGGGACGATGTACACGCCGACGCCGCCGTCGGCGCCGCGCAGTTTCACCGCGCCGAGTTCTTCCAGATCGCGCGACAGCGTGGCCTGCGTGACCTCGATGCCCTCCTCGGCCAGCAGGGTGGCCAGCTCGGTCTGGCTGTGCACCGACCGCGACGACAGGATCGCTACGATGCGGGCCTGCCGCCCGGCACGAGTCGCCGCGGAAGTCACTGCCCGACTCCCGCCCGCTCCAGCAGCCACACCAGCAGCGCCTTCTGCGCGTGCAGGCGGTTCTCGGCTTCATCCCACACCGCGCTCTGCGCCCCGTCGATCACCTCGTCGGTGATCTCTTCACCACGGTGCGCCGGAAGGCAGTGCAGCACAACCGCATCGGCGTCGGCACGGCCCAGCAGGGCTTCGTTGACCTGGTAGGGCCGGAACGGCCCCACCCGGTCCAGGCCGTCGTTCTCCTGACCCATCGACGTCCACGTGTCGGTGACCAGGACGTCGGCACCGTCGGCTGCTGCGTTCGCATCGGCGGTCACGGTGACCGTCGCACCGGTCTCCGAAGCCCGTTTCTGTGCGGCGTCGACGAAGTCCGGATGCGGTTGGAAGCCGTCCGGTGCCGCGATCGTCACATCCACGCCCGCCGTGACGCCGCCCAGCATGAGCGAGTGCGCCATGTTGTTGGCGCCGTCGCCGAGGTAGGTCATCCGCAAGCCCGCCAGCCTGCCCTTGCGCTCGGCGAGCGTCTGCAGATCGGCCAGCACCTGGCACGGGTGGAACTCGTCGGACAGCGCGTTGACGATCGGCACACTCGCACCCGCGGCCATCGCGGTCAACCGGTCTTGTGCGAAGGTGCGCCACACGATCGCCTTGACGTAGCGCGACAGCACCCGGCCGGTGTCCTCCAGCGTCTCGTCTCGACCCAGCTGAGTGCTGCGGCCGTCGACCACGACGGCGTGGCCACCGAGTTGGGCAACGCCCAACTCGAACGAGAACCGGGTCCGCGTGGAGTTCTTGTCGAAGATCACCGCTACGCCGCTCGGACCCTCCAGAGGCCGACGGCTGAACGGCTGAGCTTTCAATTCGGCTGCCAAAGCGAGCACCTCGGCCTGCTCGGCGGGGCTCAGATCGTCGTCACGCAGGAAGTGCCGGATGGTTGCGGTCATGAGGTTGCGCCCTTTTCAGAGCCGGTGTCGAGGACGGCGGGAAGCGCGGCGAGGAAGTCGTCGACCTGAGCCTCGCTGATCACCAGCGGCGGGGCCAGCCGGACCACGTCGGGAGCCGCGGCGTTGACGAGGAAGCCGGCGTCGCGGGCCGCGGTCTCGACGGCTTTGGCGGCTTCGGCGGTCAGCGCGACACCGAGCAGCAGGCCGCGGCCGCGGACGTGGTCGATCAACGGATGCCCGGTGGCCTCGATGCCCGTCGACAGCGTTTTGCCGAGCACGTCGGCGCGGCTGATCAGATCGTCGTCGGCCAGCACCCGCAGCACCGCGAGCGCGGCGGCGGTGCAGACAGGGTTGCCGCCGAACGTGCTGCCGTGCAATCCGGGCGTCAGCAGCTCCGCGGTGGCGCCCGTCGCGATGCATGCGCCGATCGGCAACCCGCCGCCGAGGCCCTTGGCCAGGGTTACGACATCCGGAGTGATCCCGTCGTGCTGATGCGCGAAAAACGCTCCGGTGCGGCCCATTCCGGTCTGCACCTCGTCGAGAACCAGCAGCGCGTTGTGCTGCGCGGTGATCTCGCGGGCGGCGACGAGGTAGCCGGCGGGCGGAACCACGACCCCGCCTTCGCCCATGATCGGCTCGAGAAACACCGCGGCGGTTTCGTCGTCGACGGCGGCTCGCAGCGCATCGATGTCGCCGTAGGGCACATGGGTCACCTCACCCGGCAGCGGCGCGAACGGCGCCTGCTTGGACGGCTGACCGGTGAGCGCAAGAGAGCCCATGGTGCGACCGTGGAAGGCGCCCTGCGCCGCAACCAGTTTCGTGCGTCCAGTGAGTCGTGTGATCTTGAAAGCGACCTCGTTGGCTTCGGTGCCGGAGTTGCAGAAGAACACCCTGGCCGGCGCCGCCGGGCCCCCTCCGAGCAGCCCGACCAGCGCTTCGGCCAGCGCGACACCGGGTTCGGTCGCATACAGGTTCGACGTGTGGCCCAGCGTGTTGAGCTGAGCAGTGACGGCATCGATGACCGCGGGATGGCGGTGGCCCAGGATGTTGACCGCGATGCCGCCGAGCAGATCGACATAGGTCTTGCCGTCGACGTCGGTCACCACCGCGCCGTCACCGCTGGACAACGCCAGCGGCGGGGTGCCGTAGTTGTTCATCATCACGGTCTGCCACCGCTCCAGCAGGGTCATGACCGCACCACTTTCGTCCCCGTCCCCTCGTCGGTGAGCAGTTCGACCAGCACGCAGTGCTCGACGCGACCGTCGATGACATGTGCGCTCGGCACACCGCCGGCGACCGCGCGCAGGCACGCCTCGATTTTGGGCACCATCCCGGCCTCCAGTGTCGGCAGCATTTGCGTCAGTGCGGCGGAGTCGATTTCGCTGACCAGCGAGCCGCGGTCGGGCCAATTCGTATACAGGCCCTCGACATCGGTGAGCATCAGCAGCTTCTCGGCGCCCAACGCCTCGGCCAGCGCGGCGGCCGCCGTGTCGGCGTTGATGTTGTGCACCACCCCGCCGATGTCGGGAGCGATGGTCGACACCACCGGAATCCGGCCGGCGGCAATGAGGTCCAGCAACGATTCGGCGTTGACCCTCTCGACGTCGCCGACCAGGCCGATGTCAGTGGCCACACCGTCGACGGTCACGCTGCGCCGCACCGCGGTGAACAACTGGGCATCCTCGCCGGTGACCCCGACCGCGTACGGGCCGTGGGCGTTGATCAGCCCGACCAGTTCCCGGCCGACCTGACCGAAAAGCACCATGCGCGCCACGTCCAGCACCTCGGGTGTGGTGACCCGGAATCCGCCCTTGAAATCGCCTTGAATGCCGAGGCGTTTGAGCATCGCGCTGATCTGCGGGCCGCCGCCGTGTACCACGACGGGATGGACGCCGCAGTTACGCAGGAAGACCATGTCGGCAGCGAACGCGGCCTTGAGCACGTCGTCGGTCATCGCGTTGCCGCCGTACTTGATCACGACGGTCTTGCCGTGCAGCTGTTTGAGCCACTCCAGTGCTTCGGCCAGAACCTTTGCCTTGACCGGGGTTTCAACGCTCATGAGCTGTACGCCGAGTTCTCTTCGACGTAACCGTGCGACAGGTCGGTGGTGCGGACGGAGGCCTGCGCCGACCCGTCGCCGAGGTCGATGGTGACGGTGATGTCGGCACCGGAGAGATCCACGTCGCGTGAACCCGGCTGCGGCGCCCCGTCTCGCCAGACCGCAAACCCGTTGAAGGACACGGTGACCCGCTCCGGATCCACCTTGAACGGCGCCATGCCGATGGCTGCCAGCACCCGGCCCCAGTTCGGGTCCGAGCCGAACAGCGCGGTCTTGACCAGGCTGTCCCGCGCGACGATGCGGGCGCCGAGCAGTGCGTCGTCCTCGGAAGCCGCACCGGCCACCGTGATGACGATCCGTTTCGTCACACCCTCGGCGTCGGCCTGCAGCTGATGGCACAGGTCGTCGCACACCCTCAGGATCGCCTCGTCGAGTTCGCTCTGGCTGGGCTTGACCGCGCTGGCGCCGGACGACAGAAGCAATACCGAGTCGTTCGTCGAACAGCTGCCGTCGACGTCGAGACGGTCGAAGGTCAGCGAGGTGGCCTTGCGCAGCGCCTCGTCGAGTGCGGCGGAATCGGCGACGGCGTCGGTGGTGAGCACGCACAGCATCGTCGCCAGCGACGGGGCGATCATGCCTGCGCCCTTGGCCATGCCGCCGACGGTCCAGTTGTCGGCGTGGTGCAGCGCGACCTGCTTGGGCACGGTGTCGGTGGTCATGATGGCCCGCGCGGCCTCTTCGCCGCCGTGGAGTCCACCCGACAGTTCGTGCACGATCTCGGTGACGCCGGGGAGCACTTTGTCCATCGGCAGCCGGTCGCCGATCAGCCCGGTCGAACAGACCGCGACCTCGATCGCGCCGGTTTCGGTGCCCCAGTCGCTCAACGCCCCCGCGACCGCCTCAGCGGTGGCGTGGGTGTCCTGGAAGCCCTGCGGCCCGGTGCAGGCGTTGGCGCCGCCGGAGTTCAGGATCACCGCGCGCAGGCGGCCGGTGGTGAGCACTTGGCGGCTCCACAGCACCGGCGCGGCCTTGACCTGGTTGCGGGTGAACACCCCCGCAGCGGCGTAGTCGGGACCCTCGTTGAACACCAACGCCAGGTCCAGTGCGCCGGATGCTTTGATGCCTGCGGCGATTCCGGTCGCGCGGAAGCCTTCCGGGGCCGTGACGCCCTGGGTGCGAAGCAGCCGGGTTCCGGAAGTCATGGTGCCATGCCCACGATCGAAAGCCCCTCGGTCTCGGGCCAGCCCAGCGCCAGGTTCATCGACTGCACCGCGGCGCCGCCGGTGCCCTTGACGAGGTTGTCGATCGCGGCGACGGCGATCAACGTCTTCGCATCCTCGTCCAGGGCGACGGCCAGCTGGGCGGCGTTGCTGCCCAGCACCGAACCCGTCTTCGGCAGTTGCCCTTCGGGAAGCACATGGACGAACGGCTCGGCGTCGTAGGCCTTTTCGTAGGCGGCGCGGATCTCAGGAAGCGAGGCGTCGGTGCGTGCGGTGCAGGTGGCCAGGATGCCGCGAGAGGTCGGTATGAGCACCGGCGTGAACGACACGGTCACGTCCTTGTGGCCGACCGCGCGCAGCCCCTGGGCGATCTCCGGTGTGTGCCGGTGCTTACCGCCGATGTTGTACGCGCGTGCCGAGCCGATCACCTCGGCGCCCAGCAGATCGGGTTTGGCGGCCCGGCCCGCCCCCGACGCGCCGCTGACCGACACCACGGTCACGGCCGGCTCGATGAGGTCCTCTGCCACCGCGGGCCACAGCGCGAGCAGGGCCGCGGTCGGATAGCACCCGGGCACGGCGATCCGCTTCGCACCGCGCAGCCGGTCGCGCGCACCCGGAAGCTCCGGTAGCCCGTAGGGCCAGGTACCGGCGTGCTCGGAGCCGTAGAACCGCTCCCAGGCGGCGGCGTCGGTGAGCCGGAAGTCGGCGCCGCAGTCCACGATCAGCGTGTCGTCGCCGAGTTGTTCGGCCAGCTGAGCGGAGTGCCCGTGCGGCAGCCCCAGGAACACCACGTCGTGTCCCCGCAGCGCCTCTTCGTCGGTGGCCTCCAGCACGCGGTCGGCCAGCGGCAACAGGTGCGGGTGATGCTCGGCCAGCGAGGTGCCCGCACTCGCCGCTGCGGTCAGCGCACCGATCGTCAGCCGGCCGTCGGCGTAGGCGGGATGTCCGAGAAGCAGGCGTAGGATCTCACCGCCGGCGTATCCGCTGGCGCCCGCTACCGCAACTGAAACCATGCAGGCAATTCTGCATGTTTATGCATACCTATGCAAATTCATTACTATCAGCGGCGTTGTTCGGCGCCGACCCGCTCCGTGGCGGCCTGCACGGCCGCTTCGCGCGCCGCGCTGGCTTCGTCCTCGGTGAGCGTGCGATCGGCGGCACGGAACCGCAGTGCGAACGCCAGCGATTTGCGGCCCTCGCCGACCTGCGGACCGGTGTAGACGTCGAACAACCGCACGTCCTCGAGCAGCGGCCCCGCGCCGGCCCGCACCGCCTCGACCACGGCGGCCGCGGCGACATCCTCGTCGACGACCAGGCTGATGTCCTGGAAAACGGCGGGAAACGGCGACACCCTCGGAGCCGGAAGTCGCTCGACAATGGGTATGGCGTCCAGATCCAGTTCGAGGGCACAGGTGCGCTTGGGCAGACCCGACCGCTCCACAACCGCCGGGTGCAGTTCACCGGCGAAGCCGACGACGGTCCCGCTCTGCCGGTCGCCCAGCACCACTTCGGCGCAGCGGCCCGGATGCCACGGCAGGCGCTGAGTGGCGCGCAGGCTCAGCTCGACACCGGCGGCGCGAGCGATCACCTGCACTGCCTCGAACACGTCGGGGGGCTGCACCGCGCGACCCGGACCCCATGGGCCCGCAGGCTCGCGCAACCCGGCCACCACCAGGGCGACGTGCTGGGGCTGTCGCGGCAGCGACGCGTTCAGCGCGGCGATCTCGTCGTCGCTTGGCCGCCGGTCGGTCGGTATCCGTTCGAGGGAACTGGTGTCCGGCGTCGGTTGGACGACCTGCTGGATCGCGAACAAACCGACGTCCACGGTTCCGCGAGACACGTTGCGGCTCAGTGCCTCCAGTAGTCCTGGCAGCAGGGTGGTGGCCAACTGCGGGCGGTCGGAATCCAGCGGGTTGAGCACGTCGGTCGTGATCCGGCGGGTGTCGTCGGCGGGCAGACCCCACTGGTCGAACACGCCCGCGGGCAGAAACGGGGTGGGCAGGATCTCCACATACCCGTTGAGTCCCAACGACTTTCCCATCGCACGCCGTCGCCTCTGCACCGGGGTCAGCCCGCGGCCGGCCGGAGCCAGCGGCAACACCGACGGAATGGTCTCCAGATCCTCGAGACGCAGCACCTCTTCGACGAGGTCGGCAGGTTGACGCAGATCGGGCCGCCAACTCGGCGGCGTGACGGTGAGCGTGCCCTCGGCGGCGACGACCCGTGCGCCGATCTGGGTGAGCCGCCGCTCTGCGGTGCCCGGTGCGTACTCGACACCGGCGGTGCGGTCGGGCAGGTCGGCCGCCATGGCGATCGGCGGTTGCGACCAGTCGTCTCGGGGTGGCTCGCCGCGCCAATCGGTCAGCGTGGGTTCGACCGTGCCGTTGGTGATCTCGGCGAGCAGCGCGGCGCAGCGGTCCAACGCGGCGACCGAAATCGCCGGATCGACGCTGCGTTCGTAGCGCCGACCCGCCTCGCTGTACAGCCGCAGCCGTCGCTGCGTGCGCGAGACGGCGGCCGGGTCCCACACGGCGGCCTCGAGCAGTACGTCGGTGGTCGTCTCGCGCACCTCCGTGGTGCCCGCACCCATCACGCCGCCGATCGCGGCGGTCGCTTCGTCGTCGACGATCAGCACATCGGCCGTGTCGAGGCGGCGTTCGACATCGTCGAGGGTGACCACGGTCTCCCCCGGTTCGGCGAAGCGCACACGGAATCCGCCGCTGATCAGGCTGCGGTCGTGGGCGTGCATCGGGTGGCCGAGCTCGAGCATCACGTAGTTGGTGACGTCCACCGCGGGAGAGATGGCCCGGATGCCGGACAACAAAAGCCGTCGCTGCAGCCACCACGGCGAGACGGCGCCGGCATCGATACCGGTCACGGGGCGCAGTCCGAACCGCTGGACACCGGTGCCCGGGTCGATCGACACGGGCAGCGCCTCGCCGTCGGCCGGTAACGGGGCGACGGCGGCGGGGTCGACGTAATCGAGGTCGTAGGCGGTGGCGACCTCGCGGGCCAGCCCGCGCACCGACAGGCAGTAGCCGCGGTCCGGTGTGATGGCCAGGTGAAAGACGACGTCGTTGAGGCCGAGGAGATCGGCGGCGGGGTGGCCCGGTTCGGCGGTGCCGGCCGGCAGCACGAGAATGCCCGAATGGTCGGTGCCCAGGTTCAGTTCGGCCGTCGAGCAGATCATCCCGTCGGAGATCCGGCCGTAGGTCTTGCGGCTGGCGATGGTGAAGTCGCCGGGCAGCACCGTACCGGGCAGTGCCACCACGACCAGATCGCCGACGGCGAAGTTTGTTGCGCCGCAGACGATGTCACGTGGCTCGTCTTCTCCGACGTCGACCTTGACGGCGCGGATGGGCTTCTTGAATTCGGTGAGCTCCTCGATGGCGGCCACCCGTCCCACTGTCAGTGGGCCCGTGACGGGGCCGACCGGGATGACCTCCTCGACCTCATGGCCGATGCGGATCAACGTCTCTTCGAGGTCGGCGGCGCTCACGTCCCAACCCGGCGCGCCGGCCCGCACAACGTCGCGCAGCCAGCTGTACGGCAGCCGCATCAGGCCCCTACCCCGAACGGCAGGGAGAACCGCACGTCACCTTCGACCATGTCGCGCATGTCTGGAATTCCGTTGCGGAACTGCAGGGTTCGTTCCAGGCCCATACCGAAAGCGAAGCCGGAGTAGGCATCAGGGTCGATCCCGCAGGCGCGCAGCACGTTCGGATTGACCATGCCGCAGCCGCCCCACTCGACCCAGCCGGCTCCGCCCTTCTTGTTCTCGAACCAGATATCGACCTCGGCCGACGGTTCCGTGAACGGAAAGAAGTGCGGACGGAACCGTGTGCGCGCCTGCGGACCGAACTCGGAGCGGGCGAACGCATCCAGCGTGCCGCGCAGATGGGCCATCGTCAGTCCTTTGTCCACCGCGAGGCCTTCGACCTGATGGAAGACCGGAGTGTGGGTGGCGTCGAGTTCGTCGGTGCGAAACGTGCGGCCGATCGAGACGATGTAGACCGGCGGCTCGCGTTCCAGAAGGGTGCGGATCTGCACCGGCGAGGTGTGCGTGCGCAACACCTGCCGCGACCCCTCGGGCGCGATGTGGAAGGTGTCCTGCTCGCTGCGCGCCGGATGGTCGGGAGCGAAGTTCAGCGCATCGAAGTTGAACTGCTCGGTTTCGACCTCGGGCCCCTCGGCGAGTTCCCATCCCATCGCGACGAACGTGTCGGCGATGCGCTCGCCCAGAATCGTGATCGGGTGGCGGGCGCCGACCGGTTGCCGGGTCGAGGGCAGCGTCACATCGATACGCTCGGCCACCAGCACCGCGGCGTCGCGCTCTGCCCGCAGCGCCGCCAGCCGCTCGTCGTACGCGCTCTGCGCCTGGGTGCGGGCGACGTTGACCCGTTTCCCCGCGTCGGCCCGATCGGCCTTGGCCAGTGACCCAAGCGACTGGCGCGCCAACGCGATCGGAGACCGGTCGCCGAGATGCTCGGTTTTGGCCCGCGCGAGCTCATCGAGGTCGGCGGCCGCGTCGAACGCACGCCGAGCAGCGCTGACAGCCTCGGTCAGCGCTTCTTCGGACAGGTCTGCGGGCCGATCAGCCACCCGGCGATCATAGGTGATGCGCCGATGGCCCTCGAACGCATGCCGAGGCCGGCGTAGGCACCGCAGCCCGCTATTCCGTCGCGGGCTGGTCCTCATCGTCGCCAGCCTCCGGCGGGTGCCTGAGAGTCTTCAGTCGATACATGACGAGATCGGCCGGGACACCGTCATGTTTCGAGGCGAAGAGTTGCCGACGGAGGCGCTTGGCCTCGACTTCGAGCGAATCGAACTCCTCGGCGGGGATGCGGTCCAATGTGGTCTGCGACACCACCAGCTCTCCGCGGGTCGCGCGGTCCATCACGCGGGCCGCGATGTTGACGTCGACTCCGACCCAGTCCGACCCGATGCGCTGGGGATGGCCGGTATGCACACCGACCCGCATCCGCGGCGTGAACCCGTCGACGTCAATGCTTTTCACCCCGTCGCGCGCGGCGATCGCGGCCCGCACCGCCGTCGTCGGGTCGAAGAAGACCGCCATGAGGCCGTCTCCCATGCGCTTGACGATCTGCCCGCCGGCCTCCAACAGGGGCGGCTCGGCCACCTGGGACACGCGGCGCAGCAGCCGCAGCGTGGCCTCGTCGCCGGCGTCGAGCGACCACGTCGAGAAGCCGACGAGATCGGTGAAGACAAGCGTCGCCTCGCGGTTGGCCGGTTTCCCGGACACCCGCTCGGTGAGGGCCTGCCACACTTGCAGCGCGCCGAGGCTCACCTCGCGGGTGGCGACGTTGTGCTGGAGCAGCCGATCGGCGGCGCGGGCGGCAGCGCGCGGCCCGCCCACCCCGTCGGCCGACAGGGGATCCCCGAACTCCGGATCACCGGGCAACGCGCGCCGCGTACGTCGCAGGAACGCGATGATGTTCTCGTTGCGATTGGTGTTCTTCAGCCAGCCCAGGGGCCCGGTCGACCGCTCGAACGGCTCGACATCCACGCCCGCCAGCCTATGCGGGCCGCTCGACGCCGAGCAATCTCCTCAAGCGAAGCGGTCGTCCGGATGACGAAACCGGAGCCGCTGAAGCAGCTGGTCACGGGTTTGTGGCGAGGCAGTAGCCGCTGCATAACGTTGTCCGGCGACGCGCCCCGCAAATCGTAGACAACGTTGGTTGTCAACATTATCGTGGAGTTCGACGTCGATTCAGCGAGGAATCAGATGACTGTGAGCAGCACCGCCAACCCCTTAGGTCCCGACTCGTTGACGTGGAAGTACTTCGGCGACCTCCGCACGGGATTGCTGGGTGTGTGGATCGGCGCCGTCCAGAACATGTATCCGGAACTGGGCGCGGGCGTCGAGGACCATTCGATCCTGCTGCGCGAACCGCTGCAGCGCGTCGCCCGCTCGGTGTATCCGATCATGGGTGTGGTCTACGACGGCGAACGCGCTTCCCAGACCGGCGAGCAGATCAAGAGCTACCACACCACGATCAAGGGTGTGGACACCGAGGGCCGGCGCTACCACGCACTGAACCCCGAGACCTTCTATTGGGCGCACGCCACCTTCTTCATGCTGATCATCAAGACGGCCGAGTACTTCTGCGGCGGCCTGACCGAGGCCGAGAAACGGCAGCTGTTCGACGAGCACGTGCAGTGGTACCGGATGTACGGCATGAGCATGCGGCCGGTGCCGGAAAGCTGGGAAGAGTTCTGCGTGTACTGGGACCGCAAGTGCCGCGAGGAACTCGAGATCAATCGCGCCACCCTCGACATCTTCTCGATCCGTATTCCCAAGCCCTGGTTCGTGTTGATGCCCACCGGGCTGTGGGATCAGCTCTTCAAGCCGATGGTCGGCGCGCAGCGCTGGATCGCGGCGGGCGTGTTCGACGACGCCCTTCGGGAGAAGGCCAACATGCGATGGACGCCCGGCGACGAGGTGCTTCTTCGCCTGTTCGGCAAGCTGGTGGAGTTCGCGTTCGTGGCGGTGCCCGACGAAATCCGTTTGCATCCAAGGGCTTTGACTGCCTATCGGCGGGCCCAGGGCCGGCTTCCCTCCGACGCTCCACTGGTCGAAGCACCTGCGTTCATGGCACCGCCGAGTGATCGGCGCGGGCTGCCGATGCACTACGTCCCGCCGCGCAAGTCGCTGCTCGATCGGGCCGGGTCGCTGGTGCACACCACGTTCTCTTTGGCGGGGCTGCGTCCGGCCCGCGGACGCCATAAGGCAGCCTAGAGGGCATGCTCGAATGGTCTGATGTCGATCTCGCCGTGCGCGATGCCGTCCGCGAGTTCGTCGACAAGGAAATCCGCCCGCACGTCGATGCGCTGGAAAGCGGCGAGATGGAGCCCTACCCCATCGTCCGCAAGCTGTTCGCCACGTTCGGCATCGCCGACATGGCGCGCGAGTCGCTGAACAAGCGCCTGGCCCGGCTGCGCGACGGCGGCGGTTCGTCGGAGAAGTCCTCGGGCGGCGGCATGTTCGGCGAGGGTTCCGGCGGCATGGGGTTCGTCGTGGTCAGCGAGCTGTGCCGGGTGTCGATGGGCGTCGTCACGGGCATGGGGGTCAGCCTCGGGCTGACGGTGCCGACGATCATGAGCCGCGGCACGCTGGCCCAGCAGGAACGCTGGCTGCCCGATCTGGTCACCTACGACAAGGTCGGCGCATGGGCGATCACCGAGCCCGACTCGGGCTCTGATGCCTTCGGCGGCATGAAGTCCTACGTCGTCCGTGATGGCGACGACTACATCCTCAACGGCCAGAAGACCTTCATCACCAACGGCCCCGACGCCGACGTCGTCGTGGTGTACGCGAAGCTCGACGAGGGCGACCCCAGCATCGACAAGCGCGACCGCAAGGTGCTCACCTTCGTGCTCGACCGCGGCATGGAAGGTTTCGTGCAGTCGAAGCCATTCCGCAAGATGGGAATTCACAGCTCGCGCACCGGCGAGCTGTTCTTCAGCAACGTGCGGTTGGGCCGGGACCGGTTGCTCGGCGAAACCGAGGACAACTCCGCCGGTGACGGGCGCGCCAGCGCACGGTCGAGCTTCAGCGCCGAACGCATCGGCGTCGCCGCGATGTCGCTGGGCGTGATCGAGGAATGCCTGCGGTTGTGCGTCGACTACGCCAAGAGTCGCACGCTGTGGGGTCAGGAGATCGGCCAGTTCCAGCTGATCCAGCTCAAGCTCGCGAACATGGAAGTGGCGCGGATGAACGTGCGCAACATCCTGTTTCGCGTGATCGAAGCGGCGCAGGCCGGTGTGTCGATCTCACTGCCGGAGGCATCGGCGATCAAGTGGTACTGCTCACAGGCCGCCACCGACGTCGCGATGGAAGCGGTGCAGCTGTTCGGCGGCAACGGCTACATGACCGAGTACCGCGTCGAACAGCTTGCGCGCGACGCCAAGTCGTTGATGATCTACGCCGGCAGTAACGAGGTGCAGATCACCCACGTGGCGCGAGGCTTGTTGAGCTAGGAGCGGCGGTGCGCGCGTGCGCTCTGGTACAGGCAGATCGCCGCGGCCGCAGCCACATTGAGGCTCTCGGCGGCCCCCGGCATCGGGATGTGAACGCGATGCGTGGCCGACGCGGCCAGTTCTGCGGGCAGACCGTGGGCCTCCGGCCCGAACAACCACGCCGTCGGCTCGACCAGTGCGGCCTCCAGAGCGGGACTGTCCAATGACATCTCGCCGTCGATGGTCGTCGCCAACACCTGCAGGCCGGTGCCGGCGAGCTCCGACACCGCCGAACCGGGATCGTCCTCGGTGACAACGGGAATCGAGAAAATGCTGCCCGCGGACGCGCGCAGGCACTTGCCGTTGTAGGGGTCCACGCTGTGCCCGGCGAACACGACGGCGTCCGCCCGCATCGCGTCGGCGATCCGAATCAGGGTGCCCGCGTTGCCCGGTTCGGAGATCTCGACCGCGACGGCAACCAGCCGCGGCGAGGCGGCCAAGACCTCGCCCAGCGACGTCTCCGGTGTCGCGCACACGGCGACCAGGCCGACCGGAGTCACCGTCTCCGACAACGCTTTGGCGGCGCGTTCTGTCACCAGGTGCACCGGGACATCGGCCAGCATCGCACCGAATCGGTGTGCGGCGTCCTCGGTGGCGAACACCTCGGAAACGAGTCCGCGCCGCAACGCCGCCTCGACGAGGTTGGGACCCTCGGCGAGGAAGCGTGCGGCGCGGCGTCGCCCGACGTGGCGGTGCAGCTTGACCGCTGCGACCACCCGGGCGGAGCGTTCGGTGAGCGTCAGGCAGCCTCGCCCGACGGCGCGTTCACGTCCTCGGGCAGTGCGCCCTTGGCGACCTCGACCAACGCGGTGAACGCCGCGGGATCGCTGACGGCGATCTCGGCGAGGTTCTTGCGGTCCACCTCGACGCCAGCGGCCTTCAGCCCCTGGATCAGCCGGTTGTAGGTGATGTCGTTGGCGCGGGCCGCGGCATTGATACGCGAGATCCACAGCTTGCGGAACTCGCCCTTGCGGGCGCGCCGGTCACGATAGGCGTAGTTGAGCGAATGCAGCTGCTGCTCTTTGGCCTTGCGGTACAGCCGCGACCGCTGCCCCCGGTAACCCTTGGAGGCCTTGAGGATTGTCCGCCGCTTCTTCTGGGCGTTGACTGCGCGCTTGACGCGTGCCATGGGAATGTCCTTCGTTCAGGTCGTACGTGTTCGTCGGTCAGCCGTTGAGCATCTTCTTGATGCGGGCGTTGTCGGCGGCCGACACCTCGGTGCGGCCGGCGAGTCGCCGGGTGCGCTTGCTCGGCTTGTGCTCGAGCAAGTGGCGGCGGTTGGCCTTCTGGCGCACGATCTTGCCGGTCCCGGTGCGACGGAACCGCTTGGAAGCGCCGCTGTGGGTCTTCGCCTTGGGCATAGGTCCTCTGCTCTGTTGTTCTAACTGTTTCGGTCGGGTGCTGCGGCCGGCTCTGCGGAGCCTTCGGCCTGTTGCGCCGCCTTGGCGCGAGTCTTCGCGCCGCGGTGCGGGGCCAGCACCATCGTCATGTTGCGGCCGTCCTGCTTGGCCGAGGTCTCGACGAAGCCGTAGTCGGCGACGTCGGCGCCCAGCCGCTGCAGGAGACGGAAGCCCAATTCGGGTCGCGACTGTTCGCGGCCGCGGAACATGATCGTCACCTTGACCTTGGACCCGGCCTCGAGGAAGCGGATCACGTGACCCTTTTTGGTCTCGTAGTCGTGCGGGTCGATCTTGGGACGGAGCTTCTGTTCCTTGACGACGGTCTGCTGCTGGTTCTTGCGAGACTCGCGCGCCTTCTGAGCCGTCTCGTATTTGAACTTTCCGTAGTCCATGATCTTGCAGACCGGGGGTTTGGCATCCGGTGCTACTTCGACGAGATCGAGATCGGCATCCGCGGCGACGCGGAGGGCATCTTCGATGCGCACGATGCCTACCTGTTCACCGCCCGGTCCGATCAGGCGGACTTCAGGTACGCGGATGCGCTCGTTGACGCGGGTCTCAGTGCTGATGGGGCCTCCTATGTTGTCCTCTAGGAGCCCACTCCGTCAGCTCTGCTCAACGAACAGAAAAGCCCTGCTCAAAGCAGGGCCCACAGCCGACCAGGACAGGCAATCTGTTGCCTGTGACCGGACCGCTGAGCCGGTATGGCCAGCGGTGGGAGGGGGACTCCACTTGCTGTCCCTGGCGTTTGCCGGGACGGTCGCGCATGCCAGTCTAGCAGGCATGACCGATGACCCGAACTCAGCTGACCCGGCCGGCTCAGGTGATCTGAACGGCACCGCCGTTCGTGAACTCGCGGAGATCCCCGCCGTCGAGGTGATCACCCGGTCGGCCGTGATGCTGATGAGCGCCGCCGCCGAGAAGCTCGGGCTGTCGTCCGACAACCCCGAACAGAGCCCGTACCGCGATCTCGACGAGGCCCGCCGGTTGATCACCGCGCTGGCCGGGTTGGTCACCGCGTCCGCGGAGTATCTCGGACCCCATGCCGGACCGGTGCGTGACGGCCTGAAGACGCTGCAGCTGGCCTTCCGTGAGGCCAGCGCATCGCCCGACGAGCCAGGGCAAGGCCCCGGCGAGAAATTCACCGGACCCGTCTGGTCGTGAGTCGCCACCCATTTGGGGTCCCAACCGAATAATGTCGCGGCCTATGACCGTCGCTAGCCTGCCCGTTACCCGCCGCAGGTCGAGGTACTGGTGGGTGCCCGCGGCGGCGGGCTGGACGGTAGGCATCATCGCCACGCTCTCGTTGTTGGCGAGCGTCTCGCCGTTCGTGCGGTCGGTTATCCGGGTTCCGCGCGAGTTCGTCAATGACTACATCTTCAACTTCCCCGACACCAGCTTCGCCTGGGCGTTCGTGCTGGCGCTGCTGGCCGCGGCGCTGGCGGCGCGCAAGCGGATAGCCTGGTTGATCCTGGTCGCCTACATGGTGGGTGCGATCGTCTTCAACATCGCGGATCTGGTGTCCGGCGACGAGTCGGTGGTCGAGGAGATCGGCGAAGTCATCGGGCTGGCCTTCCACGTCGCCGCGATCCTGTTCCTGCTGCTGGCTCGTGGCGAGTTCTGGGCGAAGGTGCGCCGCGGTGCCCTGCTGAAGGCAGCGGTCGTGCTGGTCGCGGGGATGGCGATCGGCACCCTGATCGGATGGGGCCTGCTCGAACTGTTCCCGGGCACGCTGACCAGTGACGACCGGTTCTGGTATGCGCTGAACCGGGTCAGCGCGTTCGCGGGCGCCGACTCCTCGAACTTCACCGGTCATCCGCACGTCCTGATCAACGCTGTGCTCGGCCTTTTCGGCGCACTGGCTCTGATGGTCGCGGCGATCGTGTTGTTCCAGTCCCAGCGCGCCGAGAACGCGCTGACCGGTGAGGACGAATCCGCGCTGCGCGGGCTGCTGGAGTTGTTCGGCAAGAACGACTCGCTCGGGTACTTCGCGACGCGCCGCGACAAGGCGGTGGTGTTCGCGCCCAACGGGCGGGCCGCCATCACCTACCGCGTGGAAGTCGGTGTGTGCCTGGCGAGCGGGGATCCGGTCGGCGATCCCAAGGCGTGGCCGGCGGCGATCGAGGCGTGGTTCGCGTTGTGTCAGACCTACGGCTGGGCCCCCGGGGTGATGGGCGCGAGTTCGGCGGGCGCCGAGGCGTTCCGCGAGGCCGGGCTCAACGCCCTGCAACTCGGCGACGAGGCCATTCTGTATCCCGACAGTTTCCGACTGTCCGGGCCGGATATGCGCGCGGTCCGACAGGCCGTCACCCGGGCGCGGCGTGCGGGCGTGAGCGTGCGCATCCGCAGGCACCGCGACCTGGGCGCCGAGGAGATGGCCGACGTCATCGCCCGCGCCGAGGCCTGGCGCGACACCGAGGACGAACGCGGCTTCTCGATGGCACTCGGCCGGCTCGGCGACCCGGCCGACGGCGACTGCCTCCTTGTGGAGGCGGTCCAGAACGCGGGCGGGACAGACGAAGTCGTCGCCATGCTGTCACTGGTGCCCTGGGGCACCAACGGCGTCTCGCTGGACTTGATGCGGCGCGCACCCCACTCCCCCAACGGCACCATCGAGCTGATGGTCAGCGAACTGTGCATGCAGGCCGAAGACATCGGCATCACACGGATCTCGTTGAACTTCGCCATGTTCCGATCGGCGTTCGAACAGGGCGCTCAGCTCGGGGCGGGCCCGGTCGCGCGGCTGTGGCGCAGCCTGCTCGTGTTCTTCTCCCGATGGTGGCAGCTCGAGACGCTGTACCGCTCGAACATGAAATACCAACCGGACTGGGTGCCGCGTTACGCCTGCTACGACGACGCCCGACTGGTGCCCCGGGTCGGGGTGGCGTCGGTGATCGCCGAAGGATTTCTGGTGCTGCCCTTTTCGCGGCGTCACGAACAGCCGCACACCGGACACCACACGGCGGTGCCGCAGGATCTGATGGCGACCGGACTGTTGCACCACGACGGTACGGCCCCCGATCTCAGCGGGCTGGCGGCCGATCTGCCCGACGCCGATGAGCCGCGGCTGCCTGAACAGGTGCGAGTGCGCATGGCCAAGCTGAAGGCGCTGCAGGACAACGGAATCGATGCCTATCCCGTCGGTACGCCACCATCGCACACCATCGCCGAGGCGATCGAGGCCGGCGACGACGTTTCGGTCACGGTGGCGGGGCGGGTGCTGCGCAGCCGCGACTACGGCGGCGTTCTGTTCGCCCAGCTGCGCGACTGGTCCGGCGAAGTCCAGCTGCTGCTGGACAACTCGCTGCTCGAATCGGCGACGACGGCTGACTTCACGCACGCCATCGATCTCGGCGACCTCATCGAGGTGTCGGGCACGATGGGCTACAGCAAGAAGGGCACCCGCTCACTTCTGGTCCGTGACTGGCGGATGATCGGCAAATGTCTGCGTCCACTGCCGGACAAGTGGAAGGGGTTGACCGACCAGGAAGCCCGTGTGCGTGCCCGCTACGTCGACCTGGCGATCAACACCGAGGCTCGCGACCTCATCCGCGCGCGTAGCGGCGTGCTGCATTCGATTCGGGAAACGTTGGTGGGCAAGGGGTTCCTGGAGGTCGAGACGCCGATCCTGCAACAGATCCACGGCGGCGCGAACGCCCGGCCGTTCCTCACCCACATCAACGCCTACGATCTGGACCTCTACCTGCGGATCGCTCCTGAGCTGTACCTCAAGCGGCTCTGCGTGGGCGGTGTCGAGCGGGTTTTCGAGCTGGGCAGGGCGTTCCGCAACGAAGGCGTCGACTTCAGCCACAATCCCGAATTCACTCTGCTGGAGGCGTATCAGGCGCATGCCGACTACAACGTCTGGATCGACGGCTGCCGGCAGCTCATCCAGAACGCCGCCGAGGCCGCCAACGGTGCCCAGGTGTTCTACCGGCCGCAGGAAGGCGGTGGACTCGAACCCGTCGACATCTCCGGTCAGTGGACGGTCAAAACCGTGCACGATGCGGTGTCTGAAGCCCTCGGTGAACAGATCGGACCGGACACCGAACTGCCACGGTTGCGCAAACTGTGTGACGCCGCGGCCATTCCGTACCTGACGCACTGGGATGCAGGCGCGGTGGTGCTGGAACTCTATGAGCGGCTGGTCGAGGACCGCACCGAGGCGCCGACGTTCTACAAGGACTTCCCGACGTCCGTGTCGCCGCTGACCCGTCCGCACCGCAGCATTCCCGGCGTCGCCGAGCGCTGGGATCTGGTGGCCTGGGGAGTCGAACTCGGCACCGCCTACAGCGAACTCACCGATCCGGTCGAGCAGCGACGCCGGTTACAGGAGCAGTCGCTGCTGGCCGCGGGCGGCGATCCCGAGGCGATGGAACTCGACGAAGACTTCCTACAGGCGATGGAGTATGCGATGCCGCCCACCGGCGGGTTGGGCATGGGTGTGGACCGCGTCGTCATGCTGATCACGGGCCGTAGCATCCGCGAGACGCTGCCGTTCCCGTTGGCCAAGCCCCGTTGACAGCGAATCCGCGCGGTTGACAGCTGCCCCACAGCGCCCCATAAGGATTACCCGTCACTCTGTAGTTCGTGACATCGGCGACGCTGGCTCATGCGCTTCGTGGGCACCTGTCGTTGATGCATGGCTGGATTCCCACAGCGGTACAGGTAGCCGCCGTGATCGCGCTGATCGCTGCGATCGGCTGGCGAACACGTCGGTGGCGCCAGGTGTGGGTGCCGTGGGCGGCGCTGTGCGGCCTTGTGCTGACGGTGGCGATGTACGCCTTCTTTGCGTCGGAAGGGCTTTCGGGCAACCCCGCACCACCTTCGCTGTGGGTGTGGGTGGGGCTCACGGGCACCGCGTGCGCTGTGCTGGTCGCCGGCTGGCAAGGCGCCCGCTGGTGGCGTCGGGGCGTCTCGCTGATGGCGCTGCCGTTGTGTCTGTTGTCCGCGGCACTGGTCGTCAACCTATGGGTGGGCTATCTCCCCACCGTGCAAGCGGCGTGGAATCAACTGACCGCGGGACCGCTTCCTGACCAGACGGACGCGGCGACGATGCAGGCGATGCAGGATCGGCATCAGATCCCGGCGAAGGGCACGGTCGTCCCGGTGCACATCGCCGACACGGCCTCGGGCTTCCAACACCGCACCGAGCTCGTCTACCTGCCACCGGCGTGGTACGCGACCAGTCCCCCACCTCCGCTTCCCACCGTGATGATGATCGGAGGCGAGTTCAACACCCCGGCGGATTGGGTTCGTGCCGGCAATGCGGTCGCCACGGCGGACGACTTCGCCTCCGGGCACGGCGGGTACTCCCCGGTTCTCGTCTTCGTCGACGCCGGTGGCACGTTTCGCAACGACACCGAATGTGTCAACGGCAAGCGCGGTAACGCCGCTGACCATCTAACCAAGGATGTCGTGCCGTACATGATATCGACGTTCAAAGTCAGCTCCAGACAGGCGAACTGGGGAGTCGTGGGTTGGTCGATGGGAGGCACCTGCGCCGTCGACCTGGCGGTGATGCATCCCGATATGTTCGGGGTCTTCGACGACATCGCCGGCGACCTGAGCCCAAACTCGGGCACCAAGGATCAGACGGTCGAGCGCCTGTTCGGCGGTGATGCCGCAGCGTACGCGGCGTTCGACCCCAACAACGGTGATCCGCCGGCACGGCCGGTATTTCGGCCTCACGGGCCGATTCGACGTCAACACGGCGGACGCCGCGCAGAAGGATGCGGCCGGCGTGCTGTCCGGCGTGGGCACGGCACATGGCATCACCTGCTCGGTGGTGGTCCAGCCGGGCGTGCACGACTGGCCGTACGCCGCCCATGCGTTCGCCACGGCGCTGCCGTGGCTGGCAAACGAACTGGGCACGCCGGGGCCCGCTGCCACCCCTAGGCTGACCGCGGTCCGCGATGTCGGAACACCGACGCCACCGCCGGACGGGCCGCGTCAGCTTCCCGTTAGCGCCGACGCGCCGACCGGGAAGCCGAAGTAGCTGTCCGGCTGTTCGCGCGGGCCTGCCGCGAGGACGCTCCGGGTTGTCGAACGTCGCGGTAGGCAGCGAACCATAAGGGCAGCAGGCATTCCCGGCAGTCGATGTTCAATAACGCCTGCGGGCGACCGCGTCGGAAAAGCTACGACGGGCAGTAAGACTGGGTCGCGGCACCGACGAAGAACCCGCTCTGGTCCAGGCTCCAGTTGGCCGGTTCGCTGATCTCGACCGCGACCTGTTCGGGCTTCTGCCCGGTGGCCACGTAGTCACATACCGCGTGGGCGAGGGTGATTGCGTCCTTGGGTGTCGAGAACGGGATTCCCTCTTCTTCGAGCACCGCGACGAAGATGTCGTCGGTCTCGTCGGCGAGGGCCGGTGCCGCTGTGCCCAGCGCCATGGCGACGCCGACAACCGCTGAGAAGATGATGGTGCCGCGCATGGTGGTTCCTTTCGCAGTGATAACGGCAAGACGCTACGCGCAGCGTTCGAGCAGCGCCAGGCCTTTCGTCAAAATTGTCACAACCGCCTCGGCCTGTGAGCGGGTAGCGTGGACGACATGCCGGGCGACACCACTCCGGAACACGATCAGCAACCCGCCGTCGAGGCCGAGGTCGTGGACCCGAAGCCCGAGTCCACCACGCCGGTCGAGCCCGTCGACAGCGGCTACACACCGGGTGGTGTGCCGACGTTCGACGCCGTGCGGGAGAAGGTCGAGACGCGCTACAGCACCGCGATCGGCGCCTCCGAGCTCGCGGCTGAAACCCCCGAGGGTCGAAGCGTCGCCGAGCAATACGACGAGCGCCAGCGAGCAGCGGCCGAGCGTCTCGAACAGATCCGCGAGCAGATGCGCAAACAGTCCGACGAATCTCAGTAGTCCGATTCGGCGGCGAGGATCTCGGCCAGGAACGCATCGGGGCCGGGTCGATCCATCCGCGACCGGGCGAACGCGCGGACCCGGTCGCGGGTGTGCGCCGACTCGTCGACATCGGCGCCCACCACCACCCTCGCGCCGCGCCAGTCATGGTTCCAGGCAACCGCTTCGGTGATCGGTGCCGCGTCGGTGTCGGCAACGGGAAACGATGCACGCCCGTCCGCGCCGAGTACGCCCGCCCCGCCGACGGCCCCCGACTCCAACCGCACCGCGATGCCGTGGGGCGAGCCCAGCCCCGTCAACTCCACCCCGACGAGCGCGCTCACACCGTCGTCGGCCGCTTCCACCGACCAATCGACGGTGTCCTCGGCGGCGTCGAAGACACCCGGTGGTACGGCTGCCCAATTGAGCGAGGCGGTGCCGCCGGCGATGACCGCGGGACCTCGGGCTCGCGAATCTGCCCCTGCAGCAAGCGCATAGTCGGCGCGCCGACCGCTCACCTGGTCCGCATCGAGTGCGACCCCGACATCGTCGGCCACATCGCGACACAGCTCGATGAGCGCGGTCACCCGTGGATCACCTTCGTGCGCTGCAGCGTTCAGTGCCGCGGCATGCGGTGCAAGCAGATGGGCGATCTCCGAGTCGAAGGTGTCGTCGCCGAAGTAGTCCTGCGCAGCGGCCGTCAGCAGCGCGACTTCGGCATCCAGGAGCGCCCCGTCGAGCGTCGCGATCGCATCGCGCTGACTTGCCGGCCACCAACGCCGCAGCCAGTGGCCGAGCGCGAGCCGGCGCAGCGGTTCGAGTGCATCGGGTACCAGGGCCACACCGGTCACCTCGACGCTGTCGACTGCGGCGCGATCACCCAGCGCAGAGATCACCGCGTGGTGGCCCGCCTCGCCGACCACCCGCCACAACCAGTCCGCTCGCGCCGGATCGGTGAACGTGATCTGGGCATCCGTCGGCTCGTCGACCGTCCACGACAGCACCGCACCGCTGACTTCGAGAACGGCGACCACCGAAGCCGGGGCCACCAGCGGTCCCGTCGTCCACAGGCCCGAATCGGCCATCAGCCTCATCCGGCCACCTGCATCTCGAGCATCGTCTTGATCCGCTGGCGGTGGTCCAGGCTGACCGACCTCGCCACCCCTTCGAGCACCGCACGAACCTCGTCGACGTCGCCACACGGCTCCTGCCACACGTCGCGGCCGTGCAGCCTGGCCCACAACCGGCTCAGGTACGGGCGCGCGAACATCGCCAGCTCGTCGATCACCTGCTGCTGGCGCGGATGGATCGGCCCGTCGGCGGCCAGATAGCGGCGCGCATGCAGCACATATGCCTCTTTGCGGAGCCGCGCCTGAATCTGGCGGGCCAACTCGTAGCGGGGCACGGCGCCATCGGCCAGCGGCGCGAGATGCACCGCGACCTCGATTCCCGCGACCAGCGTGGCCTGCTTGTCCTCTCCTATCAGCCCCCACGGAGCGCACGCCCGGTCGACCTCTTCGGCGCACAATGTCGGCACATCGGGAAGTTCGTCGCGGTCCATAGCCCTTCGCAGCGTTGCGCGCACCCTGTCGATCACGCTGCGGTTCAGGGGCCGGTCGTGGTCCGGCCCGCCGATGATGCTCGGCTGTTGTTGTGGTTCAACAGAACTCAGGCCGAGATCCACGATCGACCATGGCAGCTCGGCCGGTCCGCTGCGCGCCTTAGCTCCGAGGTTGTACGGCGCGGCGTCGGCGATCAACGCCTGCCACACACGCTGTCGCGCGGCGGCGGCAGAGTGGCCGTCGGCGGGGCCGAGCACCGTGGTCAGTCCGGCCATGAACGGGCCGGTGATATCGGTGCCCGCGCGAACATCTCGCCAACTGCGACTCAGCTGCCTCTCCAGTTCGGTGATGACCTTCTCGTCGGACACGAACCGGTTCAGTACTTCGATCGCGGTGCGGTCGCGTTCATCGTGTATCTCGCGCAGCACCTCCTCGGCACCGGAACCACGTTGTGCGGGCGGCCCTTTCGTCACGGCCAGCTCGAAACACACCGGGAAGTACAGCTCTTGGGCATTGCCCGAGGTGATGCGCAACCGACGCCGCTCCCGTTTGAGGACGTCGAACCAGGCCGCGGTGTCCCGCAGTTGCGCACTGTGCCCGACGATCGCGTCGTACATCGCATCGGCCACATCGGGCGCCACGAACGGCGCCGAGAATTGGGTGTTCGATCGCAGCCGCAGGACCAGCGGATCGATGATCCGTTTCACCGTTCGCCGCAGCGGCCCGCCGTCCTCGCTGCTGAGCACTTCGACACCGGGCCCGATGGCGCGCCAGGCGCGGTCGATGACCGCCCGGCGCGGATGGGCGACGGCCACGGCCGTCCCGGTGCTCATCAGGACAGGATAGAAGTAGGTTCCGGTTGTGGACAGCAGGAAAGTTGGGTTCGGTAGCGGCGCGGCCGCCCGACCCTTGAGGTCATGTTCACTGCGCTGTTCGCGTTCGTCTGCATCGTTTACATCGGCACGACGGCCGCTTCGTTACTACCCGCTTGGAAGCTCTCCCGAGTGGATTGCGGTGAGGCCGACGAGCGCCTGGCCACGGCCGAGGACATCCTCGCCGCGCGAGCGGAGTTCGACCGGACGATGGTGCGCAAGGGCCTGCTCACCCGCGACCGACTCGAGTTGATCCGCAACGGCATCCGTTCACCGGCGGTTGTCACCGCAATGCGGCCGACCGGGCAGGCGCTCGAGGACTGCCGGGAAGTCGAACTCGATGTGATGGTCAAAAAGCCTGAAGGCGGGCAGTTTCCCGCCCGGGAGACCGCGTTGGTGCCGGCGTCCGCGCTGGTCAAGGTCTCTCCCGGCAGCGTCATCGACACCTACTACCGTCCCGGTGACGAGACCGCCGTGGCGATCTGCGTGGCGCCGGTGTGATCAGCGCGCGCCGTCAACGGCGAAGCTGGCCAGCGCCGCCCAATACAGCGGGCTGGCGGTCAAATCGCCACCGCGCCAGTCGCGCATCCGGTCCCGCTGCCAGCGGTTCACCGCGCGGCCGGCCTCGTCGGCCTCATGGGCGCGGTCGACGGCTACGATCGCCTCGCTCATCGGGTCGGCCTCGGATGCGGCGAACTGCCGGTAGCCCGCCGTCGTCGGCAGCGACCACAACGTGGCAGTGACCAATTGGGCGCCACCCAGGACCATCGCCGCCACCAGCCCACTGGCCTCGTCGAACTGATAGTCCCCGCCGGATGCGCACGCCAGCAGCGCAACCCGCGGAGGAAAGGGCAATCGCGCCGCCATGAGCTCACCCGCGGTGAGCGGTCGCTCTTCGGCGAGGTGCAGCGCCGCGCGGTCCGCGTGGCCGGCGTCGCCGTCGGCGGCGGTGGCGTGCCCGACGTAAACCATGCGACCGGGCCGGCGCGCGAGCTGACCGGCGAGCCAACCGCGGTCGGCGTCGGTACGCCGGAACAGCTCGGTGACGGCCGCCACGTCCGGCAGCACCGGGCGGCGGTCGGTGAGATCGGCGAAATGACGAGCCAGGGCGGTATCAGGCGACGGTTTGCCGAGCACGGAGCCCAACGCCGCGTCCGGGCGCTGGCCGGGCACGCGCGGGTCGAGCACCAACAGAACGGGGTTGTCGCTTCTGTCGTTCCAATTCGCTGGTGCCCGCGGCGAATTGACGATATTGGGTGGCACGGCCATCATGACCTCGGCCAGCTCCATCAGCCGGATGCCGTCTTCCTCCGGCGCCGCCAGCAGACCCCAGGGGATCCTGGCCAGCCGCGCGCTCGGGGACACGAACAGCGTCGCGCGCGGTGACGCCGCATGCTCAACGAGCAGCTGCCAGGCGGCGGGGGCGATCAGTTGTGTGCCCAGTGCGCGCGCAAGCTCGATTTCGGCTGTGGGCGAGGCGAAGGCGCCTCGTGCGATCGCGCGGTCGAGTGCGTCACGACGGGTTTCGGTGCCGAGTGGGTCGGGCAGCGCCTCGGCCAGCCGCTGTTCGGCTGCGACGAGGTCCGGCTGTTCGACCACCCAGGTGACGGTTCGCGACGGGTCTCCCACAACCCGCAGCCCGGCGTACGTCGCCACCCCGACGTCGGCGAACCGCAGGACGAGAGTCTTGGTCAGGGCCACGTGCACCACGCGGGCTCGTCCGCGGTCACGTCGCGGCCGTACCGCTCGGCTGCCAGGGCGCGGTAACGACCGATGATCGGCGCGGTGGCCGGGTCCATCACCAGCGGCGGCAACGGTCCGAGCCTGGTCAGCGACGCGCTCGCGGTGACCATCGGCCCGGCGGCGACCAACGCGTACTCGTCGGCGGACTCCACGGGTACGGCCGCCGTCGCGGTGCCCGCCCAGTCCATAGCGTCGGCGGAAACGGGTTCGGCGGTGAAGGTTCCGCGCGCGCTGTGGTATTCGATGAGCTCGCTGACCAGTTCGGTGTTGCCCCACTCCCATGCGACGGCGAACGCGCCGGCGAGGATCGGAGCGGAAACGTAGGTTGCCCACCGCATTCGGGCGTCGGCGTCGGGAATCGCATACCGCACCGAGTCGACGGCCATCGCGGCGGGGAGTTTGAGTTCGGCGGCCTTCTGGAGCTTCTCCGCCGCGTGGACGGGATCGGCCAGTGCGTCGGCCCGCCAGATGTTGCCGAGCTGGTCGTCGAGGCGGGCGTACTGCAGCCAGCTGTGGCGGGGCCACGCGTCGAGCAGTTCACGAGCCTGTCCGACGCGCTCGAGTGCTGCGGCGAAGTCTCCGCGGAAGATGTCGACCCAGCTGCGCTGCAACAGGATCCGGTGGATATGCAGGGGCTTCTCGATCTCACGCCAGTGCCGTTCGGCATGGCCGAGTCGTTCGTCGGCGTCGTCGAGCGCGTTCACGGAGATGCTGATCAGCCCGAAGTACAGCCAGCACCGCGAGACATCGTGCGCGCGAAGGTGTTCGGCGATGGCCGGATATGCCTCGTGGACCAACGTCTGCGCCTGCGGCCGGTCCCCCGCCGACCACGCCGCCGTCGCACGTTCGAGTTGGGTGCGCGCCACTGCGAGCCTCCACCCACGCGCCTCCGCGCGCGCCCCCGCCCGCCGCAGCCAGGGCTCGGCCGCAACGAGCCGGCCGGTCTCGACGCAGAACCTGCCATAGCCGGTGGCTCCCAGGACGAGGAGGTGATCGTGGTGTTCGCCACCGTCGCCGGGACGCTCGATCACGTCGATCACGCGCTCCCACAACGGGATCGACTTCACGTGCAGGTCGTCGTCACACAGCGCGACCGCACACAGGATCTCGGCGTAGGTGACCAGGAATCGGTGTTCGGTGGCGAGTTCGGCGACCGGCTCGTCGTCGGTCAGTGCGATCAACGCGGCCTCGGCGGTCTCATGGTCACCGTGCGCTGCGGCCAACCCGGTCTGCAGGAACTGCGCGCGCCGCGAGTACCGGCGCACCATCAGCTCGATCTCGGCCGTCGACATCGTCACCTGTGCCGCGGCCTCGGGCTTGCTACCCGCGAGGATCGCCGAATAGACGGCCAGGCATTCGCGCATCCGGTTCAGGCATTCCTCGGCGCCGTCGTATGCGGTGCGGACGAGGTAGATCTCGCCGAGCAGCGCGTACACCTCGAGCATCCAGTCGTCGCGGCCGGCCTGCTCGATCTGCGGCACCAGAGACAGCAGGAGATCCTTGGCCGCCTCCTCGTTGGCGGCGAATGCGAGGTGACGCGCACGCTCGAGGTCCGTGGGGATCGCCACCGCGCAATCATAGAAAGCGGCGGGCATGCCTGGCACGCCCGCCGCTTCAGGAGGTGGATCGCTCAACTGCAGTTGACCTTCACGGTGAACGGCTTGGTGATCGACCCTGCCATCGGGTTCGAGATGTCGGCGCCCGCCGCTTCGCCGGTGATGGTGTAGGTGTCGCCGTCGACCTTCACCTCGGCCGAACCGACCTTGGCACCCATGGTGTTGCTGACCGCGAGCGCGTTTCCGTCGACCACCATGCCCAGCGACTCCACCTTCGGATTCGCCTCATCGCTCATCACGATGCCCAGGCCCTGCTGGCCGCCGATCGCGCCGCTGGCGACGTTGATCCGGCCGCCCTGCTTCACGCAGGTGACGGTGTTGAGGTCCAGGCCTTCGAGATCCTTGCCGTCGACCTTCACCTCCGTGCTGCCGCCGCTGCTCACGCCCGCCGCGCTGGCCGCGGGGGCACTTCCCTTGTCGTCCGAACAGCCCACCAGCACGGTGGCGCCGGCGACCAGTCCGATCAGACCCACAACAACGCGATTCATCGATCTACCCTTCGTTGGGACGTCGCCCCGATGGCGCCCGTCATGGCGGTAAGTCAAAACCGCACCGGTCGCTACCGATCCCAAACTTCTGTCGGCGCGCACCGGTACGGTTCGCAGGCGATGCGCAGATTCACGGTCGACGAGCGGCGGGCACGGCTGGCCCGTCGACACTTCCTCTGTGCGCCTGCGGACTCCGTCGGCGCCGTCGTCCACGGTTTGCTCGGGCTGCATGCGACCGATCCGGCGAGCCCGTACCTGTCGCTGTGGGCGCGGCTGGCGGGGTTCGCCGTCGCCGATCTGGACACCGAACTCTACGAGCGGCGCACGCTGGTCAAACATCTCGCGATGCGCAGGACGCTGTGGACCGTCCACGCCGGCGACATGCCGCTGATCCAGTCCGCGGCAAGCGATCGGGTCGCCGACACCGAGCGTCGCCGACTCATCGCCGACGCGCAGAAGGCCGGTGTCTGCACCGATGGCGACGCGTGGCTCGACTCGGCCCGCACGGCGGTCCTTACGCATCTGAGTAAGCATGGGGCGACGAGTGCGAAGGACCTGCGCGAGGCGCTGCCGGAGTTGGCAGGGTCGTGGGATCCAGCCCCGGGTAAGCGGTGGGGCGGCGAAACCCCGTTGTCACCGCGCATCCTGACCGTGCTGGCGGTGCGCGGCGACATCATGCGCGGCCCCAACGACGGGAAGTGGACGACGTCGCGACCCCGCTGGATTGCCACCGCCGAGTGGATCGGCACCGCCGGTGCCGCCGACCCGCAGACGGCCCGCTCCGAGGTCGTGCGCCGCTGGCTTGCCGCATTCGGCCCGGCCACCCTGACCGACATCAAGTGGTGGTTCGGCAACACGGTGACCTGGTCGCGAGAAGCGTTGCGGGACATCGGCGCGGTCGAGGTCGACCTCGACGGCACACCGGGCTTCGTCCTACCCGACGATCTCCACGCGGAACCCGAACCCGGACCGTGGTGCGCACTGCTGCCCGGTCTGGACGTCACGACGATGGGCTGGTTCGACCGCGACTGGTACCTCGGACCGCACCGGGCGCAGGTGTTCGACCGAAACGGCAACGGCGGTCCCACAGCATGGTGCGACGGCAGGATCGTCGGTGCCTGGGCTCAGGACGGTGCCGGGCGGGTCGAGCTGCGGTTGCTCGAAGACGTGGGTCGCTCGGCGCAGGGCCGACTGCGCGAGCGCGCCGACCAGCTGACCGAGTGGCTCGACGGAGTACGGGTCAGCCCGCGGTTCCCGTCGCCGCTTTCGAAGGCTTAACGCCGAAGCTGAAGATCTGCACGAGATTTCGCTGAATTCTCGAACACAAGCTCAGTTTCGACGGGCGGTCAGGCGCTGACCTTGCTGCGTTTGGCGTTGCGCGCCTTGGGTTTCAGCCGTTCGACGCCCAGACACTCGGCGAGGAAGTGGCCGGTGTAGCTGTCGGGATTGGCGGCGACGTCCTCGGGTGTCCCGGACGCGACCAGGGTGCCGCCGCCCGCTCCGCCCTCGGGCCCCATGTCGACGATCCAGTCCGACGTCTTGATCACGTCGAGGTTGTGCTCGATGACGATGACCGTATTGCCTTTGTCGACAAGTCCGTTGATGACCTTGAGCAGCTTGCGGATGTCCTCGAAGTGCAGACCGGTGGTCGGCTCGTCGAGGATGTACACCGTGCGCCCGGTCGACCGCTTCTGCAACTCGGAGGCCAGCTTCACGCGCTGGGCCTCACCACCGGACAGCGTCGGGGCCGGTTGGCCCAGCCGCACGTAGCCCAGACCGACGTCGACGAGCGTCTTGAGGTACCGGTGTATCGAGGTGATCGGGGCGAAGAACTCGGACGCCTCCTCGATCGACATGTCGAGGACCTCGGCGACGGTCTTGCCCTTGTAGTGCACCTCGAGCGTCTCGCGGTTGTACCGGGCGCCGTGGCACACCTCGCACGGCACGTACACATCGGGAAGGAAGTTCATCTCGATCTTGATGGTGCCGTCGCCGGAACACGCCTCGCAGCGACCGCCCTTGACGTTGAAGGAGAACCGCCCCGGTTGATACCCGCGCACCTTGGCCTCGGTGGTGGCCGCGAACAGCGTGCGAATCTTGTCGAAGACGCCGGTATAGGTGGCGGGGTTGGACCGCGGTGTGCGCCCGATCGGGGACTGGTCGACCCGAACGAGTTTGTCCAGCTTGTCGAGCCCCGTCACCCGGGTGTGGCGGCCCGGCACCTGCCGGGCACCATTGAGCTTGTTCGCCAGCACTGATGCCAGGATGTCGTTGACCAACGTCGACTTACCCGAGCCCGAAACACCGGTGACCGCGGTCAGCACGCCGAGGGGGAAGGACACGTCGATCTCGCGTAGGTTGTGCTCGCGGGCGCCGACGACCGTCAGCAACCGCTTCTTGTCGACCGGCCGCCGGATCGCCGGCACCTCGATCTCTTCCTTGCCCGAAAGATAGGCTCCGGTAAGCGATTCCGGGTTCTTCAGCAGCTCGTCGTAGGGTCCGCTGTGCACGATCTGACCGCCGTGCTCCCCCGCCGCGGGACCGATGTCGACGACCCAGTCGGCGTGGGCGATCGTGTCGAGATCATGCTCGACGACAATCAGCGTGTTACCCAGATCCCGCAGCCGGACGAGCGTGTCGATCAGCCGGCGGTTGTCCCGCTGATGCAGCCCGATCGACGGTTCGTCGAGCACGTAGAGTACCCCGACGAGGCCCGACCCGATCTGGGTGGCGAGCCGGATACGTTGCGCCTCACCGCCGGACAGCGTGGCGGCGGCCCGCGAGAGCGACAGGTAGTCCAGTCCGACGTCGAGCAGGAAGCCCAACCGCGACTGGATCTCCTTGAGCACCTGACCCGCGATGGCCTGCTCGCGTGCGCCCAGCGTCAACGCGTTGAGAAACTCCGAGCATTCGGCGATCGACAGCTCGGCGACCTCGGCGATGGACTTCGGCCCGAACTCCCCCGCAGTGAGGGTCACCGCGAGGATTTCGGGCTTGAGCCGCGTGCCCTCACACTCCGGGCAGGGCACATCGCGCATGAAGCCCTCGTAACGCTCCTTCATCTGCTCGGAGTCCGTCTGCTCCATCCTGCGCTGCAGGAACGCCATCACACCCTCGAAATCGGCGTAGTACGAACGGGTTCGGCCGTAACGGTTCTTGTACCGCACGTGCACCTGCTCGTCGCAGCCCTCGAGGATCGCCCGGCGCGCCTTGGCGGGCAGCTTCTTCCACGGCGTGTTGACATCGAACCCGAGCGCGTCACCGAGCCCCGCCAGCATCCGGGTGAAGTACTCCGCGGTCTGCCCCATCGACCAGGGCGCGATCGCCCCCTCGGCCAGGGTCAGGTCCGGGTCCGGCACCACCAGTTCCGGATCGACCTCCTTGCGGATGCCCAGGCCCAGGCATTCGGGGCAGGCGCCGTAGGGCGAGTTGAACGAGAACGAGCGCGGCTCGAGATCGTCGACGGCCAGCGGATGTCCGTTGGGGCAGGCCAGCTTCTCGGAGAACCGCTGTTCGCGGTGCGGATGGTCGTCCTCGCGGTCGACGAACTCCAGCACGACGATGCCGTCGGCCAGATTCAGCGCCGTCTCGATCGAGTCCGTCAGCCGCTGCTTGGCGCTCGCCTTCACCGTCAGGCGGTCGACGACCACCTCGATGTCGTGTTTCTCCTGCTTCTTCAGCTTCGGCGGATCGGTGAGCGGATACACCACACCGTCGACGCGCACGCGGCTGTAGCCCTGCGTGTTCAGCTTGTCGAACAGGTCGACGAACTCGCCCTTGCGGGTGCGCACCACCGGCGCGAGCACCTGAAACCGCAGGCCCTCGTCCATCGCCAGCACCTGGTCGACGATCTGCTGCGGCGTCTGGCGGGCGATGCGCTCACCGCAGATCGGGCAGTGCGGCGTACCCGCGCGGGCGTACAACAGCCGCAGGTAGTCGTAGACCTCGGTGATGGTGCCGACCGTCGACCGCGGGTTGCGGTTGGTCGACTTCTGGTCGATGGACACCGCAGGCGACAACCCCTCGATGAAGTCGACGTCGGGTTTGTCCATCTGACCGAGGAACTGGCGGGCGTACGCCGACAGCGACTCGACGTAACGGCGCTGACCCTCGGCGAAGATCGTGTCGAAGGCCAGTGACGACTTCCCCGAACCCGAGAGGCCGGTGAAGACGATCAGCGCGTCACGTGGTAAATCAAGATCGACACTTCGCAGGTTGTGCTCGCGCGCACCCTTGACGACAAGGCGGTCAGCCACCCGGTTTTTCCTCCCGCAGAGATAGTTCAAAACCACTCTATGTGGACCCACCGACAAGCCCCAGACCAGCCGGATACCGTGAGGACATGACCGTCGTCGACGACAACTACACCGGCCACGTCGAACCAGGCACAGGGGCCCGGCGCACGCTTCCGAACGCCTCGATCGTCAAGGTCTCGGTCGGCCCGATGGACAACAACGCCTACCTGATCACGTGTTCCCGAACCGGCGAAACGCTTCTGATCGACGCCGCCAACGATGCGCCGACACTGCTTGAAGTGATCGAGAAGCACGCCCCGAAACTGTCGCTGATCGTCACGAGCCACCAGCACTTCGACCACTGGCAGGCGCTGAAAGAAGTGGCCAAGGTCACCGGCGTGCCGACGGCGGCGCACCAACTCGACGCCGACCCGCTGCCGGTCCCGCCCGATCGGCTCCTCGCCCATGGCGACACCGTCGACATCGGCGAGCTGTCCTTCGACGTCATCCACCTGCAGGGCCACACCCCCGGTTCGGTGGCGCTCGCGCTCGACGGCGCCGACGAGGCCACCCACCTGTTCACCGGCGACTGCCTGTTCCCCGGCGGCGTCGGCAAGACGTGGGAGGACGGGGCTTTCGACCAGTTGCTCGGCGACGTCACCCGCCGCGTGTTCGACGTTTACGACGACTCGACGGTCGTCTACCCGGGCCACGGCGACGACACCACGCTCGGCACGGAACGGCCGCATCTGGCCGAGTGGAAAGAACGCGGTTGGTAGACGCGCCGATCGCGGTCGTCACAGGTGCCAGCCGCGGCGCCGGACGCGGGATCGCGCACGCGCTGGGCAGCCACGGCTGCACGGTGTATGTCACCGGGCGCACCGAGCGCGCCGGCGAGTCCGTGCTCGACGGCACGATCCACGAGACCGCCGAACTCGTCACGGCCGCAGGCGGCACCGGAATCGCCGTCCGCGTCGACCATGCCGACGACGAGCAGACGAGGGCCCTGTTCGAGCGGGTCGGACGGGAACAGGGCCGGCTGGACATCCTGGTGAACAACGCGGTGATCATCCGCGAGGAGATGATGGGCCGAACCCGGTTCTGGGAAGAGCCCGTCAACGTCATCGACACCCTCGAGGTCGGCCTGCGCAGCAGCTACGTCGCGACCGTGTACGCGGCCCCGCTGATGCTCGCGCAGCGGCGCGGGCTGGTGGTCTTCACCTCCGCGCCCGGTGCCGCCCACTACGTGTTCGGCCCGGCATACGGCGTTCACAAAGCGGGCACCGACAAGATGGCCGCCGACATGGCCGTCGACTTCCGCGACTTCGGCATCGCCACCGCCTCCATCTGGATGGGGGTGCTGCTGACCGAACGCTTCAAGAAGCTGGTCGCGAGCGCGCCCGACAAACTCGCCCACCTGCTCGACAACACCGAGACACCGGAGTTCACCGGGCATCTGATCTGGGCCCTGTTCAACGACCCCCAGTTGATGGACAAGAGCGGCCAGACCTTCATCGGCGCGGAGTTGGCCGCGCAGTACGGCATCGACGACGCCGGAGGCCGCAGGCCGCCGTCGTACCGGGACCTGCACGGAATTCATCCGACCCGCCAATTCGATCGCGTCCTGCGGTGACCCGGGAGTGCGGCCCCCCGGCGCTATTGGGCGGCCATCTGACGCTCGGCCGTGCGAACTTCGATAGATTGCCTGGTGACGAAGAAAGGGCAGACATGAACACCGATCAGTTGAAGAAGGCGCAGAGCGGCGCCGGGTTCATCGCGGCACTCGACCAGAGCGGCGGCAGCACCCCCAAGGCGCTGAAGCTCTACGGGATCGCCGAGGACGCCTACTCCGGCGACGACCAGATGTTCGACCTCGTGCACGAGATGCGCACCCGGATCATCACCAGCCCCGCCTTCGACGGCGACCGCATCATGGGCACCATCCTGTTCGAGCAGACGATGGACCGCGAGATCGATGGCCGTCCGACCGCCGACTACCTGTGGAACGTCAAGAACATCGTGCCGTTCCTCAAGATCGACAAGGGCCTGACCGAGGAGAAGGACGGCGCGCAGACGATGAAGCCGATGCCCGGCCTCGACGATCTGCTCGACCGCGCCGCCGCCAACGGCGTCTTCGGCACCAAGGAGCGTTCGGTCATCAAGCTGCCCGGCGCCGGCCTGGACGCCGTCGTGGCTCAGCAGTTCGAGGTCGCCGAGCAGGTCCTCGCCAAGGGCCTGGTGCCGATCATCGAACCCGAGGTCGACATCAAGAGCCCGAAGAAGGCGGAGGCCGAGGAGCAGCTCAAGGCCGCGTTGCTCGACGGCGTTGGCAAGCTCGGCGACAAGAAGGTCATGCTCAAGCTCACGCTGCCCGACACCGACAACCTGTACAAGGATCTGGTCGAGCATCCGAACGTGCTGCGGGTCGTGGCGCTGTCCGGCGGCTACAGCCGCGACGAGGCGAACGAAAAGCTGTCGCGCAACATCGGTGTCATCGCGAGCTTCTCGCGCGCGCTGACCGAGGGCCTGACCGCCCAGCAGAGCGACGAAGAGTTCAACTCCACGCTCGACCAGGCGATCGCGAGCATCGCTAAAGCGTCGAGCACCTGATCTCGCTGCGGGGCTACGCGTCGGCGGTCCTCGCCGGCGCGTTCCCCGCGCTCGCGTTCCCGGCGCCTGCCCTATGGTGGCTGGCCTGGATCGGGCTGGTCCCGCTGCTGCTCGTGCTCCGAGCGGCGCCGACGGCTGGACAGTCCGCCGCGCGAGCCTGGTTGGCGATGGCGGCGTTCGTCGGCGTCACCCAATACTGGCTGTGGCCGAGCACCGGTCCCCCGCTAGTCGTGCTCGCCGCCGGACTCGGTGCGCTGTGGCTGCCCTTCGGGTGGGCGGCGCACCGCCTGCTCTCCGGCGACGTCAATGCCGTTCGAGCCGTCAGCGCCGTAGCGGTATTGCCCAGCCTGTGGGTGCTCGCGGAAGCGGTCCGATCGTGGGACCGGCTCGGCGGGCCGTGGGCCGTCCTCGGCGCATCGCAGTGGAATCAACCCGCCACACTGGCGCCCGCCACGCTGGGCGGCGTGTGGCTCGTCAGCTTCCTGGTGGTGGCGGTCAACACCGCGGTTGTCGCGGCCCTGGTGCGGCGTTCGGCGGCGCCGGCGGTGCTTGCGGTGGTTCTTCTGGCGGCCGGTCCGGCCTGGTTCTGGTGGGGGCCGACACCCACGTCCGGCCCGATGGTCCGCGTCGCGCTCGTCCAACCGGGTGACATCGCCGAATCTACGGCGCGACAGGCCGCGAGCGAGGCCCTGACCTCGGAGCTGGCCGGGCAACCAGTCGACCTGGTCGTATGGGGCGAGAGCAGTGTGGGCGTGGACCTGGCGGCCCACCCGGAAGTCACCGCGCGGCTCGCCGCCCTTTCGCGGCGCGTCGGTGCGGACCTGCTGGTCAACGTCGACGCCCGGGCGGCATCGGGCGGCATCTACAAGTCGTCGGTGCTGGTCGGACCGGGCGGTGTGCAGGGCTCCTACGCGAAGACGCGCCTGGTCCCCTTCGGCGAATACGTGCCGCTGCGGCCCCTGATCGGCTGGGCCACGTCGGACACCCAGGCCGCGGGCGAGGATCGCCGCCACGGGCAAGGGCCCGTCGTCCTGCACACCGACGTCGTCGCGATCGGACCGCTGATCAGCTTCGAGACGATGTTCTCCGACCTCGCGCGGGCAGCGGTCCGACGGGGAGCGGAGCTCCTCGTCTACCAGAGTTCGACGTCGTCATACCAAGGCAGTTGGGCGCAACCGCAGTTGGCGGCGATGCCCGCCGTACATGCGGTCGAAACGGGCCGTCCCGCGGTCCACGCCACGTTGTCGGGGGTCAGTTCGGCGTTCGATGCCCGCGGCCGCCGGCTGGCATGGATGCCGGCCGCCGAGCGGGAGGTCACTGTCGTTGACGTCCCGCTGGACGAGCGGACGACCCTTTATCAGCGGTGGGGCGACTGGACGGTCGTGGCGGCGCTGGTGGTGGTTACGGCGTGGTGTGCACAATCAGCACATCGCTCTTGGAGCGGCGTGCGACGTTGGCGGGAACGGAACCGAGCAACCGGCCGGCGATCGTGGACAGGCCGACGTTACCGACGACCAGCAGATCCGCCTTGACCTCCTCGGCGAGTTCGACCAGCGCGTCGACGGGGGCGCCGACGATGGCCTTCTCCTCGACGTTCGTGGCACCGGCCTGGTGGGCGCGTTCCTTCGCCTCGCGCAGGATCGCGTAGATCGGCGCGTTGCCGGACATCTTGTAGCCCTCGTCCTTGAGCACGTCGGCCGCGCGCTGATCTTCGTTCTGGGGGAAGTACGCCGTGGCGATGACCAGCTTGGCGTCACCGGCGATCTGACCCGCTTTCTCGACCGCGCGCAACGACGAGTCCGATCCGTCCGTGCCAACCAAGACGGTCTGATAGGCGCTCATCCATATCCTCCCAGTTTCAGTTCGTTGCCACCCGGAACAGTAGCCGCTCAGGTGGCATTTGCCTGCGATTTCGTCCTACTTCGCACCCAACGTCACGCTGGACCGGCCCAGGTGACGCCGCCTACACCCGGCCGCGCGAAGCGATCGCCGGCGGCGTCGGTACCTCGGTCGTCGTGACTTTCATACCGCTTCGGCAAGCGCTGCGCGAGCGCGCACGCTAGCGTTTTGCCGTTCGCGGGAAGGGTGGGTAACAGGGCGTGGATCTGTCGCTGGGACCGCACCGCCTCGCGCGTCTCGACCTGTCGGGATCCCTTCGCGCCGGCCGGTTCGACGCCGCGCTGACTGCACTGTTCGCGGTCGCGGTGTCGGCGGCGGGCGCGGCTCGGCCGTCGCTGTGGTTCGACGAGGCGGCCACGATCTCGGCGTCGACGCGGTCGATCCCCCAACTCTGGGGCCTGCTGCACAACATCGACGCGGTGCACGGCCTGTACTACCTGCTGATGCACGGGTGGTTCGCGGTGTTTCCGGTCACCGAGTTCTACTCCAGGCTGTCGAGCTGCCTCGCGGTCGGGCTGGCGAGCGGCGGCCTCGTCGTCCTGGCGCGCCGCTTCGCCTCGCGGACGACGGCCGTATGTGCGGGCATCGTGTTGGCGATCCTGCCGCGCGTCACGTGGGCGGGTATCGAGGCGAGGTCCTATGCGCTGACCGTGGCCGCGGCGGTCTGGCTGACGGTGTTGTTGCTGCTCGCGGTCCGCCGCAACGCCAGATGGCTGTGGGTCTGCTACGGGCTGGCGCTGGTCGGGTCGTCGCTGCTGAACATCTTCGTCGTGCTGATGGTGCTCGTGCACGCCGTGACGCTGGCCGCGGTGGCGGCACCGCGAGCGGTCGCGCGCCGGTGGATCGTGACGGCCGCGGTGGCGATCGCGGTCATGGCCCCGTTTCTGGCGTTCAGCAGGACGCAGGTCGCCCAGGTGCGGTGGATCAGGCCGCCGGGCTGGCACACGGTCGCAGAAGTGGTGCAGGAGCAGTACTTCGACCACAGCGTGGCGTTCGCGGTCACGGCGGGGCTGGTGCTGGCGCTGCTCGCGATGCGACGGTTCCGGCCGACGGATCGCGGCGTCCGGTCGCTGGTGGGGATCAGCGCTGCGTGGATCGTGCTTCCGACGGCAGTGCTGCTGCTGTACTCCGTGTGGTGGGAGCCCGTGTACTACCCGCGCTATCTGAGCTACACCTCGCCGGCGATGGCGCTGCTGTTGGCGGTCGGCATCACCGCGGTCGCCAGGACGCGTGAGGCCGTCGCGGTGGTGCTGACCGCGCTGGCGGTGGCGGCGACCCCGAACTATCTGCTCGAACAGCGAGGTCCTTACGCCAAGGAGGGCATGGACTTCAGCCAGGTGGCCGACGTCCTGACGGCGAACGCCTCCCCCGGCGACTGCCTGGTCCTCGACAACACCACCAACTGGGCGCCCGGCCCGATTCGCCCGTTGACGGCAGCGCGCCCCGAGGCGTACGCGGCCCTCGTCGACCCCGGCCGCGGTCGCCGCGCAGCGGACCGAAACCGCTTGTGGGACTTCCATCTTGGGATCTGGGGTGTGGCCGACCGGCTTCGGCCCTGCACCGTGTTGTGGACGGTGTCACAACGCGACGCCACCGTTCCGGATCGGGAGAGCGGGCGCGCGCTGGACCCGGGACCGCGTCTGCGCCGAGCGCCTGCGTACCGGGTGCCGCAGGCGATGGGCTTCCGGATCGTCGAGCGCTGGCAGTTCAGCTTCGCGCAGGTGGTCAAGTCGATCCGGTAGCGCGAGTGGCGGCTGTATAACCGGGTAACCGTTTCCCATGCCCGCAAGGCCAGCCCACACCGCGGCGGAGTTCGTACCCGAGACCCGCGAGCTCGATGCGCTCGCCGACGCCGCGCACGGTTGCAAGGGATGCGATCTGTACCTCGACGCAACGCAGGTCGTGTTCGGCGGCGGTTCCTCCGGCGCGGACATGATGCTGGTCGGTGAGCAGCCCGGCGATCAGGAGGACAAGGCCGGACAGCCGTTCGTCGGCCCCGCGGGCAAGCTGCTGGACAAGGCGCTGGTGCAGGCCGGTATCGACCGTGAACGGGTGTACGTGACCAATGCGGTCAAGCACTTCAAGTTCACACTGCCCGAACGCGGCAAGCGGCGGATCCACAAGACGCCGGGCCGCACGGAAGTCGTGGCATGCCGACCGTGGCTGCTGGCCGAGCTGGATGCCGTCAGACCCGAGGTGCTGGTGCTGATGGGTGCGACCGCCGCACAGTCGCTGCTGGGCAGCAAGTTTCGGCTGACCGCACACCGCGGCGAGCCGCTGGAACTCCCGGCGATCGAGGAGCTCGACGTCGCACCCGAAGTCGCCGTGACCGTGCATCCGTCATCGGTGCTGCGCGGGCCACCGCAGGATCGGGAGAAAGCCTTCGACGCGCTGGTGTCCGATCTGCGGTTCGCCGACGGCCTGCGTGCACGCGGCTGACTCTTATCGCGCCCAACGTGAGGTTGTGACCGAAGATTCGAGCTCAGTTCGACAACAAGCTCACGTTCGGCGCCGTTGGCGGCAATTCCGCTAGCAGGCGGCCGGCGGCACCCACATCGAGACGGCGGGAGGCACCCAGGCGCAGGGACCGCCGTAATGCGGACCGTAGTAGGCCGGGCCGTCCCAGCGCGGACCACGACGCTTGTCCCAGTCGTCCCAGTCATCCCACTTGTCGAGCTTCCAGGTCACGCCTGGTGTGCTGGTCACCGCTACCTCGGCGTTGGCGACACCCGCTCCGACGCCCAAGGCAGTGAACGCCAGTGCACCGACAAGTCCCGCTTGCACTCCGACCTTCTTTACGCTCACGACCAATCCCTCACTACTGCAATGAATTATCGGTTCCCACCCGCGTCGATCCTATACGCGCGATCCTCGTTCGACGATCCCGCCTGCGCCCGGCGTGGCTCACTTCGCAACAGCAAAGCCCGGCGCAAAGCCGTCCAGAGTGCGCTGAATGAGGCTGTCGCACAGTTCGGTTGGGAGACGTCAGTTTGCCAGCCGGAGGCGGTCTGGTGAGCTTTGGCGTCCTCGGCTAAAGCGGCTCACCACAGCGCGGCCGGCCGCTTCGCGTCGACGCGATCAAGCCCAGCGCGGCAAGCCCGGCGAATGCGGCGAGTAGCCACCGCGCCGGCGTCGCATCGCCGCTGTCGGTCATGTTCACCAGCACTCCGGCCAGCCCCGCGCCGAAGGCGCCGGAAATCAGCTGAACGGTGTTGATCGCCGCGGCCGCGGTGGGCCCCTCCGACGGGTCGTCCACCCGGCTCATCGCCCATGCCGACAGATGCGGCCACGCGATCCCGATCCCGGTGCCCGCCACGATCAGCGCGACCGCCCATACCGCTACCGCGGCGGGCGATGCGTCGTCGCGCATGGCCACCGCCGTGAGGGCGAGACCGGTGGCCATCACCGCCGGCGCGATGGCGACCGTGCGCTTGATCGCGCGCCGGTCGCTCATCGAGGCACTGCCGATCTCACCGACCGTCCAACCGAGCGCCAGGCCCGCCCCGAGAAAACCCGCCGAGACCGGTGTGAGATCGGCCAGTCGCTGACCGAACAGCGGGATGTACATGTCCGCCATCGTTGCGGCCATCAACACAGCGAGGGTCAGATAAATCCACTTCAGCGGCGCGCGCCCGAAAGCGCTGGGCGGCAACACCGCTGCGGGTTGGCGCCGATCGACGAACAAGAACACCGCCACCATGACGGCGCCCAAGCCCAGCAACGCGACCGTGAGCCACACATCGCGCGGGATACCGGCCGCGCTGACGGCCAACGCCGCACCACCCAACAACATCAACGGCCACACGGGAATCGGTGTCCGCGGCGCATCGACGTCGGCGCCCGTGCGTCTGGGCAACGCCAGCGGGACCAATACACCGATGGCCACGGTCAGAATCGCCAGCGCACCGAAAGCCCAACGCCACGAACCATACTGGGAGAACAGACCCCCGGCGGCGGGACCCAGCAGCGTCCCGACGCCCCACATCGCCGACACCAACGCCGACGCCTTGGTCCACAACCACTCGGGCAACGCCGTATTGATCACCGCATAGCCCAACCCGGCCAGCAGCCCGCCCGCCAGCCCCTGCACCGTGCGCCCCACGAGCAGGGCTTCCATCGTGGGCGCCGCGGCGCAGGCCAGGCTGCCCAGACCGAATACGCTGAGCGCCCCCAGATACGACACCCGCGGCCCGAAACGCATCAACGTCGAGTGCACCGTGGTCGCCGCGACCACCGAAGCGACCAGATACACCGTCGTCACCCATGCGTACAGCCGGTAACCGCCGATGTCGGCCACCGCGCTGGGCATCAGGCTGATAGTGAGGAACTCGTTGGTGGCATACAGCGCGACGCCGCCGGCCAGGACGGTGCTGGCGCCGAGGTACTTCGGCCCCAACAGGTCGCGCCAGCGTCCCGCAGGGGTCGTCGGCGCGGTGTCGGTCACGCCGGACACGCTACGAGCTCAACCGTCGTTCAGGTCAAGCGGCGACCTCAGTCGGCAGGAGTGATGAGCCCGTAGTGGCCGTCGTAGCGGTGGTAGAGCACGGCTGCACGACCTTGCGCCGCGTGGATGAAGAACATGAACGGCAGCCCGAGCATGCCCATCCGCTCGGCGGCCTGCTCGACGGTGTGGCATGGCGGCGGGTGGGGGCTGATCGTCAGCGGCAGTTCAAACGGTGCCAGTTCGTCTTCCGAAGCCGGTTGCACCTGCGCCAGCCGGTATTCGGACGGACCGCTCCTGTAGAGGACGCTCGCCATCTGAGTGCGCTCCTCGGTGAACAGGTGGAAGTCGTAGTCGAGCAGGTTCATCTCTATCGCCGCCTCGTCCACCGTGCACGGCGCCAGGGTGAACGACTTGCGCCGCACAATTTGGCGCTCCTCGGGCGGAAGGGCAAGGCGGTTGGGTTGCTGCGCGGATTCGTCGGTGTCCTGCGGAGCTCGCACCGTTCGGCCGTCGCGGCGAGCCTGCCAGTGCTCGGCGGCACGCCGGAGCTGGCTTCGAAGGCGCTCCCCGAGGCGGTCGATCGCATCGCGCGCGGTGTCGCCCGAAGCCTGAGCGCGGACCAGTCGGCCGTCGACGTCGAGATTGGCTTGCGCGATGACCGGACGTTCCAGTTCCGGGTCGCCATGGCGCGTCAGCTTCACGTGGGCATGTGTCAACGGTCGGTGCGCGAACCGGCTGACGTCGTCGATCTTGCTCCGCGCGTAGTCGGCCGCGCCGGGAAGATCACCGCGCGTCGTCACGTCGACGTGGACTGGCGATTCGATATCGGTTCTGTCACTCATACTTTCGTTTGTACGCGAGGCGACCGGCCGGGACTAGGGCCGAAGGTCCCGACGGGGTCCGTCCTACTTCAAACCCGCGGCGTCCATGCCGCGCAGTTCCTTCTTCAGGTCGTGGATCTCGTCGCGGATGCGCGCGGCCAACTCGAACTGCAGATCCCGCGCTGCGGCCATCATCTGTTCGGTCAGGTCCCTAATCAGATCGGCCAACTCGGCTCGCGGCATGTTCGAGGTGTCACGGCCCTCGATGATGCCTGCGCTGACCGCCCGCCCGGGCTCGCCCTGCGCCCTGCGGCCGCGCGACGCGTTCCGTCCCGAACCGCCCACTTCGACGTCGTCGGCTTCGCGGTACACCTGGTCGAGAATGTCGGCGATCTTTTTGCGCAACGGTTTCGGATCGATGCCGTGGGCCTCGTTGTAGGCGATCTGCTTGGCACGCCGGCGCTCGGTCTCGTCGATGGCTTCCCGCATCGACTCGGTGATGTTGTCGGCGTACATGTGCACCTCGCCCGACACGTTGCGGGCGGCGCGGCCGATGGTCTGGATCAGGCTGCGGGTCGACCGCAGGAACCCCTCCTTGTCCGCGTCGAGGATCGCGACCAGCGACACCTCCGGCAGGTCGAGACCCTCGCGCAGCAGGTTGATGCCGACCAGCACGTCGTAGTCGCCCAGGCGCAGTTGGCGCAGCAATTCGACGCGACGCAGCGTGTCCACCTCGGAGTGCAGGTAGCGAACCCTGATCCCCATCTCGAGCAGGTAGTCGGTCAGGTCCTCGGCCATCTTCTTGGTCAGCGTGGTCACGAGCACCCGCTCGTCGCGCTCGGTGCGCGTGCGGATCTCCCCGATCAGGTCATCGATCTGCCCCTTCGTCGGCTTCACGACCACCTTGGGATCCACCAAACCCGTTGGACGGATGACCTGTTCGACGAACTCACCGCCGGACTGGCTGAGCTCGTACGGTCCCGGCGTCGCCGACAGGTACACGGTCTGCCCGATGCGGTCGGCGAACTCCTCCCAGGTGAGCGGGCGGTTGTCGACGGCCGAGGGCAACCGGAAGCCGAAGTCGACCAGGTTTCGCTTACGCGACATGTCGCCTTCGTACATGCCGCCGATCTGCGGCACCGTCACGTGTGACTCGTCGATGACCAGCATGAAGTCTTCGGGGAAGTAGTCCAGCAGCGTGGCGGGCGCGGAACCGGCGGGCCTGGCGTCGATGTGACGCGAGTAGTTCTCGATACCCGAGCAGAAGCCGACCTGGCGCATCATCTCGATGTCGTAGTTGGTGCGCATCCGCAGCCGCTGCGCCTCCAGCAGCTTGCCCTGGCCCTCGAGCTCGGCCAGCCGCTCCTCGAGTTCCTGTTCGATGGTCGAGATCGCGTGCGCCATGCGCTCCGGGCCCGCGACGTAGTGGGTGGCCGGGAAGATCCGCAGCGAGTCGACCTTGCGGACGACGTCTCCTGTCAACGGGTGCAGGTAGTACAGCTCTTCGATCTCGTCGCCGAAGAACTCGATGCGGACCGCCAACTCCTCGTAGGACGGGATGATCTCGACGGTGTCTCCGCGCACGCGGAACGAGCCGCGGGTGAACGCCATGTCGTTGCGGGTGTACTGCACGTCGACGAGCAGCCGTAGCAGCGCGTCGCGCGGCACCTCGTCACCGATCTTGAGTTCGACGCTGCGGTCCAGGTAGGACTGCGGTGTGCCCAGGCCGTAGATGCAGGACACCGAGGCGACCACGACCACGTCGCGGCGGGACAGCAGGCTCGAGGTCGCCGAGTGGCGCAGCCGCTCGACGTCGTCGTTGATCGAGCTGTCCTTCTCGATGTAGGTGTCCGTCTGGGCGATGTACGCCTCGGGCTGGTAGTAGTCGTAGTACGAGACGAAGTACTCGACGGCGTTGTGCGGCAACATCTCCCGCAGTTCGTTCGCCATCTGCGCGGCAAGCGTCTTGTTCGGTTCCATCACCAGCGTCGGCCGTTGGACCCGCTCGATGAGCCACGCCGTCGTCGCCGACTTACCGGTGCCCGTTGCACCCAGCAGCACCACATCGTGCTCGCCCGCCTTGATCCGGCGCTCCAGCTCGTCGATGGCGGCCGGCTGGTCGCCCGCCGGCGAATAGGGGCTGACCACCTCGAAGCGGTTGCCCGTGCGCACGATCGCATCGACGGGGCGGTACTCCGAGTGCGCGAGCACGGGGTGTTCAGTAGCGAAAGCCATAATCACTCAGGGTAAGCGCGTACTCCGACAAGTTCATTCCCGCTGCGCCCTATCCTGTTGTCATCCACGCTCCCAAACACGAGACGTTCGACCTCGTCGCCCGCACCAACACCGACCCGAAGGGCATCGTGCGGGCGGTCGACATCTACACGGTCCAGCCCTGGGGCCTCTACATGGCCCGTCCGACCCCGGGCCGGGCCCAGTTCCACTATCTGGAGTCCTGGCTGCTGCCCTCGCTGCGGCTGCGCGCGACGGTGTTCCACTTCAACGCAGGTCACGAGCTCGACCAGGACTACTACCTGGACGTGGGCCACTACACACCGGGCTCGAAGGTCTGGCACGCCGAAGACCACTACCTCGACCTGGCGGTTCGCACCGGCCGGGGCGTCGAACTCCACGACGTCGACGAACTGCTCACCGCGGTCCGGCACAACCTGCTGGCGCCCGAGACCGGAGAACAGGCGGTCCAGACCGCGGCGGCCGCGATCGACGGGCTGGCCAGGCACGACTACGACCTCAACCGGTGGCTTGGGGATCTGGGCATGCCGCTGACCTGGCGCGATGAGTAGTCATGCCCGAACCACCCGACGTCGAGGGCTTCCGCAGGGAGCTGACCGTGAGCTGCCGGGGCGTCGCACCCGCCGCGTCGACATGCGCGACGCGGAATGGCTCCGGGTAACGAACCACCTGCAGTTACCGATCTTGATGTCGATGGCTACCGCTACGAATTTGTCTGCCCAGGTACGGCCGGTATTCTCTCGTCGCATGTCCCCCACAACGCGCATCCGGACCGCTGGCGCGACGGCCGCGGCGATGCTCGTGGGCTCGGTTCTGTTCCCGGGTGGCGCCGCGGCCCAACCGAGCGCCGAGACCGAGTCGCAGCCGGCGCCCGAAGTTCTGCACAACGTCATCTACCGAGCGCGTGCGGACGGTACCTCCCGCGGCGCGGTCGTCGCGTACAAGATGGACGACCACAACGTCAACAGCGCGCAGCCCACGCTGCTACCCGGTCAGACGTTCGAGGTGAACGCGGTGCTGGCCGACCCCCAACTGGCCGGCATGGAGATCTCCATCGAATGGCCCTACGGCTCCAACCTGCACTGCGAGATCCTCGTCGACGACCAGATCGTGGCCAAGGCCGACCAGTTCATCGCGCCGCGCCTGCTGCGGCCCAAGGACGACCCGATGTACGGGGTGCTGCAATGCGGTGCCCCGCTGAACCTGCCGACCGACGGGGCCGCCACCGCACCGACACCCGACGTCAGCACACCGTTGCCCCCCGAGGCTTAACGCCTCACGGCCGCCACCCGGTTGTGTCGGCCCACTCCCACGCACGCCGGTAGGCATCGAGGAACCAGGGCTCCTTCGCGTCGGCATAGGCGCCCGTGTGTACGTGCCCCTCCTCGGCGACACGCCGCTTCAACGCCAGGTAGTCGGCCTGGACGCCGGGATTGGCACGCATCCAGTCCACGAACAGCAACGCGAACTGCTGGCCCGGCCATCCGTCGACGCGGATGTGAACGTTGGTCGGCCGCCCCGGATCGGCTGAGCAGTGAATCCGCTTGTGCCACAACGCATCATCGTTCGAATGATCGAACTCGGCGACCGTGCTGCGGGCATCCGGCTTGGCGACGTCGGCGGTGGCTTGTCCGCGCACGTAACCCGCGCCGGTCAGCGCGTCGTCCAGTTCGTCGGCGTCCGCGAGCGAGGCGACCGTCACCTGGACGTCGATCACGTCCTTGGCGTCCATCCCCGGCACCGCCGTGGAGCCGACATGGTCGACGCGGACGGCGCGGTGCCCGCATGCGGTGTTGAGCCGAGCCACGATGCGCCGCGCCTGATCGGGCCACGTCGGGTCGAATGGCACCAGGACCGGCTTGGAGTGGGCCGGCTGCTTTTCGTGCAGGTTGTGGGCGAACGGCCGGATCCGCTCGTGCCACAGCGCGCGGGCCTGCTCGACCAGTTCACCCGCGGTGCCCGAGTTGTCGAGCCAGACGTCGGCGACGGCGCGGCGCTGCTCCTCGGTGGCCTGCGCGGCGATCCGCGCCCGGGCGTCCTCTTCGGTGAAGCCGCGGTACTCGAGCAGGCGCTTCACTCGCACCTCTTCGTCGGCGTGGACGATGACCACCACTGGAAACATCGGAGCCATACCGGATTCGACGAGCAGCGGGATGTCCTCGATGATCACGGCGTCGTCGGCCGCGGCCGCGATGAGCTCGGACCGGCGGTGGGCCACCAGCGGATGCACGATCCCGTTGAGGGTTTGACGCTTCTGTTCGTCGCTGAACGCGATCGCTGCCAGCGCGGGACGGTTCAAGGCGCCGTCCTCGTGCAGGATCTCCCTGCCGAACGCGTCGACGAGCTTGGCCAACCCTTCGGTCCCCGGTTCGACGACCTCGCGGGCGATCACGTCACCGTCGACGACGATTCCGCCCAGATCGCTAAAAGTCGAAGACACGGTCGATTTTCCGGCGCCGATACCGCCGGACAGCCCAATGCGCAGCACCGCACCAGTCTGTCAGGGCCGCTCGACGACGAAGGCCCCGGCTCGATGAGCCGGGGCCTTCGGTCGTTACGAGTTAGGCGTTGCCTGCGAGCTTCTCACGCAGCGCCGCGAGTTGGGCGTCGCTGGCCAGCGAGCCGCCTGCCGACTGCTCCTCGCCACGCGAGGCGCCGTTGGACCTGGAACCGGACGCCTCAACAGCTTCTGCTTCAGCAGCGGCGAACTTCTCCATCTGCGCGGTGTGCATCTTGTGCCGGCGCTCGGCCTCGGCGTAGCGGGACTCCCACTCCTCACGCTGCTTCTCGAAACCCTCGAGCCATTCGTTGGTCTCGGAGTCGAAGCCCTCCGGGAAGATGTAGTTGCCCTGCTCGTCGTAGCTGTCGGCCATGCCGTACTTGCTGGGGTCGAACTCCTCGGTGTAGTCCTCGTTGGCCTGCTTGAGGCTCAGCGAGATACGGCGACGCTCCAGGTCGATGTCGATGACCTTGACCATCGCGTCGTCGCCGACCTGCACCACCTGATCGGGGACCTCGACGTGGCGCTCGGACAGCTCGGAGATGTGCACCAGGCCCTCGATGCCCTCCTCGACGCGGACGAACGCACCGAACGGCACCAGCTTGGTGACCTTGCCCGGCACGATCTGGCCGATCGCATGGGTGCGGGCGAAGTGGCGCCACGGGTCTTCCTGAGTCGCCTTGAGCGACAACGAGACCCGCTCGCGGTCCATGTCGACGTCGAGCACCTCGACGGTGACCTCGTCGCCCACCTGAACCACCTCGGACGGGTGGTCGATGTGCTTCCAGGACAGCTCGGAAACGTGCACCAAGCCGTCGACGCCGCCGAGGTCGACGAACGCGCCGAAGTTGACGATGCTGCTGACGACGCCCTTGCGGATCGCGCCCTTCTGCAGCTGGTTGAGGAACTCGCTGCGGACCTCGGACTGGGTCTGCTCCAGCCATGCGCGGCGGCTCAGCACGACGTTGTTGCGGTTCTTGTCGAGCTCGATGATCTTGGCCTCGATCTCCTTGCCGATGTACGGCTGCAGATCGCGGACGCGACGCATCTCGACCAGCGACGCGGGCAGGAAGCCGCGCAGGCCGATGTCGAGGATCAGGCCGCCCTTGACGACCTCGATGACGGTGCCCTTGACGGCCTCGTCCTTCTCCTTGAGCTCTTCGATGGTGCCCCAGGCGCGCTCGTACTGAGCGCGCTTCTTGGACAGGATCAGACGGCCTTCTTTGTCCTCCTTGGTGAGGACCAGGGCTTCGACCTCATCGCCCACGGAAACGACCTCGTTGGGGTCGACGTCGTGCTTGATGGAAAGTTCTCGGGACGGGATGACGCCTTCGGTCTTGTAACCGATGTCGAGCAGGACTTCGTCCCGGTCGACCTTGACGATGGTTCCCTCGACGATGTCGCCATCGTTGAAGTACTTGATGGTCTTGTCGATGGCGGCGAGAAAGTCCTCGCTCGAGCCGATGTCGTTGACGGCTACTTGCGGCGAGGTGACGGAGGGACTTGGCATGTGGTGGGTTGCTCCGGACAGGTTTGATCGTAGGGACTTAGGACATTCGAGTTATTGGCTCGGCGCGGGCGCCGACATCGTGCTCTGCACCCGCCGCGGAAGATGACGAAACCCACAGACAGGTACCCGTAGAGGCTACTCGACTGGGCACATGCTGGACAAACTCGGTCCCCACCGGCCGCTAGTCTGCTCTGGTGTCACATCCCGGCGCCCCGCATCACCCCTGGCTGCCTGCCCCGCCGTTTCAACGCAAGGTCCGCAAGGTCGGGGCGCCGCTGGCGGTGCTCATCCTGCTCGCCACCGTGGTCGGGCTCATCATCATCGGGCTGACGGCGCTGAACCCTGTCGGGGCCGGGATCGGGCTGGTGCTGTCGAGCCTGGCCATGGTGGTCGTGGTCCTGGCATACGTGTGGCTCGACCGCTTCGAGCCCGAACCGCCGCGTCTGTTGGCCTTCGCGTTCCTGTGGGGCGCCTCGGTCGCGGTGGTGTTGTCGGTGATTCTCGGCCTCTACCTCGAGTCGTTGATCGTGACGGGTGACTCCGACGGGGTCAGCGCGGTCTCGGTGGTGGTCATCGCCCCGGTCATCGAGGAAGCGGCAAAAGGCGCGTTCCTGTTGGTCATGATGACCGGCCGGCGCCGCCGCGAGCTGAACTCCCTGACCGACTGCCTGGTCTACGCGGGGTTGGTCGGCGCGGGATTCGCCTGGCTGGAGGACATCCTCTACATCGCCAGCGGTGAATCACTCGGAGACTCGCTGCTGACAGCCGCGCTACGACTGGTCATGGCACCGTTCGCGCATTCACTGTTCACCACGTTCTTCGGGATCGGCGTCTACTTCGCCCTGCACCGCCGCGACGCATCCGCCAAGGCCGGCGCCGTTCTGCTGGGCTACCTGGCGGCGGTCTTCACCCACGCACTGTGGAACGGTTCGTCGCTGCTGGGCGTCGAGTGGTATCTCGGGGTGTACCTGTACTGGATGATGCCGCTGTTCGCGCTGGCGATCGTCCTGGGCGTGCAGAGTCGCCGTCGCGAGCAGGCGATCGTCGCCAGCAAGCTGCCCGGCATGGTGCAGGCCGGTCTCGTCACATCCGCCGAGGCCGCCTGGCTGGGCTCGCTACGGCACCGCAAGCTGGCGCTCGCCCAGGCCGCGCGCCAGGGAGGGCGCCCCGCCCGCACCGCGGTCAAACGGTTCGCCGGCCAGGTCGTCGAGTTGGCGTTCGTGCGAGACCGCATCGATCGTGGGTTCAGCGATCCGCGCGTGCAGGCGATGCTGGTCGAGGAGACATACGCGCTCTACGCCGCCCGCGCGGCCGCGCCGGTGCTGCAGGCGATGGCCGGCTATCGCGGCGGGCGCTGACCGGCTCACCGCCTGCGCAACACCCAGCCGCCGGGGCGCCGGAACGCTTGCCACAACACCAGGCCGGCCTGCAGGCCGAGCGCGACCGAGATCATCGAGATGAATGTGACGCCCAGCGCGGAGTCACCGTCGGCGCCGAACAATTCGGCGATTCCGATCAAACCCATCGAGCCTGGGACCAGGAGCCAGAAGCCCGGCAGAATCAGGGTGAGCGCCGGCGGCGCTCCTCGGCGCCGGCTCAACAGCAGTGCACCCACGGTCAGCACCACGCCGCCACAAAAGCCGCTCGCGTAGCTGCCCAGCACCAAATCGCCGACGTACTGAGCGGTGAAGGCGGCGTAGGAGACCACCAGCAGCCACGGCAGAAACGACGTCGGCGGCCCGAGAAACAGCATGACGCCGACGGCGTAGACCGCGACCCCCAGCCAGGGGGCCCACGGCCCCAGTTTGTTCAACGGCTCGGCGCTCAGATGCGATACGTCCTCGCCGAGCAGCTGGGCGGCGATGAGGATTCCGAACGCCAACTGGGCCAATTGCGCGAACCCGGCCACCAGCCGACTGGAACCCGACACCGCGTCTCGGGCGGTGACCTCGATGACCGCCAGAGTGATCGCGGCGCCGGGCAGGAACATCGCCAGCGGGGGGATCAGCGCGCGCAGCCCGATGTGGTCGAGCCCGAGGTACTCGGCGACGGCGATACTCACCGCGGCCACGGAGAAAGCGCTGACAACCGGCAGAAGCTGGGCGAGCACACCGAAGCGCTGCCCCACCATGGCGAAAATCCCGACCATCAGACCGAGCGCGGTGGCGCCGAGCAGGTTCAGCGGCGTGGGCTCGAGCACCAGACCCAGACCGGCGCTCCACACTCCGTATCCCAGTACGGTCAACCACGGCCGGAACCGGGGCCGCAAGGCCAGGATGCGGTCAAGTTCGGTGTCTCCCCCCGCGGGATCGATCGCGCCGCGCATGGCGTCGGAAACCAAGCGCGCCAACGGGAAAGCTTGGTCGAAACGCACATCGCGATCCAGATGGGCCGACTTCACGATCGTTCCCGAGCCGGTCGCCGGGCCGACGACCTGCACGGTGTTGGGTAGCACGATCACTTCGTTGGGAACGCCGTAAGCGGCGGAGGCGCGGCCCAGCATCTGCCGGATCAAGGTCACCGGGTAATTCGCCGCGGCCATGGCCACACCCAGTCGGGCCAGGAACCGGATTTCGTCGTCTGTGGTCTTGCTGTCCATCACGCGCCCGTGTCGGACCGTACCCGACGACCGGCTCGCTAGTGGGCTGCGGCGTCCCAGCTGCGCCCGTAACCGACGCTGACCTCCAGCGGCACGTCCAGCGGGTAGGCGTTGCCCATCTGCTCGCGGACCAGCGCCTCGACCGCCTCGCGCTCCCCGTCGGCGACCTCGAACAGCAGCTCATCGTGCACCTGCAGCAGCATCCGCGACTTCAGCCCCGCCTCTTTGAGCGCCGTGTCGACGTTGATCATCGCCACCTTGATGATGTCGGCGGCGCTGCCCTGGATCGGCGCGTTGAGCGCGGCACGCTCGGCGGCCTCGCGCACGTTGCGGTTGCTGCTGTCCAATTCCGGCAGGTAACGCCGCCTGCCGAACACCGTCGACGTGTAGCCGTCCTTGCGCGCCTGGTCCACCACGTTGCGCAGGTAGTCGCGCACCCCGCCGAAGCGGTCGAAGTACTGTTCCATCTGGACCTTGGCTTCTTCGGTGGAGATCTTGAGCTGGGCGGCCAGCCCGTAGGCGCTCAGGCCGTAGGCCAGCCCGTACGACATCGCCTTGACCCGGCGCCGGAGTTCGGCGTTGACCTCGTCGATCGGCACCGAGAACGCCCGTGATGCAACGAAGGAGTGGAGGTCCTCTCCAGTGCGGAAAGCCTCGATCAGGCCCTCATCCTTGGACAGGTGGGCCATGATGCGCATCTCGATCTGGCTGTAGTCAGCGGTCATCAGCTCCGCATAACCCTTGCCCACCACGAAGGCGTCGCGGATCCGGCGGCCGGCGTCGGTGCGGATCGGGATGTTCTGCAGATTCGGCTCAGTCGACGACAACCGCCCGGTCGCCGCGATGGTCTGGTTGAAGGTGGTGTGAATGCGTCCGTCGGACGCCACCGAATTGAGCAGTCCGTCGACAGTGACCTTCAGTCGCGTCGCATCGCGGTGGGTCAGCAGATGTTGCAGGAACGGGTGGCCGGTCTTGTCGAACAGGGATTGCAGCGCGTCCGCGTCGGTGGTGTACCCGGTCTTCGTGCGCTTGGTCTTGGGCATCTCGAGTTCGTCGAACAGCACCACTTGCAGCTGTTTCGGCGAGCCGAGGTTGATCTGCTTGCCGATCACCGCGTAGGCAGCCTCGGCCGCGTCGCGGATGTGGTCGGCGAACTCGCTCTGTAGCTGCCCCAGTTGCTCGAGGTCCACCGCGATGCCCGCGGTCTCCATCTCGGCCAGCACCCGCTGCACCGGCAACTCCATGTTGCTGAGCAGAGCCAGCGAGTCGATGCGGGCGAGTTCCTCGTCGAGCGCGTCGGCGAGGTCCATCACCGCGCTGGCCCGCAGGATCACGGTCTGCACGGCCTGGTCATCGACGCCGTCATTGTCGTCGAGCAGCGAAAGTTGTTGTTGCTCTGGGTTTTCGGCGCGTAGCTCGCGCTTGAGGTAACGTAACGAGAGGTCGTCGAGCGCGAAGCTTCGCTGGCCTGGCCGGACCAGGTACGCGGCGAGCGCGGTGTCCGACGTGACGCCGGCGAGCTTCCAGCCTCTGCCTTCGAGGTCGTGCATCGCCAGTTTGGCCTCGTGCAGCGCTTTGGGCGGTCCAGGGTCGGCCAGCCACGACGCGAGGGCGGCCTCGTCGTCGTCGGTCAGCGCGGCGGTGTCGATGTAGCGCCCGTCGCCGTCGGCGGCGACGATCGCGAGCGCGGTCGCGTCCGCGTCGTAGGCCAGGTGCGTGCCGACGACCGCCATGCCGAACCGCTTGCCCGAGCTGTGCTCGGCCAGCCACGCGGCCAGCTCGCCCGCTTCCAGCGCCCCGCCGCGCACGTCGAAGCCCTGGTCGACCTCGGGATCGGCCGAGGCCAGGGTGTCGAACAGCCGATCGCGCAGAACGCGGAACTCCAGGTCGTCGAACAGCCGGTGGATCTGGTCGCGGTCCCACGGCTGCATGCGCAGGGTGTCGGGGGTCTGCGGCAGCGGGACGTCCCTGACCAGATCGGTCAGTTCCCGGTTGAGCACGACGCTGGACAGGTTGGCCCGTAACGCGTCGCCGACCTTTCCCTTGACGGTGTCGACGTTGTCGACCAACGCCTGCAGCGAACCGAACTCCGCGATCCACTTGGTCGCCGTCTTCTCACCGACGCCGGGGATGCCGGGCAGGTTGTCGCTGGGGTCGCCGCGCAGCGCCGCGAAGTCCGGGTACTGCTGCGGGGTCAAGCCGTACTTGTCCAGCACCGCGTCCGGGGTGAACCGGGTGAGCTCGCTGACGCCCTTGCGGGGGTACAGCACTGTGACGTCATCGCTGACCAACTGCAGCGAGTCGCGGTCTCCGGAGACCACCAGCACCCGGTAACCGCCCTGCTCGGCCTGCGTGGCCAGGGTGGCGATGATGTCGTCGGCCTCGAAGCCCGGTTCGGCGAGCACGGTGATGCCCAGCGCGCCGAGCACCTCCTTGGTGATGTCGATCTGGCCGCGGAACTCATCGGGCGTCGACGAGCGGCCGGCCTTGTACTCGGGGTACTTGTCCACGCGAAACGTCTGGCGCGACACGTCGAACGCGGCGGCGATGTGGCTGGGCTGCTCGTCGCGCAGCAGGTTGATCAACATGGCGGTGAAGCCGTACACCGCGTTGGTGGTGAGCCCGCCCTGGGTCTTGAAGTTCTCGGCGGGCAGTGCGTAGAACGCCCGGTATGCCAGGGAATTGCCGTCGAGCAACATCAATGTCGGCTTCTGGTCCGTCGGCTGGGACGCCGTCTTCTTGCCGGTGGCGGTGGTGGCAGGGCTCACGGCCCTAACTCTAGGCACCGCCGCCGACATCGAGGCCACCGCCGCGGCGACCGCCGCGGCGACCGACGTGGCCCGCGGACGTGGCCCGTGGATGTGCGGTTTCATCCGCGACTCGCCGGCGCGGTCGGATGAATTAGCACGCTCACGACGGTCAGACCATGTCCCACTGAACTGGAACACGTTTCAGTTCTGCCGCTCCACTCGGTACTCTGAGCGGGTGTCAGCTTCCACTCAGCCCGCGATCGACGGTTGGTTCGCCACCGACGGGTCCGGAGCGCCCTATCTGATCGGCGGCAAGTGCCACCAGTGCGGCACGTATGTGTTTCCGCCCCGCGCCAACAACTGTCCCAATCCCGCATGCGACGGTGACGAGTTGGCGCAGGTGCCGCTGTCGCGGCGCGGAACTCTGTGGAGCTACACCGAGAACCGTTACGCTCCCCCACCGCCGTACCCGTCGCCGGATCCGTTCGAGCCCTTCGCCGTTGCCGCGGTGCAGCTCGCCGACGAGGGTCTGATCGTGCTCGGCAAGGTCGTCGACGGAACGTTGGCCGCCGACCTGAAGGTCGGTATGGAGATGGAGCTGACCACGATGCCGCTGTTCGTCGACGACGACGGCGTCGAACGCGTCGTCTACGCATGGAGGCCTGCGTCATGAGTCCCGAACCGTTGTACATCCTCGGCGCCGGCATGCACCCGTGGGGCAAATGGGGGCGCGACTTCACCGAGTACGGCGTCGTGGCCGCGCGGGCCGCACTGGCCGAGGCGGGCCTGGACTGGCGGCAGATTCAGCTCGTCGCGGGAGCGGACACGATCCGCAACGGCTACCCCGGATTCGTGGCCGGCTCGACGTTCGCCCAGAAGCTCGGCTGGAACGGTGTGCCCGTGTCGTCGAGTTACGCCGCGTGCGCCAGCGGTTCTCAGGCCCTGCAGAGTGCCCGCGCCCATATCCTCGCCGGATTCTGCGATGTGGCGCTCGTGATCGGCGCCGACACCACCCCGAAGGGCTTTTTCGCCCCGGTCGGCGGTGAGCGTAAGAACGACCCCGACTGGCAGCGCTTCCACCTGATCGGCGCCACCAACACCGTCTACTTCGCCCTGCTGGCGCGCCGGCGCATGGACCTCTACGGAGCCACGCTGGAGGACTTCGCCGCGGTGAAGGTGAAGAACGCCAAGCACGGGTTGGACAACCCGAACGCGCGCTACCGCAAGGAAGCCACGATCGACGACGTACTAGCCAGCCCGGTGGTCTCCGATCCCCTACGGCTGCTTGACATCTGCGCGACGTCGGACGGCGCGGCCGCGCTGGTGGTGGCGAGCAAGTCGTTCGCCGAGAAGCATCTGGGTTCGGTCGACGGCGTTCCGTCGGTGCGCGCCGTCAGCACGGTGACACCGCAGTACCCGCAGCATCTGCCCGAATTGCCGGATATCGCAACGGATTCCACCGCGGTGGTGGATGCGCCCGAGCGGGTCTTCAAGGACCAGATTCTCGATGCGGCCTACGCCGAAGCCGGCATCGGGCCGGAGGACTTGAGCCTCGCCGAGGTGTATGACCTGTCCACCGCGCTCGAACTCGACTGGTACGAGCACCTGGGCCTGTGCCCGAGGGGCGAGGCCGAGCAACTGCTGCGCAGCGGTGCGACGGCGATCGGCGGGAAGATCCCGGTCAACCCGTCCGGCGGCCTGGCGTGCTTCGGCGAAGCCATTCCGGCGCAGGCCATTGCGCAGGTGTGCGAGCTGACCTGGCAACTGAAGGGACAGGCGACCGGCCGCCAGGTCGAAGGCGCCACGGTCGGTGTCACCGCCAACCAGGGCCTGTTCGGGCACGGCTCGTCCGTGATTGTTGCTCGCTAGGCAGTTCGAACCGTACGGCCCCTCCTACTGGGGCGCCATCACCGTGTTCATGGTCGGCGCCTCCGTGCTGGTGTGGGCGGGTCGCCGGCAGACGGACGCGCAGGCGCAGCGGTGGGGCCGTGCGCTCGGCGGGCTGACCGCGCTGATCTACGCTGCGATCCTGGTCTACAACCTGGTGCCGCCGACCCTGGCCGGTTCGGTGCCGCTTCAGCTCACCGACCTGGCGACCGTCGTCGCGGCCTACGCGCTGTGGTCCCAGCGGCAGTGGGCGTATGCGCTCACCTACTACTGGGGTCTGGTGCTGAGCGTGCAAGCGTTGATCTCACCGGTGTTGCGGGGCCCCGACTTTCCGCACTACCGCTTCCTGGCGTTCTATGCGATCCACCTGCTCGTGGTGTGGGCGGCGATCTATCTGACGTGGGGCCGCGGCTTGCGGCCCGACTGGCGCGACTACCGACTGGCGGTGGCGGTCACCAGCGGGTGGGCGGTGGTGACCGTCGTGTTCAACAGGATCGCCGACACCAATTACGGCTTCACGAACCACAAACCGGAGACCGCGTCGGCGTTGGACATCCTCGGGCCATGGCCGGTCTACATCGTGAGTACTGCGGCCCTGGTCTTCGCCGTGTGGGCGTTGATGACATGGCCCTGGGTGCGACGGCGATGATCGTCGTCGTCCGGGTCAAGCCCGGCAGCGCGAAAGGCCCGCTGGTGGAGGTCGACGACGCCGGCGAGCTGACGGTCTACGTTCGGGAGCGAGCCGTCGAGGGCAAGGCCACCAGGGCCGTCACCAAACTGCTCGCCGCGCACCTGGGTGTCGCGCCAAGCCGGCTCAAGCTGGTATCGGGCGCCGCGGCGCGGATCAAGCGCTTCGAGGTCAGCTGATCAAGCGACACCGAGGTAGGCGGCGCGAATGCTGTCGTCGTTCAACAACTCCCGGGCATGCCCGGTGCGTGTGACCTCACCGGTCTCGAGGATGTAGGCGCGGTCCGACCGGCTCAGCGCCTGCTGCGCGTTCTGCTCCACCAGCAGCACCGTGGTGCCCTGTTCGTTGATCTCCGCGATGATCCTGAAGATCTGCGAGATCACCATCGGCGCCAGGCCCATGGACGGCTCGTCGAGCAGCAACACCCGCGGCCTGGCCATCAGCGCCCGGCCGATCGCGAGCATCTGCTGCTCGCCACCCGACAGCGTCCCGCCGACCTGGCTGCGGCGTTCGGCCAACCGAGGAAACGTCTCCAGGATCCAGTCCAGTCGTTGCCTGTGCTCAGAGCGGGAGGGGAATTTACGGCCGTAACAACCCATTTCGAGGTTTTCCACGACCGTCATCCCCGGGAACACCCCCCGCCCCTCTGGCGCCTGCACCAGCCCCTGGATCACGCGTTGATGGGCCTTGACCTTGCTGATGTCCTGACCCTCGAACCATATCGAGCCCGACGTCAGGGGCAGGAGCCCCGAGATCGCACGCATGGTGGTCGTCTTACCGGCGCCGTTGGAGCCAAGTAGCGTGACGAGTTCACCCTCGTGGACCTTCAGCGAGATACCGTGCAGTGCACGGATTCTGCCGTACTGCACGACGATGTCGCGCAGCTCGAGGATGACGGGCCGTTCGGGGGCCTGCTCAGTCGGCCCTTCATTCGAGGCTGTCATCGGGCACCCCCAGATAGGCTGCGATGACCTTCGGGTCCTCGCGGATGTCGGAAGGCAGGCCGTCGGCGATCTTGCGCCCGAACTCCAGCACCACGATGCGATCGGTCACGCCCATCACCAGCCTCATATCGTGTTCGATCAGCAGCACCGTGTAGCCGTCGTCGCGGATCTTCTGGATCAGTTCGATCAAGGCGGCCTTCTCGCGCGGGTTGAACCCTGCGGCCGGTTCGTCCAGACACAGCAGTTTGGGTTCGGTGGCCAGCGCCCGGGCGATCTCCAGCCGGCGCTGATCGCCGTACGACAGGTTCTTCGCCTTCTCCTCGCCGCGGTTCGCAATCCCGACGAAATGCAGTAGCGCCGAGGACCTCTCGATGGCCGACCGCTCCTCGCGGCGGTGGCGCGGGGAGCGGACCAGCGCACCCGGCACCGAGGTGAAGTGCCTGGCGTCGGTGCCGACCATGACGTTCTCCAGGGCCGTCATCTCGCCCCACAATCGGATGTTCTGGAAGGTGCGGGCGATACCGCGGCGGGTGATCTGGTGGCGTTTGATCCGGCCCAGCGGCGCGCCGTCGAACGTGACGGTGCCCGACGTGGGTCGGTACACGCCGGTGATCGCGTTGAAGCACGTGGTCTTGCCTGCCCCGTTCGGCCCGATCATGCCGAGAATCTCACCGCGGCGGATGTCGAAGGACACCGAGTCCAGCGCCGTCAGCCCGCCGAACTTCATCGTGAGATCGGTTGTCCGCAACAGGATTTCACCCTCTGCGGCCTGGATCTCGCGGTGTACACCCGCCAACTCTTCGATGGTCATCGCGCCGACTCCTTCTCCGGCGAGCGCAGCAGGTCGCGGGCGGCCTTGCCGTAGGCCAGCAATTGCGCTCGCGCCGGAAACAGACCCTGCGGCCGGAATATCATCAACACCACCAGCGCCAGCCCGAAGAACAGGTACTTCAGGTCACCGAGGTTGATGCCGAGAAACTCCACCCCCAGCAACCGGTTCGGCAGGTAGACGATGATGAACGCGCCGACCACCACGCCGAGCTTGTTGCCCTGCCCGCCGAGCACCACCGCGCACAGGAACAGCATCGAGTTGATGATGTTGAACGTCGGTGGGGCCACGAACTGCACCTGACCGGCGTACAGCGCGCCCGACAGCCCACCGATCGCCGCGCCGATGACGAAGGCCCACAGCTTGAACCGGAACGTGTTGACGCCCATCACTTCGGCGGCGTCCTCGTCCTCGCGGACCGCGATCCAGGCACGTCCCACGCGGCTGCGTTCGAGGTTGCCCACCAGGACCAGGATCCCGATCATCAGCACGATGCCCAACCAGAACCACCACGTCCCGTAGTTGGCGTCGCCCGCGGAGTTGCCGCTCGAGAAGACGCCGTCGGGCACGCGTTCGCTCGCCCCGACTCGCGGGTAGGCGACCTCGTTGAGGCCGCGCGGCCCGTTGGTCACCTCCGAGAGGTTGTCGGCCAGCAGGCGAATGATCTCGCCGAACCCCAGTGTGACGATCGCCAGGTAGTCGCCGCGCAACCTCAGCGTCGGCGTTCCCAGGATCAAACCCGTCAGCGCGGTGATCGCCATCGCCAGCGGTACACACGCCAGCCACGCCCAGTCCTCGTTGAACCACCCCGTGGCGCCCATCTTGTTCCACGGACTGTTCGGACTGGTCAGCAGCGCAACGGTGTACGCGCCCACGGCGTAGAACCCGACGTAGCCGAGGTCGAGCAGACCGGCCTGGCCGACCACGACGTTGAGGCCGATCGCGATGATCGCGACCATCGCGAATTGCGCCATGGTGCCGCCGAAGCTGATGTTCGGCGTGTTCAGGAAGGGCGGCGGAAACAGCGGCAGCAGCGCGAGCAGGCCGAAGGCGATTAACCCGAAGCCCCACTTCTGCACGCGGGAAAGCCCGTCCCACCAACGACGCAGTGCGTCGCCGGGTGCCAAGACCTTCTCGCTGGCCCTCATGCTCGCGCCTTCCCGAGGCTTTCGCCGAGTATCCCCGTCGGCCTGAAGAACAGAACGAGAACCAGCAGCACGAAGGCGACGACGTCACGCCACTGGGTCCCGAACACGGCCTGCCCGTAGTTCTCCATGATGCCGAGCAGCAGCCCGCCCAGCAGGGCGCCGCGCAGGTTGCCGATGCCGCCGAGGACCGCGGCCGAGAACGCCTTGATGCCGAGCAGGAAGCCGCCGGAGTAGATGATGCCCTGCGGCACCTTCAGCGTGTACAGCAGCGCGGCCGCCCCGGCCAGCAGGCCGCCGATCAAAAACGTCGTCATGATGATGCGTTCGCGCGAGACGCCCATCAGGGTCGCGGTGTCCGGGTCCTGGGCGACCGCCCGGATCCCGCGCCCGAACCTGGTCCGGTTGATGGTCAGATCGGTCATCAGGGCGAGAACCAGCGCCGCGCCGACGATGATCAGCGTGATGTTGGAGACCGCGGAACCGAACACCGTGAACTGGGTTTCGGGTGCGACGAGCCGGATCGGTTGTTGGGCATTGGATCCGCCGTACCCGTCGATGATCTTGGGCAGGATGAAGTGCACGAACTCCTGCAGCACGAACGACATGCCGATCGCGGTGATGAGAAACGACAGTCGGTCGGCCTTGCGTCGTCGCAGCGGTCGGTAGGCCACCGCCTCCAGGCCGACCGCGGTGGCACCGGACACCGCCATCGCGAACAGCATGGCGATACCGAGATACAGCACCGTCAGGGCGATGCCCCTGTTGTAGGTGTTACCGCTCGGTGTGAAACCCAGGATCATGTCGAGGCAGAAGTACGCGCCGAACATGCCGAACATGAACACTTCCGAATGCGCGAAGTTGATCAGCTTCAGCACGCCGTAGACCAACGTGTAGCCGACGGCCACCAGCGCGTAGATGGCGCCCCACGACAGTCCGTCGATCGTCAACTGCCAGAAGCCGTCTCGCAACCCGTCGAGGTTGAAGCTGATGTTGGCGGCCAAGCAGGTGTACTGGTCGACGCACTCGGGTGGGATCCCGGTCATCCGGTGGCGGCTCCTCGCGGGAACGGGCCTCTAGCGAAAACGCGTCCGAGCCTTTCGGTCTCGGACGCGTTCGCCTCAGCGGCTATTGAACTTTGTAGATCCAGATCAAGCTGGTGGTCAGCTCGCCGTTCGGAGTCCACTGGTACTGCCGGGCCACACCGCGACCGTCGTAATTGCGGACGAAGTCGAGCAGCGCGGGGCGGGTAACGGCGCCCGAGTCGATGCCCTTCAGCAGGATGGTGCCCAGGTCGTAGCCCTCGCTGCTGTAGGTGCCCGGTGCCTGGTTGAACTTCTTGGTGTACTCGTCGGCGAAGCCGCCGGTGGCCGGGCCGCACGGGCAGGACAGCACGGCGTCCTTGGCCGCGTCGCCGGCCTGCTTGACGAACTCGGGATCCTTGGTGCCGTCGGCGCTGGCGAACGTTCCCTCGTACCCGCCGTCCCGCAGCTGCTGCACGAACGGCGCCGCTTCGGCGTAGTAACCGCTGAAGAACACCGAGTCGGGGGTGGCGCCCTTGATCTGGGTCACGGCCGCCGAGAAGTCCTTGTCGCCCTTCTTGACCGAGATGTTGCAGGACGAGTCGGCCACCGGACCCAGCGTCTGACGAACGGTCTGCGCCAGGCCCAGGCCGTAGTCCGTGCTGTCGTCGACGACGCAGACCTTCTTGTGGCCGAGGGTGTTCTTCAGGTAGTTGGCCACCGACGGGCCCTGCACGCCGTCGTTGCCCAGACCGCGGAAGAAGGTCCGCCAGCCCTTGTCGGACAGCGTCACGTTGGTGGCCGAGGCCGTGGCGGCGACGAGACCGGCCTGATTGAAGACGTCGCCGGTGGCCATGGTCTCACCGGAGAACGCGGGACCGATCAGGCCGATGGTGGAGGCGTCGTTGATGATCTGCGGTGCGATCTGGGTGGCCTTCTGCGGATCGCCCTCGGTGTCGAAGGTCTTCAGCTGGACCTGGCAACCCGGGTTCGCGGCGTTGTGCTTGTCCACGGCCAGCTGGATGCCGTTCTTGATGTTGATGCCCAATGCCGCATCGGGACCGTTGAGCGCTCCGGCCATCGCCAGCGACACCGGCGGGCACTGCGCGTTGCCGTCACCGGCGGGGTCGGCAGGCGCGGCGCTCTCGTCGGCCTTGACCTCGGCGCCGTTCTCGTCGATCTGTACCTGTTCGACGATCTTCAGATCGGTCTGTGCCTCACCGCCCTCGGTCGGCTCGGCCTGTTGGCAGCCGGCTATGCCGAGCACAACCAGACCAGCGCTGCTGATAGCAAATGCTTTCCGTGCCATGCGACCGCGCACGCTTCACCTCCGGGTCGTTGTGTTAGTCGGCTCCGGCGCCTCGGCCCGGCGGGCGGGGGCGGCGACGTTCCGGGAAGACCATAGCCAACGCTCGGCGCTGGTGCGCGGTGTTGAACGACGCGTCGCGGCCGTCGCGGTCAAACCGCGCCATCGGAAACGCACTTTTTACGGGGTGGCGAAGTTAGCTCGACTCCGGCGCGTCGCTCGGTGTGTCGAGGGTTTCGAGGACCACTTCGGCGACGCGTTTCATGGTGGTGCGCCGGTCCATCGCGGCACGTTGAATCCACTTGAACGCCTCGGGCTCGGTCATCCCCTGTTTGGCCTGCAGCAAACCTTTGGCCCGTTCGACGAGCTTGCGCGTCTCCAGCCGGTCGGCCAATGTGGCCACTTCCTGCTCCAGCGCGGCGATCTCGCCGAAGCGGCTCACCGCGACCTCGATGGCCGGGATGAGGTCGGTGACGGTGAAGGGTTTGACCAGGTAGGCCATGGCACCGGCATCCCTGGCGCGTTCGACCAGTTCTCGTTGGCTGAACGCGGTCAGGATGACGATCGGCGCGATGCGCTTGCTGGCGATCTCGGCCGCCGCGTCGATGCCGTCGCGACGGGGCATCTTGACGTCCATGATCACGAGGTCGGGCTTGAGGCTCTCGGCGAGATCGACGGCCTCCTGGCCGTCGCCGGCCTCGCCGACGATCTCGTAGCCCTCTTCGCGGAGCATCTCGGCCAAGTCCATCCGAATCAGCGCTTCGTCCTCGGCGACGAGCACACGGCGGGCCTTACCGGCCTCTGGCGGTGCCCCAGCAGCGGTTGCCATGGAAGCCATTGTGGCGGTAGCGGTGCCGTTCAGCGAGTTCGGGGCATCATCTAAGGTGGTAAGCCGCGCAACAGAGCCGTCCAACTACTACAGCCCTCGTAGCCCAATTGGCAGAGGCACACGACTCAAAATCGTGACAGTGTGAGTTCGAGTCTCACCGAGGGCACCGAGAATCAGCAGGTCGATCCGGTTCGGCGTTACGCTCTAGTCGTGGAGATGAGGCTGCGGCCGGTCTGCGTGCCCGATGTGGCGCTGGAGAACCGGACGCCCGCCCGGGTTCGGCACCAAGCGGAAAGGTCCGTGCGACGCCGCCGGGTGCTCGACGTCACCGCAATGATCAGCGCGGCGATCAGCGCCTTCTTCGGTTTTCAGGGTCTGCTCGTCGGTGTCGAGGTGTGGTGGATCCCGGTACTCAGCCTCGTCAGCGCCGTGGCGTTCGCGACGATTCCGCTGCTGTGCCGGTTCGGCGAACTCGTCGCACCGCTGGTGTTCTTCGCCGTCGCGTACGTGACCATCGCGATCCAGTGCATACAGTTGGGCACCGGGTCGGGGCTGCAGTTCTACTTCGTCGCCGCCGCCGCGATCGTGGTGGTCATTCTCGGCATCGACCACATCGTGCTGGCTTCCGTACTGGCGGCGTTGGGCGCGGCGACGGTCGTGGCGCTGGAGTACCTCGTCCCCGAAAACACCGGCATTCAACCGGATTGGGCCCGGACGACCTCGTTCGTCCTCACCGTGGCCACGGCGTGGATCCTCGTCGTCGCCACGCTGTGGTTCGCGCTCCGGGAGCTCCGCCGGGCGCGGTTGGCGATGGAGGCCGAATACGAACGGTCCGAACGTCTGCTGGCGAACATACTGCCCGCGACCATCGCCGAGCGGCTCAAGGACCCGACCCGCACGGTCATCGCCGACAGGTACGACGACGCGTCGATCCTGTTCGCCGACATCGCCGGGTACACCGAGCGGGCCAGCGACACGAATCCCTGCGATCTGGTGCGCTTCCTTGACCGGCTCTACACGGATCTGGACGCACTCGTCGACCGTCACGGGTTGGAGAAGGTCAAAACCAGCGGCGACTCGTACATGGTGGTCAGCGGTGTGCCGCATCCCCGGCCGGATCACGTCGAAGCACTGGCGTGCCTGGCGCTCGACATGGCCGACGCCGTCGCCGACCTGCGTGACCCGCGCGGGCGCAAGGTGCCGTTGCGGATCGGCCTGGCCGCGGGACCGGTCGTCGCCGGGGTCGTCGGGGCCCGCAAGTTCTTCTACGACGTATGGGGCGATGCGGTCAACGTCGCATCCCGGATGGAGACCACCGACGTCGAAGGGCGCATTCAGGTGCCCCAGGACGTCTACGAACGCCTGCGCAGCACCTTCGTGCTGGAGCCTCGTGGTGAAGTCGAGGTCAAAGGCAAGGGCGTCATGACGACGTGGTACCTCGTCGGACGTCGCGACGACTCGGCCGTGCGCGACGCGGTGGAACTCGAACCGCTCAGCTCTCGACCTCAGTCGGTTTGAGGCGCTCGGCCAGGGCGGCCAGCCGCCAGAGGGTTTCGCGGTTACGGGGGTAGACGGCGAGGTCGGTCAGCTTGTTGGGCATCACCGCGGCTGGACCGCTCACCGGGACTTCCGTCATCTCCACCCGGCATCCGTCGGGAATCTCGAACAGCCGCAGAGTGATTCGCGCGCCTCCGAAAGGCCGGCCCTTGGCGTGCAGGACCAACTCCTCGGGCGGCACACTCTTCTCCACCACGGTTTTATCGTCGAGCAGCAGGGGCCAGACGCCCACCGAATGGCGGATCTCGGATCCGGGCGCCGGCCAGTTCGGGTCGACAGCCCGCATCCGGCTGTTGCCGACCACCCATTGCGAGTAGGTCCACCCGTCGGCCATGACGTCCCAGACCTGCTGACGGGAGGCGTGAATATCGCGTGTCACAGTCACGGCGGGAGATATACCCCGATCGCGGAAAACGACTCACCTTCGCGACTGTGCCGTTGCATACGCAAAACGCCGCGACCGGCGTAGTGAAACGCACGGTCGCGGCGTGGGGGTCCCTCTAGACCTTGCGGTTCTCGGACTTGATCAGCCAGGCCAGCTTCTCGAGACCCTCGATCAGCTGATGGAGGATGTCGGCGGAGGTCGGGTCCTCGGCGTCCACCGCGTCGTGAACCTGACGCATGGTGTCGACCGCGGCGTATACCCGAGCCGTGATCAGGTCGACCGCGTCCTGCGTGCTCACCGCGTAGGCGGGGAACTGCGGCAGAGTGGTGCCGGCGGTGACCGTATCCGACCGGCCATCGGGCCAGGCCTCCATCGCACGCATCCGCTCGGCGATGGTGTCGCTGCCCTCACGGGCGAAGTCGACGAGTTCGTCGAGTTGTAGATGAAGGTCGCGGAAGTTGGTGCCGACGATGTTCCAGTGGGCCTGCTTACCCTGAAGATGCAGCTCGATTAGATCGACCAGAACCCGCTGCAGGCTGTCGCTGAGTTCCGGCGAGGCCTCGAAAGCCTGGATGTCTGCTTCTGAACGACGTGTTGTTGTGGTCATGATCGCTACAACGCCTCCTTTTCTGGACTGATTCCAGTTTAGCACATTTCCTGGTCAGAGGTCATTTTGTTGGTCTTGCCTGTCCAAGAGGCGGGCATATCCGGCGCCCATGCCCAACAGCACCAGGCCGACGACGATGAACACCACCACCCGGAAGATCCCGTCGAGCGTGCCCAGGTCGAACAGGAACAACTTCGCCACCGCCGCGGCCACCAGCGCCAGTCCCCCGGCGATCGGAACCGAGCGGTCGGCTCGTGGCAACCGCGCCGCGTAGCCGAACAACGCCGCGGCCAGACCGATCCAGCAGATGGTCGCCGCCATGTGACCGGCGTAGAAGCCGCTGTCGGTGCCGCCAACCAACACGCCGGTCGTGACGGCGAACGTGGTGACCGCATATCCGGCCACCGCGGCCGCGACCGCCCACCAGGCCGAGTTTCTGCGGTCGAACGCCCACACGATCGTCACCGACCACGCGATCAGCAGGACGCTGGCGATCAGCGTCGACGCCGCCACCCCGCCGCTGGTCGCCGTCCCCCGCATCAGCGTGTCCGGCGGGGCCCAGTTCAGGTAGTAGACGGCGCCCACGACCGCGAAGCCGATCGAGATCGCCTTGGCCATGACGAGCTGCCGTCCTGCCGTCGCGACCACCAGCGCCATCGCCAGCAGGACCGGCCCCGCGATCGGGCCGTCGAACGCCACCACCACCGCGATCAGCGCCGATAGTGCGGAGAGCACCGTCCAGATGCGCTGCACCGCGCCGTCCACACCCGGCAATCGGTCGCTGATGAGCACGATGGCAAGCAGTCCGGCCGCCAGTGCGGCCGCCATCAGCGCTGCGACGATGCGGTCGACGGCCAGCGCGACCGACAGCACCGGCAGCAGACCTGCCCCCGTCAGCACGGCCATCGCCGACTTGTTGGCCGTCCCCGGCAGCAGGATCAGCGCGCCGGCGATCGCGAGCAGCGCCGCGATGGCGCACGCGCCGACCAGCCACAGATCGCGGCCGTCGTCGAAATACACGCCGATGAGCGCCACCAGCAGCGGCAGTGTGCCGGCCGCGATGCGGGCGGCGTGCAGCCAGAGCCAGTCCTTGCCGATCTGCACGGGCAGCGAGGCCGCGGACAGCGCGAGCATGAACGCCACGAGCAGCAGCGTCACACCCCCGACCACGATCGGCGCCAGCACCAACAACGGCACCAGGACGAGCAGCCCCAGCTGCTCGGAGTTCCAGCGCCGGGCCAGCGTGAGCCCGCCGCCGCCGATCAACGCGGCGAGTACCAGTCCAGCGGGCGCGGCCACCCAGTCGTAGATCGTGGTCAACGCGATGACGTCCATGTACGCCGCGGCGATACCGGTCGCCGCCAGGGCGACGGCCCCGGTGCGGCCGCCGGGCCTGCGATACAGCCACCAGCCTGCGCCCACAAGCCCACCGGCCAGTACCGCCCCGGCCGCGACGCGGATCTCGGGCCTCAACAGGCCCGCCTGCGCGGCCAGCACGAGGAGGAACACCACCCCGATCAGCGTCACCGCGACACCGACGACCGCCAGCAGCTTGCCGATCCAGCCTTCGCCCCGGGATGAAGGCGGAGGCGGTGGAGGTGAAGACGCAACGGGCGCAGCGTGATGCGACGGATGCTGCGGCGGCGCTGGGTAGGCATGCGGCTGGTACTGCGGCTGGTATTGCGGTAAGGACGTCAGCTGCCGGTCAAGTTCGGTCAAGTCCGACGACACCCGCGCCAGGTACGCAGAGATCGCGGCGACATCAGCGGACAGGCGGGCGACGACGGCACGCTGCGGTTCGGTCATGCAGCCATCGTCACAGCACGACGGCGTCACCGGGATGAGTAGGACTACTCGTCCAACCCGTGTTCGATCGCATATCGCGCCAACTCGACGCGGTTGGCGACCTGCAGCTTGCGGAACGTGGCCTGCACGTGGTTCTCGACGGTGCGGTGGCTCAGCGACAACCGCGCCGCGATCTGTTTGGCGGTCAACCCTTTGGCGACGTAGCGAAGGATCTCGGTCTCCCGCTCGGTCAGGCTCGGCGTCTCGGGCCCGCCGCGATTCTGGGCGATCCGCCGGTACTCGCCGAGCACCAGGCCCGCCAGGCCGGGGGTGAAGACGGCCCTGCCCTCGGCCGTGGCGCGCACCGCATCGCCGAGTTCCTGCTTCGACGCGCTCTTCACCAGATATCCGGTCGCCCCGGCCTTCACCGCCTCGAGCACGTCCTCACGTTCGTCGGATGCCGACAGCACAAGGATTTTCGATGACGGCGACACGGCGAGCACTTCCGCGGTCGCCTGCGCGCCGTCGCCGTCGGCGAGCCGCATGTCCATCACCACCACATCGGGCTGTACCGCCGCGGCGCGGCGCCGCGCTGCGCCGACGCCGTCGGCCGTGGCGACCACGGTGAAACCGTCCTCTTCGAGGTCGCGGGCCACCGCGTCGCGCCAGATGGGATGGTCGTCGACGACCATCACCGTCGGGGTAGCGTCAGTTCCCATTCCGTCCCGCTCTCCGGCGCGGTGGTCAGCTTGGCGCTGCCACCGAGCCAGTCCATCCGTCCGACAATCGATTTCGCGACACCGATGCGGCCCTCGCGCACCGCCTCCTCGAGCCGCCCTTCGGGAATCCCGGTGCCGTCGTCACGGATGCTCACCGTGATCGTGTCGCCGAGGTCTTCGAGCAGCACATAGGCATGCGCGTCCGGCCCGGCGTGCGCGACCACATTGTCGAGCGCGTTGACGACCGCGGCGGACAACTCGGTGGCCACGACGGCGTCGAGCAGTACGGGATCGGCAGGCAGGCTGACCGATACGCGGTCGGACGCTCGCTGCCGCAACAACGCGCCGACGTCTCTCATCGCCCCGACGCGCGGTTCGGCGTCACCGGAGCTGACCAACCGCCTCAGCGCACGCTCCTGCTCGCCCGCGAGTTCAGCGAGTTCGGCTGTGGCTCCCCCGATTTCGCGGCCACGACGCGAGACCAGCGCGAGCACCTGGATGGCGCCGTCGTGCACCTCCCGAGACAACCTCTCCCGCTCCTGGTGGGCCGCGGCCAGCCTGGTCGCCTGCTCCAGCTCGGAATGGGCTCGTCGGGCAGTCTGCGCGGCCATCCCCACCGCCAGGCCGACCGCGAGCTCGATGACGATCGTCGCGTTGCGGCCGAGGTCGTAGTTGATGAAGCCCTTGACGACGGTGCTGGCCACCATCACGAGCACGCCGGTGAACATGCCCGCGATCGGCCCAGCCACGATCGCCGCCGAGATGGTCGCGTTGGTCGCCCACAACGTCGTCGGCCACGACTGGTTGTCGAACGCCCACTGTGACGAGGCGACCACCTCGGTCGACAGGATCAACGCCACCACCACCGCGATCTCGACCAGCACGAACGCCGGTCGTCTGCCGAACCCCTGCAGATAGGCGACAGCGCACAAGGCACTGAACCCCAGCAACACCGCGAACAGCGCCCACGCCATACCCGGGCGGTCCAGGTCCGGATTCACCGACACCTGGAATCCGAGCGCATAGAGACAACTCAGCAATCGGAACACCTGGGCCGCCCGCCACAGCGGGGTGGCCGGATCCGGGACGTGGGCCGACATCTGTCTACAGCACCTTGGACAGAAACGCCTTCGTGCGTTCGTGCTTCGGGTCGGCCAGCACGTCGCGCGGCGGTCCGCTCTCCACGACCACGCCGCCGTCCATGAACACCAGATGGTTGGCCACCTCGCGGGCGAACCCCATTTCGTGTGTCACCACCACCATCGTCATCCCCTCGGCGGCAAGCTTTTTCATCACTTCGAGCACCTCACCCACAAGCTCGGGGTCCAGCGCCGACGTGGGCTCGTCGAACAGCATCAGTTTGGGGCTCATCGCCAGAGCGCGGGCGATCGCGACGCGTTGCTGCTGCCCTCCGGACAGCTGGGCGGGATAGGCGTCGGCCTTGGCGGTCAGCCCCACCTGGTCGAGCAGGTCTCGGGCACGCGCGACCGCCTCGTCCTTCTTGACGCGCTTGACGTGAATGGGTGCCTCGATGATGTTCTCCAACGCGGTGCGGTGGGGAAACAGGTTGAAGTGCTGGAACACCATGCCGATGTCGCGGCGCTGCCGGGCCGCTTCGCGCGGAGGCATCTCGTGAATCTTGTTGCCCCGCTGCCGGTATCCGATCAGCTCTCCGTCCACGTACAGGCGCCCGGCGTTGACCTTTTCGAGGTGGTTGATGCACCGCAGGAACGTGGACTTGCCCGAACCGGACGGCCCCACCATGCACAGCACTTCGCCGCGCCCGATCTCGAGTGTGACGCCTTTGAGAACCTGCAACGCACCGAAGTTCTTACAGACGGCCTCGGCTTTGACCATCGGTGTCACGGGTGCGCCTCCCCCAAGGTCTGCGCCTTGGCCAGCGCCTCGAGTTGTTTGGTGGTCAGCTTGCGCGACGCACCACGCGAGTAGTAGCGCTCCAAGTAGTACTGGCCGACCATCAGCACGCTGGTGATCGCCAGGTACCACGTCGCGGCGACCAGCAGAAGCGGAACGGGTTCGAAGATGCGCGCGGCGATTTCCCGCGACGTGATGCCGTACAGGTCCAGCGTGAACGGCACCGCGGTCACCAGCGACGTGGTCTTCAGCATGCTGATCACCTCGTTGCCGGTCGGTGGGATGATCACCCGCATCGCCTGCGGAAGCACGGTGCGCCGCATCGTCATCCCCCAGGACATGCCCAGCGCCGTCGAGGCTTCGGTCTGACCTTCGGGCACGGAACTGATTCCGGCGCGGATGATCTCGGCCATGTACGCGGCCTCGTTCAGTGCCAGCCCGAGGATCGCCAGCAGGAAGGGGATCGACAGCGACTGCAGGTCCACCTCAAGCAGCGAAGGCCCGAACGGCACGCCGAGCCGAAGGTTCTGGTAGATCGTGGGTAGCAACCCCCAGAACACGAGCTGCACATACACCGGGGTGCCGCGGAAGATCCACAGATACACCCAGGCAACGGCTTTCAGCACCGGGTTGGGCGACAGCCGCATCACCGCGAGCAGCACACCCAACACGATCGCGAGCACCATCGAATAGACAGTCAGCTGCAGCGTGTTGAGCACCCCGACCGTCAGCACCCGTTCGTTGAACAGGTACTTCCAGTACGTCGACCAGCGGTAGGAGTCGTTGGTCGCCGCGCCGTAGAGGAACAGGGCGACGAGTATGACGATGACGACCGCCGCCACCCAGCGCCACGGATGGCGCAGCGGCACCGCATCGATGGCGGCAGGGGCCTCGGGTGACGACGTGTCGACATCGCTCATGGAACGTCCTTTATGAGACGGCGCCGTTGATGACCGGCTTGTCGATCATCCCGTTCTCGACGCCCCAATTGGCGGCGATCTCTTTGTAGGTGCCGGTTTCGATCAGATGCTCGAGCGCCTTCTGCAGCGACTGCGCGAGGGCCGATCCCTTCTGCACGGGCCAGCCGTACGGCGCCGAATCGAAGATCTCACCGGCGGCTTCGAGCTTGCCGTTGGTCTCCTTGATCGCGTACGAGGTCACCGGAGAGTCGGCCGACATCGCGTCGGTCTGGCCGAGCACCACCGCGTTGGTGGCGGCGTCCTGCCCGTCGAATCTGACGATCTCGATCGGTGGCTTGCCCGCGTCGGTGCACGCCCTGCTCTTCGCAGGCAGCTCGTCGGTGTCTTGATAGGTGGTGGCCTGAACCGCAACCTTCTTGCCGCACGCGTTGTTGGGGTCGATCGGCGCCTCCGGTCGCTGAGCCCACAGAGTCCCGGCGTTGAAGTAGGTCACGAAGTCGACTGACTTCTCGCGTTCCTTGGTGTCGGTGAACGACGACATCCCCACATCGAAGGTGCCTCCCTGGATCGACGGGATGATCCTGGCGAAGTCCGCCTCGCGGTATTCGGGCGTCAAGCCGAGCGTGGCCGCGATCGCGTTCATCAGGTCGACGTCGAAGCCCACGATCTTGCCGCTGGGATCCTTGAACTCGTTGGGTTTGTAGGGGATGTTGACCCCGACGATCAGCTCTCCGCTCGACTTGATGTCCTCTGGAACGGTATTGGCGATCTCGTCGACCTTCGCCGCCGGCGCCGTCGGGGATGCACTGGTGGCATCCCCACCGCCGCCTCCGCCACCGCTGGCGCAGCCGGACATCGCCAGGGCGCCGGCCGCGGCGAATACGACTGCGAAACGCCAGAATCCACCTCGACGGTTGTGACACTCACCTAACACGGATGCCTACTTTCTGCGTCGTGGGATCGGTGCGCAGCACCGGTAACGGAACAGTAGTGGAGACGCCACGCTGCGGCAGGGGAACCCAACGGCGTACGCGCGCGACCTCACCACTGATAGTCGAACCGATATCGAAATGCGACGATCATTGACGTTTCGCTATGCCACACTGCGGCCATGACTAGCACCGCGCCGCCCGACTTGCTGCGGCATCTGTGGAAAACGACCCTGGTCTCCGGACTTCTCGCGCTGATCCTCGGCGTGCTCATCTGGGTGTGGCCGGGCAAGACGATCGTGGTCGCTGCGATCTTCTTCGGGGCATACCTGCTGATCGCCGGCATCGCCCAAGTGATCTTCGCTTTCAGCCTGCACGTCTCCGCCGGCAGCAGGGTGTTGCTTTTCATCTCCGGCGCCGCGGCGCTGATCCTTGCGGTTTTGTGCTTCCGCAGCCTGCAGGAGTCGATTCTGCTGCTGGCGATCTGGATCGGCATCGGCTTCATCTTCCGCGGCGTAGCGACCGCGGTCTCGGCGATCAGCGACCCGACGCTTCCCGGGCGGGCGTGGGAGATCTTCGTCGGCGTGATCAGCCTGATCGCGGGCGTGGTGATGCTCGCTCTGCCGTTCGAGTCGCTCGCGATTCTGACGGTTGTGGCCGGCATCTCGCTGGTCGTGATCGGCATCTTCGAGATCGTGGCCGCGTTCGGGATCCGCAAGGCGTTCAAGGACCGTGACAACGCCGGATCGGCCGCTCCACCTGCGTCGGAAGAGCCCGTGAGCTAACCCACACTGACGTCTACTACGCCCTGTCGTAGGCTGGTGCCACAGCCACGGAAGAGGGTGAGATGGACGCGCTCGATGTGTCGCGGTGGCAGTTCGGTATCACGACCGTCTACCACTTCATCTTCGTCCCGCTGACCATCGGGCTGGCGCCGTTGATCGCTGCCATGCAGACCGCGTGGCTGATCACCGGCAACTCGTCCTGGTACCGCCTCACCCGCTTCTTCGGCAAGCTGTTCCTGATCAACTTCGCCCTGGGCGTGGCCACCGGCATCGTTCAGGAATTCCAGTTCGGCATGAACTGGAGCGAGTACTCACGGTTCGTTGGCGACGTTTTCGGCGCACCGCTGGCGATGGAGGGGCTGGCCGCCTTCTTCTTCGAGTCGACGTTCCTGGGCCTGTGGATCTTCGGGTGGACCCGACTCCCCCGCCTCGTGCACCTGACCTGCATCTGGGTGGTGGCCATCGCGGTGAACCTGTCGGCGTTCTTTATCATCGCCGCCAACTCATGGATGCAGCATCCCGTCGGCGCCCGGCTGAACCCGGACACCGGTCGCGCGGAGTTGACCAGCATCGTCGCGCTGTTCACCAACAACACCGCGATCGCCGCGTTCGCGCATGCGGTGTTCGGGGCGTTTCTGACCGCCGGCATGTTCGTCGCAGGCGTGTGCGTGTGGTGGATGATTCGCGCGCGAGACGACAAGCGTTCCGACGCGCAGACGATGTACCGGCCGGCGGCGATCATGGGCTGCCTGGTCGTCCTCGCGTCGACGCTCGGTCTCGTCGTCACCGGCGATGTCCAGGGCAAGCTGATGTTCGAACAACAGCCGATGAAGATGGCGTCGGCAGAATCGTTGTGCCACACCGCAACCGATCCCGACTTCTCCATCCTGACCGTCGGCACCCACAACAACTGTGACAGCGTCACGCACCTCATCGAGGTGCCGTACGTGCTGTCGTTTCTGGCCAAAGGCGAATTCGACGGCGTTCACCTCGAGGGCGTCAAGGACCTTCAGGACCAGTACGTCGAGAAATTCGGACCGGGCGACTACCGGCCCAACCTGTTCGTCACCTACTGGTCGTTTCGCGCCATGATCGGATTCCTCGCCGTCCCAGTGCTGTTCGCTTTGACCGTGCTGTGGCTGACACGTCGTCGCCGGATTCCGCAGTCGCGCCGGCTGTCCCGCTTCGCCCTCGTGGCGCTACCCGCGCCGTTCCTGGCCAACAGCGCCGGATGGATCTTCACCGAGATGGGCCGTCAACCGTGGGTGGTCGTGCCCAATCCGACCGGGGATCCGATGATTCGGCTGACGGTCGCCGACGGGGTCTCCGGGCACCCGGTCGGCATGGTGGTGCTCTCGCTCGTGGCCTTCACGCTGGTGTACGCGGCGCTGGCGGCCATCTGGTTCTGGCTCATCCGCCGCTACACGATCGAAGGTCCGCAGGAACACGACTCCGAACCCGTCGCGCCGCTGCCACCCGGTAGCGACGAGGTCGCGCCGTTGTCGTTCGCGTACTGAGAGGAGTGGTGACAATGGCGCTTGCCGAACTGTGGTTCGTGGTGATGGCCGGTCTGTTCCTCGGCTTCTTCGTCCTGGAGGGCTTCGATTTCGGCGTCGGCATGCTGATGCGCATGTTCGGCCGCAAGGGCGGCGATGACGCCGAACGGTCACGTCGCGCGGTGCTCAACACCATCGGACCCGTCTGGGACGGCAACGAGGTCTGGCTGATCACCGCCGGCGGCGCCATGTTCGCCGCCTTCCCCGACTGGTACGCGACCATGTTCTCGGGCCTGTATCTCCCGCTGCTGGCGATCCTGCTGTCGATGATCCTGCGCGTCGTGGCGATCGAATGGCGCGGCAAGATCGACGATCCCGGCTGGCGGCGGTGGGCCGACATCGGGATCGCCGTCGGATCGTGGGTGCCCGCCGTGCTGTGGGGTGTCGCGTTCGCGGCGCTGGTACGCGGGCTTCCCGTCGACGCCGACAAGCAGCTACGCACCTCGATCGGCGATCTGATCAACGGCTACACGCTGCTCGGCGGCCTGACCACCGCCGGACTGTTCCTGTTCCACGGCGCGGTGTTCGTGGCGTTGAAAACCGGCGGCGCCGTGCGTGAGAACGCACTGCGAGTCGCCGGCCGGCTGGCACTGCCGGTGACGGCGGTACTGGCGTCGTTCGGGCTGTGGACGCAGCTGGAGTACGGCAAGGCCTGGACATGGCTCGTGCTTGTCGTCGCGGGTATGGCACAGGTGGCGGCCACCCTTCGGGTGTGGCGCGGTGCCGAAGAAGGCTGGGCTTTCGCGTACACCACTCTGACCGTCGCAGCGGTCGTGGTTCTGCTATTCGGCGTGCTCTACCCGAACCTGATGCCGTCGACGATCGATCCCGCCTACAGCCTGACGATCGACAACGCGGCCTCCAGCCCGTACACGTTGACGATCATGAGCTGGGCGGCGCTGATCTTCACGCCGCTGGTGCTGGTGTATCAGGGATGGACGTATTGGGTCTTCCGGCAACGCATCTCGGCCGACCGAATTCCCGATCCCGCGGGTTTGACGCGGCGGCGGACATGAACCTGTGGCGGACCTCGCCTGCGATGCGTCGCTACCTGGTCGCATCGGTGCTGTGCGGGGTGCTCATCACCGGCGCGACCATTGGTGCGGCCGTCGTGCTCGCCGATGTCGTGGCAGGCGTGATCACCGACCCCACCACGCGCCACCTCCGCCACTGGGCCGGCCCCCTCGCACTTCTGGTGGGGCTGTGGGTGATCCGCACCGTCGCACACTGGCTCCAGAGCAGGCTGGCCTCGACGGGCGCGACGCAGGTGATCGCCGACCTGTCCGCTCAGGTGCTCCATGCGGTCACCGCGCTGCCACCGCGACTCCTCGCCGCCGAACGCGACACCGCGGCCGCGTTGATCACTCGTGGCCTCGACGGACTACGACCGTTTCTCACGGCGTACCTGCCTGCGGTGTTCCTCGCGGGCATCCTCACCCCGGCCGCGGTGCTGGTGATCGCCGTGGTCGACTGGCGCTCGGCACTCATCGTCCTGATCGCGCTGCCGCTCATTCCGATATTCATGGTGTTGATCGGGCTGCTGACCAAGGAACGCTCGGAGGCCGCCTTGGCGGCGATGAGCACCCTGCAGTCGCGGATGCTCGACCTGGTGGCGGGCATACCGACGTTGCGGGCGTTGGGGCGACTCGAAGGCTCTGTCGGGCGCATCACCGAACTGGCTGCGGCGCATCGCCGTTCGACGATGTCCACCCTGCGGATGGCGTTTCTGTCGGCATTGGTCCTCGAACTGCTGGCCACGTTAGGCGTCGCGCTCGTCGCCGTCGGCATCGGGTTGCGGCTGGTGTTCGGCGAGATGACACTGACCGCGGGCCTCACCGCGCTGCTGCTGGCACCGGAGGTGTTCTGGCCGCTTCGCCGCGTCGGGGTGGAGTTTCACGCCGCCCAGGACGGCAAGACGGCGGCCGACGCCGCACTCCGACTCCTCGACCAACTGCCCAGCCGACCAGCGGGAACCCGCACGGTCCCGGCGGCCGGAGCCACCATCCACCTCGGAGCCCTCGACGAGGATGTGGCGCCGGGCCGGGTGACGGTGCTGACCGGTCCCAACGGTGCCGGTAAGTCGACGCTGCTGCACACGATCCTCGGCCTGCATCCTGGCGAGGTTTCGATCAGCGGGATCGATGTCGGCGACCTCGACCTGCCGTCATGGTGGCACCAGGTCTCCTGGTTACCGCATCGTCCGGTCCTGGTGCCGGGCACCGTCCGCGACAACCTCGAGCTGTTCGGGCCGATTGCCGACCTCGACGAGGCCTGCCGCTCAGCGGGTTTCGACGAAGTCCTCGCAACGCTCCCCCAGGGCCTGGAGACCGTGCTCGGTCGCGACGGTACGGGACTGTCGCTCGGTCAGCGTCAGCGGCTGGGGCTGGCCCGGGCGCTGGGTTCGACCGCGGAGGTGCTGTTGCTCGACGAGCCGACGTCGCATCTCGATGCGGCGATGGAAGCCCGTGCGCTCGACGCGATCGTCGCGCGGGCCCGCGCCGGCGCCACGGTGCTGGTGGTCGGTCACCGGGCTCCGGTGCGCGCGATCGGCGACCGGGTGCTCGTCATGAGGGAGTTCGTCGATGCGTGAACTGTTGAGAGCTCGGCTGGGGCGACTGTCGCTCGCGGCGGTGCTCGGTGTCCTGTCGCTGGGCAGCGCGCTGGCGCTGGCCGCGATTTCGGCTTGGTTGATCACGAGGGCGTGGCAGATGCCGCCGGTGCTGCACCTGACGGTCGCGGTCGTCGCGGTGCGTGCGCTCGGCATCTCTCGCGGTGTCCTGGGGTACTGCCAGCGGCTGGCGTCACACGACACCGCGCTGCGCTGTGCGGCAGACACCCGCGAGGCCCTGTACCGCCGCCTGGCTGAAACGCCTGCCGACACCGCGATGCGAATGCCCAGCGGTGAACTGGTTTCCCGGATCGGCGCGTCGGTCGACGACCTGGCCGACGTCGTGGTGCGGGCGGTGCTGCCGATCGCGGTGGCCGCCGTACTCGGGCTCGCCGCCGTCGTCGGCATCGGCCTCATCTCCCTCGAGGCGGCCGTCGTCCTGGCGCTGTGTCTGCTGATCGCGGGCGTCGTCGCGCCCGTGATGGCAGCCCGGGCCGCCGAGGCGACGGAAGATGCGGCCACGCAACATCATTCGGGACGTGATGTGGCGGTGATGCACGCCCTCGACCATGCTCTGGAGCTTCGGGTCTGCGGACGCCTCGAGGCGGTCCTCGCCGAAGTCGAGCGTCGTCACCGCAACTGGGGACAAGCCACGGACATGGCGGCGGCACCCGCCGCGGTGGCGACCGCGGCCTCGACCGCGGCGATCGGCGCCAGCGTGTTCGGCGCCGTGATCGCCGCGATCGCGATCGCCGACTCGGTCGCACCGACGACGCTCGCGATCCTGATGCTGTTACCGCTGTCGGCGTTCGAGGCGAGCGCCGCATTGCCCGCGGCCGCCGTGCAGTTGACCAGATCGCGTATCGCGGCGCGCCGCCTCGCCGAGATCACCGAGCCGATCGACTCGCCGCGCGAGCGGCCGACCGTTCCCGAGGTCTCTGTGGGGCCCGGCGACCGCCTCGCGATCGTGGGCCCGAGCGGATCGGGCAAGACCACGCTGTTGCTGTCCATGGCCGAGAGCGACCCGACCGCAGTCTTTCTCGCCGAAGACGCCCACCTGTTCGCCACCACAGTGCGCGACAACATGTTGGTGGCGCGCGGTGATGCCAGCGACGACGAGATTCGAGCCGCGTTACAACGGGTGGGTCTGCGCGACTGGCTCGACGCGTTGCCGGATGGGCTGTCCACGGTGCTGATCGGCGGGGCGGTCGCCGTGTCCGCCGGGCAGCGTCGGCGGCTGTTGTTGGCGCGCGCTCTTCTCACCACGGCCCCGACGGTGTTGCTCGACGAACCCACCGAGCATCTCGACGCCGCCGCTGCCCACCGGATTCTGGTCGACCTGCTGACTCCGGGTGCGCTGTTTGCTGCCGACCGCGCGGTCGTCGTGGCCACACATCATCTGCCCGAGCACCTCGAGTGTCCTACCGTCATCCTCGCTGGTCGCGGAGTAACCTCCTCGGCATGAGCGAGCCGGAAAACCCCGAGACGCCACCGCAAACGCCACCCCAAACACCACCGCCGCCGTCGCAGTCGCCGCCACCGCCGTCACAGCCGCAGCCGCCTCCGTCACAGCCGCAGTACGGCGCCTATCCGGGCGGTTATCCCCCGCCTCCGCCGCAGGGTTACGGCTATCCACCGCCGGCGAGCGCCCCCAAGAACGGCATCGGCATCGCGGCCCTGGTGGTCGCGATCATCGCGCTGCTGTCGGTCTTCGGCGGCGTCGTCCTCGGTGTCGTCGCCGTGATTCTCGGCTTCATCGGCTGGGGCAGGGCCAAGCGCGGTGAGGCCACCAACGGCGGTATCGCCATCGCCGGCATCGTGCTCGGGTTCTTGAGCATCATCGAAGCCATCGTCGTCATCTGGCTGGCCGTCTGGGGTTTCAACGAGGTGGGCGGCAGCGACTACATCGACTGCATATCGCGCGCGGGCAACGACCAGGACGCGGTGCAGCAGTGTGCTGAGGAGTTCCAACACCGTGTCGAGGACCAGTTCGACGTGACGATCACGCCGACGCCGTAGTCAGCGGGGCGGGAAATACTTGACGATCCCCTCTTGCACCACGGTGGCGACCGGCTGACCGGACCGATCGAAGAAATGGCCGGTTCCCAGACCGCGCGAATCGGCGGCCACGGGTGAGGCCGTCGAGTACAGCAACCATTGGTCGAAGTGCACGGGCCGGTGAAACCACACCGAGTGGTTGGTGGTGACCGCGAAGATCCGGTCGTAACCCCATGACAGGCCGTGCGTGGTGATGATCGAGTCGAGCACGGTGGTGTCCGACGAGTAGACGAGTGCGGCGGCGTGCAGCACCGGATCGTCGGGCATCTGGCCGAGCGCCCTCATCCACACACGGTTGTGCGCCAGCTTCTCGCCTTTGTGGCGCATCACCCAGCTCGGATCGTTGGTGTAGCGCCAGTCGATGGGCCGCAACGCGTTGACGAAATGCGGGACGACTTCCTCGTAGCCGCGCAGCAGGTCGTCCACCGGCGGCACCGACTCCGGGTCGGGTAGGTCAGGTGGCGCGATCGCGTGCTCCAGGCTGCGACCGCCGGCAAGGAAGGACACCATCGCCGTCGTCAGCAGTTGGCCGTCTTGCATGACGTCGACGCGGCGGTTGGCGAAGCGCCGTTCGTCACGGAGTCGCACCACGTGGAACTCGAGATCCTTCTCCGGATCCCCACCCGCGATGAAGTGGGCCGACAACGCACTGGGCGGTGTGGGGTGCTTCAAGCTGCGGCCGGCCGCCACGAACGACTGGGCCATCATCTGCCCGCCGAAGGTCCGCACGGGGTTCTTGCTGGGGTGCGAGCCGATGTAGATGTCGTCGGCGATCTGGCGGAGATTGAGTACCTCGAGCAGTTCGTCGAAGTCCGCTGTCACACGTCGTCCTCGCCGATTCTGTGCACATGGATCAGGTTCGTGGAGCCTACTGTGCCGGGCGGAATGCCGGCGATGACGACCACCAGGTCCCCTCGCTTGTAGCGACCGAGCTCGAGCAGCGACTTGTCGACCTGGCGGATCATTCCGTCGGTGGTCTGGATATGCGGGACGATGAACGTCTCGGTGCCCCAACTCAGCGCGAGCTGGCTGCGCACCTCCGGCAGCGACGTGAACGCCAGCAGCGGCAACGGCGTGTGCAACCGTGCGAGCCTGCGCACCGTGTCACCCGACTGGGTGTAGGCGACCAGCGCCTTCGCATCGAGGCGCTCGCCGATATCGCGGGCGGCATAGGAGATGACGCCGCGTTTGGTCCGGGGCACGTGCGTGAGCGGCGGTGCGGCCACCGAATTCTCTTCGACCGCCTTGATGATGCGTGCCATCGTCTTGACCGCTTCGAGCGGGTACTTGCCGACGGAGGTCTCACCGGAGAGCATCACCGCGTCGGTGCCGTCGAGGATCGCGTTGGCGACATCGGACGCCTCGGCCCGGGTGGGCCGCGAGTTCTCGATCATCGACTCCAGCATCTGAGTCGCGACGATGACGGGTTTTGCGTTCTCCCTTGCCATTTGGATCGCACGCTTCTGCACCAGCGGCACTTCCTCGAGCGGCAACTCCACGCCGAGGTCACCGCGGGCGACCATGATCGCGTCGAATGCCAGTACCACTGCCTCGAGATTGTCGATGGCTTCGGGCTTCTCGAGCTTGGCGATGACGGGCACTCGACGACCGACCCGGTCCATCACCTCGTGCACGAGTTCGATGTCGGCCGGCGACCGGACGAACGACAGCGCGACGAAGTCCACACCGAGGCGCAGGGCGAATTCGAGGTCGTCGATGTCCTTTTCCGACAGCGCCGGCGCCGAGACGTTCATCCCGGGTAGCGACATGCCCTTGTTGTTGCTGACCGGACCGCCCTCGGTGACGGTGCAGACGAGGTCGTTGCCCTCGATGCTCTCGACGACGAGGCCGACGTTGCCGTCGTCGACAAGGACGCGGTCACCGGGGGTGGCGTCCTCGGCCAGCCGCTTGTAGGTGGTCGAAACGCGGTCAGAGCTTCCCTCGACGTCGTCGACGGTGATGCGCACCGTCTCGCCGGCAGCCCAGAAGGTGGGGCCGTCCTTGAAGCGGCCGAGCCGGATCTTGGGGCCCTGCAGGTCGGCGAGGATGCCGACCGCGCGGCCGGTGGCGTCCGACGCGGACCGGACCCGCTTGTAATGGGCTTCGTGATCGGGATAGTCGCCGTGGCTGAAATTGAGCCGCGCAACGTCCATTCCCGCTGTGACCAGGGCACGGACGGCGTCATCGGTCGCGGTGGCCGGACCGAGGGTGCAGACGATCTTTCCGCGTCTATTCACGACACTCGAGCATAGTCGTTATCGATTCAGACGACGGCCAGCGGAAGAGCACCCGGGATCACCGGGGCAGGCAGATCCGACTCCCCCATCAGGAACGTGTCGACCGCGTGCGCGGCGCTACGGCCCTCGGCGATCGCCCAGACGATCAGCGAGGCGCCGCGATGGGCGTCGCCGCAGACGAACACGCCGGGTACGTCGGTCTGCCAGTCAGAGCCACACGGCAGCGCGCCGCGCCGGTTCAGTGTCAGGCCCAGTTGGTCGAGGAGCGGCATGTGTTCGACGCCGTCGAAACCGATGGCCAACAACGCCAGCTCGCAGGGAATTTCCATCGGTTCGCCGACCGGGGTGATGACGCGACGGCCGGTTGGATCACGCTCGACCTTGACCTCGGCGATCTCCAGTGCGCGGAGGTTCCCGCTGTCGTCGCCGACGAATCGCTGGACGGCGACCTCGTAGCGCCGGTGGCCACCCTCGGCGTGGGCCGGTGAGAGCCGGGTCCGCAATACGAGCGGCCAGGTGGGCCACGGTGTGCGCGAGTCGTCGCGCCTTTCGGGCGGTTCGGGGTTGTAGTCGAGCTGGGTCACCGACAGTGCGCCCTGCCGATGCGCGGTGCCGAGGCAGTCGGCGCCGGTGTCACCGCCACCGATGATCACGACGTGCTTCCCGGTCGCGCTGATCGTGCTGGGCCCGTCGCCCTCGCATTCCTTGTTCGCGGGCACGAGGTGCTCCATCGCCAGGTGGACGCCTCCGAGTTCGCGTCCCTCAACTTCGTAGTCACGCGCACGAAGCGCACCGACGGCCAGCACGACGGCGTCGTACTGCGCGCGGAGCTGCTCGACGGAGACGTCCACGCCGACTTCAGTCTCGGTGACGAATCGCGTTCCCTCCGCGCGCATCTGAGCCAGCCGCTGATCCAGCGTCGCCTTCTGGAGCTTGTACTCGGGGATGCCGTAGCGCATCAACCCACCGATGCGGTCGTCCCGCTCGTAGACCGTCACCTCATGGCCGGCACGCGTGAGCTGTTGTGCCGCAGCAAGCCCCGCCGGACCGGAGCCGACGATCGCGACGCGCTTACCGGAAGCGATCGCGGCCGGTTGCGGATGCGCCGCGCCCGAGTGCCATGTGTGGTCGGCGATGGTCTGCTCGATGCGCTTGATCGTGACGCTGCCGCCGGTCTGCTCCTCCGAGATCGACAGCACGCACGCCGCCTCGCACGGTGCCGGGCACAACCGGCCGGTGAACTCCGGGAAGTTGTTGGTGGCGTGCAGGCGGTCGCTGGCCGCGTCCCATCTGCCGCGGCGCACAAGATCGTTCCACTCCGGAATCAGGTTACCCAGCGGACAGCCCGCGGTTCCGGAGTGGCAGAACGGAATTCCGCAGTCCATGCACCGCCGGGCCTGCTGGGACACCTCGGCGGCGCGCCGGTTCGGGTCCTGCTGCTCGTAGACCTCGCGCCAGTCGCCCACGCGTTCATCGACAGGACGTTTAGCCGCCTCGACCTTCGGAACCTTGAGGAATCCGGTGGGATCAGCCACGGCTGGCCTCCATGATCGCGGTGTCGACGTCGCGGCCCTCGCGTTTGGCGGTGAGAGTGGCCTGCAGGACGCGCTGGTAGTCGCGGGGCATGATTTTGGTGAACTGGCCACTGCGCCTTGGCCAGTCCGACAGCAGCGAGGCCGCCAGGCTGCTGCCGGTGTACTGGGCGTGCCGGGAGATCACGTCGCGCAGCCAGGCGAGATCTTCCGGGTCGAGGCACTGCAGCTCCACCATCTCGGTGTTGACCCGCCTAGGGTCCAGGCCGAGGACGAAGGCGATGCCACCGGACATGCCCGCGGCCATGTTGCGGCCGGTCTTGCCGAGCACCACGACCCGACCGCCGGTCATGTACTCGCACGCGTGGTCGCCGACGCCTTCGACGACCGTCAGCGCACCCGAGTTTCGGGCCGCGAAGCGTTCGCCGGCGCGGCCGCGCAGGTACACCTCCCCCGACGTCGCGCCGAACAGCAGCGTGTTGCCGGCGATCACGTTGTCCTCGGCTAGGAACAACACGTCCTCGGGCGGCCGCACCACGATCCGGCCCCCGGACAAGCCCTTTCCGACGTAGTCGTTGGCGTCGCCGACGAGTTCCAGGGTGATGCCCGGTGGCAGGAACGCACCGAGCGACTGGCCCGCAGAGCCGGTCAGGGTGATGTGAATGGTGCCGTCTGGCAGGCCCTGCGCGCCGTAGCGCCGGGTCACCTCGGAGCCCAGCAGCGTGCCGACGGTGCGGTTGACGTTGCGGATGGGCAGTTCGAGCCGGACGGTATGGGCGTCCTCGAGTGCACCCTCGGCGAGCTGGATCAGCGTCTGGTCGAGCGCCTGATCCAGTGCGTGGTATTGCTCGCGGACCTTGCGGCGAGGCGAGGGTTGGCCCGTGTGCCCGTCGGCGGGCACGGCGAAGATCGGTGACAGGTCCAAACCTTGGGTCTTCCAATGCTGGACGCCCTCGTCGGTGTCGAGCAGCTCGGCGTGCCCGGTCGCCTCGTCGAGGGTCCGGAAACCGAGCTCCGCCAGATACTTACGGATGTCTTCAGCGATGAAGCGGAAGAAGTTCTCGACAAACTCGGGCTTGCCGGTGAACCGGGCGCGCAGTTCGGGGTTCTGCGTGGCGACCCCGACCGGGCAGGTGTCGAGGTGGCAGACCCGCATCATGATGCAGCCGGACACGATGAGCGGGGCGGTGGCGAAGCCGTACTCCTCGGCGCCGAGCAGCGCGGCGACGACGACATCGCGCGCAGTGCGCATTCCGCCGTCACACTGAACGGTGATCCGGTCGCGTAACCCGTTGAGCATCAACGTCTGCTGAGTCTCGGCGAGTCCGATCTCCCACGGCACGCCGGCGTGCTTGAGGCTCGTCAGGGGTGCCGCCCCGGTGCCGCCGTCGTAACCCGAGATCAGCACGACATCGGCGTGGGCCTTGGACACGCCTGCGGCGACGGTTCCGACGCCGACGCTGCTGACGAGCTTGACGTGGATGCGCGCCTGGTCGTTCGCGTTCTTGAGATCGTGGATCAGCTGCGCGAGATCCTCGATGGAGTAGATGTCGTGATGCGGCGGCGGCGAGATGAGGCCGACCCCTGCGGTGGAGTGTCGCGTCTTGGCGATGTTGGGATAGACCTTGAAGCCCGGGAGTTGACCCCCTTCACCGGGTTTCGCCCCTTGGGCCATCTTGATCTGGATGTCCGTCGCGTTCACCAGGTAGTCGCTGGTGACACCGAAGCGGCCAGAGGCGACCTGCTTGACGGCGCTGCGACGCTTGGGGTCGTAGAGCCTATCGGTGTCCTCGCCGCCCTCACCGGAGTTCGAACGGGCGCCGAGGTTGTTCATCGCGATCGCCATCGTTTCGTGGGCCTCGGCCGAGATGGACCCGTAGCTCATGGCGCCGGTGTTGAACCGCTTGACGATCTCCTCGACGGGTTCCACCTCGTCGAGCGGTACCGGCGGCCTGACCTTCTTGAACTCGAACAGGCCCCGCAGAGTTCCGCCTTCACGGCTGAGGCGGTTCACCTCGTCGGAATACTGCTGGAAGATGTCCTGGCGCGCGGTGCGCGTCGAATGCTGCAGCAGGAAAACGACTTCGGGGGTGAACAGGTGCAGTTCGCCTTCTCGGCGGAACGCGTAGTCGCCGCCGACCTCGAGGCGTCGGTGGACACGCTCGGTCGGGTTCTCCGGGTTGGCCCGGCGGTGGCGTTGTTTGACTTCTTCGGCGATCACGTCGAGGCCGACACCGCCGAGCTGGCTTGGCGTGCCGGTGAAGTACTCGTCGATGACATCTTTGTCGATGCCGACCGCCTCGAAGGCCTGCGCGGCCGTGTAGGAGGCGACGGTGGAGATGCCCATCTTGCTCATCACCTTCATGACACCTTTGCCGAGGGCCTTGCAGTAGTTGCGTACTGCGGCGGCGGGTTCGATGCCGGTCAGCTCCCCTTCGCGGACGAGGTCTTCGATCGACTCGAAGGCGAGGTACGGGTTGACCGCGGCGGCGCCGAATCCGATGAGCATCGCGATATGGTGCACCTCGCGGGCGTCACCGCTTTCGACCACCAGCGCGACGGTGGTGCGCTCCTTCGTGCGCACGAGGTGGTGGTGCACGGCCGAAACGGCCAACAGCGACGGGATCGGCGCGCGGGTGTGGTCGGAGTCCCGATCGGAGATGACAAGCGTTCGTGTGCCTTTGGCGATCGCCTCACAGGCCTTAGTGCGAAGGTCCTCGAGAGCGTCGGCAAGCCCTTCGCCGCTGCGCTCGACGTCGTAGAGGGCCTTCAGCACGGTGGTGCGCAGGCCGGGGTGTTCACCGTCGTCATTGATGTGAACGATTTTGTTGAGCTCGTCGTTGTCGAGAATCGGCCAGCGCAGCACGATCTGGCGACATGAGGCGGCGGACGGTTCGAGCAGGTTCTGTTCGGGACCCATGATCCGCGCCATCGATGTGATGATCTCTTCGCGGATGGCGTCCAGCGGCGGGTTGGTGACCTGTGCGAAGAGTTCGACGAAATAGTCGTAGAGCAGTCGGGACCGTTGTGAGAGCACCGCGGTTGGAGTGTCGGTGCCCATGGAGCCGAGCGGCTCTGCCCCCGAGGCGGCCATCGGTGTGAGCAGCACGCGCAGATCCTCTTCGGTGTAGCCGAAGGCGATCTGGCGCTTGACGACGTTGTCGTGGTTGGGCTGAACACGGGTGCGGTCGGGCAGGGTGGCGATGTCGAGCAGGCCGGCGTGCAACCACTCGCCGTAAGACTCCTGCGCCGACAGGTCCGCCTTGATCTCGTCGTCGGTGACGATGCGCCCAGCGCCGGTGTCGATCAGGAACATCTTGCCCGGTTGCAGGCGGCCCTTGGCGACTATCTGCGCTGACGGCACGTCGAGCACGCCGCTCTCGCTGGCGAGGATGACGCGGTCGTCGATCGTGCGCCACCACCGGCCGGGGCGTAATCCGTTGCGGTCCAGCACCGCACCGACGAGCGTGCCGTCGGTGAAGGTGACACACGCGGGACCGTCCCAGGGCTCCATCAACGATGCGTGGAACTGCCAGAAGGCGCGTTCGGCGTCGTCCATGGTGGCGCTGTTCTCCCAGGCCTCCGGGATCATCATCAGCACGGCGTGGTGCAGGCTGCGACCGCCGAGGTGCAGCAGTTCGAGCACTTCGTCGAAGGAGGCCGAGTCGGAAGCCTCCGGCGTGCAGATCGGGAACAGGCGGGACAGATCGCCGGGGATGTTCGCGCTGGCGAGCATCGCCTCGCGTGCGCGCATGCGATTGCGGTTGCCGCGAACGGTGTTGATCTCACCGTTGTGGGCGACGTAGCGGAAGGGGTGAGCCAAGGGCCACGACGGGAACGTGTTCGTCGAGAACCGGCTGTGCACGATCGCGATGGCACTACGGCAGCGCTTGTCGCGCAGATCCGAGAAGTATTGTGGCAGCTGTTTTGTGGTGAGCATGCCCTTGTACGCCATGGTGCGGCTGGACAGCGACGGAAAGTAGACGCCTTCGCGCTCGGCCCGTTTGCGGAGCGGATAGACGCGTCGGTCGAGTTCGATGCCGCCGACCTCGGTGGTCGAGGCGACGAACAGCTGCTCCATGTGCGGCATGCAACCTAGCGCGGTGGCGCCCAGGTTTGCGCCGGGGGGATCGGTCGGCAAGAGACGCCAGCCGAGCACCTTCAACCCTTCGTCGTCGGCGATGGCTTCGACGCTTTCGCGGGCGGCGGCGCGGGCCGCGGGTTCTTGAGGCATGAAACAGATACCTGCGGCGAAGGTGTTGCTTCCGTCGAGCGCAGGGGCCGGGAGGTCGAAGTCGACGACCTCGCGCAGCAGCTCGACGGGCAGTTGGATGAGGATGCCCGCACCGTCACCGCTGTTGGTCTCGGCGCCTGCGGCGCCGCGGTGGTCGAGATGCTCGAGGGCGGTCAGCCCGTCGGCGACGATGGAGAGCGAGCGTCGGCCCTGGATGTCGACGACCATGGCGACACCGCAGGAATCCGCTTCATTGGCCGGGTCGTAGAGACCTTGGGGTTCGGGGAATGCCGAAAAGAGCATCGAGGGGCACCTTCGCAGTCCGGAAGTGTTCATGTCCGGGACTGCACCGGCCCGCAGCCGATTGTAACAGCGCGGCTAAGCGCTCACCCGTCGAGAACCGTGGGGACCAGCGGGAATCCGGGAAGATTGCGTACCACTGTCCAGGTCAGGGCTGAGACCACAATCACGACAATCATCGGGGTGTTCATCACCGGTTTGCTCTGGCGCCATCGGACCAGAAGCCACGTCAGCAAAAGGGGAAGGCCGACGAGTAGATAGAGGTTGTCCACCACGGCCGCAGCGAGATCGCCGTGCAGCAGATCGTGCGTCATGCGCAGTCCGCCGCAGGCGGGGCAGTCCAGACCGGTGAGCGCCTTGAAGGGGCAGGCCGGAAAGATGAAACCCGGGCGATGCGGATCGGCGATGCCGATGTAGGCCAGCGCGCCAGTCAGGACGGCGCCTGCACCGAGTGCGCCGTAAAGCCGCTTGCGGCTCGTGCCGACGCTAGGTGCCATCGCGCAGCGGGCGCCCCTGAGGATCGCGGACTTTGTCGGTGAGCAGCATGATGGCGTCGATGATGCCCCAGATGATGGCGCCGATACCGCACGTGATCAGGCCGACGACCAATTGCGCTATACCCAGCCCGGTGTAGCCGAGGTAGATGCGGCCGATGCCGACCAGGCCGAAGAGGCCAAGCAGCTGTAGCAGCCCCGCGACGAGTTTGGACTTGTCGGAATAGGGTTCGCCCGTAATGGGGTGACGGCCGTAGGGCGCCAATGGGTCGCCGTATGCCGACGGGTAACCCCCCGGCGGCGGCCCGTACTCGCTGCCTGGCGGGGGCGGATATTGCGGCTGGTAATTCGGCTCTTGCGGGGGCGTGCTGCCATGCTCACTACCACCGAACTGCGGCTCCGTCATGGCACCCAGCATGCCAGACGGGGGTGGTGCCAGTCAGTAAGATTTCTGTGCGCACTGGCCTCACGGCATTGCCCCGATGTCTGCGGAGGCTCGACGAACCCGGCGGTCGTAGCCGACAAAGGTCAAGAGATTGTCGCTCAATCTGATTCGCTGGAGCGACCGCGGAAGGACTTCGCAAGTACCGATACCGCGCGTGTCAGAACGGTGGCGGTTGGTAGTTGGCGGCCAGCCAGGCTTGCCGCTGCCGTTCTTCTTCGGCAATCAGCTCGGCGCGCTGGCGACGTTCGGCTTTTATGCGATCGCGACGGTCGTCTTCGCGTGTCTGTTTGCGCCGGGGCATCATCAAGGTCCGATCGGCCGTGCCGTCCGCGGTATCGGCGGGAATCTCAAGCTCGCCCGTCGACTGCCCGAGTGCCGGAAACATGCTTGCGCCATGGGGTTCGCTGCGCCACACGTGTCCCGTGGGCCCGATCAACTCGATTGTGCCGTCGGCCAACTGTTGATCAGTCCAGCCACGGAGTCCACAGAAGAACGTCTTGATCAGATGGTGAGTCCGGCAGTAGTGCTTGGTGTTCGACGGATGCGTCGGACCCTGGGGCCAAGGAGTGGTGTGGTCGACGTCGGACTGGTGCACCGGCTTGTCGCAGCCCGGCCATCGGCAGGTCAGGTCTCGCCACTGCAGGAAGTCGCGCAGCGCCGCGTTGGGCCGGTACCCGTTGTCGGCTTTGGTCGGCACGGTCAACGGCTTCAGTTGCGCGGTCTTGGCCGTCTTACGAATCGACTCGGCGGGCAGCACCCCGAAGCCCTTCAGGTAACCGGGCTTGTCACTGCCTCCCTCGAGGGTGGCCTGCTCGGCAAGCACGTGGATGATGGCCGTCGTTGCGGCCGCGCGTTCTGCGGCTGCGGGGCAGTCGTCGAGCCCACATTCACAGGGCAGTGTGGATTCCCCGCGAGCCAGCGGTCCACATGCATCGGCGCGGCGCTGCTGCTGGGTTCGAGGATCGTTTTCGCACACCGTGGTGGCCAAAGCATTCAGTCGGTTGTCCAGTGCCGCACCATCGGTCGCCCGCAGATTGCCCCCGATCCAAGCCATCCCTGGACAGCCCGGCTCGACGTTGATGTGGCGATTGTCCTCGGCTCGTCGCGGGACCCGCACTGCTTCCGGATCGAAGCGTGCTACGAACATGTCCACGCGGTCAATCAGTTTGGGACCAGACAGTTTCATCCACTTTTCGGCCCTGGCAGCCAGCGCCTCATCGAGCGCGGGCATGATGTCGGGCTCGACGTTCTCGGTGCGAGACATGATGGTGGCCACCACCCGGTAATCGATCCACCCGCGTCGAAACACTTCTGCTACCCGGGGAAGCCGTTCGCGCAACGTGTTCGCCGCATGTACTTGACTGAGCGCGCGGGCATGACTGATGTTCTGAACGGGCGATATTTCTGCCGCTACGACGACAGCGACATCGGTTAGAAACATCTTGGCTTCGATATGCTCGGTGACGCGCCGTGCGTAGAGTTCGGCGACGAGCGCCAGCCGGCGCCCCATCGCCGCAGCCTCCTCGCGAGCCTCTTCACCCATAAGGGCGATTAGATCGCCAGCGGAAGCGTCTTCGAACATGAGTTCGACACTACTCGAACCCACCGACAGCACAGCGCATTCGACAGTCGGGCTGTGGAGAACCCGGGAGAAAGGTCTAACCTCTCCGACGGCGGCGCAGCCACTTACGCACTCGCCGGCCGTCCGAGTCCTCGGCTTTGTTTGCGAGCTCTTCGGTTGCGGCTTTAGCCTCGACGGCTGCCTCGTGCGCCTCAGGAGCGTCTACGAGCGCGTCGCTGGCGTCCTCACCTTCGACCGCGCCCACACTACTGACGTCATCAGCGTCGGAGTCGGGCGATTCTTCGCTCACCGCAACATCTTCCGTCGCTTCCGTGTCGGCCGACTGTTTGGCGTCGGCCTCGCCGGTTGCGTCGGTCTCGTCAGCTTCAGCCTCGGCCGCGTCTGCCACTCCGTCCGCAACAGTCTCGCCCTCGACGGCCGACTCGTGTGCCTCAGGAGCGTCTGCGAGCGCGTCGCCGGCTTCCTCACGTTCGACCGCACCGACGCCGCCGGTGTCAGCGGGTTCACCGGCATCAGTCGCGTCGCTTTCATTGGCTTCAGCCTCGGCCGCGGCTGCCAACTCTTCGGCAACCGTCTCGCCCTCGACCGCCGACTCATGTGCGTCGGCAGCGTCTGCGAGGGCGTCGCCGGCTTCCTCACCTTCGACCGCACCGACACCACCTGCATCGGCGGGTTCACCGGCAACAGTCGGCTCGTCGCTTTCGTCGGCTTCAGCCTCAGCCTCGTCCGCCAGCTCTTCGGCGACTGCCTCACCCTCGACCGCAGACTCGTGCGCCTCGGCGGCGTCTCCGAGCGCGTCGCTTGCCTCCTCACCCCCAATCGCACCGACACCACCGGCATCGGCGGGTTCACCGGCAACGGCGGCTGCGTCGGCGTCAGCCTCGTCGGTCTCGGTCTCGGTCTCGGTCTCGGTCTCGTCCGTCCCTTCGTCGGCTTCGTCAGCTTCAACCTTGTCAGCCGCTTCAGCCTCGGCCTCGTCCGCCAACTCTTCGGCGACTGCCTCACCCTCGACCGCCGACTCGTGGGCCTCCGCGGCGTCGACCAATGCGTCGCTGGCCTCCTCACCCTCAACCGCGCCCACGCCACCGGCGTCACCGGCTTCACCGGCCTCGGCGAACTCCTCCGCCTCGAGAATCTCCTCCGCCGGCGCCTGGTCCACACCCTCAGCCAGCGCCTCGGCCTCAGCGACCGCCTCCGTCTCGGGCACGCCAGCGTCGGGCTCGTCGATGGCTTCAGCCTCGGCCTCATCGGCCAACTCTTCGGCGGCTGCCTCACCCTCGACCGCCGACTCGTGGGCCTCGGCGGCGCCGACCAGCGCGTCGCTGGCCTCCTCACCCTCGACGGCACCCACACCGCCGGCCTCAACGACCGACTCCGCCTCGGCGGGCGCATCCGCTACCGCCGCACTGCTTACGTCGGCAGCTCCACTGGGCTCCTCCGCGACGTCCTTGCGCCCGCGCTTCGACCAGAACCGCAGCCTGCGCCGCGCCTTCGCCGGTGGCACCACAGTCGTCCGTGCCGCCGCCTCGTCTGCCAGATCCTCGGCCGCTGCCTCGCCCTCGACCGCAGATTCGTGGACCTCGGCGGCGTCGACCAGCGCGTCGCTGGCCTCCTCACCCTCGACCGCACCGACACCGCCCGTGTCGGCCGCTGCACCGGCCTCGGCGAACTCCTCCGCCTCGAGAATCTCCTCGGCAGGCGCCTCGTCCACCTCTTCGGCGAGAGCTTCGGCTTCGGCGACCGCCTCGATCTCAGTCTCGGGCTCTTCCGCCGATTCCTCGTCGCCCTCTGCTGCGAACTCCTCGGCCTCTTCCACGTCGTCCGCCGGCACACCTGCCACGTCCGCGCCGAGCTCCTCGGCCGACACGTCCTCGACCGGGACCTCCTCGCCCTCCGGAACATCTGCCGTGAGCGATTCGGCGTTCACCGCTTCCGAGGTTGCTTTCGATGTCTCGTCTTCGTCGGCGGCCGCAGCCTTGGCAGCCGCCACCACCCCTGTCGTCGAGGCCACGGCGGCCAGTTCCTCGGTCAGCTCCTCGACGGTCGTGCGTTCCGGCTGTGGCTCGCCCCGCAGGCTTGCGGGATCTTCGCGGCCCTTCGGCGCGGCCATGATGTAGACAACTGCGCCGATGAACACGAACGTCGCCGTGAAGGAGTTGATCCGGACGCCCTCGATCAGCGTCGCGTCGTCGACCCTCAACAGCTCAATCCAGAAGCGGCCCACGCAATAGCACGCGACATACAACGCGAACAGGCGGCCGTGGCCGAACTTGAAACGGCGATCGACGTAGATGAGAACCACGAAAACCAGCAGATTCCACAGCAGTTCGTACAGAAAAGTGGGGTGGACGAGGTGAACGACTTCACCGGTCGACACGCCGTTGAGATTGTCGATCATGCCGGATGAATCTCGGCGCTCGTAGATCTTCAGCGCCCAGGGCAGCGTCGTTTCGGCGCCCCACAGCTCCTGGTTGAAATAGTTGCCGAGGCGACCGATCCCTTGCGCGAGAATGATTCCGGGCGCGATCGCGTCCCCGAACGCGGGCAGCGGAATGCCTCTGCGCCGGCAGGCGATCCACGCGCCGACGGCACCGAACGCGACGGCTCCCCAGATTCCGAGACCGCCGTCCCAGATTCGGATCACGCCGGCCAACCCGGCACCGTTGTCCCCGAAGTAGCGCCACCAGTCGGTCGCCACATGGTAGAGCCGACCGCCGATCAATCCGAACGGCACGGCCCACAAGGCGATGTCGTAGATGACCCCGCGTTCGCCGCCGCGCGCTTCCCAGCGCCGGTCACCGATGATCAGCGCCGCCACAATGCCGACGATGATGCAGACCGCGTACGCCCGGATCGGCACGGGACCGAGCTGCCAGACGCCCTGAGCCGGGCTGGGGATGGCGGCCAAGACAGTCGTCGTCACGCAGTAACCCTTCGCCTGACGCCGTCGGCGAGTTCGGCTGTCAACGCTCCGACCGCCTCGACACCGTTCTGCAGCGCCGACACCAACGCCGATCCCACGATCACTCCGTCGGCGTAGGCACCGATCTCGGCTGCCTGGGCGCCCGACCGGACCCCAAGGCCCACGCCAACAGGGATATCCGAGACGGCCTTCACCCGGCGAACCAGTTCGGGCGCAGCCGTCGACACTGCGTCACGCGCACCGGTCACACCCATTGTCGATGCGGCGTAGACGAATCCGCGTGATGCCTGCACCGTCATCGTCAGCCGTTCCGGTGTGGATGATGGCGCCACCAAGAATATCCGGTCCAAGTCGTAGGTCTCCGAGGCCGCGAGCCATTCGTCGGCTTCGTCGGGAATCAGATCGGGCGTGATCATCCCGAGGCCGCCCGCCGAGGCCAGATCTCGAGCGAATGCGTCGATACCCCACCGCAGCACGAGGTTCCAGTACGTCATCACCACGGCCCTGCCGCCGGCATTGGTGATCGCCTCGACCGCGGCCAGCGAGTCTCGCACCCGCACTCCCCCGCGCAGCGCCGCCTCGGTAGCCGCCGCGATCGTCGGGCCATCCATACCGGGATCGGAGTACGCGATGCCGACCTCCACGAGGTCGCACCCGTTCTCGACCAGTGCAGTCATCGCCGAGATCGAGCCGGGCACATCGGGAAATCCGGTCGGCAGGTAACCGATCAGTGCACTGCGCGCCTCGCTTCGGCACGTATCGAACAACGGTGCCAGCCGACTCACGGCACACCGTCCAGCAAGCCGAACCATTTCGCCGCGGTCTCGACGTCCTTATCGCCACGTCCGGACAAATTCACCAGCACGATTGTTCCGGGCCCCAGCTCTTGCCCCAACTGCAAGGCACCCGCGAGTCCGTGCGCCGACTCGATCGCAGGAATGATCCCCTCCGTGCGGCACAGCAACGAGAACGCGTCCATTGCCTCGGTGTCGGTGATCGGCCGATACTCTGCGCGGCCGATGTCCTTGAGGAACGCGTGCTCCGGCCCGACCCCTGGATAATCCAAACCCGCTGAAATGGAATGTGATTCGATGGTCTGACCGTCTTCGTCCTGCAGCAGGTATGAGAACGAGCCTTGAAACGCACCCGGTGATCCCCCGGTGAAAGTCGCTGCGTGCCGTCCGGTATCGACACCATCACCGGCGGCTTCATAACCCACCAGCCGCACGTTGGGGTCATCGATGAACGCGTGGAAGATTCCGATCGCGTTGGATCCGCCGCCGACACAGGCCGTCACCGCATCGGGCAGCCGGCCCGCCTGCGCCTGGATCTGGGCGCGCGCCTCGAGTCCGATCACCCGCTGAAAGTCGCGCACCATCGTGGGAAACGGGTGGGGTCCGGCGGCTGTGCCGAAGCAGTAGTAGGTGTTGTCGGCGTTGGTCACCCAATCGCGGAACGCTTCGTTGATCGCGTCCTTCAATGTCTTCGAGCCCGCCTCGACCGACACCACCGTCGCCCCCAGAAGACGCATCCGCGCGACGTTCAACGCCTGGCGCGCCGTGTCGACGGCACCCATGTAGATGACGCACTCCAAGCCGAGCAGCGCGCACGCCGTCGCCGTCGCCACCCCGTGCTGCCCCGCGCCGGTCTCGGCGATCACGCGGGTCTTGCCCATCTGCCTGGCCAACAGGGCCTGGCCGAGGACGTTGTTGATTTTGTGGGATCCGGTGTGGTTGAGGTCTTCTCGTTTCAGGAAGATTCGCGCGCCGCCGGCGTGCTCGGACAACCGTTCGGCTTCGTACAACGGTGAAGGGCGTCCGCTGTAGTGCCGCTGCAGGCGATCCAACTCGTCGAGGAAGGTCTGATCTCCGCGCGCCTTCTCGTAGGCCGTGGTGACTTCCTCGATGACGGCCATCAACGCCTCTGCGACGAATCTTCCGCCGTAGACACCGAAGTGGCCACGCTCGTCGGGGTCGTGGGCCGTGGGCTCGGCTACGGCCGCGCTGGAACGGGGCAGCTCAGGCCCGGCGAGATCGGCCACTTCTCAACGCGCTGGTTTCGGGCACGACGGATGGGTGCCTGCGGTGACCAGATCGGCGACGGCGCTGCGCGGGTCACCGCTGGTGACCAGACCCTCACCGACGAGCACCGCGTCAGCACCCGCACCGGCGTACGCCAGCAGATCAGCGGTGCCGCGGACCCCGGACTCCGCGACGCGGATGACGTCGGTCGGCAATCCCGGAGCGATCCGCGCGAAGCAATCCCGGTCGACCTTCAACGTCTTGAGATCGCGTGCGTTGACGCCGATTACCGCGGCGCCGGCCGACAGCGCACGGTCGGCCTCCTCCTCGGTGTGCACCTCGACCAGAGCGGTCATGCCCAGCGATTCCGTGCGCTCCAGCAACGACTCCAGCACCGGCTGCTCCAACGCCGCGACGATGAGCAACAACATGTCCGCGCCGTGGGCGCGCGCCTCGTGGATCTGGTAGGGCCGAACGATGAAGTCTTTGCGCAACACCGGGATTGACACCGCGGCGCGCACCGCGTCCAGGTCCTCGAGCGATCCGTTGAAGCGACGCTCTTCGGTGAGCACGCTGATGATGCGCGCACCGCCGCTTTCGTAGGCGCTCGCGAGTTCGGCCGGATCCCCGATGGGGGCCAGTTCGCCGCGCGAGGGGCTCGCACGCTTCACCTCGGCGATCACCGCGATCCCCGGGGCGCGCAGCGCGGCCATCACGTCCAGCGGGGGCGGCGCGTCCTTGGCCTTGGCTTTGATGTCGGCGAGCGGGATGAGGGCCTCGCGGGCGGCGACGTCGGCTCGGACTCCCTCGATGATCGAGTCGAGTACCGTCGCCGAACTCATGAGTGCCGCTTCCCTTCCCCCGGAAACACCGAACGATCTTCAACCACGAAGGGTAGCCGCCACCACAACACCGCCGATCACCGGCCCTTGTTGTCCGGATTCGTCGCATCCTGCGTCGGATCGGAACCCGCGTCGAGGGCGTCCCAGATCGCGCGTTCGGACATCTCGCCTGCGGGTTCGTCGGGTTGCGGGGCGCGTCGCGAGTACCGGGCCGCGCCGGTGCGCTCACGGGCCGCAGACCGCATCAACAACACCGCGCAGGCCAGCGCGACCACCGCGGCGACCAGGGTGATTACTGCTCCCGCGTAGTGCCGCTGGGTACCGACCAGGTCCGCAACCGGCGCCTCCGCGATGTGCGAGGCGCGTACCGCCACATCCCGAGTGACCCACAGGCTGATGGCCAGATACGCGGTCCCGGCGCTGGCCGCCGCGACGAGCAGAGCCAGCAGCCGCAGCGGCCATCCCCGCACCGCCAAGGCGGCGACCGCGGCGGCCAGCAGGAGCACCGCCAGCGGGATCAGAGCGGTCGACCAGGTGCTGCCGGACAGGGCGACCGTCTTCGGCTCGCCGAGGCCGTCGAACGAGGTCACCTCGACCCAGGTCATCCGCGACGCCACCCAGAGCCCGGCTGCCGCGAGCACGAGACCGAGTTGGGCGAGCCTGATCATGGCTCGGTCAGCGTCTCGGCGGCGGCGATGGCATTGAGCACCGCGCGCGCCTTGTTGGCCGCCTCGGTGTACTCGTAGGGACCGTTGGAATCTGCGACGACGCCACCGCCTGCCTGCACGTACGCGGTGCCGTCGCGCATCAGGGCGGTGCGGATGGCGATCGCGAAATCGGCGTTGCCCGCGAAGTCGAGATATCCCAGCACCCCGCCGTACAGGCCGCGACGCGTCTTCTCGACCTCCTCGATCAGCTCCATCGCCCGTACCTTCGGGGCACCGGAAAGCGTGCCTGCCGGGAAACAGGCGGTCACCGCGTCCAATGCGGTCTTGCCGTCGGCCAGCAGGCCCGTCACCGTCGACACCAGGTGCATGACGTGGCTGTAGCGCTCGATGTGGCTGTAGTCCTCGACGCGTACGGTGCCGGGCCGGCAGACCCGGCCCAGATCGTTGCGGCCCAGATCGACGAGCATCAGATGCTCGGCGCGTTCCTTCTCGTCGGCCTGCAGCTCTTTTTCGAGCAGCAGGTCCTCTTCCTCGGTCGCGCCGCGCCAGCGCGTACCCGCGATCGGATGTGTGGTGGCCCGTCCGTCCTTGACGGTCACCAATGCTTCCGGGCTGGAGCCGACGACCGAGAAGTCTGGTCCGCCAGCGGCATTCGGCACGTTGAGCAGATACATGTACGGGCTGGGGTTGGTCACCCGCAGCATCCGGTACACGTCAAGCGGGTCGGCTTCGGTTTCCATCTCGAACCGTTGCGACGGCACGACCTGAAACGCCTCGCCGGCCTCGATGTCGCGAACCAGCTTCTCGACGATGGCCTCGTACTCCTCGAGCGTGCGCTGAGCGCGGTGCAACGGCTCGGGTCGGCTGAACGTCGCGACCGCCGACGGCAGGTGCTCACCAAGCGCGGCGGTCATCACGTCGAGGCGGGCCACCGCGTCGTCGTAGGCCCAGTCCACCCGCTCGTCGGTGCCGTTCCAGTTGACCGCGTTGGCGATCAACGTGATGGTGCCTTCGTGGTGGTCGACCGCTGCGATGTCGGTGGCCAACAGCAGCAGCATGTCCGGGAGGCCGAGATCGTCGACGGCCAGCGAGGGGAGCTTTTCCAGGCGCCGGACCATGTCGTAGGCGAAGAAGCCCACGAGCCCGCTCGACAGCGGCGGCAAGCCCGGCACCGGCTCGGTCTTGAGAAGCTCCAGCGTCGCGCGCAGCGCCTGCAGCGGGTCGCCGCCCTGCGGCGCGTCCTGCGGCGTCGTGCCCAACCACACGGCCTCACCGTCACGAACGGTAAGCGCCGACGGCGCACCGGCCCCGATGAACGACCAGCGCGACCACGAACGGCCGTTCTCCGCCGATTCCAGCAGGAACGTTCCCGGCCGGTTGGCGGCCAGTTTGCGGTACGCCGACAGCGGGGTCTCGCTGTCGGCGAGGACCTTGCGGGTCACCGGCACCACGCGATGCTCGGCGGCCAGCGCGCGGAAGTCCTCCCGCGAGGTGGTGATCGCGAGGTCGGCCGTGGTCTGCACGGGTCAAGTGTCCCAGACGTGCCCCAGTGCCGACGACGACGCGGGCGTGAGCGGGCGGGTCAGCAGGATCGGCGACTGCGCCATGAACCGCGGTGTCCTGCCGCGATGCTCGTCGGCGGCGTGCACGGTGAACGGGTGCAGCACGTACATGTCGCCGGGTTCACCTGTGGCGTACACCACGGGACGAGCCGCGCTCGCGTCGTCGACGAGCCGGCCCATCTCGGCGAGTGCGACGGGTTCGGGACCGAGCACCTGAGCCACGTCGCGGTGTGAGCCCGACCTGATCCGCGTCGGTGCGTCATCCGGGCCCACGTCGGACAGCACGGTGAGCAACAGCACGGTCTGTGGGCGTCCGGTGACCACCCATCCCCCGTCGGCCTGCGGCGTGTTTGCGTCGATGTGCCATCCGCGGTCGTCGTCGGCCGGAGATACCGGGAAACGCACGGGGATGTTGCCCAGCGCGCCGCGCGGCGACCAACCCCCGGGACCGCAGATGCGGTCCAACGCCGCAGCCAGTTTCGGGCTTCGCATCAGTTCGCCGAACGGACCCGCGCCCGTCATGTCGCTGGCCCAGTAGACGGGCTTGAGCCATTTCTCGGGCTCGTCCGGCGACAAACCGAGCTGCTGCCACAGCGCAGTTCGCGCCGCATCCGCGACGCCCCGCGGAGCGGCCCCGTTGATCTTCAGATAGCCGTCGGTACAGAAGGCGTCGAGATCCAACATCGAGGCGAGGTTCTCACGGTAACCGCGTCCCGCACCAACGATTTTCGGTGGCCGAAACCGACGCAATGGTCGATCCGACTGCCAGAAATCAGCCAAAACGTCGGTCTGGTGGTCGCGCGGCGCGGTCGCGCGATCACTCGCGGCGTAGCGTGACCACCATGAAAAAGGGTGACCGAGTTGCCGAGTTCGAATTGCCGGACCAGTCGGGCACAGTGCGAAGCCTCAGCGAGTTACTCGCCGACGGCCCGATCGTGTTGTTCTTCTATCCCGCCGCGATGACACCTGGGTGCACCAAGGAGGCCTGCCACTTCCGCGATCTGGCCGCGGAGTTCGCCGCCGTCGGTGCCAAGCGCGTCGGAATCAGCACCGACGCGGTCGACAAGCAGGCGAAGTTCGCCGATAAGGAGCGGTTCGACTATCCGCTGCTGTCGGATGCCGACGGCGCCGTCGCAACGCAATTCGGCGTGAAGCGGGGTCTGCTCGGCAAGTTCATGCCTGTCAAGAGGACCACCTTCGTGATCGATTCCGACCGCACGATCCTGGCCGTGATCGCATCGGAGATCAGCATGGACAGCCACGCCGACAAGGCTCTCGAGGTGATGCGCCAGCGCCAGTCGGCATGACACCGGTTCTCGTCGTCAGCTGTCCTCCGGTGCGAGCAACACATCCGCGTCGAAGCAAGTGTGATCGCCCGTGTGGCAGGCCCCGCCGACCTGATCGACCTCCAGCAGCACCGTGTCGCCGTCGCAGTCGAGCCGCACCGAGTGGACGTATTGGGTGTGACCCGACGTCTCGCCCTTGACCCAGTGCTGTTGCCGAGAGCGCGAATAGTAAGTCCCGCGGCGGGTTTCCAGTGTGCGGGCCAGCGCGAGATCGTCCATCCAGGCCACCATCAGCACCTGCCCGGTACCGCGCTCCTGCACGACGGCGGTGATCAATCCGTTGGCGTCGCGTTTGAGTCGCGACGCGATTTCTGCATCGAGCGTCATCGCACGGTTATCCCTTCGGCCGCCATCGCCGCTTTCACCTCTGCGATGGTGAGCTCTCGGAAATGGAACACGCTGGCGGCCAATACCGCATCCGCCCCCGAGGCGATGGCGGGTGCGAAATGCTCGGGTGCCCCCGCACCGCCGCTGGCGATCACCGGCACGTTGACGGCTCCGCGAACCGCCTCGATCATCGGCAGATCGAAACCGGCCTTCGTGCCGTCGAAATCCATCGAGTTCAACAGGATCTCACCCACACCGAGTTCGGCGCCCCGCGTTGCCCATTCGACAGCATCGAACCCGGTTCCCCGGCGCCCGCCGTGGGTGGTGACCTCCCAGCCCGACGGCGTCGACTCCTGGTCCTGCGGCACCGTGCGGGCGTCGACCGACAGCACGATGCACTGTGAACCGAACTGCCGCGACAATTCGGCGAGGAGTTCCGGGCGGGCGATGGCCGCGGTGTTGACCGCGACCTTGTCCGCACCCGCGCGCAGCAGCACGTCCACGTCGGCCACCGAGCGCACCCCGCCGCCGACCGTCAACGGGATGAACACCTGCTCGGCGGTGCGTTTGACCACCTCGAGCATGGTCGCCCGCCCCGAGGAAGACGCCGTCACGTCGAGGAAGGTCAGTTCGTCGGCGCCCTCGGCATCGTAGGCCGCTGCCAACTCCACGGGATCGCCTGCGTCACGCAGATTTGCGAAGTTGACACCTTTGACCACACGGCCGTCATCGACATCCAGGCACGGGATGACCCGCACGGCCAGATCCTTGCCGTCCATCAGAAGTCCTTGGGATCGCCGACCGAACGAAGCAGATCGAGCAGTTCTTCGTGCACGCCGGGGCCGCCGGCGAGCGCCGACGGGCAGTCCACCGTCCACTCGTTGCCCGCGAGGTCGGTCACGACACCACCCACCGCGCGGATCAACGCCACACCCGCGGCGTGGTCCCACACGTGGCCACCGAAACTGATTGCGCCGCCGAGGATTGCGGCCGCCGTATAGGCCAGGTCGATGCCCGTGGCACCGTGCATGCGCATGCGTGAGCACTTGCGGCTGAGGCTCTCGATGACGGCGAGTCGGTAACGTCCCGGCACCCTGCCTCGGGAGTCGACGCTGAATGTGCTGACCCCAACCATCGAGTCGGACAGCGCTGCCCGGTCCAGCATCGGCAACTCGACGCCGTTGCTGCGCAAAGGCCCTCCGACCACGGCGGTGAACCGCTCCTTGGTGAAGGGAACCCACGTGAGTCCGGCCACCGGTTCTCCATCACGCACCAGGCCCAGCAGGATCGCCGCCATCGGCGAACCGGCGGCGTAGTTGAAGGTGCCGTCGATCGGATCGAGCACCCACACCAGCGGCGACTTGAGATCCGCGCCGCCGAATTCCTCGCCGTGCACCTCGATCCCGGTTCTGGCGGTCAACGCCTCGACGACCTGTCGTTCGATGGCCAGGTCCACCTCGGTGGCGAAGTCGTCGCCCTTCTTCTGCACCGCGGAATCAGCGCGGTGGCCGTCGATGAACGGGACGGCTGCATCGTCGAGGATCTGCGCGGCCTCGGCGACGAGAGCGTCGAGGTCGGCCGCATCGAGGGCCATTACCCCTCCACCGCGGCCAGGGCCTCGGGCAGGGTGAACCGACCGGCGTACAACGCTTTTCCGACGATCGCCCCTTCGACTCCTCGGTCGGTCAGTGTGGCGATCGCCTGCAGGTCGTCGAGGCTCGATACGCCCCCGGACGCGATCACCGGCGCGTCGGTGCGGTCGGTCACCTGCAACAGCAGTTCGAGGTTGGGCCCCTTGAGCGTACCGTCCTTGGTGACGTCGGTGACGACGAAGCGCGAACAGCCTTCTCGGTCAAGCCGTTCCAGGACGTCCCAGAGGTCTCCGCCGTCGGTCTCCCATCCCCGGCCGCGGAGGCGGTGGTCTCCGTCCACGATCTTCACGTCCAGTCCGACCGCGACCTTCTCGCCGTGTTCGGCGACGACCTTCGCGCACCACTGCGGGTTCTCCAGCGCCGCGGTGCCGAGGTTCACGCGGGCACAGCCGGTGGCGAGCGCCGCCGACAGTGACTCGTCGTCACGGATGCCACCGGACAACTCGACCGCCACGTCGAGCTTGCCAACCACCTCGGCCAGCAACTCTCGGTTGCTTCCCCGGCCGAACGCGGCGTCGAGATCGACGAGGTGAATCCACTCCGCGCCGTCACGCTGCCACGTCAGCGCGGCCTCCAGCGCGGAGCCGTATTCGGTCTCACTGCCGGCCTGGCCCTGCACCAGGCGCACAGCGCGGCCCGCGACCACATCGACGGCGGGCAGAAGAATCAAACGTTTCGGCACCGTGGTGGTCTCCTCTTCGCGCGAGCGCTCATCGGTGGTCAACCTAATGCCTTCACCCAGTTGGCGAGTAACGCGGCACCGGCGTCGCCGCTCTTCTCGGGGTGGAACTGCGTGGCAGACAGGGGCCCGTCCTCGACGGCGGCCAGGAACGGCACGTGGTGCGTGGCCCATGTCAGTTTCGCGGCCGGTTCGCCCTCCCATTGTTGGGCGGCGTACGAGTGCACGAAATAAAAGCGGGTGTCCGCCTCCATCCCGGCGAACAATGTGCTGGCTTCGGGGGCGTCGACCACGTTCCAGCCCATGTGCGGGATCACCGGCGCGTCGAGTCGCACCACCGCACCGGGCCATTGGCCGCAGCCTGTGGTCTCGACCCCGAACTCCACGCCGCGGGAGAACAGGATCTGCATACCGACACAGACGCCGAGCACGGGACGCCCGGCGGCCACCCGGCCGGCGATCAGCTTCGGGCCGTCGATCTTGCGCAGGCCGGCCATGCACGCCTCGAAGGCGCCGACGCCGGGCACCACGAGGCCGTCGGCGTTCATCGCGGCATCGGCGTCGGATGTCACCGTGACGTCGGCACCGACGCGCTCCAGGGCGCGTTGAGCGGATCTGAGGTTGCCCGAACCATAGTCCAGGATCACGACTTTGGTCGTCACAGAGTGCCTTTCGTCGACGGCACACCGGTCACCCGCGGGTCGTACTCGACAGCTTGGCGCAGCGCGCGTGCGACGGCCTTGTACTGCGCCTCGGTGATGTGGTGGGGGTCGCGTCCGTAGATCGTGCGTACGTGCAGCGCGATGCGCGCATTCATCGCCACCGACTCGAACACGTGCCTATTGACCACAGTGTGGTACGGCGCCGAGGAACCGGCGATCGTGAAGTGCAGCATGTGATCCGGTTCGCCGGTGTGCACGCAGTACGCCCGGCCCGATACGTCGACGGCGGCGTGCGCGAGCGTCTCGTCCATCGGGATCCACGCGTCACCAAACCGGCGGATACCCTTCTTGTCGCCCAGCGCCTGCCCGAGTGCCTGCCCCAGCACGATCGCGGTGTCCTCGATGGTGTGGTGGCCTTCGATCTCGACGTCACCCTTGGCCCGCACGGTCAGGTCGAAACTCGCGTGACTGCCGAGGGCGGTCAGCATGTGGTCGAAAAACGGCACACCGGTGTCGACGTGCACCTGCCCGGTGCCGTCCAGGTTCAGTTCGACGACGATGTCGGACTCTTTGGTCTTGCGCTCGATCGTCGCGCGGCGGGGTTCGTTCACGGTGCTCCTACTGGGGATAGTTCGGTCGCGGCCAGGCGGGCGCTGGCGGCCAGCAGCGCGTCGTTCTCCTCGGCCAGGCCGGTGGTGGCGCGCAGATAGCCGGGGATGCCGACGTCGCGCACGAGGATGCCTTCGTCCAGGTAACGCTCCCAGGTCGCGGGGGCGTCGGCGAACTCACCGAACAACACGAAGTTGGCGTCGCTGTCGATCACTCGGAAACCCATCTCCGACAGGGCTTCTGTGACGCGGTTGCGTTCGGCAATGAGAGTGGCGACGCTGCCGAGGGTGTCGTCGGCGTGGCGCAGTGCGGCGCGGGCGGCGGCCTGCGTCACCGACGACAGGTGGTACGGCAGGCGGACGAGCAGCATCGCCTCGATCACCGCGGGTGCGGCGATCAGATACCCGAGTCGGCCGCCCGCGAACGCGAACGCCTTGCTCATCGTGCGGGTGACCACCAGGCGAGTCGGATACTCGCCGATCAGGCGCACCGCGCTGGGCTGTGACGAGAACTCGCCGTAGGCCTCGTCAACGATCATCATGCCGGCGCTCATCGCGTCGAGCAGCCGGCGGAGATCGTCAAGCGGAACGCTCTGTCCCGAAGGGTTGTTCGGGCTCGCGATGAAGACGATGTCGGGGTTGTGTTCCTTGATCGCGTGCACCGCCACGTCGATGTCGAGGCTGAAGTCATCGGCCCGATTGGCCACCAGCCACTGGGTCTGCGTGCCATCGGAGATGATCGGGTGCATCGAGTAGGAGGGCACGAATCCGATCGCGCTGCGCCCGGGCCCGCCGAAGGCCTGCAGGAGTTGCTGCAGGATCTCGTTGGAACCGTTCGCCGCCCAGAGGTTCTCAACGGTCAGCGGAGTTCGGGTCTGCGCCGAGAGGTAGGCGGCCAGATCGGTGCGCAGCGCCACCGCATCACGGTCCGGGTACCGGTGCAGCTCCCTCGAGACCGCGGCGACGGACGCCGTCAGATCGTCGATCAGCGCCTGGGTCGGCGGATGCGGGTTCTCGTTGGTGTTCAACCGCACCGGAACGTCCAGTTGAGGTGCGCCGTACGGTGATTTACCGCGCAGATCGGCCCGCAGCGGCAGATCGTCGAGTGTCGCCTTCTTTCCGAGCGTCACCTTTCGAACCTCCGCCGCACCGCTTCGCCGTGCGCGGGCAGATTCTCGGCTTCGGCAAGAGTAATCACGTAGCCGGAAACGTCTTTCAGAGCTGCCTCGTCGTAATCGACGACGTGGATACCGCGCAGGAACGTCTGCACCGACAACCCGCTGGAGTGACGGGCACAGCCCGCGGTGGGCAGCACGTGGTTGGATCCCGCACAGTAGTCACCGAGGCTGACCGGTGCATACGGGCCGACGAAAATGGCGCCAGCGGAACGGATTCGACCGGCCACCTCGCGTGCGTCGAGGGTCTGGATCTCGAGGTGCTCGGCGGCGTAGGCGTTCACGGTTCGGATGCCTGCCTCGAGATCGTCGACGAGCACGGTGGCGGACTGCTTGCCGCCCAGCGCGGCGGTGACCCGCTCGCGGTGCACCGTCGTCTGTAGCTGGTTGGCCAACTCGCGGTCGGTCGCGTCGGCCAACCCGACGCTCGGGGTGACCAGCACGCTGGCCGCCATCTCGTCGTGTTCGGCCTGGCTGATCAGGTCCGCGGCGACGTGGGTGGGGTCGGCGGTGTGGTCGGCCAGGATCGCGATTTCGGTGGGTCCGGCTTCGGCGTCGATGCCGACCTGCGAGCGGCAGATGCGCTTGGCGGCGGTGACGTAGATGTTGCCCGGGCCGGTGATCATGTCGACCGGCGCAAGTTCGGCGCCGTCGGTGTCGGCGCCGCCGTAGGCCAGCAGCGCGATGGACTGCGCCCCGCCGACCGCCCAGACCTCGTCGACGCCCAGCAGCGCGGCGGCGGCCAGGATGGTCGGGTGCGGCAGGCCGCCGAACTCCGCCTGCGGCGGGCTGGCGATCACCAGCGAGTCGACACCCGCGGTCTGCGCAGGCACGACGTTCATCACGACGCTGGATGGGTAGACCGCGTTGCCGCCGGGCACGTACAGGCCGACGCGCTCGACCGGTACCCAACGTTCGGTGACCGTGGCGCCCGGGGCGAGCGTCGTCGTCGTATCGATACGGCGCTGGTCGGCGTGGACCGCGCGGGCGCGTTCGATGGCGACCTCGAGCGCGGCGCGGACATCGGTGGGCAGTTCGGCGAGGGCCTTCTGCAGCTCAGAAGCCGGTACGCGAACCTGCGCGGGGCGCACACCGTCGAACGATTCGCCGTATTCCAGCGCCGCCTCGGCTCCGCGTGCGGCGACCGCGTCGACGATCGGGCGCACCTTTGGCACCACCGTGTCCACGTCCACGCCGCCGCGCGGCAGGGCGGATCGCAAGCGCGCGGCAGAAAGCTGCGCACCCCGCAGATCGATGCGGGCGATCGGGCCCGGCGATAGATTCACGGTGTCCATTCTCCCAGAGCAGACCAAATTGGTTATGGAGGCACCATGCGAGCCAGCGAGCACCCGAATAACGCGCCCGGCGTGCCTATGGTGTTTCCGCCGTGGTTTGAGAACCTGCAGGTCAAGTACCTGAATAGAATGATCAGACCGCTTTCTCGACTGATGCCCGGGATGGCGATGATCAAACACCGCGGCCGCAAATCCGGAAAACCGTACGAGACGATCGTCACTGCCTATCGCAAGGGAAACACCGCGGCCGTCGCACTCGGGCACGGGAAAACCGACTGGGTGAAGAACGTGCTGGCCGCCGGCGAGGCAGACCTACGCCATGCCCGCCGGGACTTGCATCTGGTCAACCCGCGGATCGTGCCGGCCGGTGGCGACACGGACGGGCTTCCGTTCATGGCCCGCCTTCAAGGCAAGAAGATGGGAATCTTCGTCGCCGATATCGCCTGAGCTACAACCGGCTGAACACCGTCTTGCCCGTCATACTCGGCCACGCCTGCGGCGCCTCCTCCCACGGCACCACACGTTCGACGGCAGGCAAAAGGTCCTGCCCGGCAGACAGTTCCAACACCTCCGGCAGTACCGCGCGAGCATTGACCCGCCCGGTGACGAAGCGCACGCCGCGGGTGTACATCGACAGCAGCGGCATGTCCACCGCGCCCTGGTAGTAGATGCCGGTGTCCGTGCACACTCCGTCCGGCCAGGTCGCCCGCAGAGTCGCCGCCAACAGCGCCGGGTCCGCCGACGTGTGCACCGTCACCGGATACGGTTCGGCGGTCTTGTCGGGCTTCTCGCGGTCGTGCACGGTCGCGCCCAACTTCTCGGCCGCCGCGAGCCGATGCGGGTCGGTGTCGACGTAGTCGACGTGCACACCGGCCGCGGCTGCCGTCGCCGCCGCGTACAAGCCGATCGACAGCCGCCCGATGACCAGCACCCTGCGGTCGGCCGGTGAAAGCAGAGCAAGCTCCTCGCGATACGGCCCGACACCGCGCCAACCGTCGGGGATGTTGTCCGACATCGAAGCAACGGCAACAGGGTCGGCGCCATCGGGCAACGGCACGAGCATCGCGTCGGCATAGGGCACCAGCACCAGGTCCGCCATGAAACCCCCGCCGTCGAGACCCGACAGCGGCGCCATCCCATATGTCGCCATCAGCGGTAAGGCCGCACACGATCCGGTCGCTCCGCGCAGACACGCACTGCACTCACCGCAGCTGATCTGGAACGGCACGACGACCCGCGCACCGACCGCAACGCTGCGGACGTCGTCGCCGATCGCGACCACCTCGGCTACTCCCTCATGTCCGACCGCATGACCGGGCGGCATCGGGAGCCGACCCTGCACCACCGCCACGTCGAGGTCGCAGCACGCCACGGCGATTGGCCTGACGAGCGCCTGGCCCGGACCGGCGAGGTGGGGATCGGGCGCCTCGCGCCACGCGTATGTACCGGCGTCTTCGAGCATCAGCTGTTGCATGGTCGGCCCCTTCTTTAGTGATCGCTCAACTATTCTTGAGTGATCTTTCTAGTAAAGTCAAGGCATGCCTCGCCCGGATCGCAGCCGCACCGCCCTGATCGATACCGCGGCGCTGCTGTTCCGCAGGCAGGGCTACGCCGCGACCGGCGTCAACCAGATCCTCGAGCTCGCCGACGTCAAAGCGGGATCGCTGTACCACCACTTCCCCGAGGGCAAGCAGCAGTTGGCGGCCGCCGTGGTAGAGCGCGTCGGCGCGGACATCGAGCAGCGACTGCGGGATCTGCTGGCCGCCGGCTCCCCCGTACCCGACCTCATCGACGGCTGGATCGACCTGATGGCCTTGGGACTGACCTCCGATCCACGCGACGGCTGCCCGATCGAACCGATCGCCACCGAGTCGGTCGACGCCAGCGCACTGATTCGGCAGGCGTCGGCAACGGCCTTCGCCGGCTGGCGCCGGGCCATCGCGGACCGGCTGCACGCCGACGGGTGGGCACAGGACGACGCCGAGCAGACTGCGCTGGCGTTGATAGCACTCATCGAGGGTGCGTTGATACTCGCCCGGATCGCGGGTGATACCACCGCCCTCGACTCCGCGAAAGTCGCCGCCAGGACGCTGTTGAGCCGGTGAGCTACTTGCAGAGCTCGGTGATGCTCTTGTTCTGCGCGTCGGCGTCGGACAGCCGCTTCGTTTGCGCCGGATCATCATTGGGCACTCCGGCCGTAGCGTTGGCGCCGATGTCCATCAGACTGTTCGCGAACTCCTCGACTTTCTCCGCGAGCACCACCGGGGTCGCCGGATCGAGCCGGTCCAGCAGGTACTGACCTCCGTCGTACAACGAGATGCGCGCATTGGCGGCCACCGCCTGCGCGCCGGTGACGTCCTGTGGACCGCCTTCGGGTTGCATGTTCGTGTTGAGCGTGATGCCCTTGCGGACGACGTCGGCGGCGCTACAGATCTTGGTCTTGGCCTCGGCGACCTGAGTCGAATCGTATTCAGGCTCAGACGCGCTGGTCTTGTAGAGCGTCCATCCGGCGAGCGCCAAAGCGACGACGGCTACAACCAGGCTGACGACGACCAACAAAGTGAGGCGCCGCGACGAATCCTCATCCACGCGACCGATGCTATCGGGCCATTCAGATATCGAGCCCGATATCGAGCACCCGCACCGAGTGCGTGAGCGCCCCCACCGCGAGATAGTCGACACCCGTTCCCGCGTAATCCGCTGCGCTTTCCAGCGACAGCCCGCCCGACGATTCCAGTTTGGTCGCAGGCGAGCGAGAGTCGCGGCGCTGCACCGCGATCTGCGTCTGCCATACGGGAAAGTTGTCGAGCAGCACGAGTTCGACATTCTCGGCCAGCACTTCGTCGAGTTGCTCGAGGGAGTCGACCTCGACCTCACATTCGAGCTCCGGCGCGGACGCGCGCACCGCCCGCAGTGCCGCCACCACCGACCCCGCGGCCGCAACGTGGTTGTCCTTGATCAGCGCCGCGTCCCCGAGCCCCATGCGGTGGTTGATCCCTCCGCCGACGCGCACCGCGTACTTCTGCAGTGCGCGCAAGCCCGGCAACGTCTTACGGGTGTCGCGGATCTTCGCCGCGCTCCCGGAGACGGCCTCGACCCACGTCGCGGTCGCGGTCGCGATGCCCGACAGGTGACAAACCAGGTTCAGCGTGGTGCGCTCAGCGGTCAACAGCCCCTGGGTGGGGGCTTCGACCGTGAGCACGACACCGCCCGGTTCGAGCCGGGCACCGTCCTCGACGCGATGCTTGACCAGGTAGTTATCGCAACCGATCACCTCGTCGAACGCGAGAAGTGCGATGTCCACACCCGCGATCACACCGGCCTCCCGGACCACCATGGACGCTGTGGTCCTGGCGTCGGCGGGCACCGTCGCCAGCGTGGTGACATCGGGTCCGTACCGCAGATCCTCTTCGAGCGCACGAGCGATGACGCTGCGAGCCTCAGTGAGCTCGTCGGCGGTCAGCTCCATCAGCAGCACGCTCCTGCTGGGACCAGCGTGCGTGCCCGGACGGGGTCGGTGCCCGGGTAGTCGCGGCGATGATGGCAGCCCCGAGATTCAGTCCGGGCCAACGCACCCGCGGCGACCGCCACCGCAGCGGTGGTCAGCGCGGCGTCCTCGAAGTCGGCGCGCGAGCCGATCACCTCGGGTGGCGCGGTGTCGAGTTCCTTGGCCAGGATGCGCAGGCCGTCGGCGTCGCGGACCACCCCGGCGTTCTTGGTCATCGCGCGCTGCAGATCGGCACGGGGCAGCGCACGCCGCACCACCGGCTCCGGAGGCCGCGCCGTCACCGGCCCAGCGGCCAAAGCGTATGCGGTGGCGGCCTTTCCGGCTCTGTCTCCGACGACGAGCCCCTCGAGCAGGCTGTTCGACGCCAGCCTGTTCGCACCATGCATACCCGTGCACGCCACCTCGCCCGCGGCGAACAGACCCGCGAGCTCGGTGCGCCCGTGCACATCGGTCACCACACCACCGCAGCTGTAGTGCGCCCCCGGTAGCACGGGAATGGCCTCGAGCGTGGGATCGATACCGGCCGCTCGGCATGCCGCGGTCACCGTCGGGAACCGTCTCTCGAAGTTGGCGATTCGCCGCGCGTCGAGGAACACGCAGGGCGCGCCCGTCTGCTCGATGCGGGCCTGGATCGCCGCGGCAACCACGTCGCGCGGCGCCAGGTCGCCCATCGGGTGAATACCCTCGGTGACCGAACGACCTTGCGAGTCAACGAGTATCGCGCCCTCACCGCGGACGGCCTCGGTGATCAGCGGACGCCTGCCCGCATTGTCTCCGTCGAAGAGCATGGTGGGGTGGAATTGGATGAACTCGATGTCGCTGACCGGAACTCCGGCCCATATGGCCAACGCGACACCGTCTGCCGTCGACCCATCGGGATTGGTTGTCGCCGAGTACAGATGGCCCAGCCCCCCGGTCGCGAGGATCACCGACGGCGCGTGCACCACGCCGAACCCGTCGTCGTTGAGCACCAGCACACCGGTGACCGCTCCGGCGTCGTGCAGGATCTCCACCGCGACGTGGTTGGGTCGGATGTCCAGCGTGGCCGCGGCGACGTTGAGGGTTCGCTGTACCTCGGCGCCGGTCGCGTCGCCACCGGCGTGGATGATCCGGCGTCGGGAATGCCCTCCCTCACGGGTCAGTGACCATGTCCCCGGCGTCGACTCATCGAATTGTGCACCGTGTTCGACCAGTTCGGCGACCGCGCGGTACCCGTCGGCCACGATCGAGCGCACGGCGTCGGGATCACACAGTCCCGCGCCCGCGGCAAGCGTGTCGGCGATGTGCGCCTCGATCGAGTCGCCGTCCTCGCGCAGAGCGTCGGGCAGCACAACGGCGATCCCGCCCTGGGCGTAGAACGTCGCGGTGTCACCGGTCTTGCTGAGCACCACGACTTTTCGGCCAGCGCGCTGTGCGGCGAGGGCTGCCACCAGGCCGGCCACACCGGTCCCGATGACCACGACGTCGGCGCGCTGCTGCCAATGACCGGCCCACCTGCCGGCGCCGCAAGCCGCCGGACGCGTCATTCTCCGCCGCCGGGCTGGCCGATCGCGATCATGCGTTGCACGCTGGCCCGAGCCAGCCGTGCGGTCTCGGGATCGACGTGCACCTCGTCCTTGCCCTCCATAAGGCAGCGCAGCAGCGCGGCGGGGGTGATCATCTTCATGAACCGGCAGGACGCTCGGTCGTTGACAGCCATGAAGTCCACACCCGGCGCGGCGCGGCGCAACTGGTGCAGCATCCCCACCTCCGTGGCGACCAGCACCTGCTGTGCGCCGGTCTCGCGCGCGGCGTCCAGCATGCCGCCCGTCGACAGGATCTTGACGCGGTCCTCCGGGAAGGCGCCCTCGCCGGCGAGGTACAGCGCCGATGTCGCGCAACCGCATTCGGGATGAACGAACAGCTCGGCGTCCGGGTGAGAGCGAGCCTGGTCGGCAAGCTCGTCGCCGTTGATCCCGGCGTGCACGTGACACTCGCCCGCCCACACGTGCAGGTTCTTACGTCCGGTGACGCGCCGGACGTGCGCACCGAGGAACTGGTCCGGGCAGAACAGCACCTCGCAGTCTTCGGGTATCGACGCCACCACCTCGACGGCGTTCGACGATGTGCAGCAGATGTCGGTCTCGGCCTTCACCGCCGCGGTGGTGTTGACGTAGGACACCACGACCGCGCCGGGATGCTCGGCCTTCCACGCGCGCAGCTCGTCGGCGGTGATGGAGTCGGCGAGCGAACAGCCGGCTCGCTGGTCCGGGATGAGCACCGTCTTGTCCGGTGACAGGATCTTGGCCGTTTCGGCCATGAAGTGCACGCCGCAGAACACGATGGTGTCCTCGGGCACTTCGGCGGCGATCCGCGACAGCGCCAGCGAGTCACCGACGTGATCGGCGACGTCCTGGATGGCGGGCAACTGGTAGTTGTGCGCCAGCAGCGTCGCGCCCCGCAGATCGGCAAGGCGACGAACCTCGGCGGCCCACTCCTCGTCGCCGTCGACCCCGGAGAAACCGGTGGGACCGTCGACGATGCGGCTCGAGAGGTTGTCTGCGGGCATCCGGTCCAGAACCGTCATGGCCGCCTCCTTCGTCCAAATCGAGTTTTCGACTTACAATCGAAAACATGGCACATACTAGCACCGCCCACGAGGTGCTCGCCGCCGTGTTCCAGGTTCGCGAAGCCGCTCACGGGGACACCGACCGGAAACCAGCACTTCACGTGCTGTTGTGGCAGCGCGCACTCGATCCGCAACGCGGAAATTGGTCCCTTCCCGGCGGACGTCTCGGCGACGACGAGGACCTGACCAGCTCGGTACGCCGTCAACTGGCCGAGAAAGTGGACCTACGTGAGCTTGCCCACCTCGAGCAGCTCGCGGTGTTCTCCGATCCCTATCGAGTCCCCGGCGATCGGACGATCGCGTCGACCTTCCTCGGGCTGGTGCCCTCCCCCGCCGTTCCGGAGTTGCCGCCGGACACGCGCTGGCATCCGGTCAACGATCTGCCGCCGATGGCATTCGACCACGGCACCATGGTCGAGCACGCGCGCACCAGGCTCGTCGCCAAACTCTCCTACACCAACATCGGTTTCGCCCTGGCACCAACAGAATTCGCGATATCGGCATTGCGGGACATCTACAGCGCCGCGCTCGGCCACCACGTCGACGCCACCAATCTGCAACGCGTGCTCGAACGCCGCAATGTCATCACCCGCACGGGCACCACGGCGCGGTCCGGTCGCAGCGGCGGCCGCCCGGCGGCGCTGTACCGGTTCACCGAGTCGCGCTACCGCGTGACCGACGAGTTCGCCGCACTGCGCCCGCCCGGGTGAGTCGACTGGATTCTTAACGGTTCCTTAAGTAAGAATGGCCGAATGTCTCTGGGCAATGCCGCGCCAGCATCAGGTGCCGAGTGGATCGGGCACGTACCCCACCAGGACCTGGCGCGCGGCTCCCGCCCGCTGCGTCCCGACGACGACCCGTTCTATGAGCCCCCGAGCGGCTTTCAGCACGCCGAACCGGGCACGGTGCTGCGCAGCCGCGATGTCGAGCTGGCCTTTTTCGGCCTGATTCCGCAGAAGTTCACCGCGACGCAGCTGCTGTACCGCACCACCGACATGAACGGTGCGGCGGAAGCCACCGTGACCACGGTGATCGTGCCCGCCGAGCGGACGAATCGCGACGTCATACCGGTGATCTCCTACCAGTGCGCGATCGACGCGGTATCCTCGCGCTGCTTCCCGTCCTACGCGCTGCGCCGCAAGGCGCTGGCTCCCGGCGCGCTCGCGCAGCTGGAGTTCCTGCTGATCGCCGCCGCGCTCGCCGAAGGGTGGGCCGTTTCGGTGCCCGACCACGAGGGCGCGCACGGACTGTGGGGCACGCCGTACGAGCCGGGATACCGCATTCTCGACGGCCTACGTGCGGCTGTGAGCTGCGAACGGCTCGCGCTGGACGAATCGGCGCCGATCGGGCTCTGGGGTTACTCAGGCGGCGGGCTGGCGTCGGCATGGGCGGCCGAGATGCACAGCCAGTACGCCCCTGAGCTCAATATCGTCGGCGCCGTGCTCGGCTCGCCCGTCGGCGACCTCGGACACGCCTACCGGCGGCTCAACGGCAGCCTGTACTCGGGCCTGCCCGCGATGGTGGTGGCCGCGCTGAGCCACGTCTATCCGGACCTGGACCGGGTCATCCAGGAGCACGCCACCGACGCCGGCAAGGCGATGTTGATGCGCATCCAGGACATGACCACCGCCCAGGCTGTGCTGCGGTTCGCGGGCATGGACATGGGCAAGCTGGTCGACCGGCCGTTGAACGAGATCCTCGATATGCCCGAGGTCAAGCACGTCTTCGACAGCATCAAGCTGGGCACCGCGGTGCCAACCCCGCCCGTGCTGATCGTGCAGGCCGTCCACGACAGGATCGTCTCGGTCGACGACATCGACGAGCTCAGCGAGATCTACCGCAGTGGTGGCGCATCGGTGACCTATCACCGCGACATGTTCAGCGAACACATGTTGTTGCACCCGATGTCGTCGCCGATGGCGCTGCGCTGGCTGATCGACCGGTTCGACGGTAAGCCGTTGTCGGAGCATCTGGTCCGCACGACCTGGCCGACGCTGCTGAACCCGATGACCTATGTCGGAATGACGCGGCTGGTCCGCATCGCGTTCAAGGTGATGACGGGCCGGAAGGTGGAGCGCTCTCCGCTGTGACGTCCGCCGCGGCCGGCGGGGGCACGAACGCAGGCACCTCGACGGGCGGCCAGGCACCCAGATCGTCGCGCGCGGTGGACACCGCGGCCAGCGAGTAGACGAGCGCGGCGACCGCGGCGGGAAACAGTATGGTCAGCACCGCCTGTATCGGGGATGGCCCGAAGAAGACCGGCGGCGCCTCCACGACGTAGTACACGCGGTTCTCGGGTGTCACCGGTGCGGCGGCCATGTCGATAGTCCCGTAGCGCAGGCGCACCAAGAGCGCCCCGACACCGGCGGCCACGCCCGCGGCGAGCATGCCTCCCGTCGCCAGTGCCGCGGTCATCACCGGTCCGCGGTGCGCGCGCCACTGCCACACGGCCACCGCGGCGATGGCCCCCACGACGCAGAGCATGCCGACCAGCAGGAAAGCCGCCACGAAGAAATGGTCGCTTTCGTTGCCCAGGTGTGCGCGGACGCGGTCACCGTCGCGTGTCAGCGCCACGACACCGTGGACAGGCGGCGCCAGAAAGGCCCACAGAGCGCCGACCAGCGCACCGGCCGCCGCGAGTGCCGCGACAACCGTCAGAGCTGCGCGGGTACGTGAGAATCGTGGCGGGGCAACGTCGTTCATCGCTGTTCCAGATCTTTGGAATCGGTTAGCCCGTGCCGTGAGCACTTGGCCGACCAGCCGTCGGGGCGCACTTGCACGATCATCCGCCTGCCGCATTCGGCGCAGAACCGGGGCGGCTCCAGACCCAGCTGGGCCGCGGTCGGCACAGCGGTGCCGTCGGGCTCGCCGGTGTAGACGTTGAACGCCATACTTCTACGTTCTACCGGCCGGCCTCAGAGACTGGCATTGAGCGCCTTGATCGGCATCTGCAGATCGTCGAGTAGTTCGAGGTCGGACTCGGCGGGCCGGCCCAGTGTGGTCAGGTAGTTGCCGACGATGACGGCGTTGATCCCGCCGAGAATGCCCTTCTTGGCGCCGAGGTCGCCGAGGGTGATCTCCCGGCCGCCGGCGAAGCGCAACATGGTGCGGGGCAGCGCAAGGCGGAAGGCCGCGACGGCCCGCAGCGCATCGGCAGCAGGTAGCACGTCGAGGTCGCCGAACGGGGTGCCCGGCCGGGGGTTGAGGAAGTTCAGCGGCACCTCGTGCGGATCGAGTTCAGCCAGGTTGGCGGCGAATTCGGCCCGCTGTTCGAGGGTTTCGCCCATACCGAGAATTCCGCCGCAGCACACCTCCATGCCGGCCTCGCGGACCATTTGCAGGGTGTCCCAACGCTCTTCCCACGTGTGCGTGGTGACGACGTTGGTGAAGAACGACCGCGCGGTCTCGAGGTTGTGGTTGTAGCGGTGCACGCCCATCTCGGCGAGCTGCTCGACCTGTTCGGAGGTCAACATGCCCAGCGAGCAGGCGATCTGGATGTCGACCTCGTTGCGGATCGCCTCGATGCCGGCGGCGACCTGTGCCAGCAGCCGTTCGTCGGGTCCGCGCACGGCGGCCACGATGCAGAACTCGGTCGCGCCGGTCTTCGCGGTCTGCTTGGCCGCCTCGACCAGGCTCGGCACGTCCAGCCATGCGCTTCGCACGGGTGAGGCGAAAAGTCCTGACTGCGAACAGAAGTGACAGTCCTCGGGGCAGCCGCCGGTCTTGAGGCTGATGATGCCCTCGACCTCTACGTCGGGGCCGCACCACGCCATGCGCACCTCGTGCGCCAACGCGAGCAGGTCGTCGAGTCGATCATCCGGCAACTGCAGCACCTGCAGCGTCTGGTCCTGGTTCAGGCCTTCGCCGCGCTCGAGCACCTGCTCGCGGGCCACTGCCAGAATGTCGCTCACTGATCACCTCTCGGTACTTGCACACGTCGGCGAGCCGACAATTGAACACGTCGGCGGGCCGACAATTGAACACGTCGGCGGGCCGACAATTGAACACGTCGGCGGGCCGACAATTGAACACGTCGGCGGGCCGACAATTGAACGCTGTTCAGGTTAGGGTACGGCCGTGCAGCTTCACAAACGCGACGTGGTGGCCGCGGCGGCGACACTGTTGGACAGCTACGGTCTGGCCGACCTGACCATGCGGCGGCTGGCACGCGAGCTCGAGGTCTCCCCCGGCGCGCTGTACTGGCACTTCACCAGCAAGCAGGAGCTGCTGGGTGCGGTCGCCGACCGGATCCTCGAGCCCGTCGGTGACGCCGCCGGGGCCTGGCGGGAGCGGGTGTCGAGTGTCTGTGTGGCGCTGCGCGATGCGCTGTTGTCGCATACCGACGGCGCCGAGCTGGTGTCGGCCAGCTTCGCGGCCGGTCAGTCGACCGCGATGGCACGGATCCTCGAACGGCTCACCGAGGCCGCCCGCGACGCCGGTGTGCCCGACGGCCACGCCGAGCTGGCCGCCCGCACCGTCGTCTATTACGTGCTGGGCTTCACCGTCGACGAGCAGTCGCGGCTGCAGTGGGATGCCGCCGGCGCCGACCTGCCAGGCGACCAGTCGGTGTTGACCGAAGATGCGTCCGCCCGGTTCCGCTTCGGGGTGGGCCTGCTCGTCAGCGGAATCCGCGGCAGACAAGATCAACCGGTCTAGAAGCCCCGGTAATTCTCGACGTCGTTCATCCACCGAGGATCGCCGGCGTCTATCGATGCGGTAAGGGCCCACATTCGAACCCCCTCGTCGTGCCCGCCCACCATCGCAAAGCCGAGCTGGCGGTGCGTTTCGCTTGGCCCGGGTCGAATGAGTACCTCGACGATCTTGTTCGGGCGGCCCTCGGCTGTCACTCCGGCGAATTCACCTTGGTCGTAGATCGGGCTCTCATGTACGACGACGTTGTCGGCTTTGGGCGCTTCATTACCGCTTCCGACAAGAGATTCCACATCCGGGTAGGTGTGGGCCGGGTCCATCTTCAAAACGGGGGCGTACACGCACGAGAGCAGATTCTCGCCTTCGTCGGTGGGCGCCGACTTCTCGGCATAGTCGACCACGGTCAGATAGGTGTTGACGATAGCCTGGCCCGTGGCGTTCGCATCGTCGAGGGCCGCAAACGGTACGGGTGGCTTCTGACGCGAACCTCCGGAGTCGTCGAGCGCGGCGCGCCACTTGTCGCGCCAAGCGGCAGCATGCTCGGAGATGTAGGGCACGCACCGGTCGATCCGGTCGGAGTAGCTCAACTTCATGAACTCCGAGTGCGCCGAGTCGATGGTCGTTGGCGGCGGACTCGGGTGATAGAAGAAATTCATGATCAGCGATGTGCCGCCGACTACGGCGCCGATGATGGCGATCGCCGTCGTCGTCCACCAATGGTGGCGGCCCGGACTCCAACCCGAAGTCCCGGCATCCTCGTCCGATTGCTTGGCCACCGAGGCGTAAGTTACCGGACTGACCGCCGCGAAATGGCAGATCAGCAGTGATGTCGTAGCACTCGGCTAGCGTTCCGTACGTGATCACCGTCGACGATGTGCGACGCACCACCGCGACGCTGCCCCGGTCGTCCGAGGCGGTGGTCCGCGACCGCATCAGGTTCCGGGTCGGGCGCCTCGTCTACGCCGCGTTCTCGCGCGACGAGACGGTGATGGGCGTCGCCTTTCCCAAGGAGGAGCGGGCCGCGATGGTGGCCGCCGAGCCCGACAAGTTCGCGCTGCCACGCCAGTCGGAGATGCGGTTCAACTGGATACATGTCCGGCTCGACGCGATCAGTCACAACGAACTTCGCGAGCTGATAATCGACGGTTGGCAGATGTGCGTGCCGAAAAGCGTTGGCGCAACGGTCAGCTGATCGGATACTCGACCCGGTTATCGCCGTCCCAGTGACGCAGGCCGGTCACCGCACCCCGTATGTCGCGGCCCACCGACTTGAGTGTCAGCGCCGCAGGCAGCTTGTCGGGCGCCACGCGACGCGCCAACGTCACATGCGGTGTCCACTGCCCCGGATCGGCATGGCTCAGTACGCCGTTGGGCATGTGCGACAGGCACAACTCATGCACTCGGCGATGCAACGCCAGCAGTTCTTCGGAGGGCACCACCAGCCGCACCAGCGTGAAGACGCGACTGCCGAACAGCATCGGCGCCCCGATGGTGCAGTCCAGCGGCAGCCGCTTCAGCACCGGACGTAGCGCGGTGTTGGCCGCCTCGTCGAGGCTCTCGGCGACGGTCACCGTGACATGCGGCCGATTGCTCGGCGACGTGTTGCTCGCCTGACTGCGGATCCCGGCGCGTGTCAGGTCATCCCAGACACCGCGGATCTTGGCATCCGTGTCCGGGTCGAAGACCAACTCGACCGAATGCACCATGTCTAGACCAGCCTTTCGATCCACGCGGAATCGAAGGCGTCGCCGCTCATGCGCTCGAAATCGCATGCGGTCAGCGCGCCGGCACCCGCAGGCAGAATCCCCCGCACGGGAGCCAGCTCTGCCAGCGCCGCGCGGTTGCCCTGCTCGGCGACACCCGGCGACGACGGCCACGCGCCGATCACCAGGCCGGCACACGGAATACCTTCGTGTGCAAGCGCTTCCAGTGTCAGCGCGGTGTGGTTGAGCGTGCCGAGCCCGGCCCCGACGACCACCAACACCGGTGCACCCAGGTCGCCCGCGAGGTCGCGCAGCGTCGTCCCCGCTCCGATCTCGACGAGCAGCCCGCCGGCCCCCTCCACCAGCGTCAGCGACGCGGCCGCGGACCGCACCGACTCGACCAGTTCGGGGCGGGTCGGCAGTGTCATGCCCGCTCGGCGCGCGGCAGCGGCGGGCGCGAGCGGCTCCGGGTATCGCCATCCGCCATGCAGCCGGGTCACACCCGAGAGCCGCCCGACGTCGGCGAGGTCGTCGTCGTGGGGGCTGCCGGTCTGCACGGGTTTGCACACCGCGACGTCGATGCCCGCGAGCCGGGCGTGGCAGGCCAGAGCTGCGGTGGCAATCGTCTTTCCGACGCCGGTGTCGGTGCCCGTGACGAGGAGCGTGCTCACCGGCGCACGGTCGCCAGCACGTCAGTGAGCACCTCGGCCGCCATCCGCATCTCGTCGTCGGTCAGCGACGCCCGCGCGGTCAGTCGCAGCCGCGATGTGCCTGCCGGCACCGTCGGCGGCCGGAAGCACCCCACGCGCACACCGCGGTCCAGGCATGCCACCGCTGCGCCGAAGGCGACGTCCGCGTCGCCGAGAACCACTGATACGACGGCCGATTCGGGAAGCTCCGACACCGAGCAGATCGACGCCAGCTCCGCGGCGCGTTCGATCACGGCCCGTGCGCGCCACGGCTCGGCGACCAGGATGTCGAGCGCAGCCCAGGCCGCACCGACGGCGGCGGGCGCCAGCCCGGTGTCGAAGATGAACGGCCGCGCCGCGTCGATCAGGTGGTCACGCACGACCGTCGGGCCCAGCACCACACCGCCTTGGCTGCCCAGCGCCTTGGACAGCGTCGTGGTCATCACGATGTCGGGCGCACCGGCCAGGCCGACTTCGTGCAACAGGCCGCGTCCGCCCGTGCCGCGGACGCCGAGACCATGGGCCTCGTCGACGATCAGCAGTGCGCCGTGGCGGCGGCATGCATCGTGCAGGGCGCGCAACGGTGCGAGGTCACCGTCCGCGGAGAAGACGGAGTCCGTCAGTACCACCGCGCGCTCCTCGCCGCGCGCCGCCAACGCCGCCTCCACCGCGGCGACGTCGCGGTGTGGCGTGACGACGACCCGCGCCCGCGACAACCGGCACGCGTCGACCAACGAGGCGTGTGTCAACGCGTCGGACACCAGCAGCGACCCCGAACCCGACAATGCGACGACCGCGCCGAGGTTGGCGGTATAGCCGGACGAGAACACCAGCGCAGCCTCCGCGCCGACGAATCCGGCCAGTGCCCGCTCGAAACCCTCGTGCAGTTCGGTGTTTCCGGTGACAAGGCGCGATCCGGTGGAACCCGCACCCCAGGTAAGCAACGCGACCACCCCGCCGTCGATCACCGCGGGATGCTGCGACAGGCCCAGATAGTCGTTGGAGGCCAGGTCGAGCTCGGTGCTGACCGGTGGCCGCGCACGCAGGGATCGCCTCAGCCCCGCGGCGCGCCGCTGCCTTTCGACACCGTCGAGCCACGCCAGCGGTGAGAGACCTGCGCGCGTCACCGTGCTCCTCGCATCGGACTTGAACAGCGTTCAGGTTAGGGCACCCGCGCGCGACGGCACAAATGTGCCGCGAGCGCCTGAGGAGTTAATGGCTTGGTTCATCACCCAGGGCCCGGGCGACCGCGACCATCCCCGCGGTGATCTGCGCGATCTCCTCGGACGTGCAGATGTACGGCGGCATCGCATAGATGAGGTTGCGGAACGGGCGCAGCCACAGGCCGTGCTCCAGCGCCGCTGGCGTCGCCACCTTCAGGTCGACGGGACGGTCCATCTCGATGACGCCGATCGCGCCGAGCACCCGCACATCGACCACCCCGGGCAGCGACGGCGCGGAGGCCAGCCCCGAGCGCAGTCCCGCCTCGATCTCGCGGACCCGCGTGCGCCAGTCCTGGTCGAGTAGCAATTCGACCGCGGCGACCGCGACCGCGCATGCCAGCGCGTTGGCCATGAACGTGGGGCCGTGCATCAGGGCGCCCGGCTCGTTCGAGCTGATCGTGTGGGCGACCTCCCGTGTGCAGAGCGTGGCCGCCAGCGTGATGTAGCCGCCGGTGAGGGCCTTGCCGACGCACATGATGTCGGGGCTCACGCCCGCGTGGTCGGCCGCGAACAGTTCACCGGTGCGGCCGAAGCCGGTCGCGATCTCGTCGAAGATCAGCAGCACCTCGTGCCGGGAGCAGATGTCGCGCAGCTCCGCGAGGTAGCGGGGGTCGTGGAACCGCATCCCGCCCGCTCCTTGCACGACGGGTTCGACGATCACAGCGGCCAGTTCATCGGCGTGTTCGGCCAATTGCGTCTCGAACGACTCGACGTAACCGGCGTCGTAGTCGCGCGGTACCGGCGGTGCGAACTCCTGGGCGACCAACACGTCCGTCCACAGCTCGTGCATCCCGCCGTCCGGGTCGCACACGCTCATCGGGGTGAAGGTGTCGCCGTGGTACCCGCCGCGCCACGTCATCAGGCGATGCTTGGCGCCTCGGCCCCGGCTGCGCCAGTACTGCAGCGCCATCTTCACGGCCACCTCGACCGACACCGACCCTGAGTCGCTGAAGAACACGGTGTCCAGGCCGTCGGGAGTGATTTCGACCAGTAACTGCGCGAGCCGTGCGGCCGGTTCGTGCGTGAGCCCGCCGAACATGACGTGATTCATGGTGGCGAGCTGCTCGGTGATCGCCGCGTCGAGCACCGGATGACCATGGCCGTGGATCGCGGTCCACCACGACGCCATCGCGTCGAGAACCCGCACCTCCCGCCCGTCGTGATGGAGGCTGAGCCAAGCGCCGCGGGCACCGACCGCGACGACGGGAGCCAAGGCTTCCGCGCCGATCGTGCTGTAGGGATGCCAGACGTGGGCGGCGTCGATCGCACCGATCTCGGCGGGCGTCATGGCTGGCACCTTCGGTAGATTATCGGTCGACCATGATGACCCTCGCCCCTCCCCGGTCGGCGCCCGTCAGCTATCCGGGACGTCCGTTGCGCGCCGCGAAAGCCTCCACCGGCACCCGCTCCTCAGCGGCTTACCGGCATGACCTCGACGGTTTGCGCGGTATCGCGATCGCACTCGTCGCGGTGTTCCACGTGTGGTTCGGCCGGGTGTCCGGCGGTGTGGACGTGTTTCTGGCGCTGTCCGGCTTCTTCTTCGGCGGCCGGTTGCTGCGCTCGGCGATGACGCCGGGCGTGTCGCTGCGGCCGCGTCCGGAGGTGACGCGGCTGATCCGGCGGCTGCTGCCCGCCCTGGTCGTCGTGCTCGCGGCGTCCGCGGTGCTGACCGTCCTGATCCAGCCGCAGACGCGATGGGAGACCTTCGCCGACCAGAGCCTGGCCAGCCTCGGCTACTTCCAGAACTGGGAACTGGCCAACTCCGCGTCGAACTACCTGCGCGCGGGTGAGGCGGTCAGCCCGCTGCAGCACATCTGGTCGATGTCCGTGCAGGGCCAGTTCTACATCGCGTTCCTGGCGATAATCTTCCTGTCCGCCTTGCTGTTTCGCCGGGTCTTCGGCCGATACACCCGTGTGGCGTTCGTCGTGCTGCTCAGCGCGCTGACCATCGCGTCGTTCGTCTACGCCGTCCACGCCCACAACGCCGACCAAGCCACTGCGTACTACAACAGCTTCGCCAGGGCGTGGGAGCTGCTGCTCGGTGCCCTGGTCGGTGCGCTCGTGACACATCTGCGGATGCCGATGTGGCTGCGGACGACGGCCGCTGTGGTGGCGCTGGCGGCGATCCTGTCGTGCGGCGCACTGATCGACGGCGTCAAGGAGTTCCCCGGGCCGTGGGCGCTGGTCCCCGTCGGCGCCACCATCCTGTTCATCCTGTCCGCGGCGAACCGGGTGGCCGACCCGCACACCGCAGGACGGATGCCGCTGCCCAACCGGCTGCTGGCCACGGCGCCCTTCGTATCGCTGGGGGCGATGGCCTACTCGCTGTATCTCTGGCACTGGCCGCTGCTGATCTTCTGGCTGTCCTACACCGGCCACAGCCGCGCCACCTTCCTCGAAGGGGCGGTGGTTCTGCTGTTGTCCGGGGTGCTGGCGTGGTTGACCACCAGGTACGTCGAGAACCCGCTGCGCTACCGCAGTTCCTCGGCCCAACGCACGGCCGCGCCGAAGAAGGCCCGCAGGCGCAGGCCGCCGGTGGTGCTGGGGTCCGTGGTCGCCCTGCTGGGTGTGGCGTTGACCGTCACCTCGTTCACCTGGCGTGAGCATGTGCTCGTCCAACGCACCAACGGGGCAGAGCTCGTGTCGCTTTCGACACAGGACTACCCCGGCGCCGCTGCTCTGCTGAGCAATGCCAGGGTGCCCAAGCTGCCGATGCGCCCGAGCGTGCTGGAGGCCAAGAACGATCTGCCGGAGACCACTGAGGACGGGTGCATCAGCGACTTCGAGACCGTCGACGTGATCAACTGCACCTACGGTGACAAGAACGCCAAGCGCACCATTGCGCTGGCCGGCGGATCGCACGCCGAACACTGGATCACCGCGCTCGACCTGCTCGGCAAACGGCACCACTTCAAGGTGGTCACCTACCTGAAGATGGGCTGCCCGTTGACCACCGAGCAGGTGCCGCTGGTGATGGGCGACAACCGCCCGTACCCGAAGTGCCACGAGTGGAACAAGCGGGTGATGGCCCAGATCGTGGCCGACCGGCCCGACTACGTCTTCACCACCTCCACGCGGCCATGGAACATCAGGGCCGGCGATGTGATGCCCTCGACGTATATCGGCATCTGGCAGGAATTGTCCGCCAACAGGATCCCGATCCTGGCCATGCGGGACACGCCGTGGTTGGTCCGCAACGGTGAACCGTTCTTCGCCGCTGACTGCCTCGCGGGCGGCGGCGACGCTATCTCCTGTGGAACACGGCGATCCGACGTACTCTCGGAGCGCAACCCGACACTCGATTTCGTCAAGCGGTTCCCGTTGATGAAGCCGCTCGACATGAGTGATGCGGTGTGCCGCAAGGACATTTGCCGAGCCGTGGAGGGGAACGTGTTGCTCTACCACGACGCTCATCACATCTCGAAGACGTATATGCGCACGATGGCGCCCGAACTCGGAAGACAGATCGCCGCCGCCACCGGTTGGTGGGTTGGCTGATGCCCTCCGGCGAACCGGCGGCGGTGCCCACCGTCTGGCCGGGAGTGGCGTATCCCCTGGGCGCAACCTACGACGGCGCGGGCACCAACTTCTCGGTGTTCTCCGAGGTGGCCGATCGGGTCGAGCTCTGCCTGATCGGCAAGGACGGCAGCGAAGAGCGCATCAACCTCGAAGAGGTCGACGGCTACGTCTGGCACTGCTACCTGCCGACGGTCACCCCGGGACAGCGCTACGGCTTTCGCGTGCACGGCCCGTGGGACCCCGCGGCCGGCCACCGGTGCGACCCGAGCAAGCTGCTGCTCGACCCGTACGGCAAGTCGTTCCACGGTGACTTCGAGTTCTCCCAGGCGCTGTTCTCCTACGACTTGAACGCCGAGGATCTCGCCTCCGGCGGTACCCCGCCCCGCATCGACTCCCTCGGGCACACCATGACCAGCGTCGTGATCAACCCGTACTTCGACTGGGTTTCGGACCGCGCACCGCGCACGCCGTACCACGAGACGGTGATCTACGAGGCCCACGTCAAGGGCATGACGCAGCGACATCCCGGCATCCCCGAGGGACTCCGCGGCACCTACGCCGGCCTGCACCACCCGGTGATCATCGACCACCTGAAGTCGCTGAACGTTACCGCCATCGAGTTGATGCCGGTGCACCAGTTCCTCCACGACCACCGGCTCATCGACCTCGGGCTGCGAAACTACTGGGGCTACAACACTTTCGGGTTCTTCGCACCACACCACGAGTACGCGGCCAACAAACACGCCGGCGGTGCGGTCGCCGAGTTCAAGACCATGGTGCGCGCATTCCACGAGGCCGGGATCGAGGTCATCCTCGACGTGGTCTACAACCACACCGCCGAGGGCAACCACCTCGGTCCGACACTGAACTTCCGGGGCATCGACAACGCCGCCTACTACCGGCTACTCGACGGCGATCTGCGCCTGTACAAGGACTTCACCGGCACCGGCAACAGCCTCAACGCCCGCCATCCCCACACTCTGCAGCTGATCATGGACTCGCTGCGCTACTGGGTGATGGAGATGCACGTCGACGGGTTCCGTTTCGACCTTGCCGCCACCCTGGCCCGCGAGTTCTACGATGTCGACCGCTTGAGCGCGTTTTTCGACCTGGTGCAACAAGATCCGGTGGTCAGCCAGGTCAAGCTGATCGCCGAACCGTGGGACGTCGGCGAAGGTGGCTATCAGGTCGGCAACTTCCCAGGTTTGTGGACCGAGTGGAACGGGAAGTATCGCGACACTGTGCGTGATTACTGGCGGGGCGAGCCCGCAACCCTCGGCGAGTTCGCATCGCGGCTGACCGGTTCGTCCGACCTCTACGAGGCGACCGGCCGGCGCCCTAGTGCGAGCATCAACTTCGTCACCTGCCACGACGGCTTCACGTTGAACGACCTGGTGTCCTACAACGAGAAACACAACGAGGCCAACGGCGAGGACAACCGCGACGGCGAGAGCCACAACCGGTCGTGGAACTGCGGTGTCGAGGGTCCGACCGACGATCCGGACATTCTGGCGCTACGCGGTAAGCAGATGCGCAACATCATGGGCACGTTGATGGTTTCGCAGGGCACGCCGATGATCTCGCACGGCGACGAGATCGGCCGCACCCAGCGGGGCAACAACAACGTCTACTGCCAGGACTCCGAGCTCTCCTGGATGGACTGGTCGTTGTGCGAGAAGAATGCCGACCTGCTCGAGTTCACCCGCAAAGTCACCCAGCTGCGCAAGGACCACCCGGTGTTCCGCAGGCGCAGGTTCTTCGAGGGCAAGCCGATCCGCAGCGGCGATCAGGTGCGTGACATCGCGTGGTTGACCCCCGCCGGTGAGGAGATGACCATCGAGGACTGGGGCACCGGGTTGGGCAAATGTGTTGCGGTGTTCCTCAACGGTGACGCCATCTCGGCGCCGAACGAACGCGGAGAGCGAGTCGTCGACGACTCGTTTCTGTTGTGTTTCAACGCCCATGACCGCCCACAGCACTTCGTCACTCCCTCGGGTTACTACGCGAAGGAGTGGACCGCGGCGCTTGACACCACAGACGCCACCGGGTCCACCGAGCTGGTGGCCAAGGCCGGGGAGAAGATCTTGCTGCCTGCGCGCTCCCTGCTGGTGATGCGTAAGACGGCCTGATGGCGCGACACATCCCCGTCCAATCCACGTACCGCCTCCAGATGCGCGGTGACGCCTTCACTTTCGCCGATGCCGAGAACCTGCTCGACTATTACGCGGCGCTCGGCGTTTCCCACCTGTACCTGTCGCCGATCCTCACCGCGGCGGAAGGCTCCACCCACGGTTACGACGTCACCGATCCCACGACGGTGTCCGCCGAACTCGGTGGGCCCGAAGGATTTGCGCGCCTGTCGCGCGCGGCCCGCGACAAGGGCATCGGCTTGATCGTCGATATCGTGCCCAATCACGTCGGTGTGGAGAAGCCGCGGGATAACGCGTGGTGGTGGGACGTGCTCAAGCACGGGCGCGAGTCGGCCTACGCGTCCTATTTCGACATCGACTGGGACCTCGACGGCGGGCGCGTCGTAGTGCCGGTGCTCGGATCCGACGACGACGCCGACGATCTCGAGGTCGACGCCAGCGGCGCTGAGCCCGTGCTACGCCTCGGCGACCTCGTCTACCCGATCGCACCCGGCACCGAGGACGGGACCGGTCCGCAGGTGCACGATCGGCAGCACTATCACCTGGTCGCCTGGAAGAACGGGTCGAGCGAAGCGACGGGGGAATTGTCCGGTATCTGCGGCTACCGCCGGTTCTTCTCGATCACCTCGCTGGCCGGCTTGCGCCAAGAGGACCGCGCCGTCTTCGATGCCACCCACGCCGAGGTGAAACGGTGGTTCGACGAGGAATTGGTCGACGGCATCCGCATCGACCACCCGGACGGGCTGTCGGACCCGGCCGGCTATCTGACCTGGCTGCGCGAACTCACCGGACCCGACGCCTGGATCGTGATCGAGAAGATCTTGGCCGCCGACGAGCCGCTGGAACCGACGCTGCCGGTCGCCGGAACCACCGGTTATGACGCGATGCGGGAAATCGGCGGCGTGTTCATCGACCCGTCGGGCGAGGAACCCCTGACCGCCCTGTTCGACTCCACCGGGTTGGCCTACAGCTCGATGCCGGATCTCGCGCGCACGCTCAAGGCGAATGCCGTCACGGTCACCCTGGGCAGCGAGCTCGCCCGGTTGCGCCGCACCATCGTCGGCGCCATCGGAACCGACCATGACGACCTGCCTGCGGCGATCGCGGCTCTGCTCAGCCGCATCGACGTCTACCGCTCCGACTACGGCTCGCTGTCTGGTGTCCTGCCCAGCGCGCTGGCCGAGACAGCCACTGCGAAAACTGAATTGGCCGAACCCCTAGCCTTGATCACGACCGCGCTGGCGGTCAATAACGAGGCCGAGGTCCGGTTGCAGCAACTGTGCGGTGCGGCGACGGCCAAGTCGATGGAGGACTGCCTGTTCTACCGCGACGCGCGGCTGGTCTCACTCAACGAGGTCGGTTCCGAACCGCACCATTTCGGAGTGAGCGTCGCCGAGTTCCACCAGCGGGCCGCGGTGCGTGCCCGGTTGTGGCCTGACGCGATGGTTGCGATGACGACCCACGACACCAAGCGCGGTGAGGACGTGCGGGCGCGAATCGGACTGCTGTCGCAGGTTCCGTCGCTGTGGGCCGAGTACGTCACCGCATGGGAGCAACGCACGCCATCTCCCGACCGTGCCACCGGGTTCTTCCTGCTGCAGAACATGTTCGGGGTCTGGCCTGCCGACGGCACGGTGACCGACGAGCTGCGGGAGCGACTGCACGCGTACGCGGAGAAGGCCATCCGGGAAGCCGCTGTGCACACCACCTGGAACGATCCGGACGAGGATTTCGAAACCCGGCTGCACACCTGGATCGACGCCGTGATCGACGGCCCGGTGGCCACCGAATTGACCGGTTTGGTCGCGCGGCTCGACCTGCATGCCCGCAGCGACGCGCTGGGCCAGAAACTGTTGGCGCTCACCGCACCCGGGGTCCCCGACGTCTACCAGGGCACCGAACTGTGGGAGGACAGCCTGGTCGATCCGGACAATCGCCGACCCGTCGACTACGCGGCTCGCCGCAAGGCATTGGAGGCGATGCGCCATCCGAAGCTGCGGGTGGTCACTTCCGCGCTGGCGGTCCGGCGGGAGCGGCCCGCGACGTTTTCGACGGGCGGTTACACCCCCGTGCTGGCCGACGGGCCGGCGGCGCAACACCTCGTGGCGTTCCGCCGCGGTGGCGACGTGCTGACCGCCGTCACCCGGCATTCCGTGCGGCTCTCCGAAACCGGCTGGGGAGAAACAGCTCTCACCCTGCCCTCGGGCACCTGGGCGGACCGCATCGGCGGACGCCGGCACACCGGGCGGGTACTGGCCGCCGAACTCTTCACCGAACTGCCGGTCGTACTGTTGGAGCGGGTCGATGACTGAATTCAGCGTGTGGGCGCCGCGACCGCAACGGGTCCGGCTCGACGTGGACGGTGAACTGCACGACATGACCCGCTCCGACAACGGGTGGTGGCGCGCCGACGTCGAGGCCCGGCCTGACGCACGCTACGGTTTCGTCCTCGACGACGACCCCAAAGTGCTCCCCGACCCCCGCTCCCCCCGTCAGCCCGACGGTGTGCACGAGAGGTCGCAGCTGTGGCAACCGGATCCGTCGGCATGGACGGACGCCGACTGGGCCGGCCGCTCGATCGAGGGTGCGGTGATCTACGAATTGCACGTCGGGACCTTCACTCCCGAAGGCACGTTCGACGCGGTGGCCGACAAGCTGGACTACCTCGTCGACCTCGGCGTCGACCTCATCGAGCTGATGCCGGTCAACGCCTTCGGTGGCACCCACGGGTGGGGTTACGACGGTGTGCTCTGGTACGCGGTACACGAACCATACGGCGGGCCCGACGCGCTGGTACGCCTGATCGACGCCTGCCACGAACGCGGACTCGGGGTGCTGATCGACGCCGTGTTCAACCACCTGGGCCCCTCGGGGAACTACCTGCCCATGTTCGGGCCGTACCTGTCGGCCGGCAGCAATCCGTGGGGCGAGTCGATCAACATCGCCGACGCCGATGCCGACGAGGTGCGGCGCTACATCATCGACTGCGCGCTGCGCTGGATGCGCGACTTCCACGCCGACGGGCTGCGTCTGGATGCGGTGCACGCCCTCGTCGACACGACGGCGATCCACATCCTCGAAGAGCTGTCCGCCGAAACCGATGCGCTGGCAGCAGAGTTGGGCCGGCCGCTGTCGTTGATCGCCGAGAGCGACCTCAACGATCCGCGGCTCATCACCCCCCGCGACAAGGGCGGCCTGGGGATGACCGCGCAGTGGGACGACGACATCCACCACGCGATCCACTCCGCAGTGTCCGGCGAACAGCAGGGCTACTACAACGATTTCGGAACCGTTGAGGCGCTGGCCACCACGCTGAAGAACGGTTACTACCACGCCGGCACGTACTCGTCGTTTCGACACCGCAGGCACGGGCGCCCGTTGGACACCGCCACGATTCCGGGCACCCGCTTACTGGCGTATACGCTGACCCACGATCAGGTGGGCAACCGCGCCGTCGGAGACCGGCCGTCGCAGAACCTGACGTTCGGCCAGCTCGCCGTCAAAGCCGCCTTGGCGCTCGGAAGCCCGTATACGGCCATGCTTTTCATGGGCGAGGAATGGGGGTCGTCGTCACCGTTCCAGTTCTTCAGCTCGCATCCGGAGCCCGAACTGGCGCGGGCCACGGCCGAGGGCCGCAAGCGTGAGTTCGCCGAGCACGGCTGGGACGCCGACGAGATCCCGGATCCGCAAGACCCCGAGACGTTCGAGCGCTCGAAGCTGAAGTGGGATGAGATCGACGAGGGCGACCACGGCCGGCTGCGGCGGGTATACCGCGATCTGATCGCGTTGCGGCACAACGAGCCCGATGTGGCCGACCCGTGGCTGAACAACCTCGGGATCGACTACGACGAAGACCGGCGCTGGATCGTGATGCACCGCGGGTCGTTGTCGATCGCATGCAATCTGGGCACCGACGCGGTCGACGTCCCGGTCACCGGCGAGGTGGTGCTGGCGTGGGGCGAGCCCGAGGTCGCCGAAAAGACCACCCGCGCCGAGGGGCACTCGTTCGCGGTCATCCGCCGAAACTGAACGTATTCGCCACTTCGCGCGGAAAAGTCCTACACAGCTTCAGTTTCGACGCCGGGCGCGCGGCACCGATCATCTCAGAGCAGGTAGCGGTACGCCGGTGAGTCCGGTTCGAGCGCCTCGACGTGGATGTCCGAGGCGCGCATGCGCTCGAGCAGGCCCTCGAAGTCGGTCGCCGAACCCAACTCGATTCCGACCAGCGCCTCGCCGGTCTCGCGGTTGTTGCGCTTGACGTACTCGAACAAGGTGATGTCGTCGTTGGGGCCGAGGATCTGGTCGAGGAATCGGCGCAGCGCGCCCGGCTCCTGCGGGAAGTCGACCAGGAAATAGTGCTTGAGGCCAAGATGCACCAGCGAACGCTCCAGTACCTCGCCGTACCGCGACACGTCGTTGTTGCCGCCCGAGATCACACACACCACAGTCGATCCCGGCTCGATGTCGGCCTCCATCAACGCGGCCACCGACAGCGCTCCCGCCGGCTCGGCGATGATGCCCTCGTTCTGGTACAGGTCGAGCATCGCGGTGCACACGGCGCCCTCGTCGACGGTCGTCATCGATACCATGTCGCCGGCCGCCGCCAGCACCTCGTACGGCAGCGTTCCCGCACGCTTCACCGCCGCACCGTCGACGAACTGGTCCACGTCGTCGATCGTCACCGGCTCACCGGCCGCCAGCGCCGCGATCATCGCGGGCGCCCCCGCCGGCTCGACGCCCAACACGGAGGTGCCGCTGGTTCGTTCGACCAGATAGGTGGTGATGCCGGCGATGCATCCGCCGCCCCCGACCGGGACGACGACGAGGTCGGGTTCGGTGTCGAGCTGATCGATGATCTCGGCGGCGATCGTGCCCTGTCCGGCCATCGTGCGCAGATCGTCGTAAGGCGGCACCAATGTCGCACCCGTGCGGGCGATGTCTTCGGCCGCGGCGGCGGCGGCCTCGTCGTAGGTCCTGCCGCCGACGATCAACTCGATGAACTCGCGGCCGTGGTATCGGATCCGGTCACGCTTCTGCTTGGGCGTCTTGCCCGGCACGTAGACCCGGCCGCGCACGCCCATCGAGCGGCACGCCATCGCGAAGCCCTGCGCGTGATTGCCCGCCGACGAGCACACCACGCCTGCGGCCAACTCGTCGGGGGACAACTGCATCAGCAGGTTGTGCGCGCCGCGCAACTTGTAGGACCGCACCGGCTGCAGATCCTCGCGCTTCAGATACACCGCAGCGCCGGTGGCATCCGAGAGCCTGTCGCTGAGTTCCAGCGGGCTGCGCAGCACGACGTCCGCAATTCGCTGAGCGGCCTCGTCGATATCCGCCGCACGAAGTGGCGACGTCCTCGCGCTTTGCCTCAGTTCAGCGGACACCGGTCAATGGTGCCACCAACCAGCGGTTTTCAAGAAATCGGGGTCAGCACGAACACCGGGATCTGGCGGTCGGTCTTCTTCTGGTACTCGGCGTAGTCGGGCCACGCGGACACGGCCCGCTCCCACCAGACGGCCTTCTCCTCGCCGGTGACCTCCCGAGCGTCATATTCCCTGGTCACCGCGCCGTCCTGCAGTTCCACCCGCGGATGGGCCTTGATGTTGTGGTACCAGACCGGATGCTTCGGGGCGCCGCCCAACGAGGCCACCACCGCATACTGGCCGTCGTGTTCCACCCGCATCAGCGGGGTTTTGCGAATCTTGCCCGTCTTCGCGCCGACGGTCGTCAGCAGGATGAGCGGCTTGCCCTTCATATCCACACCCGCGGTGGTGCCGGATTGTGTGATTCGGTCGGTGTGTTCCCTCACCCAGTCCCACGGGCTGGGCTCATACTCTCCGGAAAGTGGCATCCCATCAGCTTAGACGCGCTGGAGATCCGCTGGCCTGATCCGGCGTTTCGGGTGGCCGAAAAATAGGTTACGAGCTATCGTGGGTGCTATGACCACCGCAGGTAACTTCCGCACCGCAGCCGCACGCGTGACGTGCGACGTGTCGGTGGCGGGCGTGCCGTGGCCGGCCTACAAGCTGATCGCTCTGGTGCTCGGCGCGCTGGTGGCGCTGGTGGTCGGGATCGCCACCGCGACGACGGCCGCCGCGGTGCTGACCGGTGCCGCGGTCGGAACCGTCACATGGCTGACGTTCAGCGCGCTCTGCCCGCGCCGTTAGTCCTCGATCAGCCTCTTGAGCGTCGCCAGGTCGGCGGCCACCGCGTCGGTGTCGGCATCGAACTGCTCGTCGGTCATCGCCGGCCGTCGGCGCACGCTGAACACCACCTCACAGCGCGGCTCGCCAGCGTCGGTCGGCACATTCCAGGGCTGCACCCGCATCGGGTTGTAGACCGCTTCCCCGGTGGGCAGGCGTACGACGTGGTCGAGCACGCCGAGATCGTTGCGCGGCGAGAACTCGACGGTCACCTCGCCCATCGGTGAGTCGGCCACCCAACCGCCCGGAGTCTGGCGAAGGCCGCCCTGTGCGAGGCCCGCCGCCCACCGCGGCCACGTCTGCGGGTCCGCGGCGAACTCGTAGACGGCCTCGGGCGGCGCGGCGATCCAGGTGCTGACGTGTCGTGACTCCATCCGACCATCCTGGCGCATCACAATGACGGGATGGAATCACCGCCGGAACAGCACCGCGTGCCGGCCTGGTTGCGGCGCGGCGATCCGGAGAGCACGATGCCCGTGCTGATCGCGGTGGTGGCGGTCATGGCGTTGCAGCTCGCGATCCCGAAGGACTACACGCTGGTCCCCCGTTGGCCGCTGGTGGTGTTGGAGGGACTTCTGCTGCTGGCGCTGCTGGCGATCAACCCGCGCGTCATGACCCGGCGCACGCGGTTCGGCCGGTACACCACATGGGTTCTGCTGGCGGCGATCACCCTCGACAACACGCTGTCGGCGGTCGTGCTGGCCGTCGGCATCCTCAGCGGCGACGAAAGCAACGATGCGGCGGTGCTGCTCGGCAGCGGCGCCTCGATCATCGTCACGAATGTGATCGTGTTCGGTATCTGGTACTGGGAGCTGGACCGGGGCGGGCCGTTCGCGCGGCGTGCAGGAGAGCGGCCCTATCCTGATTTCCTGTTCCCACAGATGACCACTCCGCATGTGGCCGAACCGGATTGGCGGCCCACGTTCATCGACTACCTCTACGTCAGCGTGACCAACGTGATGGCGTTCTCTCCGACCGACACCATGCCCCTCGCACGGTGGGCCAAGATGATGATGACGGTGCAGGCGATCGTCGCGCTGGGCACCGCCGGGCTCGTCGTCGCGCGGGCGGTGAATGTCCTGAATTGACCTTCAGCCGCCCAGGCAGCCCGGCCCGAGCAGGGCCTTGAGGTCGCCCATCAAGGCCGACGACGGTGTGACGCGCAGCGACGTGTCCAGTTCCAGCGTGGTGATCCGCTCCCCGCTGATCAACCGCAGATGCACCTGCGACGTACCGGGGTGGCGGGCCAGCACCTGCTTGAGCGCGCTGACCTTGTCGACGGTGCACTGCCGCGTCGGCAGACTCACCGCCAGCGGGCGATCCAGCTGTGCATTCGAGAAGTCTGGTACCACAAGGTCATTGGCGATCAACGAGATCCGATCGTCGCGGATCGCCACCTTCGCGCCGACCAGCACGACGGCGTCGTCGGCGATCTCGGCACCGAATGTCGAGTAGGTCTGCGGGAAGAACAGCACCTCGATGCCGCCGGTCAGATCCTCCAGTTGCGCCGAGGCCCATGGCAACCCGTTCTTGTTGACCCTGCGGTTGACCGAGGCAAGGATGCCGCCGACGCGCACCTGGGTGTCGTTGGGGAGGTCGCCGTCGAGGATGGCCGGGATCGCGGTGTCGACATGGGCGGCCAGCAGGTGGGCGATGCCGTTGAGCGGATGACCGGACACGTAGAGGCCGAGCATCTCGCGTTCCAACGCGAGTTTGTGCTTGTCCTCCCACTCCTCGTCGGGCACCTTGATGGTGAACACCGCGTCGGTGGCCGTGTCGGCGCCGCCGAACAGGTCGAACTGCCCCATCGCCTCGGCCTTCTTGGTGCCGAGCACGGAATCGACGGCGTCGGTGTGGATCAGGAACAACCCCTTGCGCGGATGCCCCAGCGAGTCGAACGCGCCGGCCTTGATCAGCGACTCGGTGACCTTCTTGTTGCAGGCGCCGATCTCGATCTTGTTCAGGTAATCGGAGAAGTCGATGTACTTCCCCTTCTCGGTGCGCGTGTTGATCAACGAGGCAACGACATTGGCACCGACGTTGCGCACCGCCCCCAGGCCGTACCGGATGTCCTCGCCCACCGAGGCGAAGTTCAGCCCCGACTCGTTGACATCCGGAGGGAGCACCGTGATGCCCAGTTTCCGGCAGTCGGCCAGGTACACCGCGGCCTTGTCCTTGTCGTCGCCGACCGACGTGAGCAGCCCGGCCATGTACTCGGCCGGATAGTTGGCCTTGAGGTAGGCCGTCCAGTACGAGACGAGGCCGTACCCGGCGGCGTGCGACTTGTTGAACGCGTAGTCGGCGAACGGCAGCACGGTGTCCCACAGCGCCTTGATGGCGGCCGCGGAGAAGCCGTTGGACTTCATGCCCTCGGAGAAGCCCTCGAACTCCTTTTCCAGGACTTCGCGCTTCTTCTTGCCCATGGCTTTTCGCAGGATGTCGGCTCGGGCCAGCGAGTACCCGGCCACCTTCTGCGCGATCCGCATGATCTGCTCTTGGTAGACGATCAGGCCGTAGGTCTCGGCGAGGATCTCGCGCAGCGGCTCTTCGAGTTCGGGGTGGATCGGCTTGATCGCCTGGCGGCCGTTCTTGCGGTCGGCGTAGTCGTTGTGGGCGTTCATACCCATCGGGCCGGGGCGGTACAGCGCGATCACCGCGACAACGTCTTCGAAACCGGTCGGCTGCATGCGCCGCAGCAGGTCGCGCATCGGCCCGCCGTCGAGCTGGAACACGCCGAGCGTGTCACCGCGGCCCAACAGCTCGTAGGTCGCCTTGTCGTCGAGCGAGACGGCTTCGAGGTCGAGCTCGATCCCCCGGTTGGCCCTGATGTTGTCCAGCGCGTCGCCGATGATCGTCAGGTTGCGCAGCCCGAGGAAGTCCATCTTCAGCAGGCCGATGGCTTCGCACGACGGGTAGTCCCAGCCCGTGATCACCGCACCGTCTTGCGGGCGTTTCCACAGCGGGATCGCATCGATCAGCGGCTCGGAGCTCATGATCACCGCGCAGGCGTGCACACCGGCATTGCGCACCAGGCCCTCGAGTCCGCGCGCGGTCTCGTAGATGGTGCGGACGTCGGGGTCGGTGTCGATCAGCCCGCGGACCTCGGCGGCCTCCTTGTACCGCTCATGGTTGGGGTCGGTGATTCCCGACAGCGGGATGTCTTTGGCCATGATCGGCGGAGGCAGCGCCTTGGTGATCCGGTCGGCGATCGCGAAGCCGGGCTGACCGTAGTGCACACGCGCCGAATCCTTGAGCGCGGCTTTGGTTTTGATGGTGCCGAACGTGATCACCTGGGCCACGCGGTCGCTGCCCCACTTGTTGGCGGCGTACCGCAGCATCTCGCCGCGGCGGCGGTCGTCGAAGTCGATGTCGATGTCGGGCATCGACACCCGCTCGGGGTTGAGGAACCGCTCGAACAGCAGCCCGTACGGGATCGGGTCGATGTTGGTGATGCCCAGCGCGTAGGCGACCAGCGACCCGGCGGCCGACCCGCGGCCGGGGCCGACCCGGATGTCGACCGACCGCGCGTAGTTGATGAGGTCGGCCACGATCAGGAAGTAGGACGGGTAACCCTTGTCGCAGATGACCTTGATCTCGAAGTCGGCGCGATCGGCGTACTCCTGCGGTACGTCTCTGGAGGGGAAGCGACGCTCGAGCCCCGCGCGGACCTCGTGGCGCAGCCACGACTCCTGGGTGTGGCCCTCGGGCACGGGGAAAACCGGCATCCGGTCCCGCACGGTCCACACGTCCTCGTAGGACGACACCCGCTCGGCGATCAGCAGCGTGGAGTCGCACGCCCCGGGCACCTGGCCGTCCCACAGCGCACGCATCTCGGCGGCCGTTTTGAGGAAGTAGCCGTCACCGTCGAACTTGAACCGGTTCGGATCCGACAGCGTCTTGCCGGTCTGGATACACAGCAGCGCCTCGTGATTCTGGGCGGCGTCACGGGTGACGTAGTGGCAGTCGTTGGTGGCCAGCGGCGGGATGCCGAGCTTGCGTCCGATATCGAGCAACCCCTCGCGCACCCGGCGTTCGATGTCGAGGCCGTGGTCCATCAGCTCGAGGAAGAAGTTGTCGGGTCCGAAGATGTCCCGCCACTTGGCGGCCGCGGCCACCGCCTCGTCATAGTGGCCGAGCCGCAGCCGGGTCTGCACCTCGCCGGACGGACAGCCGGTGGTGGCGATGATGCCTTCGGCGTGCTCGGCGATCAGCTCGGCATCCATACGTGACCACTTGCCGAGTTGACCCTCGAACGAGGCGAGCGAGGACAGTTTGAACAGGTTGCGCAACCCGGTGGCGTTCTCGGCCACCATCGTCATATGGGTGTAGGACCCGCTGCCGGATACGTCGTCACCCTTTTGGCCGGGATCCCCCCACAGGATGCGCTTGGTTTCGAAGCGCGATCCCGGGGCGATGTAGGCCTCGACACCGATGATCGGCTTGATCCCGGCGTCGGTGGCGGCGTTGTAGAACTCGCTGGCGCCGAACATGTTTCCGTGATCGGTCATCCCGATCGCGGGCATCTCCAGGCGCTGAGCCTCGGCGAGCATCGGCTTGACCTTCGCGGCACCGTCCAGCATCGAGTACTCGGTGTGGTTATGCAGGTGCACGAAGGACCGCGAATCCGAAGGGCTCATAGGAGGGCCAGTCTATGACCGCCTTCCGACAGTTCTCGGCGTGTCGGAAATGCGTGTCTTCGCGCAGCCCGCAGAATCCCGGCGTGACTGGAGAGTCCGACGGGATTCAACCCCGATACGGGCATCCGCAGGCCGGAAGCGGGCACTTCTCGTCGACGACGGACAATCGCCGGGCAATTGCCACGTCGTGGTCAACGCGACGAGTCGCAGAGATCTCGCTCTACCGTGGACCGACGTACGGCGTCGGCGCTGAAGACCAGCAGCGCCAGCCAGATAAACGCGAAGCCCAACCAGCGGGCCGGCGGCATCGGCTCCCGGCCGACGATCACTCCCCACGTCAGCTGCATCACCGGCGTCAGGTAGAACAACAGGCCCATCGTCACCAGCGGCAATCGCTGCGCGGCCGCGGCGAACAGCAACAGCGGCACCGCCGTCAGGACGCCGGAGAGCACCATCAGCGCGACGTGGTCGTCGCCGTAGTCGGTGAACGTCCCGTGCCCGGTGCTCTGCAGCACGACAATGTAGGCCGCCGCGAACGGCGTGGCGATGCCGGCTTCCACTCCGACGCTGACCCGCGGGTCGGTCGTGACGACTTTCTTCACCGCGCCGTAGAGGCCGAATGACAGCGCCAGGCCCAGCCCGATGTAGGGCGGTGCGCCCACTTCCATTGTCAGCACCACCACGCCGGTCACCGCGACGGCCAACGCGGCGAGCTGCGCACGGTTGAGCCGCTCCCGGAAGACGATCAGCCCCAGCGCGACGACCACCAACGGGTTGATGAAGTAGCCGAGCGCCGCGTCCACCACGTGGCCGTTGTTGACGGCATAGACATAGATCCCCCAGTTGATCGAGATCAACGCCGACGCGGCGGCTAGCAGCAGCCAGGTGCGCCCCCTGATCCGCTTCAAGTCGCCGAGCCTGCGCACGACCGCGACCACGACGACCATCAGCAGGAAGTTCCACACGATGCGGTGCGCGAGCACCTCAAGGGCGGAGGCGGGTTTCAACAGCGGAAAGAACGCGGGAAATGTCCCCCAGCACACGTAGGCGCCGACGCCGAACAACAAGCCGGGTCTGCGGGTCTCGCTCACAGTTCGTGATTGCGCAGTACGTCGAGGGCGTGCTGCAGATCGGCCGGATACGGGCTGGTGATCTCGACGCGTCGCCCGTCGGCGGGATGCGCGAAAGCCAGCGACCGCGCGTGCAGCCACTGCCGGTCCAGCTTGAGCCGCTTGGCCAGCGTGGGATCGGCACCGTAGGTGAGATCACCGACGCATGGATGGTGCAGCGCGGCGAAGTGCACCCGAATCTGGTGTGTACGACCGGTTTCCAGTTCGATGTCGAGCAAGCTCGCGGCGCGGTGCGCCTCGAGGGTGTCGTAGTGGGTGACGCTGTGCCTGCCGTTCTCAGTGACCGCGAACTTCCAGTCGTGTCCGCGGTGACGGCCGATCGGCGCGTCGATCGTGCCGCTCGACGGGTCGGGATGCCCTTGCACCAGCGCGTGATAGCGCTTCTCGACGGTGCGCTGTTTGAATGCCCGCTTGAGCACCGTGTACGCGCGTTCGGAAAGCGCGACGACCATGACCCCCGAGGTCCCGACGTCGAGGCGGTGCACGATGCCTTGGCGCTCGTGGATCCCCGAGGTGCTGATCCGGAAGCCCATCGCGGCCAGACCGCCCAGCACGGTCGGGCCCGACCAGCCCACGGTGGCGTGCGCGGCGACCCCCGGCGGCTTGTCGACCGCAACGATGTCCTCGTCGGAGTACAGGATCGCCATCCCGTCGATCTCGACGGGCGTGTTCTCCACCGGCGCAGGCGCTTCGGGCAACCGCACGTCCAGCCAGGCGCCCGCGGTCAATTTGTCCGATTTGCCCGCAGGGGCACCGTCGATCTCGACACCGCCGCCTTCAGCCAGCGCCGCGGCGGCCGTGCGTGACAGTCCGAGAAGCCGGGCGAGGCCCGCGTCAACCCGCATGCCCGCCAGGCCCTCCGGGACTGGTAGCGACCGATTGGCCATCTATTCGTCCTCGGCGGCTTTCCGCCGCCCGACGGTATCGAAGTCGAACCCGAACAGCGACAGTCCCACCAGCAGGATCGCCCCGCCGACCACGCACGGGTCGGCCACGTTGAAGACCGGCCACCACCCGATGGACAGGAAGTCCACGACGTGGCCCTGCAGCGGGCCGGGTGAGCGGAAGAACCGGTCGATGAGGTTGCCGAGGGCCCCGCCGAGAATCATGCCCAGCCCGACCGCCCACCACGGATTGACCAGCCGTCGGCCCATCCAGATGATCCCGATCACCACGCCGGTGGCGATCAACGTGAGCACCCACGTGTAGCCGGTGGCCATCGAGAACGCCGCACCGGAATTGCGCACCAGCGTCCACGTCACCGTGTCGCCGATGATCGACACGGGCTGGCCCGGGGTGAGGAATTTGACCGCGAGCACCTTGGTGGCGATGTCGGTGACCAGCACCACGCCCGCAATGCCGAGCAGCAGCCGTAGGCGTCGCCGCGGCGGCGCCTCTTCGGCCATCTCGTCGGCCACGTCTGGGTCGTCAGTCACGGCCCCATCATCCCAAAACGTCGATGCGGAAGAATCTCGGACCATGGGTCGCCTCGTTATCGTCACCACCGGCGGCACGATCGCCAGCGGCACGGGCGAGGACGGCGTCAAGCGTCCGTCCCGCACCGGGGCCGAACTGGCGTCAGGGCTCGAGGTCAATTTCGAAGTCGATGTGGTCGACCTGATGGCGGTCGACAGCTCGCAAATGACTCCCGCCGACTGGGATCGTATCCGGGCGGCTGTCGCGGCGGCAGCGGACGCCGACGGCGTCGTCGTCACGCACGGCACCGACACCATGGAGGAGACGGCGCTATGGCTCGACTTGACCTACCGCGGCACTACACCAGTGGTGTTCACCGGCGGACAACGAAGCGCCGATGCTCCGGACGCCGACGGCTCAACCAACCTTCAGGACGCTTTGGCGGTCGCAGCCAGTCCTTCAGCTCGGGGTCTCGGAGTCGTGGTCAGTCTTGCGGGCACGGTTTGGCAGCCGTTGGGATTGCAGAAAGTGGCGACCGAGGACCTACGCGGCTTCGCGGGTACGGTTATCGGCGCCGTGTCACAGGATAGGTTCGCCCGGCAAGCGCCGAAGGAGCGGCCATACTTCGGTGCGCTGCCGGCGGCGGCAGCACCGCGGGTGGACATTGTCGCCGCTTATCCTGGCGCGGACGCGGTGGCGATGGACGGCTGCGCCGCCGCGGGCGCCCGCGGAATCGTGTTGGAGGCGGTGGGGTCGGGCAATGCCGGCTCCGCGGTGATCGCCGGCGTACAGCGACTCTGCGCCGCCGGAGTGGCCGTCGCGGTAACCACGCGAGTGCCTGGAGCGCGGGTCAGCCCCACATACGGTCCGGGCCACGATCTGGTGGCCGCGGGCGCCATACCGGTGCGGCGGCTGCGTTCTGCGCAAGCACGGGTGCTGTTGATGGCCGCGCTGGCGAGCGGGCTGCCCGTCGACGAAGCCGTCGACCGATGGGGTTGACGCGCATGGCACCGTGGACGCGTGCCCCTCGACAACATGATCCGCCGAGGCGCCACGCTGATCGCCGTCCTGGCGCTGGCCCTGGCCGCGGGCGCGGTGGCGCGTGCCGAAGCGCCCCCGGGCGCCGACGCGATCGACGACTACCCCGTCGCGCAGGGCTTCTACCGACCCGGCCCGCCGCCCAACTACCACGTGTTTTTCAAGACACCCGACGGCCTGTCGTGTGGCATCGGCCCCAACGGCGGACCCATCGGCTGTGACGGTGTTCCCCTGGGCGCCCCGCCCGGAACCAACCAGACGTTCTTGATCAGCGGCGGCCCCGCGGAGTACCGGCACTCCCCCACGCCGACGTTCACCCGCGAGGGTGTCGACGTCCTGCCGGCGGGGTACCGGCTCGAGAACTGGGGTGCCAGTTGCGGTGTCGGATATCAGGGCACCGTGACCTGTAAGACGTACGGCGATCACGGCTTCACGATCTCGAGCGTTTACGGGGTGCTCTGGTAGCGCGCCAGTTCGGCGAGGTAGTCGGGCCAGTCGAGGGAATCGACCGGGTTGGCGCGCTCGATACCGGGCGTGTCGATCGGGAACGTGCGGGCCTGGCCCGGTCCGCTCGTCCTGGTCTCGAACCGGACCGTCATCACGCCGTGCCCGGCGCCCTGGATCCAACCATGCCCGAATTCGGGATGGGTGACGTCGTCGCCGATGCGCCAGGCGGGTGCGGTCGCGGCGAGGTCCGAGACGGTGGGTGGCACCCCGGTGTGCGTGACGTCGTCGTCGGAGGCCATCAGCTCCAAATCCGGGAACAACGACTCCTGGCGAACGTCCGTGAGCCCCGAAAAGCCAACACCCAGTAGGCGAATCGGCCCGACGTCGACAGGGTCGAGCAACAGCCGGCGCGCGGTGGCGATCAACGTGGCCGCATCGGTGGTGGCGTACGGCAGGGTCGCCGAGCGGGTGAGCGTGCTCATATCGGACTTCTTCAGCTTCACGGTGACCGTGCGCGCGCCCCGGCCGTCCTTTTCCAGGCGCCGGTGGGCATGCTCACCGATCGGGCCCATCGCTTCACGAAGCTGATCGAGGGTGGTCAGGTCTTCGGGAAACGTGGACTCCGCGCTGATCTGCTTGGCGGGCGCGTTCTCGGCGACCGGCCGGTCGTCGATGCCGCGGGCGAGCCGGTGCAGCGCCGGGCCCACGGTGCCGCCGAGGATATCTGCGGCCTCGGCCTCGCTGAGCGCGGCGAACGCGCCGATGGTCTCGATGCCGAGCCGATGCAGCTTCTCCCCGGCGACGGGTCCGATCCCCCACAACCGCCGCACCGGCAGACCGTCGAGCAGCGCACGCTCCTCATCGCGGCGGACCACGCGCATACCGTCGGGTTTGGCCAACCCGGATGCGATCTTGGCGAGTTGCTTCCCCGAGCCCGCCCCGATGGACGCGACGAGCCCGGTCACCTCGAGCACCCGCGCGCGCAGGGTCCGGCAGAAGTCCTCGACCTCATCCGCCGACGCGCCCGCGAGCTCGGCGGGCTCACCGAAAGCCTCGTCGTACGAGAGCTGTTCGAGAACGGGCACCGTTGCGCGCACGGTCTCGAACACCCGGCGGCTGGCCACGCCGTAGACGACGCCGCGCGGCGGGAGGACGACCGCAGTGGCGCCGACCAGCCTGCGCGCCTGGTGCATCGGCATCGCCGACTTGGCGCCGTACACCCGGGACTCGTAGCTCGCCCCGGCGACCACACCGCGCCCACCGAGCCCGCCGACCAGCACCGGACGCCCCCGCAGGGTGGGACGGGTCAGCTGCTCGACGGACGCGAAGAACGCGTCCATGTCGAGGTGCAGAACCCAGCGAGCGTCCATTGCTGCAGATGCTAAGGCGCTAGCCTGACGCGCATGGCACACCCAGGCGACGAACCCTTCGATGTCGTCATCTCAGATGACTCGATTCGGTTGGGTCAGTTCCTCAAACTGGCCGGACTCATCGACTCGGGCGCCGATGCGAAGTCGGTGATCGCCGACGGGCTGGTCACCGTCAACGGCGAAGTCGAGCACCGACGCGGCAGGCAGCTGCGCCCCGCCGATGTCGTGGTGTTCGCCGGCCGCGGCGCCCGGGTCGCCGATCGTTAGCGGTCGGGCGTTGCCGAGTGTGGGGTTGCGTCACGGTGATTCGCGAAATGCGTTCATCGATCCCACACTCGCGGGCGGGTGCGATCGCTAGATGGTTATTTTCCTGAGCCTGAACGGGAACCCGCCACCGACAGTCCCCGTCTTCCATTCGCCATCCTCGAAATTCAGGGCACCGCCTACCATGTCGAGGCTCGAATCGTCGCGTGCACCAAGCTCCAGGTTCGGGTCGGGCCTGATCGTGAAGCTGGGCGCCAACAACTCGTTGGCGATGAGATCGGCCAGCTCGTCGCGCCAACCGGCGGGGAACTCTCGGATGGTCAACTCCAGTTCGATTCGGTCGCCGATGTCGAGACCGAAGCGCCGCCGGGCTTCCTGGAACTCGCGCACCATGTCGCGGGCCCACCCCTCGGCCTCGAGTTCCTCGGTGACCGTGCCGTCGAGCACTACCAACCCGGCCCCGTCGGACAGCGCCGCGGTGTACTCCGGATCGGCGGCGACCAGCCGCGAGCTGTACTCGTCGGGCTGCAACACCGCCGGCCCGGCGGTCAGCGTGCCGTCGGCGTTGACCACGGCTTCTCCCGCCTTGACGGCTTTGATGGCCGCCTGAACGTCCTTGCCCAGGCGCGGCCCGGCAACCCGGGCGTTCACGGTCAGTTCGATGCGGCCGTAGGTGTCGATGTCGTCGGTGAGCTCGACGGCCTTGACGTTGAGCTCGTCGGCGATCAGGTCGGCGAACGGCTCGAGCCGCTGCGGGTTGTCCACGGCGACAGTGAGTTTCGGCAGCGGTAGTCGCACCCGCAGCTTCTTGGCCTTGCGCAGCGACGACGCCGCCGATGCCACCTCGCGCACCAGGTCCATCGTCTCGACCAACTCGGGGTCGGTGGGCAGCAGGTTCTCCTCGGGCCAGTCGGTCAGGTGCACCGACCGCTCACCGGTCAGGTCGCGCCAGATGCGCTCGGTGATCAACGGCAGCAACGGGGCGGCAAGCCGGGCGGTCACCTCCAGCACGGTGTGCAGGGTGTCGATCGCGTCGGCATCCTCCTCCCAGAACCGCGAACGAGACCGTCGTACATACCAATTCGTCAGCGCCTCGGTGAACTGCCGCAGCTCGTCACATGCCCCGGAGATGTCACAGACATCCAGCGACGCGGTGAGGTCGTCGCGCAGCACGGCGAGCTTGGCCAGGATGTAGCGGTCGAGCACGTGCTTGGAGTCGGTGCTCCACGAGCCCTTCTTCGGTGCGTACAACGCGAGGAAGGTGTAGGCGTTCCACAGCGGCAGCAGAACCTGCCGGACGCCTTCGCGGATGCCCTGTTCGGTGACGATCAGGTTGCCGCCGCGTAGGATCGGCGAGGCCATCAGGAACCACCGCATGGCATCGGAGCCGTCGCGGTCGAACACCTCCGTCACATCCGGATAGTTGCGCAGCGACTTGCTCATCTTCTGGCCGTCGTTGCCGAGCACGATCCCGTGCGCCACACAGGTTTTGAATGCCGGCTTGTCGAACAGCGCGGTGGCCAGGATGTGCAGCGTGTAGAACCACCCCCGGGTCTGCCCGATGTACTCGACGATGAAGTCGCCCGGGAAGTGCGAGTCGAACCAGTCCTGGTTCTCGAACGGGTAATGCACCTGCGCATACGGCATGGAGCCCGAGTCGAACCAGACGTCGAAGACGTCCTCGATGCGCCGCATCGTCGAGCGGCCCGTCGGGTCGTCGGGATTGGGCCGGGTGAGCTCGTCGATGTAGGGCCGGTGCAGATCGGTGGGCCGCACCCCGAAGTCACGTTCGAGCTCGTCGAGGCTGCCGTAGACGTCGATGCGCGGATACGCCGGATCGTCGGACTTCCACACCGGGATCGGGGTGCCCCAGTAGCGATTTCGCGAGATCGACCAGTCGCGGGCACCGGCCAGCCACTTGCCGAACTGCCCGTCCTTGACATGTTCGGGATACCAGGTGATCTCCTGGTTGAGCTCCACCATGCGGTCGCGGAATTCGGTGACCTTGATGAACCAGGACGACACCGCCCGGTAGATCAGGGGATTGCGGCACCGCCAGCAGTGTGGATAGGAGTGCTCGTAGGTCTCGTGACGCAACAGCACCGCACCGTGCGCAGCCGCGGGCCCGCTCTGGTTCTTCAGGTCGCGGATGATCTGCGGGTTGGCGTCGAAGACGTGCTGTCCGGCGTAGTCGGGGACGGTGGTGTCGAACCGCCCCTTGGAATCGACCGGTGTGACGGTCTCGATGCCCGCGGCCTGCGCGGTGAGCATGTCGTCTTCGCCGTAAGCGGGCGACATGTGCACGATGCCGGTGCCGTCCTCGGTACTGACGAAGTCCGCGGGCAGCACGCGGAACGAGCGGGGCGCATCGGCGAAGTACGCAAACGGCGGCAGGTACCGGGTCTCGAGCAGCTCGCGACCCGAGTACGTGCCGAGGACCTCCGGCTCTTCGCCCAATTCGCGCGCATAGGCGCCGACCCGCGCCTCGGCCAACACGAAACGCCGCGCGTCGGGCCCCTGCACCTGCACGTAGGTGACGTCGGGGTGCACCGCGACCGCCTGGTTGGACGGCAGCGTCCACGGCGTCGTGGTCCAGACCAGCAGGTAGGCGCCGGCCAGATCCCCTTCGGCGATCCGGAAACCCACGGTGATCGCGGGGTCCTGGCGACTCTGGTAGACGTCGTCGTCCATGCGCAGTTCATGGCTGGACAACGGTGTCTCGTCGTTCCAGCAGTACGGCAGCACACGGTTGCCCTCATAGGCAAGGTCCTTGTCCCACAACTGCTTGAAGGCCCAGATCACCGACTCCATGAACTCGGGTTCGAGGGTCTTGTAGTCGTTGTCGAAGTCCACCCAGCGGGCCTGCCGTGTGACGTAGGCCCGCCATTCGTTGGTGTACTTGAGCACCGAGGCTCGGCAGGCGTCGTTGAACTTCTCGATGCCCATCTCTTCGATCTGCGCCTTGTCGGTGATGCCGAGTTGGCGCTGCACCTCGAGTTCGGCGGGCAGGCCGTGGGTGTCCCAGCCGAAGCGACGCTCCACCTTAAAGCCGCGCATGGTGCGGTACCGCGGCACGATGTCCTTGACGTACCCGGTGAGCAGGTGCCCGTAGTGCGGCAACCCGTTGGCGAACGGCGGGCCGTCGTAGAAGACGTACTCGGGGGCGTCGTCGCGGCGGGCGATGCTGGCGCGGAAGGTGTCGTCGCGGTCCCAGTACTCGAGGACCTCGGTCTCCAGCGCGGGGAATTTCGGCGCCCCAGCGGCCGGCTTCGGGTAGGCGGTCATAGCTCCTGTGCCTCGTTCGGCTTCCGGTTCGAAGCCTCACATGTTCGTCAAGGCACGGGGACGACGTCGCGCCGGTGCGCGAGCGCCGCGGTACCACCCCGCTTGCGCACACTAAGGGGTGCGCGCCGCTCAGTTAGGGCGTTGACGGGCCCACCCGTTCGGTTCTACTGGGCTCGGAACGCCCCAGAGGTGGTGACGCCGAACTGTTCTTCCGAAGGCTCCCCGGTGATGGCCGGATCCAAGCCGATGGCGTCGATCTTACCGCCGAACGGCGTGTGCTCAGTTCGGGGGCAACGCGTCCGACGTGATCTCGACGAGCGCGAGCGGGAACTGTTCGGACAGCTCCTCGACCGTGTACTGCTCGAAGCGGCTGGTGTCATACCACCAGTCGATACGCACATCGCCACCGGCGCGGTAGACACGCACCTCCAGTGCGTGGCCGAGGCCAGGCGGCGTCTCCTGCACCGGCACGGTGTCCGACGGCGATTCGCCGATGTAGTTGAAGTACACCTCCGGCGAAGCGGCCACCTCGCGCTCCGAAGCGGCGGCCAGGATCTGGTGCACGGAGGCCAGCACCTCGGTGGCGCTCGCGTGCTGCCCCGCCACACACACCAGGGGTACCGCGTCGAGCAGAGAACCGCGCTCGCTCGCGATGTCGACTCGGACCAGGCCTTCACCGAGTGTGCGGGCGATGGTTCTGCTCAACGCGGCGACCAGGATCTCGTCGGCCGGCAGACCGAGCCATTCGGTGGCCCCGTCGAGTTCGGCCGTCAGCTCGTCGCTTGCGGGGGTCGAAACTTTGACCATGCTGGCGGAGGCACCGGCGTCCGCAGCGTCGTAGTCCGTGACGCGGACCGTTGCCGTAGCAAACTCACCGAGCGGGCGCAGAACCTCTGTGGGCGAAGCCAGGTAGGGAGCAACCATGCGACCAAAGATAGCTCAGGTGTCCCAAAAATGGGAGACACCTCCCAAAACTGTGACGCCAGTGTCAATATAGGCAAACTCCTCCAGTTTGCGGACCGCACTGCCCAAACGCGGGACGTTGGTTTAGAGTGGACAAGTGCCTCGGACAGACGAGAACGGCAGACAACTCAAAGCGCTGCTCGACTACCTGCTCGACGGTGACATCGAGGCCAAGGACATCTACGACGCACTGGGCACATCCAGCAGCACGTACTACCGCCGAATCAAAGAGCCGGACTATCCAGACGCCGAGGAGCTGCGGCGGGTGGCGGACCGGTTCGGTCTGAACTATCCCGACCTGCAGATCAGATTCGGCTTGATGACCAGGCAAGAAGTGCTGAGTTACGTCGAATATCTCGAACGCACAGGCGGTTCCGGCCAGACGGCCGTGCGGGAGACGACCAAGTCGCGAACCCGCATTCCTCGACTCTCCGAGCTGCGACCGCGGAGTGACGCCCCGCCCCTTTAGCCGTACACTTTGCTGAGTACTACGGCAGCTCCGAAGGCAACCCTATGGCTTTGGCGACACTGATCGCGATCACGCTTTGCTGTATCGCGTGGAGCCTGTGGATTCGCCGGGTCACCTGGTCCTCCCGTTGGGAGGTGGCCGCCACCCTCAACATCGCCCTGCAGGGCATGGCGGTGTTGTTGATGTCCCCGTGGGCCTCGGAAACGCTGGGGGTCGCGCTGCACGCGCTGACCGGCAAATGGAACCTCGAAGACTTCATCGGCCACGACTGCTACATCGTCGCCGCGTCGGCCGTCGTCTACAACGCCCTCGGTCGCCTGCAGGACGACCACCTGCTGCAGAGGTCGTTCAAGCAGTACGTCGAAATCCCGGCCACGCTGTGCATCCCGTTGCTGCTGGTCACCTTCTCCCTCGGCAACGGCGCGCGCATCTTCAAGCCGGACTTCTTCCAGGTGCCCACCGACTTCTGGCTGAACACCTACTGGCTGATCCTGTGCGGCATCCTGATCTACCTGCTGGGGTACGGCAGCCGGGCCCTGCTGGTGCTGCGCAGGGATCCGCGGTCGCGCAAGATCGCCAACGTCTATCTGATCTCGTCCGCCGCGGGCATCGCCGCGTGCATCGTGCGCCTGCTGACGGCCTACATCCCCGCGCTGCAGCAGCACGACGGCGGCGCGACCCTGGTGTGGGTCTTCGCCTGTATGTGCGGTGCCGGCTTCGCGCTGACCTCGGCGGAGTCCTGGCGGCAGAAGACGAAGTGGTTCAGCAGCGCTTCTCAGTGATTGCGCGTTACCCGGCAACCTCGCGCGACACGCTGTATAACGGCGCACCCAGATCGGGCACCGTCTGATAGCCACGCCTGCGCGCCCGCGCCGCGTCGCGCCGGATCAACACGCCCAGTCCGGCGAACGTCGCCTGGTCGAGCACCATCCGCGTGAGCAGTCGGTTGTGCACGAAGCCGAACGCCAGTCCGGTACTCGGATCGGCCCACCCGACCGAGCCGGCCAGCCCGGCATGACCAAACCCGGCCATCACCCCCGGGGGCACCGGGAGCGAGTGGTAACCCAGGTTGAAGCTCAACGGTACGAAGATGTTGCGGTCAGGCCAGTAGCTCGCCCGGCCGGTCAGCGCCGCGACCCGCTCCTCGGACAGGAACTGTTTGCCCTCGATGCGGCCACCGTTGGCGATCGCGCCGTACATCTTGGCCAGGCTCCTGGCGGTGGCCACACCGTTGGCGGCCGGGATCTCGGCGTCCAGGAACGGCGTGTCGCCCTGGACCACCGACTTCATGCCGGGGAAGTACATCGAACCGAACATCCCCGACACCCCGAGCGCCGCGACGCGCGGGGCGACGAAGTTGAAGACCGGGTTGGCGAGGGCGCCCTGCGGGGCGAGGATCTGCGCGGCGCGGGTCGGCGCGCCGGCAGGCGGGCGCCCCAGGTGCAACCCGTCGGTGTCCAGCGGCTCGGCCAGCTCCTCGCGGATCAGATCGCGCATGCCCTTGCCGGTGACGGCGCGGCCCAGGCCGGACATCAGCCAGCCGTAGGTCAGCGCGTGATAGGCCTGATGGCCGAACAGCAGCTTGTTGACCGGCGCGGCCGCCACCCGCTCTTCCATCACCCGATGGTCGAGCAGCTGGGCCTTGGTGCACCCGTTGAGGTGCGACAGCCCGGCCCGGTGCTGCATCAGCTCGCGCACCGTGATCGCGGCCTTGCCCTTGACGCCGAACTCGGGCCAGTACTCGGCCACCGGGGTGTCGTAGTCGATCAGGCCGCGGTCGGCGAGTCGGTGGATGACAGTGGACGCCATGCCCTTGGTGACCGAGAAGACCATCGCACCGGTGTCAGCGTTCCAGTACTGCGTGCCGCGGCGGTCCGAGTAACCGGTCCACACGTCGACGACGGGCTCACCGTGCAAGTAGATCGACAGGGCGCCGCCGCCGTAGCGACGACCAGGGAACAGTCGCGAGAAAGCACGCAGGGTGCAGGCGAAATTGGAATCGGCAGCGCCCTGGACACCGTGCGGAAGCGCGACGCTGCGCTCCCGTTTGTTGACACCCGTCACAATTTATTTAATTTACTCGCAGCCCCGGCAAATAAACCTACCGTTACCTATTTGTTAGGTTCGCGCATGTCAGAGGCGTCGAGCAGCTGCTGCGCAGCAAGCGCGGGAGTCAGCTCGCCGTCGCGGACCTGACGTTCGATCTCGGCGCGCATCCGCTTCACGTTCGGGTTCGACAGCACCCGGTCGAGGACCGAATCCCGCACCATCGACCAGGTCCACTCGACTTGCTGAGCGCGCCTGCGGCTTTCGAACTCCCCCGCCTCGGTGAGCACGTCGCGGTGCTTGAGCACCGTCGCCCACAGCTCCTCGAGGCCCGTCCTCTCCAGCGCGCTCATCGTGAGAACCGGTGGGCGCCACAGTGTTTCGCGGGGATAAATGAGGCGAATGGCACCGGCGAGCTCACGGGCGGCCCGTTTTGCCTCGATCGCGTGCTCGCCGTCGGCCTTGTTCACCACGACGATGTCGGCGAGTTCGAGCACGCCCTTCTTGATGCCCTGCAGCTGATCGCCGGTGCGCGCGAGCGTGAGGAACACGAAGGTGTCGACCATGTTGGCCACGGTCACCTCGGACTGCCCGACGCCGACCGTCTCGACCAGGACCACGTCGAAACCGGCCGCCTCCAACAGCACGATCGTCTCGCGGGTCGCCTTGGCGACGCCGCCGAGTGTGCCCGAGGTGGGCGATGGGCGGATGTAGGCGTCGGGATGCACGGCCAACTGCGCCATGCGGGTCTTGTCGCCCAGGATCGAGCCCCTGGTCCTGGTCGACGAGGGATCGACGGCCAGCACGGCGACGCGGTGTCCCTGGTTGATCAGGTACATGCCGAGCGCCTCGATCGTCGTCGACTTGCCGACGCCGGGCACGCCGGTGATCCCGACATGCAGCGAGTTGCCCGCGTGCTCAGTCAGCTTCAGCAGCAGTTCCTGGGCCTGCTCGCGGTGGTCGACGCGCGTCGACTCCACCAGCGTGATGGCTCTTGCCAGGGCGGCACGGTCGCCGTCCGCCACGGCGGCCGCAAGGTCGGCGGTCGGATCGGCCATCTAGTCGAGGCGGTAGCCCAGCCGATCGGCCAGCTTGTGCAGGAGGCCGACCGCCGCGTCCGCGATCACCGTGCCGGGCGGGAAGATCGCGGTGGCTCCGGCGGCGTAGAGCTCGTCGAAGTCGCCGGGCGGGATGACGCCGCCGACCACGATCATGATGTCGGGCCGACCCACCTCGGCGAGCGCTTCGCGCAGCGCGGGCACCAGGGTCAGGTGCCCGGCCGCGAGCGATGAGACGCCGACGACGTGCACGTCGTTGTCGGCGGCCTGCCGTGCGACCTCCTCGGGGGTGGAGAACAGCGAGCCGACGTCGACGTCGAAGCCGATGTCGGCGAACGCGGTCGCGATCACCTTCTGCCCGCGGTCGTGGCCGTCCTGGCCCATCTTCGCGATCAGGATGCGCGGCTGGCGACCGTCGGCCTCGGCGAACTTCTGCACGAGGTCGGTGGCTTTTGTGATGTTGCTGACCCCTGCACCCCCCATCTCATCGCGGTAGACGCCGGCGATCGTACGGATCTCGGCGACGTGGCGCCCGTAGACCCGCTCGAGCGCATCGGAGATCTCACCGACGGTGGCCTTGGCCCGCGCGGCGTTGATGGCCAGGGCGAGCAGGTTGTTGCCCAGCCCGTCCTCGCCCGCCGGTCCGCGGGCACCCGCCGCCCGGCTCAGCTCGGCCAGCGCGGCGTCCACCTCGGCCTGATCGCGTTCGGCGCGCAGCCGCTCGAGTTTTGCGAGCTGCTCGGCCCGCACCCGGCTGTTCTCGACCTTGAGGACCTCGACCTCGTGGTCCTCGTCGACTTGGTACTTGTTGACGCCGATCACCGTCTGCTGGCCGGAGTCGATGCGCGCCTGGGTGCGCGCGGCGGCCTCCTCGATGCGCAGTTTCGGGATGCCGTCGGAGATCGCCTGCGCCATTCCGCCGTGCTCGACGACCTCGCCGATGTGCATCCGCGCCGCGGTGGCCAGCTGGTGGGTCAGCCACTCGACGTAGTACGAGCCGCCCCACGGATCGATCGGCCGCGTGGTGCCCGACTCCTGCTGCAGCACCAACTGGGTGTTGCGCGCGATGCGGGCCGAGAAGTCAGTCGGCAATGCCAGCGCCTCGTCAAGCGCGTTGGTGTGCAACGACTGGGTGTGCCCCTGCGTCGCGGCCATCGCCTCGATGCAGGTGCGCGCGACGTTGTTGAACGGGTCCTGAGCGGTCAACGACCACCCCGACGTCTGCGAATGGGTGCGCAATGACCTGGATTTGGGGCTTTCGGGTCCAAATTCCGCGACCAGCTCGCTCCAGAGCAGCCGGCCGGCCCGCAGCTTGGCGACCTCCATGAAGAAGTTCATGCCGATGCCCCAGAAGAACGAAAGGCGCGGCGCGAACTTGTCGACGTCGAGCCCGGCATCGAGGCCGGCCTTGATGTACTCGACACCGTCGGCCAGCGTGTAGGCCAACTCGAGATCGGCTGTGGCACCGGCTTCCTGGATGTGGTAGCCCGAGATCGAGATCGAGTTGAACTTAGGCATCTTCGTGCTGGTGTAGCCGAAGATGTCGGAGATGATCCGCATCGACTCCTTCGGCGGATAGATGTAGGTGTTGCGGACCATGAACTCTTTGAGGATGTCGTTCTGAATGGTCCCGGCCAACTTCTCCGGCGGCACGCCCTGCTCTTCGGCGGCGACGACGTACAGCGCCAGGATCGGCAGCACCGCGCCGTTCATCGTCATCGACACCGACACGGTCGACAGGTCGATGCCGTCGAAAAGCTGACGCATGTCGAGGATGGAGTCGATTGCTACGCCTGCCATTCCGACGTCGCCCTGCACCCGCGGATGGTCCGAGTCGTAACCGCGATGGGTGGCCAGGTCGAACGCCACCGAGAGGCCCTTCTGCCCCGCTGCCAGGTTGCGCCGGTAGAACGCGTTGGACTCCGCGGCGGTGGAGAAACCCGCGTACTGGCGGATGGTCCACGGCTGGTTGACGTACATGGTGGGGTACGGGCCCCGCACGAAGGGCGGTTGGCCCGGGAAGGTGTCGAGCGGATATCCGGCGGCGACGGCGGCGTCGCGGTCGGCCCCGATGTAGACGGGCTTGACGTCGATACCCTCCGGCGTCACCCAGTCCACTTGGTCGGCGCTGTATCCGTGCGTCGTGGCGGCCGCTTCGACATGGGCGGTGACGGCGGCCTCGGTCGGCGGGTCGGCACGCTTCTCGCCGTGCAGCGGGACTCCGGCGAAACTCCCGATGGTCTTTCCGATCCCGGCTGTGGCAGTCACCTCAGGCCCCCAATCTGGTGAGCAGGTCCGACAGGGTGGCGACCGCGTCGATCTTCGCGGTCAGGTAGCCGTCCGGCTTGGAATGGGCTTCCGCGACGGCCTTTTCCGGCCCGGCGAGCAGCACATGCGATACGCCCGTCTCGCGTGCCGAGTCGACCGCGGCCGAGGCTTCCTCTCCGTAGCGGGTGTCGGTGCCGCAGATCACGGCGATCGGCGGTGTCTGCTCCGCCTCGGTCACCGCTTCGATACCGCCCGACGCGAGCAGGTTCGTGGCGAAGGTGGTGCGCACGTTGTGTTCGGCGAGTGGACCGAGCGGCAGCAGCAACACCTTCGGCCTGGCCCCGGTCCTCTCGAGGAAAGCGTCGGAGCGGTCCCGCAGCTCCTCGAAGCCCGCCGCGTAGCGGGCCACCCCCGGCAGCGAATCACCTTGCGGCAGAGCCGGATCGGCGATATTGGGAAACTCGTTGACACCGGTCAGCGCCGTTCGCCGGTGTGCGATGTCCTCGGCGCGCCGCTGGGCGACCTCGGCGATCTGGGCAACGATGTGATCACGAGCCTGTTCGAAGCCGCCGCGGGACTCGATGTCCTGGAAGTGCTTCCATGCCTGCTCGGCGAGCTCCTCGGTGAGGTCCTCCACATGCCAGGAACCCGCCGCCGGGTCGAGCACACGGCCAAGGTGCGACTCCTCGAGCAACAGCAGCTGGGTGTTGCGGGCCATTCGGCGCGCGAAGCTCGGCGCCGTCCCTGGGAACCCACCGGGGATCGCGACGTCGAACGGGTGGACCTGGATGGTGTCGGCCCCGCCGACACCGGCCGAGAAGGCGGCCACGGTGGTGCGCAACATGTTCACCCACGGATCGCGCTTGGACATCATCGGCAGCGACGTCATGGCGTGCAGGGTGACCGCTCCGTGCTCCGGCGCTCCGACGACCTCGGCGACCCTGGCCCACAGCAGGCGCGCGGCCCGCAGTTTGGCGATCGTCATGAACTGGTCGTCGTCGGCGGCGATGCGGAAACTGATCTGCCGCAACCCGTCCGGGACACAGATACCGCCCTCTTCCAGCTGCCGCAGGTAGCTCACCCCCGTTGACACCAGGCCGGCCAGCTCCCACGATGCGTTGGCGCCGAGGTTGTGGAACGCGGGTCCGTCGACGGTGACGGCGCGAACGCCGCCGCTGTAGTCGCCGAATTTGGCGGCGGTGGCCACGACGTCGGCGATCTCGGGAGCCGCGCGCCCGCTCAGCGGTGCGGTCAACGGGTCGGCGCCGAGGTCCACCGACAGCCGGGAGCGTTGGTCGGCGTCGAGGTCGCTCAACAGCCCGAGCACCGCGTCGGCGGCCGAAACGTAATCGGGCCCGGCGATTTCGAAGAGCACCGGGACGAGGTCGAGGAAGACACCGTCGAACAGCCGGTCCAACTCCGAAGCCGCGACGCCCGCGGGCGCGCCGACGCGGATGACGAGCGCGCTGACCCCCTCGGTGAGGCTGACCAACACGGCGCCGTTGGATTCGGCCAGGTTGCCGGGCCCGTTCACCGGGAACGCCTCGGCGACTTTCCAGCCGGCCTTGACGTCACGGAGCGCGTCACCGCCGCGCACGAACGGCCACTGCCCGGGCAGCGGAGGTTCGGGAAGCCCATCGGCGCTGGTGTACAGCGGGCGGATCGCGAAGCCGTCGTAGGTGGGCGAATCCAGCAGCCGCTCGGGCTCGGCGGGCAGATCGGCGGGATCGCGCCGGGTGCTCTTTGCCAGCACCGCGGCAACCGCTGAGCGCCAGCGCTCGCGATCGGCCTCGACCACAGTGGGTTTCTGCACGATCATCAGGCTAAATGATCGCAGTCACAGCGGTGTCTGCCGGTCGGTCGACTCGCGGTCCCGCGAACAGGTGGCTTCGGCCGCGGTTCCGTAGTCTTGGTAGACGTGAACTCCGTCGTCAGCACCCTGCGCGCGGCCCGAGGGGCGGTGATCGCGACGCTTTCGAGCGTCTCGCGGGTGCGTCTGGTCGGGTCCCTGGCGGCGATTGTGATTCTCGTCGCAGTTGCGTTGCTGGTCCCGGTGCCGACCGCGGTGCAGTTGCGCGACTGGGCCACCTCGGTCGGGCCGTGGTTTCCGCTGGCGTTTCTGGCCGCCCACATCGTGGTGACGGTCTTCCCGTTCCCCCGCACGGCATTCACGCTCGGCGCGGGCCTGCTCTTCGGCCCGGTGCTGGGCATCCCCCTGGCGGTGACGGCGGCGACGATCAGCGCGGTCATCGCGGTGCTGCTCGTCCGCGCCGTGGACCTTCGACTGGACCGGGCGGTGCGCCATCCGCGAATCGAATCCCTCAACGCGCGGCTGCGCGAACGCGGTTGGCCGACGGTGCTGTCGATGCGGTTGATTCCCGCCGTGCCGTTCGCCGTGCTCAACTACGCCGCGGGAGTGTCGTCGGTGCGCGTGCTCCCCTACGCGCTGGCCACCTTGGCGGGACTGGTGCCGGGCACTGCGGCGGTGGTGATCCTCGGCGACGCGCTGACCGGCAATGTCAGCCCCCTGCTCGTGCTGATCTCGTTTTGCACCGCCAGCCTGGGCGTGGCGGGCCTGGTCTACGAGGTCCGCGTGCACCGGCGCCACCACCGCGAGCGCACGGTCGAACCCGCCGTCGATCAGCCGGTGCGCGTGCCGAGATAGCTCCCGGTCAGCGGGAGTGCGCCCCGCCGCCGGGCTCGCGTTCCTGCGTCGCAGGGTTGGTCTGCTGGCCGATCCCCGGGAACGACGGCGGTGCGTTGATGGGCGCGGGGCCGTCCACCGACGTGCGCGCCTCGGCTTCGGCCTTGGCCACCGCGCGGGCGATCTCGGGATCGGTCTCGGTGTTGAACCAGTCGGCGACCTCGTCGTCGTCATCGGTCTTGACCGGCGTGTCGTCGACCGGCGACGGGGTGTAGCGGAACACGCCGTCCTCCCCGGGCGCGCCGAGCATCTTGGTGAAACCCTGTAGCGCCGAACCGAAGTCGCTGGGCACCAGCCACACCTTGTTCGCCTCGCCCTTGGCCATCTGCGGCAGGGTCTGCAGGTACTGGTACGCCAGCATCTCCGGCGTTGGCCGACCCGCCTTGATGGCCGCGAACGTCTTCTCGATGGCCTTCGCCTGGCCCTGGGCCTGCAGGTAGGCCGCCGCGCGTTCGCCTTGGGCGCGCAACATGCGCGACTGGCGATCTGCCTCCGCGGCCAGGATCGCGGCCTGTTTGGCGCCCTCGGCGGCCAGGATCTGGGCCTGCTTCTGGCCCTCGGCCTGTTTGATGGCCGATTCCCGGTTGCCTTCCGCGGTCAGGATCATCGCGCGCTTCTCGCGGTCGGCGCGCATCTGCTTTTCCATCGAATCCTGGATCGACGGTGGCGGGTCGATGCTGCGCAACTCGACACGGGCGACCCGCAACCCCCAGCGGTTGGTGGCCTCGTCGAGCACGCCGCGCAACGCCGTGTTGATCTGGTCGCGCGAGGTCAGCGTCTGCTCCAGCGTCATACCGCCGACGAGGTTGCGCAGCGTGGTCGTGGTCAGCTGCTCGACACCGACGATGTAGTTGCTGATCTGGTAGACCGCGGCCTGCGGGTTGGTCACCTGGAAGTAGACCACCGTGTCGATCTGCACGGTCAGGTTGTCCTCGGTGATCACCGGCTGCGGCGGGAAGGACACCACCCGCTCGCGCAGGTCGACGCGGGCACGGATCCGGTCGACGAACGGCAGCAGCAGGGTCAGCTGACCGGACACGGTCTTGCTGTAGCGGCCGAGCCGTTCGATGACCGCGGCCTCGGCCTGTGGTATCAGCGCGATCGACTTCGCGACGATGATGGCGGCGAACACCACCAGCACGCCGACGAGCACCAGGCCGGCGACGGCTCCATCCATGGCGATTCCTTCCCTCGTACCCAGTGTGTTCTAGGCGAGCTTCTGGACGACGGCGGTGGCACCGTCGATCTGCACGACGGTCACCTGGTCCCCCGGTTCGTACACGTCGTTCTCGTTGAGCGGCCGCGCCGTCCAGACTTCACCGTCGAGCTTCACCTGTCCCTCGTGCTGGGCCACCCGGTCGAGCACCAGCGCGCTCTTGCCTTCGAGCGCCTTGGCCGGGTCGGGCAGACCGGTACCGGCCTGGAAGTGCCTGCGCAGCGCGGGCCGCACCAGCACAAGCAACAGGATCGACGCGACGGCGAACACCGCGCCGTGGACCCACAGGTCGTCGAAGATCAGGCTCGAGCCGGCCGCGGCCAGCGCCCCGCCGCCGAGCATGAGGAGGAACAGGTCGCCGGTCAGCGCTTCGGCACCGGCGAGCGCCAGCGCGGCAATTAACCAGATCAGCGCAGCGGGCATGACACCACCCTATCGTCGCGCCCGACCACCTGCGGGCGTAACAACTACACTTCGAACATCATGTGGTGTCCCAGTGTTTCGCTGTCGGTGTGGGCCAATGCCTGGTTAGCGGGCGTTGCCGCGCCCGACGATGTCCTCGACGCGCTATCACACTGGGCGCCAAAACATTCCGTAACCGCCTACGATTCGGTGGCGGCCGGCGCGACCGGTTTGCCCTGGCCCGATCTGGTGGATACGGGTGCGGTGTCGCTGCTGCAGACGCTGCGCACGGCCGCAGGCCCCGGCGTGACGGAACCGCCGATCGGCCTGGCCCTGCCGGTGCCCGGCGACGTCCGGGGGCTGCCCGCAGGCACCCAGTTCCAGCGCGACGCGGTGACCGCGGGCGAGGCCCTCGTCGTCTCCGGTGCGGGGTCGATCGGTCTGGTGCCGGATTTCGAGTACGACGAATTCGAGGAGTCCGACGAGTTCGACCGTGACCCCTGCGGGCTGTCGTGGACGGTGTACTCGATACCCGAAGCGTCCACGCCCGCGGGATACGTCGATCTCGCCGAGGCCGAGTACGCGCTGCGGTCGGCGGTCCGCTCGGCGGCGGACGCGCTCGGGGCACTGCGCGCAGGCGCGGCGGAGATCGACGTGGAGGATCCCCGCGGACTCGTCGAGCAGGTGCTGGAATCCACCCGCATGCATCGCCTTCCCGACCACGCGCCGAACCGGGCGGCGCGTGTGCTGGAGAACGCCGCGCACGTCGACGCGATCATCTCGGTCAGCGCCGGGCTGATACCGATCGGGCTGCACAGCTCCGCTGAGGTGCAGATCGCCAACGACGCGCTGCGCCCCCTGTCGACCGTGGTGCGCTCGGCGCGACTGGCCGCGGTCGACGCGGTCCTGCACTCGGCCTGGCGCGGCTAGCCGCAGTCCGGCGTGCACAGCACGCCGTCGACCGAATACCCCTGCAGTGGCGGCGGATTCGTTCCGGGCACCCGCTCAGGGTCCCGGCCGTCGCGTAACTCGGCGAGCAGATCGGCAGCGACACGTGCGAGGTCGGCGTTCGGCGTCGCCGCCCTGGCGAAGACAATTCCGGCTTCTTCGGCTTGTTCGCGCAGTTCGGTGTCGAGGTCCCACACCACCTCGATGTGGTCGGCGACGAAACCGATCGGACACACGATCACGCCCGTGGTGCCGTTCTCGATGAGCGACGAAAGATGGTCGCCTACATCGGGTTCCAGCCACGGTACCTGCGGCGGGCCGGATCGGGACTGCCACACCTGGTCGTAGTCGTCGTACCCGGCCGCAGCCGCCACCAGCCCGGAGGCATATGCCACCTGACGCTCGTAAAGCTCTGTGCCACAGCGTGACCGGGCAGCCAGCGGAATCGAGTGTGCGGTGAACACCAGGCGCGCGTCGTGCGGCACCGCCCTCGCTGCGTCGGTGATCGCGTCGGCGAACATCTGCACGAACAGCGGATGGTCGAAGTACTGACGCAGTTTGATCAGTTGCGGGGCCGCGTCGCCCGCCGCCTGCCGTCCCCTTCCGATGTCCTCGACGTACTGCGTGCAGCTCGAGTAGCCGCCCCACGCCGACGTGGTGAACACCGCCGCGCGGCGCACCCCGTCGTCGCGCATGGCGGTCACGGCCTCCTCGACGTAGGGCTCCCAGTTGCGGTTGCCGAAGTACACCGGGACGTCGACGTAGGTGCGCAGCCGCTCGATCACCGCCCGGTTGATGCCGTTGATCGGTGAGACGCCGCCGAAATGCAGGTAGTGCTCGGCGACCGACGCCAACCGCTCCCGCGGGATGCCCCGTCCGCGAGTCACGTTCTCCAGGAACGGCATCACGTCTTCGGGGCGCTCCGGCCCGCCGAACGAGAGCAGCAGGACGGCGTCGATGTCCATTTACCTGCGGTCCGTCACAGCAATTGCGTGCTTGCGCCGCCGTCGGCGTAGATCACGGTGCCGGTGGTGGCAGGCAGCCAGTCCGACAGCAGCGCGCACACCGTCTTGGCCACCGGGGTCGGGTCCTTCATGTCCCAGCCGACCGGCGCGCGCTGATCCCAGCCCTCCTCGAGCAACCGCATCTGCTCACCGGCCTCGGCTCCGAGTGCGCCGCCGACGATCGCGCTCATCGCGAGGGTGCGGATCGGCCCGGCCGCGACGAGGTTCGAACGCACACCGTACGGCCCGGCCTCGCGGGCGACGAAGCGGTTCACCGACTCGAGCGCACTCTTGGCCACGGTCATCCAGTTGTAGGCGGGCATCGCGCGGGTCGGATCGAAGTCCATACCGACGATGCTGCCGCCGCGGTTCATGATCGGCAGCGTCGCCTTCGCCAGCGAGGCGTACGAAAAGGCCGAGATGTGAATGCCTTTGGAGACGTCCTCGTAGGGCGCGTCGAAGAACGGGTTGATGCCCATGCCCGATTGCGGCATGAAGCCGATCGAGTGCACCACGCCGTCGATCTTGTTGCCCTCGCCGATCACCTCTGTGATGCGCTCGGATAACGTGTCGAGGTGCTTCTCGTTCTGCACGTCGAGCTCCAACAGCGGCGCCGGGTTGGGCAACCGGTCGGCGATCCGCTGGATCAGCTTCAGCCGGTCGAACCCGGTCAACACCAGCTCCGCACCCGACTCTTGAGCGACCTTGGCGATGTGGAACGCGATCGACGAGTCGGTGATGATTCCCGTGACGAGGACGCGCTTGCCTTCGAGCAAACCGGTCATGTGAAAGTCCCTCTCTTTTGCGAAAAGATCTAGTGGCCCATACCCATGCCGCCGTCGACGGGGATCACCGCGCCGGCGATATAGCTGGCATCCTCGGACGCCAGGAAGCTGACCGCGCCGGCCACCTCCTCGGCGGTGCCCACGCGCTTGGCGGGTATGAAATCCAGTGCACCGGCCTGGATCCGCTCGTCGAGGGCCCGGGTCATCTCGGTGTCGATGTAGCCGGGCGCGACGACGTTGGCGGTGACGTTGGCCTTGGACAGCTCACGCGAGATCGAGCGGGCCATGCCGATCAGGCCGGCCTTGGCGGCCGCGTAGTTGGCCTGGTTGCCGATGCCCCACATGCCCGACACCGAGCCGATGAAGATGATCCGGCCGAACCGCTTGCGCTGCATGGTGCGTGAGGCCCGCTGCGCCACCCGGAACGCGCCGGTGAGGTTGGCGTTGATGACCTCTTCGAACCGCTCCTCGGTCATCCGCATCAGGAACGCGTCCTTGGAGATGCCGGCGTTGGACACCAGCACCTCGACCGGTCCCTGATGCTCCTCGACCTCTTTGAACGCGCGGTCGACGGCGGCGTTGTCGGTGACGTCGCACACCACGCCGAACAGCCCCTCGGGGGCCCCCGAACCGCGGTGGGTGACGGCGACCTTGTGACCGTCGGCGGCGAGGCGCTTCGCGATGGCAAGGCCGATGCCACGGTTACCGCCGGTCACCAGCACCGAGCGGGAGACGAAAGGCGGACGACCACCGGCCGATTCGGATTCGGCGGTCGCTCCGGTGTCATTGCTCGTCGCCTGCGCAGTCATGCCCGCCAACCTATCGCCTGCCCGCCATTCTTAAGAAATCGCCTTAGTGAAGTGCCGCGCTCACAGCGGTAGCCGTCGGTTGATCAGCAGGCTGGCCACGGCCGCCACGGCCGCGAACAGGGCGCCGAGCCGGAGCCAGCCGGTGGTCGCCTCACCGCGCACGGTCTCGTACCCGATCTGGTCCTGCAGGGTGTCGTAGACCTTGTTGAGTTCGTCGAGGTTGGACGCGGTGTAGGCCTCGCCGCCTGCGAGTTCTGCGATCTTCTCCATGCCCTCGTCGTCGACGGGCACCGGGACCCGCTCGTTGTTCACCTCGACCGACCCGTTCGGCGTGCCGAACGAGATCGTCGAGATCGGCACGCCCTGATCCTTGGCGGCCCGTGCCGCGGTGAACGCACCCTTCGGGTTGTCGGGGTTGTTCGGCACCGTCTCCTTGCCGTCGGAGAACAGCACGATGTGCGCGGGCGGTGGCGTATCGCCGCCACCGATGACAGCGCCGACGGTGGAGATCGACGACAGTGCGGTGAAGATGGCCTCGCCGGTGGCGGTCTTGTCGGCCACCTGAAGATTTTCGATCGCGCGCCGGCTCGCGTCGCGGTTGGTGGTCGGCGAAACCAGGACGTTGGCGGTCCCGGCATAGGCGATGACGCCGAGGTTGATGCCCGGCGTGAGCTCGTCGACGAACTTCTTCGAGGCCTCCTGGGCCGCGGCCAGGCGGCTCGGGTCGACGTCGGTGGCGCGCATCGACTGGGAGACGTCGATGGCCAGCACCACCACCGCGCGGTTGCGCGGAAGGCGTTGGTCGTGGGTGGGCCCGGCCAGCGCGATGGTGCAGAACAGCAGCGAGATCGCCAGCAGCGCCGCGGGAACGTGACGCAGTGGACTGGGCCGCTTGGGCGCGACGCTGTCGAGCAGCTCGGTGTTGGCGAAGCGCTGCAACCGCTTTCGCCGGGCGATCTGGGCGGCGGCGTACAACCCGGCCAGTGCCAGCAGGACCACCACAAACAGGAGGAACCACCAGATGTGCTGAAAACCCGTGAGCGATAGCGGTCCCAGCAGTGGAACTGTCATCTCAGATCGTCATCCCTTGCAAATCAGTTCGGCAGACGACGGTTGATGAACAAGGCCGCCAGCGTGGCCATCGCCAGGGCCAGCGTTCCCAGCCGCAGCCACCCCACGCTCGCATCGCCGCGGATCGTCTCGTAGCCGATCTGCTGCTGCAGGTTCGCGTAGACCTCTCGCAGCTGTTGAAGGCTCGACGCGGTGAACGCCTCCCCGCCGGACAGATCGGCGATCTTCTTGAGCATCTCGTCGTCGACCGGTACGGGCTGGCGCTGGTCGTTGATCTCGACGTAGCCGTACGGCGTGCCGAACGAGATCGTCGAGATCGGTACCCCCTGGTCCTTCGCGGTGCGGGCCGCGGTGTAGGCGCCCTTGGGGTTGTCCGGGTTCGACGGCACGGTCTCCTTGCCGTCGGAGAACAGCACGATGCGCGCAGGCGGGGGTTCGTCGCCGCCGCCGATCACCGCCCCGACGGTGGCGATCGCCTGCAGAGCCGTGAAGATGCCCTCACCGGTCGCCGTGCGGTCGGCGAACTCCAGTTTGTCGATTGCGGCCTTGGTGGCCTCCCGGCCCGTGGTCGGCGACACGAGCACCGTCGCCGTGCCGGCGTAGGAGATCAAGCCCAGGTTGATTCCCGGGGTGAGTTCGTCGGCGAACTGTTTGGACGCCTCCTGGGCGGCGGCCATCCGATTCGGAGCGACGTCGGTGGCGCGCATCGACTGCGAGACGTCCATCACGAGCATCACCACCGCGCGGTTGCGCGGAATGCGGACGTCATGCGTGGGTCCGGTCATCGCCACCGTCAGCAACACCAGACCGATGACGAGCAGGATCGCGGGAAGATGCCGCCAGCGCGAAGGCCGTTTGGGCGCAACGCTTTCCAACAACTCCATGTTGGCGAACCGCAGCATCCGCCGATGCCGGGCCAGCTGGACGACCATGTAGAGCCCGACGATTCCGAGCACCGCGAGCAGGAACAGGAAGAACCAGGCGTTTTCGAAACCCGACAGCGTCATGGGTCCGAGCAACGGCAATGTCATGTGCGCCTAATCATCTCGATATCAGGCGTGGCCCGCCAGCGCGCCACGCCTGCGGTTGGCGACGAACCGGACGACGTCGGCGATCCAGTCGCGATCGGTGCGCAGCGTCAACAGCGGCGCATCGCATCGCCGCAACGTCCTGGCCACCTCCGCGCGGTGTGCCGCGGCCGCCCGCTCGAAGTCGTCGCGCAACTGCTCGTCGATGGTGAACTCACGGGTCACCCCGGTCTCGGCGTCCTGCAGCACCACTTCGCCGACCGCGGGCAGTTCGACGTCGCGCGGGTCGAGCACTTCGATTCCGAGCACCTCGTGGCGCCCCGCGATCGCCCGCAGCGGGCGCATCCAGTTGATCGGACCGAGGAAGTCGCTGATGATCACCGCCATGCCGCGGCGCCGCTCGGGCCTGCGCAACGCGTCGATCGCGGCGGCCAGATCCCCGCGGACGCCGGCAGGCGCCTTGGGCATCGTCGCGATCGCGCGCAGCATCTCCTGCTCGTGCATCCGGCCCGACAGTGCGGGCACCCGCCGCACGGTGTCGCCGTTGGCGATGATCGCACCGATCCGGTTGCCGCCCCCGCTGTTGAGGAACGTGATCGCCGCCGCGGCGGCCACCGCGAGATCGCGCTTCTCGCAACCGGTTGTGCCGAAGTCGAGGCTGGCCGACATGTCGATCACGAGCCAGGTCTCGAGTTCGCGGTCGGCGATCATCTGCCGCACGTGCGGATGCGTGGTGCGCGCCGTGACCGACCAGTCCATCCGGCGCACGTCGTCGCCGGGCTGATAGAGCCGTGACTCCCCCGGTTCCGACCCCGGGCCGGGCAGCAGGCCGAGGTGGTCGCCGTGCAGCACGCCGTCGAGCTTGCGCCGCACGGTCAACTCGAGCTTGCGCAGCGCCGCGCTCAGCGCGGGGTCACGGATCTCGCCGCGCTTCAGCGACGGCAGATCAACGGAGCGTCGGGAGCTGGTCACCGATTGCTGGCCGCACCAGCGGCGGCAGGCACGACGGGCGGCACCGAATGACCTTGCTGCGGAATGGCGTTCACCTGCGGCAGGGCCACGGTCTGCAGGATGCGGTTGATCACCGTCTCGGCCGAGATCTCGTCGGCCAACGCGTCGTAGGTCAACACCAACCGGTGCCGCAGCACATCGGGGATGACCTCGACGACATCCTGCGGGATGACGTAGTCGCGTCCGCGCACGAGCGCCAGCGCGCGCGACGCCGCGATGATGCCCAGCGATGCGCGCGGTGAGGCGCCGTAGGCGATCCACGCCTTCGCGTCGGGCATCCCGAACTTCTCGGGCTGACGCGTCGCGGTCACCACGCGGACGACGTAGTCGACCAGCGCGTGGTGCACGAAGTTGTTGGCCGCTACGTCCTGCAGACGCAGCAGGTCGCCGGGCGCGAGGATCTGCTTTGGCTCCGGCGGCTTGACGCCCATCCGGTAGATGATCTCCCGCTCTTCCTCGGGCGACGGGTAGTCGATGTTCAGCTTGAACAGGAAGCGGTCCCGCTGAGCCTCGGGCAGGGCATACACGCCCTCCTGCTCGATCGGGTTCTGGGTGGCCATCACCAGGAACGGCTGGGGCAACGGGAACGTCTTACCGCCGATGGAGATCTTGCGCTCGGCCATGACCTCGAGCAGCGCGGACTGCACTTTGGCAGGGGCGCGGTTGATCTCGTCGGCGAGCAGGAAGTTGACCACGACGGGCCCGAGCTCGATGTCGAACTCCTCCTTGCCCACCCGGTAGATGCGGGTACCGACGATGTCGGTCGGCACCAGGTCAGGAGTGAACTGGATGCGGGCGAAGGTGCCGCCCACCACCTTGGCGAAGGTCTCGACAGCCAGCGTCTTGGCCACGCCAGGCACACCCTCGAGCAGTACGTGGCCCTTGGCGAGCAGACCGACCAGCATGCGCTCGACCAGTTGGTCCTGGCCGACGATGATGCGCTTCACCTCGAAGACGGCCCGCTCGAGCGTGTGGACCTCCTGCTGCAGACCGCCGTTCTGGGAAGCCGGGCTCGACGGTGCGGCGTGTGAGCCCTGGTATCCCTGTGCCGGTGCCTGGCCGGGGTAGCCTCCAGGCCCCTGCGACGGCCCACTCGGTGAGGTCATCAACGTTCCTTCCACAAAACTCGCTGGTCAGTGCCGCACAGCCCGGTCGCGGCCGCACGCTCGCCGTCAACTATTCCAGGCACGGCAGAATCCGTCGACGCCGCCCGAAACGTTCAGCTTCGGCTCAGGCTCCGCTCAGGATTCGATGATGCGCGCCACATACGGCTGAAGGCCGGAGTGACGCACCGGGCCCACCGTCACCTTGCCCGCGCTGCCCGAGGACTCGAGCATCTGTCCGCCGCCCAGGTAGATGGCGACGTGCTGGCTGCCGCCGGGACCCCAGAACAGCAGGTCGCCGCGCTTGGCCTGCGACGTCGGCACCTTGCGGCCGGTGTCGTACTGGTCGCCGGAGTACTTCGGGATCAGGACCCCGACCCCGGCGAACGAGAACTGGGTGAATCCCGAGCAGTCGAACCCGACGGTGTTGGCCCCCGAGTCGATACCCCGGCTCGGGCCGTTCGGCTTGCCGCCGCCCCATGAGTACGGCACGCCCATCTGCGAGGCGCCGCGACGGATGACGTACTCGATCGCCTGCGGTCCGCGCACCCGGCCCGGCGCGACGCTGGCCGCCGCGGCCTCCGGTGGCGCGAGACCCAGGGTGGACAGGAACTTGCGGCCCAGGCTCATCGTGACTTCGGTGGCCTGGGCGGTCGCCGCGAGCGACGCGTTGGCGATCGCGAGGGGATCGCCAGGGGCGCCGGCGCTGATCAGTTTGGGCAGCGTCGGATCCCACTGGCCGTCCTCGGGTGCGGACGTCGCCGGCGTCGCCAGCCCGACGGTGAGCGCGACGGTCGCCACCAGCAGCGCACAACCGCCCAGGAACCGAATCAGCTTGAAACGCAAAGTTTTCCTAACGTCTTTCGCTTCTGACCGCTCACCATTCGATGAGACGAGTCGCGTACGGGGTCATGCCGCTGGTACGCACCGGCGAGATCTTCACCACCGAACCCGTATAGGGCGCTTCGATCATCTGTCCGTCGCCGAGGTACAGCGCCACGTGCTGGCTGGCGTTGGGGCCCCAGAACAACATGTCGCCACGGCGCATCTGCGACGTCGGGACCTTGCGCCCGGCGTTGTACTGGGAACCCGAATAGTGGTCGAGCTTGATGCCGACGCCTGCGAACGCGTAGAGCATCAGGCCCGAGCAGTCGAAACCGACTGTGCCCGCGCCGGAGTCGATGCCGCGGCTCGGTCCGGCAGCGTTGCCGCCGCCCCACGAGTAGGGCACGCCCATCTGCGACATGGCGCGCTTGATCACGAACTCGGTCGCCTGCCTGCCGTAGACGCGGGGAATCGCGCCGTTGTTAAAGGCCGGCGCGGCGGCCGGTTGCGGAAGGATTCCCAGCGACTGCAGGAACTTGCGCCCGAGGTCCTGGGTCACCTGCGCCGAGGTGGACGCGATGCCGAGAACCGCGTTGATGATCGCGATCGGATCGCCGCTGACGAAGGCGCTGGGGATCGCCGGCAACGTCGGGTCCCACGGCGTGGCCCAGTTACCGGTGCCGGGGTCGACACCCTCCGGGGCGCGGTCCCAGTCGGGGCTTTTCGGCGTCGCGGCGGCCGCCGGTTGCGCGGCAGGACCCGCCGGTGACGCCGGCGCGGCCTGGGTACGCGCCTCGGCGAGCTTGGCCTGCGCGGCCTTGCGCTCGGCGGCCAGCTTGTCGAGCTGGGCCTGCTGGGACTTGAACGTCTCCTGCGCGTTGGTCAGAGCCGAAACCGCGGACTGCTGGCTGGCTTCGGCGTCGGCGACCGCCTTGTCGGCGTTCTGCTTGGCCAGCCGCGCCGCGGACTCGCGGTTGACCTGCTCGGTGCGGGCTCGCTGCAGATCGGCGATCACCTGCTGCGAGCTGATCGCCAGCGTCTGCCCAGCCGCAGCCGTCTTGATGACCTCGGCGGGATCGCCCGCGGTCAGGTACGAGTCCGAGGGGCCGTTGACGTACGTCGCGGCGGCGAAGGAGTTGAACCGCTTCTGCGCCTGCTCGATCGCGATGTTGGCGTGCTCGACGCGCTGTCGGCTCGCATCGACCTCACGCTGCGCGGCGTCCGCGTTATCCCGGGCGGTCTGCACGTCGACGATCGCCTTGTTGACGCTTTCCTGCTGCTGCTGAATCTCGGCGCCGAGATCCTGCAGCTTCTGATCGGCATCGGCGACGGCGGCGACCAGCGCGGCGAGGCTGTCGGGGCTGTCGGGTTGCGCGAGGGCCAGGCCGGGGGCGGTGGACAACATGGTTGCCACGATCAGGGCCGCGCAGAATCGTCCACACGGCCGCGTAGCGGATGCGCCAGGTGTGCGTCTCATCCGACTCAGTTCTCCTATGGCTTCAGGCGAACGTGCGGACACATTCGTCACGGTGACTGTGCTCATTTGTCACACGATGCACATCTACAACACAGTTACCGATTGCACCGTACGTCACATCTGACGCCAAAGAAACTTTAGTCGCGAATTACAAGTTTGTAATTGAAAGAAGTGTTATCGGGTCGTGACTTCGCCAATACCGGGGCATTCGGCAATCACCCCAAAACCGTTGGCGCAGTGGAGATTCAAGCGTTCTCGCGCGACGTGGAACGCTTGGCGCGAACCTGCAAAAGTCGCGTACCGATAACGGCGGCAACCACTCCCACAACGACCACAATCGTCAATGCAGTCCACGGAAAGTGCGTTGCCGTCAGCTCACTGAGGAAATTCTGCGAACCCTGGACCGGACCGCGCCCTTCGGCGACATCCTGGCCCGCCTCCAGTGTCATGCGGTCGAACGTCGTACTGAAGGTGCCCGAGTCCGTCGGGCTGAGCACCAGCACCGTCGACCCGGGAAACGCCTCGCCCACCTCGGTCGCGATATCGCGCAGTGGCGTGTCGATCGGCGGGTTCTGGTCCACGACGACGATCTTCAAGTCGATGCCCTTCTGCTGGGCCTCGGCGACCACGTCGGGCAGACCCGCGTTGTCGGGTGTGGGCGAGGCGCTCACCCCGTCGTCGCGGACGTCTTCGATGACCAGATTCAGGCACGTGTCGACCGGCGTGGTCGCGGCGTCCATGCCCACGGGCCCGCAGACGTCGGGCGGGATGTAGGCCGGCAGATACGGAATCACATGCGGTCCGAACACAGAAGAACCGTACGTGATGGGTACTCAGCAGAGTGACAGCACGCGCTGCGGGTACGAGACTGAGAACCGACCCTGACCGTTTTGCAGGACAAGCGTACTGTTAGAGTTGTAACGCGGCCGTCACAGCCCGTCGGCTGCGAGAACTAGCCGGGAGTTGATGTGAGCAAAGGTAATACGGAAAATTCTTCCCCCAATTCTTTTGACGCCCGCGACACCCTGAAGGTCGGAGACAAGAGCTACGAGATCTACCGCCTCGACGCGGTGCCGGGTACCGACAAGCTGCCCTACAGCCTGAAGGTCCTTGCCGAGAACCTGCTGCGCAACGAGGACGGCGCCAACATCACCAAGGACCACATCGAGGCGATCGCCAACTGGGATCCCGAAGCCGATCCCAGCGTGGAGATCCAGTTCACCCCCGCGCGCGTGGTGATGCAGGACTTCACCGGTGTGCCGTGCATCGTCGACCTGGCCACCATGCGCGAAGCGATCGCCGACCTCGGCGGTGACCCCGAGAAGGTCAACCCCCTCGCCCCCGCCGACCTGGTGATCGACCACTCGGTGATCGCCGACCTGTTCGGCCGCGAAGACGCGTTCGAGCGCAACGTCGAGATCGAGTACGAACGCAACGGCGAGCGTTATCAGTTCCTGCGTTGGGGCCAGGGCGCCTTCGACGACTTCAAGGTGGTTCCGCCGGGCACCGGCATCGTCCACCAGGTCAACATCGAATACCTGGCCAGTGTCGTGATGGACCGCGACGGGGTGGCGTACCCGGACACCTGTGTGGGCACCGACAGCCACACCACCATGGTCAACGGTCTCGGCGTGCTGGGCTGGGGCGTCGGCGGCATCGAGGCCGAGGCCGCGATGCTGGGCCAGCCCGTGTCGATGCTCATCCCCCGGGTCGTCGGGTTCAAGCTGACCGGTGAGCGGCAGCCGGGCGTGACGGCCACCGACGTGGTGCTCACGGTCACCGAGATGCTGCGCCAGCACGGCGTGGTCGGTAAGTTCGTCGAGTTCTACGGCGACGGTGTGGCCGAGGTTCCGCTGGCCAACCGGGCCACGCTGGGCAACATGAGCCCCGAGTTCGGTTCCACCGCGGCCATCTTCCCCATCGACGAGGAGACCATCAGCTATCTGCGCTTCACCGGGCGCAGCGAGGAGCAACTGGCGCTCGTCGAGGCGTACGCCAAGGAACAGGGCATCTGGCACGACCCCAAGCGGGAGCCCAAGTTCTCCGAGTACATCGAGTTGGACCTGTCCGACGTGGTGCCGTCGATCGCCGGACCGAAGCGCCCCCAGGACCGCATCGCGCTCAACGAGGCCAAGGGGGCCTTCCGTCAGGACATCACCGACTACGTCGAAGACGGCGAATTCAACGGTGAGTACTCCCAACTCGACGAGGCGATCGACGAGACGTTCCCGGCCAGCGATCCGGTACGCAACACGTCGTTCCTCAACAACAAGAAGCCGCCGGCCCATGTCGCGAGCGCGGCGATCGAACCCAATGGCCGGCCGAGCAAGCCCGTAACCGTGAAATCGGATGAACTCGGCGAGTTCGTGCTCGACCACGGCGCGGTGGTGATCGCCGCGATCACGTCGTGCACCAACACCTCCAACCCCGAGGTGATGCTCGGCGCGGCGCTGCTGGCCAAGAACGCGGTCGAGAAGGGTCTGGCCACCAAGCCGTGGGTGAAGACGACGATGGCTCCCGGCTCGCAGGTCGTCACCGACTACTACGAGAAGGCCGGGCTGTGGCCGTATCTGGAGAAGTTGGGCTTCTTCCTCGTCGGGTACGGCTGCACGACCTGCATCGGCAACAGCGGCCCGCTGCCCGAGGAGATCAGCGAGGCCGTTAACGACAATGACCTCGCAGTGGCGGCGGTGCTGTCGGGCAACCGCAACTTCGAGGGCCGGATCAACCCGGACACCAAGATGAACTACCTGGCGTCTCCGCCGCTGGTGATCGCCTATGCGCTCGCCGGCACGATGGACTTCGACTTCGAGGAGATGCCGTTAGGCCAGGACAAGGACGGTAACGACGTCTACCTGCGCGACATCTGGCCATCGCAGTCCGACATCAACGACACGATCGCCGAGGCGATCAGCCAGGAGATGTTCACCAAGAACTACGCCGACGTCTTCAAGGGTGACGAGCGCTGGCGCAACCTGCCCACCCCGGAGGGAAACACCTTCGAATGGGCCGAGGATTCGACCTACGTGCGCAAACCCCCGTACTTCGACGGGATGTCGGCCGAACCGGAACCGGTGACCGACATCAAGGGCGCGAGAGTGCTGGCGCTGCTGGGTGATTCGGTGACCACCGACCACATCTCCCCGGCCGGCGCCATCAAGCCGGGCACGCCCGCGGCGCAGTATCTGGACGACCACGGCGTAGAGCGTGCGAACTACAACTCGTTCGGCTCCCGACGTGGAAACCACGAGGTGATGATCCGCGGCACGTTCGCCAACATCCGGCTGCGCAACCAGTTGCTCGACGACGTCTCGGGTGGTTACACCCTCGACTTCACCAAGGACGGCGAGCAGGCGTTCATCTACGATGCCGCGCAAAACTATGCGGCGCAGGACATTCCGCTCGTCGTGCTCGGCGGCAAGGAGTACGGCTCGGGGTCGTCGCGTGACTGGGCCGCCAAGGGCACGCGGCTGCTTGGGGTGCGCGCAGTGATCACCGAGTCGTTCGAGCGGATCCACCGGTCGAACCTGATCGGCATGGGCGTGATCCCACTGCAGTTCCCCGAGGGTGAGACGGCGGAGTCGCTGGGCCTCGACGGCACCGAGACGTTCGACATCACCGGCATCGAGGAGCTCAACGAGGGCAAGACGCCGAAGACGGTGCACGTCACCGCCGCGAAAAACGATGGAGCGGACGGCTCTGGGGACACCATCGAGTTCGATGCGGTGGTGCGTATCGACACCCCGGGTGAGGCGGACTACTACCGCAACGGCGGCATCCTGCAGTACGTGCTGCGCAACATGCTCGAGTCGCAGTAACGCGGGAAGGGACAACCGCGTTGCCCCGGGTCACCGACGACCACCTGGCGGCGCGTCGTCGGCAGATTCTCGACGGCGCCCGCCGGTGTTTCGCGGAGTACGGCTACGACAAGGCGACCGTGCGGCGGCTCGAGCAGACGATTGGGCTGTCGCGCGGCGCCATCTTTCATCACTTCCGGGACAAGGACACGCTGTTCTTCGAACTGGCCCGCGAGGACGCCGAGCGCATGGCCGATGTCGCCGCACGCGAGGGGCTGGTCCAGGTCATGCGCGACATGCTGGCCGCGCCCGAGCAGTTCGACTGGCTGGCCACCCGCCTGGAGATCGCGCGAAAGCTGCGCAACGACCCGGAGTTTCACCGCGGTTGGGCAGAGCGCTCCGCCGAACTTTCGGTGGCCACGACCCAGCGGCTGCGCATGCAGAAGCAGGCGGGCCGACTGCGCGACGACGTTCCCAGCGCCGTGCTGCAGACCTATCTCGACCTCGTCCTCGACGGCTTGGTCGCACGTTTGGCGTCGGGGGACGATCCCGAAAAGCTCAGTGCCGTACTGGACCTGGTCGAGGCGTCACTGCGGCAGCGACGCGACCAAGAGACCGCGCGGCAGGCCGACTAGCGGCGCCTGCTGCGGTGGTTCGGACCCCCACGACTGCGCATCGTCGTACCCGACTCACGCAGCATGCTGTGGATCGAACCATACGAGCGTCCCGTGGACGCGACCAGAGTACGGATGCTTGCCCCACCCTCGTAAGCACTCCGCAGCTCGTTCAGCAACTGGTCTCTCGACTTGTCCAGCTTTTTCATCAGCACCTCCCCGCTTCGATGCCCCGACGGATACCCAGCGTAGGAAGCGGTTACACACAGCGTTTGAAATTGACCAAACGCTTCGCGTAAAGGCCAGAGCTGATCAAGCCAACTCGATCAGGTCGCGATAATCCTCGGACCAGTAGTCCTCGGTGCCGTCCGGCAGCAGGACCACGCGTTGCGGTTCGAGCGCCTCGGCGGCGCCGGGATCGTGGGTCACCAACACCACCGCGCCGAGGTAGCTGCGCAGCGCATCGAGCACCTGCTCGCGCGACGCGGGATCGAGGTTGTTCGTTGGCTCGTCGAGAAGCAGCACGTTCGCGGTCGACGCGACCAGGCCGGCCAGCGCCAGCCGGGTCTTCTCGCCGCCGGACAGCGTGCCCGCCGGCTGATCCAGCTGCGCTCCGCTGAACATGAAGGCACCCAACAGCCCGCGCAGGTCCTGCTCTCCGGTGTCGGGTGCCGCGTGGCGGATGTTCTCCCACACCGTCGCGTTGTTGTCGAGGGTGTCGTGTTCCTGGGCGAAGTAGCCGAGCTTGAGGCCGTGGCCGGGTTCGAGTCGACCGGCGTCGGGCGTCTCGGCCCCCGCCAGCAGGCGCAACAGGGTGGTCTTGCCTGCACCGTTGAGCCCCAGCACCACCACCCGCGAACCCCGGTCGATCGCCAGGTCGACGCCGGTGAAGACCTCGAGTGAGCCGTAGTTCTTGGTCAGCCCCTTGGCGACGAGCGGGGTCCGCCCACACGGCGCGGGGGTCGGGAACTTGATGCGCGCCACCTTGTCAGCGACGCGTTCCTCGTCGAGTGCGGCCATCATTCGATCGGCGCGACGCAGCATGTTCTGCGCGGCAACGGCTTTGGTGGCCTTGGCCCCCATCTTGGCCGCCTGGGTGCGCAGTGCGGACGCCTTGCGTTCGGCGTTGGCGCGTTCGCGGCGGCGCCGGGCCTCGTCGGTCGCACGGGCGTCGAGGTATTTCTGCCAGCCCATGTTGTAGACGTCGACCTCGCTGCGGACGGCGTCGAGGAACCACACCCGGTTCACCACGTCGGCCAGCAGATCGACGTTGTGGCTGATGACCACCAGGCCACCGGGATGGTTCTGCAGGAAGTCGCGCAGCCAGCCGATGGAGTCGGCGTCGAGGTGGTTGGTCGGTTCGTCGAGCAGCAGCGTCGTGCTCGAGCCCGCGCCACTGTCGGAGGCGGCGAACAGGATCCGGGCCAGCTCCACGCGCCGGCGCTGCCCGCCGGAGAGTGTGCGCAGCGGTTGGGTGAGGACCCGCTCCGGCAGCCCGAGGCTCGCGCAGATCCGGCCCGCCTCGCTCTCGGCGGCGTAACCGCCCAGTGCCGCGAACCGCTCCTCGAGCTGGCCGTACTTTCGCACGGCCTTGTCGCGGGCAGCGTCGTCGGCGACTTCGGCCATCAGCAGCTGCTGCTTCTCGAGGTCGGCAAGCAGGGTGTCCAGGCCGCGCGCCGACAGGACCCGGTCCCTGGCGAGCACGTCCAGGTCGCCTTCCCTGGGATCCTGTGGCAGATAACCGATCTCGCCGTTGCGGATGATGTCGCCCGCATACGGCTCGCCCTCGCCGGCGAGGATGCGCATCGTGGTGGTCTTACCCGCGCCGTTGCGGCCGACCAGTCCGATCCGGTCGCCAGGCTGGACGCGAAGCGCAGTTCCGTCGGTGGACAGCAATGTGCGCGCCCCAGCGCGGACCTCGAGGTCCGTTGCGGTGATCACGCTGTGCCGTCCTTACTTGTCGTCGGTGAATGCGGGGGCCCGCTTTTCGGCGCGCGCCGCCACCGCTTCTTCGAAGTTGGCGGTGAGCAAACGGACGAACAGTTGTCCGAGACCCTCGGCTTGCATATGCCCTTCCAGGCTACCGGCGTCCAGTCCACTCCAAAGTGTGCGCTTGGTCAACTCGATTCCGGGCCGGGAGAACGCCGCGATGCGCTCCCCCATCTGGTAGCAAACCTCGAGCAGGTCCTCGCCGGGCACCGCGCGCGACACCAGGCCGATGCGTTCGGCCTCCGCGGCGTCGACGTCACGTCCGGTCAGCATCAGCTCGAACGCCCGCGACGTGCCGATGGCGCGCGGAAGCAGATAGGACAACCCCAGCTCGCTGGCGGTCAGGCCGTTGTTGATGCCGGCCGCGCGGAAGTAGGCACCGTCGGCTGCCACGCGGATGTCGCAGGCCAACGCCAGGCACAAGCCCCCGCCGATCGCGGCGCCGTTGACCGCCGCGATGACCGGCTGGTGCATCTTGCGCAGGGACAGGATGACGTCGTCGAGCACCTCCATCGAGCGCAGCGCGAACGTCGGCCGGGTCAACCCGTCGATGTGCGGCACGGAACCGGCCGACTTGTGATCCGCCCCCGAGGAGAACCCGCGGCCCGCGCCGGTGAGCACGACCGCCCGCACGGAGTTGTCGTAGGTCAGCTCGTCGAGCACCTTCTTGAGGGGAACCATGACGTCGAACGCCATGGAGTTCATTCGCTCGGGACGGTTCAGCGTGACCAACGCGATGCCGGGGCGCGGTCGGTCGACCAGGACGAAGCCGCCCTTGTGATCGTCGGTGTTGTTGTCTGCTCGCTCGCTCACGCATGCACGCTATCGCGTGCGGACATTCACTCCGGCTGACCGTTGTCCTGCGCGGCGATCGCCGCGTCGATGTCGAACTCCTTGACGCGCTGAACCAGTTCCTCCAGGGCGGCCGGCGGCAACGCGCCTGCCTGGTTGAACACCAGCTTGCCCTTCTTGAACGCCATCAGCGTGGGGATGGACCGGATGTCGGCCGCGGCGGCCAGCTCCTGCTCGGCCTCGGTGTCGACTTTGGCGTACACCACGTCGGGGTGTTGTTCGGAGGACGCCGCGAACGTGGGCGCAAACGCCTTACACGGGCCACACCACGACGCCCAGAAATCCACCAGCACGATCTCGTTGTCGTTGATGGTGTTGTTGAACTGTTCGGCAGTGATGTCTTGGGTAGCCACGTTGATTCCTAACGCTGATCGTCAGCTGTCTGTTCCCAGCCTACGGACGGATACCCAGTTCAGTGCGGCCACGCTCGAAGAAGTCGGTGATCCGGGCGGCCAACGTGTCGACGTCATGTGTGGCGTCGAGTGGATACAGGGCGCCGAACGGCGCGTTCCAGAACGGACCCGTCCGCTGTTGCCACGGGCCGACGTATGCATACGGCGTCGGATGGGTTTCGTCACCGGCCGAGACCCCGTAGTTCACCTCGTCTTCGACGGCGGCGACGTCGAAGTGTTCCGGCCACAGCGTCGGATGCTGCTCCGGTAAAACATGTTTCAACGCATACCCGCCGGCGTAGTGCGAACGCTGAAGCCACGCCGCGGCTTCGGGATCGAGCTCGAGATCGGCGTCGGTGGGCAACGGGTCGACGATCTGGTAGACGTCGTCCGGAGGGCCGGGCACCACACCGGCCGCCTCCGCGATGGCTTCGACGCGGCCGGCCAGCGGAACACTCCCGTCCGGAAACACCAGGTCGGTACCGTGCACCGACAGGGGTAGGGCGACCGCGGCGAATCCGTCAGGCCGCACGGCGAGCCTGATCGTGCCCGCGGACCGGTATTGCGGGCCGGCGATCAGGCTTTCGGCCACCCCGCGCAGTTGGCGGCGGGTGGCCACGTAAGGGTGCGTCATATCGCATCGAGCGTACGGACGCCGCGCGCCGAACCCGACGCCGCCTGAGCTAGACCGTGAAACCGAGCGCGCGCAGCTGCTCGCGGCCGTCCTCGGTGATCTTGTCCGGGCCCCACGGCGGGTTCCAGACCCAGTTGATCTTCAGTTCGTTGACCAGCCCCGCCCCGACCAGCGCTGTGCGCGACTGGTCCTCGATCACATCGGTCAGCGGACAGGCCGCCGAGGTCAACGTCATGTCGATCAACGCGACCTTGCCCTGCTCCCCCTGCTCGACGTTGATTCCATAGACCAGGCCCAGATCGACCACGTTGATACCGAGCTCGGGGTCGACGACGTCGCGCATCGCCTCCTCGAGGTCGAACAACAGTTCCTCGTTGGGTACTGCGGTGTCACTCATCCTGCCTCCTGAAATCCTTCCGATGCCTGTGACAGTGCATCTTTGAAAGCCATCCACCCCAGCAACGCGCACTTGACCCGCGCCGGATACTTCGCGACACCGGCGAACGCGATGCCGTCCCCGATGACGTCCTCGTCGCCCTCGACAGTCCCGCGCGAGGAGATCAACTCGCTGAACGCGGCGACGGTCTTGAGTGCGTCGCCGACGCTCTGGCCGATCACCTGATCGGTCAGCACCGACGTCGAGGCCTGGCTGATCGAACAGCCCTGCCCGTCATAGGAGATGTCGACCACCTGCTCACCGTCGTCGGACAACGCCACCCGCAGGGTCACCTCGTCACCACACGTCGGGTTGACGTGGTGAACCTGCGCGCCGTAGGGCTCGCGCAATCCGCGGTTGTGCGGGTGTTTGTAGTGATCGAGGATCACTTCCTGATAGATCTGATCCAGCCGCACGTCAGTCCCTGCTGAAGAATTCGACGGCGCGGCGCACACCGGCTACCAACCGATCGACCTCGTCGGAGGTGTTGTACACCGCGAACGACGCCCGTGCGGTCGCGGCGATCCCGAACCGCCGATGCAGCGGCCACGCGCAATGATGACCGACGCGCACCGCCACGCCCTCGTCGTCGAGCACCTGCCCAACGTCGTGCGCATGCACGCCGTCGACGACGAAACTGACCGGCGAGCCCCGATTCTCCAGCGACGTCGGACCGATGATGCGCACGCCGTCGATCGCGGTCAGTCCCTCCAACGCGGCCGCCACGAGCTCGGATTCGTGCGCCTCGACGGCGCCCATGCCGATCTCGCGCAAGTAGCGCGCGGCGGCAGCCAACCCGACCACTTGCGACGTCACCGGCGTTCCGGCCTCGAAGCGCTGCGGCGCAGGCGCGTACGTCGTCTCTTCCATCGTCACGGTCTCGATCATCGAGCCGCCCGTCAGAAACGGTGGCATCGCGTTCATCAGCGCAGACCGCCCGTACAGCACGCCGATCCCGGTCGGTCCCAGCATCTTGTGCCCGGAGAACGCCGCGTAGTCCACGTCGAGCGCATGCAGGTCGACGGGCTGGTGCGGCACCGACTGGCAGGCGTCGAGCAGGGTCAACGCGCCGACGGCCCTGGCGCGCGCAACCAGCTCGCCAACCGGCGCCAGGGCGCCGGTGACATTCGAATGATGGCTGAATGCAACGAGTTTCACACGCTCATCGAGCTGCAGCGAGTCCAGGTCGATGCGTCCGTCATCGGTGACGCCGTACCACTTGAGCGTGGCGCCCGTCCGGCGCGCCAACTCCTGCCAGGGAACCAGGTTGGCGTGGTGTTCGAGTTCGGTCGTCACGATCACATCGCCGGGCCCGACGGCGTGATCGAACCGCGTGTCCCCCACCGCGTACGAGACCAGGTTGATCGCCTCGGTCGCGTTCTTGGTGAACACCAACTCATCGGCATCGGCACCGACGAATGCCGCGATGTCGGCGCGGCCGTCCTCGTAGGCGTCGGTCGCCTCCTCCATCAACTGGTGCGCGCCGCGGTGCACCGCGCCGTTGGAGGTCACCAGGAACTCGCGCTCGGCGTCGAGGACCTGCACCGGCCGTTGCGAGGTAGCCCCGGAATCCAGATACGCCAACGTGTTTCCGCCGCGCATCTGCTTCTTCAGGATCGGGAAGTCCGCGCGGACGGCGGTCAGATCCAGCGGGCGAACGGTGGCGGTCATGGCTAGGCCTCCGCGGCCGCCGTCTGCGTGAAGCGGACGTAGCCCTTCTCCTCGAGCTCGTCGGCGAGCTCTGGACCACCGGAGGTCACGATGCGTCCGTCGACGAACACGTGCACGAACTGCGGCTGGATGTAGCGCAGGATGCGGGTGTAGTGGGTGATCAACAGCACGCCACCGTTCTCGGTCTCGGCGTACCGGTTGACGCCCTCGCTGACCACCCGCAGCGCGTCGACGTCCAGGCCGGAGTCGGTCTCGTCGAGGATCGCGATCTTCGGCTTGAGCAGCGCCAGCTGCAGGATCTCGTGACGCTTCTTCTCACCGCCGGAGAAACCCTCGTTGACACTGCGTTCGGAGAACGACTGGTCGATGTCGAGATCGCTCATCGCCGACTTGACCTCTTTGACCCAGTGCCGCAGCTTCGGCGCCTCACCGCGTACGGCTGTGGCGGCCGTGCGCAGGAAGTTCGACATCGACACACCCGGCACCTCGACCGGGTACTGCATCGCGAGGAACAGGCCGGCGCGGGCGCGTTCGTCGATGCTCATCTCCAGCACGTCCTGGCCGTCCAGCGTGATCGAACCGGACGTCACCGTGTACTTGGGGTGACCGGCGATCGCGTAGGATAGCGTGGACTTGCCGGAGCCGTTGGGTCCCATCACCGCGTGGGTCTCCCCCGACCTCACGGTCAGGTCGACACCCTTGAGGATCGGGATCTCGGTCTGCTCAGGCGTTTGCACCGAGACGTGCAGGTCTTTGACTTCAAGTGTGGTCATGATTGGACTGTTCTCGATTCCGTGATCGCTAGTTCTCGTTCGATTGCTTCGGTGAGGCGCTCGCGCACCGCGGGCACGGCGATCTTCGCGATGATCTCGTTGAAGAAGCCGCGCACCACCAAACGTCGCGCCTGGTCCTCGGGGATGCCGCGGGCCCGCAGATAGAACAACTGCTCGTCGTCGAAACGCCCGGTGGCACTGGCGTGTCCGGCTCCGACGATCTCGCCCGTCTCGATCTCGAGGTTGGGCACCGAGTCGGCGCGAGCGCCGTCGGTGAGCAGCAGGTTGCGGTTCACCTCGAAGGTGTCGGTGCCGGTGGCCTCCGCGCGGATCAACACGTCACCGACCCACACGGTGTGCGCATCGGGCAGGTTGGATTCCGGATCACCTTGCAGCGCACCTTTGTACAGCACATCAGACTTGCAGTTCGGGTGGGCGTGGTCGACCAGCAGCCGCGACTCGAAGTGCTGGCCGTCGTCGGCGAAGTACGTGCCGAGCATCTTGGCGTCGCCGCCGGGCGCGGTGAAACGCACGTTCGCCGTCGTCCGCACCACGTCCCCGCCGAGCGTCACGTTGACGTGGCCAAGCACGGCGTCCTTGCCGAGGCGCGCGTGATGTGCGCTGACGTGGACGGTGTCGTCGGCCCAGTCGGCGATCCAGATCACCCCGAGGCCTGCCGAATCGCCGACGATGATCTCGACGTTGTCGGCGTAGGTCCCGCTGCCGCGCAGGTCCACCACGACGATCGCGCGGGAGAGTTCTTCGACGCGGATCTGCAGATGCCCGTAGGCGACCGCACCCTCGCCGGGACCGTCGATGTCGATCTCGATCGGTTCGGCGACCTCGGTGTCACGGCCCACCGTGACGATCGTCGCGCTGTCGAACGACGAGTACGCCTGTGCCGCAACGCGGTCGGCGGGCACGCCGCCCTGGCCGAGCCGCTCGTCGTCGCGGCCGACCGTCTCGATGGTGACGCCGGGGCGCTCGCTCACGGTGATGCCGGTGCTACCGGAGGCGACCGCGGATCCGTCGTGCAGACCGCGCAGGCGCTTCAACGGCGTGAACCGCCAGATCTCGTCGCGACCGCCGGGAACCTCGAAGGCGTTCACGTCGAACGACGTGAAGATCTCGCCCTTGTTGAGTGCCGACCCGGCCGGTGTCCCCTCGATCGCAGTGGTCAGATTCTGTGCCGTCACTATCCAACCGCGCCTTCCATCTGCAGTTCGATCAGCCGGTTGAGCTCCAACGCGTATTCCATCGGGAGCTCCTTGGCGATCGGCTCGACGAAGCCGCGCACCACCATCGCCATCGCCTCGTCCTCGGTCAGGCCGCGGCTCATCAGGTAGAACAGCTGATCCTCGCTGACCTTGGACACCGTGGCCTCGTGGCCCATCGTGACGTCGTCCTCGCGGATGTCGACGTACGGGTAGGTGTCGGAGCGGCTGATCGTGTCGACAAGCAGCGCATCGCATTTCACGCTCGACCGCGATCCGTGGGCGCCCTTGTTGACCTGGACCAGGCCGCGGTAAGAGGCCCGGCCACCGCCGCGCGCGACGGACTTGGACACGATGTTGCTCGACGTGTTCGGCGCCAGGTGCAGCATCTTGGCACCGGTGTCCTGGTGCTGACCCTCGCCGGCGAACGCCACCGAGAGCACCTCACCGCGAGCGTGCTCACCGGTCATCCACACTGCGGGGTACTTCATGGTGACCTTGGAGCCGATGTTGCCGTCGACCCACTCCATCGTCGCGCCGGCCTCCGCCCTGGCCCGCTTGGTGACCAGGTTGTAGACGTTGTTCGACCAGTTCTGGATGGTCGTGTAGCGGCAGCGGCCGCCGGACTTGACGATGATCTCGACAACCGCCGAGTGCAACGAGTCACTCTTGTAGATGGGCGCGGTGCAGCCCTCGACGTAGTGCACGTAGGCACCCTCGTCGACGATGATCAGCGTGCGCTCGAACTGGCCCATGTTCTCGGTGTTGATCCGGAAGTAGGCCTGCAGCGGTATGTCGACGTGTACACCGGGCGGGACGTAGATGAACGAACCGCCCGACCAGACGGCGGTGTTCAGCGCGGAGAACTTGTTGTCGCCGGCCGGGATCACGGTGCCGAAGTACTGCTTGAAGATGTCCGGGTGCTCACGCAGCGCGGTGTCGGTGTCGAGGAAGATGACGCCCTGCGCCTCCAGGTCCTCGCGGATCTGGTGGTAGACCACCTCGGACTCGTACTGGGCCGCGACACCGGAGACCAGCCGCTGCTTCTCCGCCTCCGGGATGCCCAGCTTGTCGTAGGTGTTGCGGATGTCCTCGGGCAGGTCGTCCCACGTGGCCGCCTGCTTCTCCGTGGACCGCACGAAGTACTTGATGTTGTCGAAGTGGATGCCCTCGAGGTTGGAACCCCAGTTCGGCATCGGCTTCTTCTCGAAGGTGCGCAGCGCCTTCAGCCGGATGTCGAGCATCCACTGCGGCTCGTCCTTCTTGGCGGAGATGTCACGAACCACCGCCTCGGACAGCCCGCGCTGCGCGCTGGCGCCCGCGACGTCGGAGTCCACCCAGCCGTAGCCGTACCGGCCCAGCGAGGCGATCGCCTCGTCCTGGCTGAGCGGTTCGCCTACCTTGTGGACCTCGGGTGTCGTCGTCATCTCGACGCTCCTTGTTTGTTAGTGGGGGCTGTTGGGGCTGAAGCACTGATCTTTTCGACCAGGGGTACGTGCGTGGTGCACGCGAAGTCGCCGTTGACGATGGTGGCGAGCCTCTGCACGTGGGTTCCCAGAATCTCCGCGAACGCCTCACGCTCGGTCTCACACAGCTCGGGGAACTCCTCCGCGACGTGTGAGACCGGACAGTGATGCTGACACAGCTGGATTCCGTGGATCGATCCAGGCGCCGGTGTCACCGAAGTCACACTGGTCGCGTAGCCGGCCTTGGTTAGCGCGTCGGCCACCCGGTCGGCTTTAGATCCAACGTCATCGGGCCCCTCGGTTACTCCCGCGAGGATCCCGTCGATACGGCGCCGCGCGAAGGTCCGCACGGCGTCGTCGCCGCCGATCTCGCGCAGCTGACGAATGGCCGCCGCGGCCAGGTCGTCGTAGGCGTGGCCGAGCTTGGCACGACCCGCCGCAGTGAGCCGATACCGCTTCGCGGGCCTGCCGCGTCCGGTGTGCTGCCAGGCCGCTGCGGCGCTGGCCTGCGCGTCGCCGGCCTCGATCAAGGCGTCGAGGTGGCGACGCACGCCTGCGGCCGAGATTCCGAGCTGTTCGCCGATCTCACCGGCGGTGATGGGCCCAGATTCGAGCAGCAATTGCACGATCGCCCCACGCGTGTGGCGATCGGCTCCTGCCTCCGGACCGAATTTCACAACACTATTGTGACGGAATTCGGAAACCCCTGTAAAGCAAGGGCACCCTTAGCGTGACTTGAGCCATAACGCCGACGGTTACGCTGCTGAGGTGGCAGCCCGCCTCCCGTCGTTCAGCTCGTCGATCGCCCGTTGGCACGCCGACGAACCCCCGGTGGGATCACCCCTCAACGATGCCGAGGTCATCGCGCTGCGCCGGACCCGGCTGTTCGGAGCGGCCGGCACCGTCTTGATGGCGATCGGCGCGCTGGGCGTCGGGGCCAGGCCGGTGGTGCAGGACCCGACGTTCGGCGTGCGGCTGCTCAACCTACCCTCGCGCCTGCAGACCGTGAGCCTGACTATGACCACGACCGGCGCGGTGATGATGGCGCTGGCCTGGCTGATGCTCGGGCGGTTCACCCTGGGTGACCGGCGGATGTCGCGCAGCCAGCTCGACCGGCTGTTGTGGCTGTGGGTGCTGCCGCTGCTCATCGCGCCGCCGATGTACAGCCGCGACGTGTACTCCTATCTGGCGCAGAGCGAGATCGGCGTCAAAGGCCTCGACCCGTACCGGGTCGGCCCGGCCACCGGCCTGGGTCTGGACCACGTGTTCACGCTCTCGGTGCCGAACATGTGGCGCGAGACACCCGCGCCGTACGGGCCGCTGTTCCTGTGGATCGGTCAGGGTATCTCGGCGTTGACCGGTGAGAACATCGTCGCCGCCGTGCTGTGCCACCGGTTGGTCGTGCTGTTCGGCGTGGGCCTGATCGTCTGGGCGACCCCACGCCTCGCCCGGCGCTGCGGCGTCGCCGAGGTGAGCGCGCTGTGGCTCGGCGCCGCCAATCCGCTGCTGATCATGCATCTGGTCGGGGGCATCCACAACGAAGCGCTGATGCTCGGCCTGATGCTGGCAGGCACCGAGTTCGCGCTGCGCGGGGTCGACGCCGCTGCGCCGCTGCTTCCCAGGCCGTTGTCCTGGCCGGACGGCCGCGAGCAGTGGGCACGATGGTGGCCGCTGACGATGCTGTTGGTCGGCGTGGTGCTGATCACGCTGTCGTCGCAGGTCAAACTGCCGTCGCTGCTGGCGCTGGGATTCGTGGCGATGGCGCTGGCCTGCCGCTGGGGCGGCACGGTCAAGGCGTTCTTCTTGGCCGGCGGGTCGTTGACGGCGGTGTCGGTGGTGGTGATGGCGCTGATCGGGTGGGCAAGTGGCCTCGGGTTCGGCTGGCTCAACACGCTGGGCACGGCGAACGTCGTGCGTAGCTGGATGTCGCTGCCCACCCTGTTGGCCCTGGGCACCGGTCAGGTCGGCATCCTGCTGGGGCTCGGCGATCACACCACGGCGGTGCTGGGGCTCACCCGTGCGATCGGCGTGTTCATCATCGCGATCCTGGTGACCTGGCTGTTGCTGCTGGTGCTCCGGGGACGCCTTCATCCGGTGGGCGGGCTCGGCGTCGCGCTGGGTATGACGGTGCTGCTGTTCCCGGTCGTCCAGCCCTGGTACGTGCTGTGGGCCGTCCTGCCCCTCGCGGCGTGGGCCACCCGGCCGGCCTTCCGCAGCACGACGATCGTGGTGACGCTGGCCGTCGGCATCTTCGGCCCGACCGCCAACGGCGACCGTTTCACGGTCTTCCAGATTCTGCTCGCGACCGCGGCGAGCACGGTGATCGTCGTCGCGCTGTTTCTGCTCACCTACAACCGGCTGCCCTGGCGCAGCGTGGCGAGCCCGCCGCATGAACGACCGCCGCCACCGCAGCCACAGCCCGCGCGGCCCGACGCATACGCTGAGTCCCCGTGACCCACTCTGGATCCGGGGCGTCGTCCCCCGCCCCCGTACGCCTGCGCGGGGTCACGAAGCGCTACGGGTCGACGGTCGCGGTGTCCGAACTCGACCTGGAGGTAGGGGCCGCCGAGGTGTTCGCGCTGCTCGGGCCGAACGGCGCAGGCAAGACCACCACCGTGGAGATGTGCGAGGGCTTCATCAGGCCCGACTCCGGCTCGATCGAGATCCTCGGCCTGGATCCGTTCGGCGACAACGCCCGGTTGCGTGAGCGCATCGGCGTGATGCTGCAGGGCGGCGGAGGTTACCCGGCGGCCCGCGCCGGCGAGATGCTCAACCTGGTGGCGTCCTACGCGGCCAACCCGCTCGATCCGGCATGGCTGATGAACACCCTCGGACTGACCGAGGCGGCCCGCACAACCTACCGGCGGCTGTCCGGTGGCCAGCAGCAGCGGTTGGCGCTCGCCTGTGCGGTGGTCGGTCGCCCGGAGTTGGTGTTCCTCGACGAGCCGACCGCGGGTATGGACGCCCATGCCCGAATCGTGGTGTGGGACTTAATCGATGCGCTGCGTCGCGACGGCGTGACCGTGGTGCTGACGACCCATCAGCTCACCGAGGCCGAGGAGCTGGCGGATCGCATCATGATCATCGACCACGGCGTGCCGGTGGCCACCGGTTCGCCCGAGGAGCTGATGCGCAGCGGCGCCGAGAACCAGTTGCGCTTCCGCGCGCCGCGCATGCTCGACCTGTCGCTGCTGGTTTCCGCACTGCCCGAGAGTTACAAGGCAACCGAGACCGCCCCTGGCGAATACCTGGTGGAGGGCGCGATCGACCCGCAGGTGTTGGCGACGGTGACGGCGTGGTGCGCACGTCTGGACGTACTGGCCACCGATATGCGCGTCGAACAGCGCAGCCTCGAGGACGTGTTCCTCGACCTGACCGGGCGGGAGTTACGGCCGTGATGACGAATCGCTTTGCGCCAGGCACCTTCACGCCCGATCCGGGACCGGCGACCGTGCAGAAGATGCTCGCCGCGCAATTCGGCCTGGAGCTGCGGCTGCTGCTGCGCAACGGCGAGCAGCTCCTGTTGACGATGTTCATCCCCATCACCTTGTTGGTGGGCTTGACGCTGCTGCCACTGGGGTCGTTCGGGCCGAACCGGGCGGCGACGTTCGTGCCCGCGATCATGGCGCTGGCCGTGATCTCCACCGCGTTCACCGGGCAGGCGATCGCCGTGGCATTCGATCGCCGCTACGGGGCCCTCAAACGCCTTGGCGCCACGGCGCTTCCGGTGTGGGGCATCATCGCGGGCAAGTCGCTGGCGGTGGTGGCGGTCGTGTTCCTGCAGGCGATCGTGTTGGGCACCATCGGGGTGGCGCTCGGCTGGCGACCGCACCTGGCGGGGCTTGCGCTCGGCGCGGCGGTGATCGCTTTGGGCACAGCGGTTTTCGCAGCGTTGGGCCTGCTGCTCGGCGGCACTCTGCGCGCCGAGATCGTCCTGGCCTTGGCGAACCTGCTGTGGTTTGTCTTCGCGGGGCTCGGCGCGCTGACGCTCGAGGGCGGCATGGTGCCGTCCGCCGCGCAGTGGGTGGCCCGGTTGACGCCGTCCGGCGCCCTCACCGAAGCGCTGACCCGGGCGATGACGTTGTCAGTGGACTGGTTCGGCCTTCTGGTGCTCGCGGTCTGGGGCGCCGTCGCCGCGCTGTGCGCGCTGCGCTGGTTCCGCTTCACCTGAAGCCAACAGCGGCAGCAGGTATTCGAGCTGTCCGACCTCTTCGATGTTGTGCTTCACCCACGCGCGCACTTTGTTCGCCGGGAATCGTCGGCGCACGACGCTGTTGACGACAGAGAAAAGCGGCGCGCGTGCGCCGAGATCCATCACCGTCACGTAATGGGCACCGTCGGCGCCCGCAGACCAGGTGTGCTCGAGCTGGAAGATCGCAATTCCCGCAACCCGTTTGACCAGTCGGATACCGGTCTCGTCGAGCTTCTCGACCCGCGCGACCTCGTCGATCCGGTACTCGGGTCGACCGCCGAACGCCTCGACCATGCGGAAACGCGCACCGTCGGCCGCTCCACCTCCTGGCGCCGGACGCGCCAGTGCCCAATGGATGTGATCGATCGGATGCCAGGCGAGATAGCGGTCGATGACCTCTCCCCCGTACACCATCGTTTCGCCCAGGTGCGTGAACCAGTCCAGCAGCATCGCCGGGGTGACGCCGGCCAACGGCCGGTGGTCGATGGTGATGCGGCGCCTGCCGTGGCGATGGTCGAGATACTGCACCGTCGCGGTGTCGACGGAACGCAACGGATAGAGCACCGGACGCACCATGAGATCCTCCTAAGATACGGAAGCGTTTCTTAAGCATGACACTAAACTCCCGCGATAAGATACGCAAGCGTTTCCTGAAAGGAGTGTCGAATGCCGCGTCGCCGCGGACAGGAACTCGACGCCGCTATCCGTGACGCCGTGCTCGACGTGCTCGGCCGGCACGGTCCGGCCGGCGTCACGATGGAGGCCGTCGCCGCGGCAGCCGCGACGAGCAAACCCGTGCTGTACCGGCGCTGGCCGGACGCCACCGCACTGCTCCGAGACACCCTGCTCGACATCGCCACCGACGCGATTCCGCACGAGGACACGGGCAGTTACCGCGGCGACATGCTCGCTGTGTTGCGTGGATGGGCCGCGTTGTTCACCGGCCCTCGGGCACCGGTGATTCGGGCCGCGATCGCGGCGGGCGCGCACGATCCGGACCTCACCGAGGCCTTCCGCAACGGCGTCATCGGCTGGCGAAAGCAGGAAATGGCCGCACTGCTGGCGCGCGGTATCGCCCGCGGCGACGTGCGCGCCGACGTTCCCGTCGAGATCGCCCGCGAATTGGGACAGAGCGTGCTGTGGCATCGGCTGCTGATCACCGGCGACCGCATCGACGACGATCTGGCGGTGCAACTGGTCGATGAGGTGCTGGTGCCGTTCGTGTCGCCGCGGTAGCCGCTCACCCGCTACTACGGCTTGTAGTTGCGCTGCTCTACCATCGAACCGTGCGACGTGCCTTTTTGCGGCTGGTCGATCTGCTGCCGCTGCCGAGCCTGCGGGCCCAGCGCGTCATCGCGTTCCTCGTCATCCTGACCCAGGGCGGGATCTCGGTGACGGGCGCCATCGTCCGTGTCACCGCGTCCGGCCTGGGCTGTCCGACGTGGCCGCAGTGTTTCCCGGGCAGTTTCACACCGGTGCCGGTCGCCGAGGTGCCGGTGGTGCATCAGGCGGTCGAGTTCGGCAACCGGATGGTCACCTTCCTCGTCGTGCTCACCGCGGCGGCTGCCGTGCTGGCCGTGACGCGGGCCCGTCGCCGCCGCGAGGTGCTCGTCTACGCGTGGCTGATGCCGGTGTCGACGGTGGTCCAGGCGGTGATCGGCGGCATAACGGTGTTGACCGGGCTGCTGTGGTGGACGGTCGCGATTCACCTGCTGGCGTCGATGACCATGGTCTGGCTGTCGGTGCTGTTGTTCGTCAAGATCGGCGAGCCGGACGACGGGGTCCTCGTCCGGCGGGCGCCAAAAGCGTTGCGGCAGCTGGCCCTCCTCAGTGCCGCGGCCCTGGCCGCCGTGCTGGTGACGGGCACGCTGGTGACCGGCGCGGGCCCACATGCCGGCGACAAGAGCGTGGACCGCACGATCCCCCGCCTCGAGGTCGAGATCACCACGCTGGTGCACGCTCACTCGGCGCTGATGGTGGCTTACCTGTCGCTGCTGATCGGCCTCGGCTTCGGCCTGTTGGCGGTGCGCGCACCCCGTCCGGTCCTGCTGCGGCTGGTTGTCCTTGTCGCGCTGGTGGTGTGTCAGGGTTTGGTCGGCACGGTGCAGTTTTTCACCGGTGTACCCGCCGCGTTGGTGGCGGTGCACGTCGCGGGTGCCGCGCTCTGCACCGCGGCGACCGCCGCGCTATGGGCGTCGATGCGAGAGCGGGCCAAGCCCGAACCGGTCGAGCGCTGATTCGACGGCGACGACGAACTCGCGCTGCTGTCGGCCTCTGGTCGTTTCGTCCAGCTGCATCCAGCCCAGCGACGGTTCGACGAGTTCGACTTCCAGCACGCGCGGGTCCGCGCGCCCGCCGATGACGTCGACGCGCGCGTAGAGCAACTCCTCCGCGGAGAGGTCGAGGTGCGCAGCCGCCGCCGCAAGTGCCTGGTGCCCGACGTCCCAGACCTCGAAATCGGGATCGGCGGGGCTGAGGGACTCCTGTGCGTAGGTGCCCGACTCGTCGAACGGAGGCGCCTCGCCGGGGCGCTGCAGGATCGGGCCCTTCCTGAAGGCGTGCGACTGCGCGCCGCCGATGAACACCAATGCGGTCTCGCCGTCTTCGATGCCCGGGTCGTAGGGCTGGATCAATACGGTCCGACCGGCCGCCAGCAACCGGTCGGCATGGCGCCGCGCATCCTCCCGATTCGAAAAGCGAAGGGTGTCAACCGATCCCACGCCGACAGCAGGTTTCACCACGACTTCGGCACTGTTCGGCAGCCTCACCGCGTCGCCGGGGTCGAAGAATCGGCCCGGGACCGTCGGCACACCCGCTGCCGCCAGGTCGGCCAGGTAGCGCTTGTCGGTGTTCCAGGGCACCACCCTGGCCGGGTTCAGCAGGTTGCGGACCCGTCGCGCCCAGGACAGGAACTCGTCGAGCCGATCGATGTAGTCCCACGTCGCCCGCAGGATCACCAGATCTGCCCTCAAGGTCGCCGGGTCATCCCAGGACATCCAGCGCGCGTGGAGTCCGTGCTTTCCCAGGGCCGCGACCAGGCCGGCGTCGTCGCCGTCCCCCTCCGGCAGTGCGGGGCATCCGGCCAACACGATGCGCGGATGGAACACGTCGGGCCGCGCAAGCTTCATAGTTGGCACGATAGAACCATGCATGCCATCGAAGTCGCCCAGACCGGCGGACCCGAAGTCCTCACCTACGTCGAGAAAACACAGCCCACGCCGGGCCCCGGGGAGGTGCTCATCAAGGCCGAGGCCATCGGCGTGAACTTCCTCGACACCTACTTCCGGTCGGGCCAGTACCCGCGGGAGACGCCGTTCATCGTCGGCAACGAGGTGTGCGGCACCGTGGCGGCGATCGGCGAAGAAGTCGCCGCGCTGAAGGTCGGCGATCGCGTCGTCACCGCTCAAGCCAACGGGGCCTATGCCGAATACAGTCTCGCCCCAGCTGATTTCGTGGCCTACGTACCCGAAGGCGTGGCTCCCGACGCGGCCGCCGCATCCCTGCTCAAGGGTATGACGGCGCACTACTTGATCAAGTCGCTGTATCCGGTACAGCAGGGCGACTCGGTTCTGGTGCACGCGGGCGCGGGCGGCGTCGGGCTCATCCTCACCCAATGGGCGACAAGCATGGCGGTACGCGTGATCACCACCGTCTCGACGCCGGAGAAGGCGGAGCTGTCGCGTCAGGCGGGTGCGGTGCACGTGCTCGACTATCCCGACGATCCGGCCGCGTTCGGCGCCGAGATCAAAGACATGACCGACGGTGGCGTCGCAGCCGTGTACGACGGGGTGGGAGCGGCCACGTTCGAAGCCAGCCTGGCCAGTCTCAGGGTGCGGGGCACGTTGGCGTTGTTCGGCGCTTCGAGCGGACCGGTGCCGCCGTTCGACCCGCAGCTGCTCAACGCCGCGGGCTCACTGTTCCTGACCCGTCCGACACTCGTGCACTACACCCGCACGGCCGACGAATTCGCCTGGCGTGCGGGCGAACTTCTCGATGCGATCGCCTCGGGCACGCTGACGATCACGGTCAGTGAGCGCTACCGGCTCGCCGATGCCGAGCAGGCGCACCGCGACCTGCAGGGCCGCAAGACGGTCGGTTCGGTGGTGCTGGTGCCCTAGGGCTAGAAAACGGTGGGCAGCGCCAGGACGGAGTCGACCGCCAGGGCCAGGAACACCACGGCGAGGTAGTTGTTCGACTGCAGGAACAGCCGCAGCGGCTTGACCGCCTCGCCGCGACGCACGCCGTTGTAGAGCTGGTGCGCCATCACCAGGAACCATCCGCCCGCCAGCAGCGCCACCGCCGCGTACAGCCAGCCCGTGACGGGCGTCAGCGCGAGCGTCGCGGCCACCGTCAGATACGTGTAGATCAGGATCTGCTTGGTGACCTGGCGTTCGGTGGCGACCGCGGGAAGCATCGGGACGCCCGCGGCGCGGTAGTCCTCCTTGTAGCGCATCGCCAGCGCCCAGGTGTGCGGCGGAGTCCAGAAGAAGATGATGGCGAACATGACCAGCGCGGGCCAGGCGATCGTCCCGGTGACCGCCGACCAGCCGATCATCACCGGCATGCAGCCGGCCGCGCCGCCCCACACCACGTTCTGCGAAGTGCGGCGCTTGAGCAACAGCGTGTAGACGAGCACGTAGAACGCGATCGTCGCGCCGGCGAGATGGGCCGACAGCATGTTCGTCGTCCACCACAGCCAGAAGAACGACGCGACGGACAGGGCCAGCCCGAAGATCAGCGCGTGACTGCGCGGAACCGTGGCACGCGCCAGCGGCCTGCGCTCGGTGCGCTTCATGACCTTGTCAATGTCGGCGTCGGCAACGCAGTTCAATGCGTTGGCGCCCGCCGCGGCCAGCAGTCCGCCGAACAGGGTGTTCAGAATTAGGAGCGGATCGACCGTGCCCCGGCTCGCCAGCAGCATGGCCGGGATCGTGGTGACCAGAAGCAGTTCGATGACGCGCGGCTTGGTCAGTGAGACGTAGCCGAGGAACTTGTCGCGAATCCGAATCTGCGCCCCGTCGACGAGGTGCACGTCGCGAACTCTCACGCAGTTACTCCTGTCGAAATGGTCCCAGCGCGCGGGCATCTACTACAGACGATGGTAGACCGCACGACAACACCGGCCTAATCCTGCCCAGACATCTCGCGCCGGCAGCCTGCATTGGACGACCATCCCGCACTAGGGTGGTTGAACGTGCAGCTGAGAAATGCTCTATGCCGACCAGGAGTGCGCCTGTGACCACACTCGAAGAAATCTCCGCGCTGACCCGCCCGAACCACCCAGAGGACTGGACCGAATTGGACTCGGTGGCGGTCGACACCGTCCGGGTGCTGGCGGCCGACGCGGTGCAGAAGGTCGGCAACGGCCACCCGGGAACGGCGATGAGTTTGGCGCCGCTGGCCTACACGCTTTTCCAGCGCCAGATGCGCCACGACCCCAGCGACGTGCACTGGCTCGGCCGCGACCGCTTCGTGTTGTCGTGTGGTCATTCCAGCCTGACCCTCTACATTCAGCTCTATCTCGGCGGATTCGGGCTCGAGCTGGACGACATCGAAGCCTTGCGGACGTTCAAGTCCAAGACCCCCGGCCATCCGGAGTTCCGCCACACCGATGGCGTGGAGATCACCACCGGCCCGCTCGGGCAGGGTCTGGCATCCGCGGTCGGTATGGCGATGGCCTCGCGCTACGAGCGCGGTCTGTTCGATCCCGACGTGCCGTGGGGTGAGAGCCCGTTCGACCACTACATCTATGTGATCGCCTCCGACGGTGACATCGAAGAAGGCATCACCAGCGAGGCGTCGTCGCTGGCGGGCACGCAGCAGCTAGGCAACCTGATCGCGTTCTACGACAAGAACCAGATCTCGATCGAACACGACACCAATATCGCGCTGTCCGAAGACGTCGCGGCCCGCTACCGCGCCTACGGCTGGCACGTGCAGGAGGTGGAGGGCGGCGAGAACGTCGTCGGCATCGAACAGGCCATCGTCGAGGCGAAGAAGGTCACCGACAAACCGTCGTTCATCGCGCTGCGCACGATCATCGGCTACCCGGCGCCCAACAAGATGAACACCGGCGACGTGCACGGTTCGGCGCTCGGCGAGGAGGAGGTCGCGGCCACCAAGAAGATCCTCGGCTTTGACCCCGACAAGACCTTCGAGGTGCGGCCCGAGGTCATCGAGCACACCCGCAAGCTGGTGGATCGCGGCAAAGAGGCACATGCGAAGTGGCAGATCGACTTCGACGCATGGGCCGAGCGTGAGCCCGAGCGCAAGGAACTGCTGGACCGGCTGCTGGCTCAGAAACTGCCCGACGGCTGGGATTCGGACCTGACCTATTGGGAGCCGGGCTCCAAGCCGTTAGCCACCCGCGCCGCGTTCGGCCAGGTCCTCAACGACGTCGCGCCCAAGCTGCCCGAGTTGTGGGGCGGTTCGGCCGACCTTGCGGGCAGTAACAACACCACGATCAAAGGCGTGAATTCGTTTGGCCCGCCGTCCATCTCGACCGACGACTTCACGGCCGACTGGTATGGCCGCGTGCTGCACTTCGGCGTCCGCGAACACGCGATGGGCGCGATCCTGTCCGGCATCGTGCTGCACGGCCCGACCCGCGCGTTCGGTGGCACGTTCCTGCAGTTCTCTGATTACATGCGGCCCGCTGTGCGACTTGCATCGCTGATGGACATCGACACCATCTACATCTGGACCCACGACTCGATCGGTCTCGGTGAGGACGGCCCGACCCACCAGCCGATCGAGCACCTTGCGGCGCTGCGCGCGATCCCGAACCTGTCCGTGGTCCGGCCGGGCGACCCCAACGAAACGGCGTACGCCTGGCGCAGCATCATCGCCCGCGGCAACGGCAGCGGTCCGGTCGGTTTCATCCTGACCCGCCAGGGCATCCCGGTGCTGGAGGGCACCGACGCCGACGGGGTGGCCCGCGGCGGCTACGTCCTCGGCGGCGGTAACCCCGCCGACGACGCGGACGTGATCATCATTGCGACGGGCTCCGAACTACAGCTGGCGGTGGAGGCGAGAAAGCAGTTGGCGGAAAAGGACATCACGGCCTACGTGGTGTCGATGCCGTGCGTGGAATGGTTCGAGTCGCAACCGCGCGAGTACCGTGATTCGGTTCTGCCTCCGAGCGTTTCGGCGCGCGTGGCGGTCGAGGCGGCCGTCGCGCAGAGCTGGTACAAGCTCGTCGGCGACACCGGGGAGATCGTCTCGATCGAGCACTACGGCGAGTCCGCCGACTACAAGACGTTGTTCCGTGAGTTCGGGTTCACCCCCGAGGCCGTGGTGGCCGCCGCGGAGCGATCGATAGACAACTGAGGTCTAGGAAAGGCACAGCTATGGCTCAGAATCCGAATCTCGCGGCAATATCCGAGGCAGGCGTGTCGGTGTGGCTCGACGATCTGTCGCGCGACCGACTGCAGACAGGAAATCTGCAGGAGCTCATCGACACCAAGAGTGTCGTCGGGGTGACCACCAACCCGTCAATCTTCCAGGCCGCGCTGTCCAAGGGACACGCCTACGACGATCAGGTCAATGAGCTGGCCGAGCGGGGCGCGGACGTGGACGCCACGATCCGCACCGTCACCACCGACGATGTCCGCAACGCCTGCGACGTATTGGCCAAGCAGTACGAGCTTTCCGACGGCGTCGACGGCCGGGTGTCGATCGAGGTGGACCCCCGGGTCGCGCACGACACCGACAAGACCATCCTGCAGGCGATCGATCTGTGGAAGACCGTCGACCGGCCGAACCTGCTGATCAAGATTCCTGCGACGATGGCGGGCCTGCCCGCGATCACGGCGGTGATCGCCGAAGGAATCTCGGTCAACGTCACGCTGATCTTCTCCGTGGAACGCCACCGGCTCGTGATGGATGCCTACCTCGAAGGCCTGGAGAAGGCCAAGGAGGCCGGCCACGACCTGTCCAAGATCCATTCGGTCGCTTCGTTCTTCGTGTCCCGGGTGGACACCGAGATCGACAAGCGCCTTGAGAAGATCGGATCGCAGGAGGCGCTGGATCTGCGGGGTAAGGCAGGTGTCGCCAACGCGCGACTCGCCTACGCCGCATACGAAGAGGTGTTCGTCGGGGGCAAACGCTACGAAGCGCTCAAGGGTGACGGCGCCCGTGTGCAACGTCCGCTGTGGGCCTCCACGGGCGTCAAGAATCCGGAGTACTCGGACACCTTGTACGTCACCGAGTTGGTGGCCCCGAACACGGTGAACACCATGCCGGAGAAGACGATCGACGCGGTCGCCGAACACGGCGTGATCACCGGCGACACCGTGACGGGCACGGCCGATGAATCGCAGGCGCTGTTCGACAAGCTGGCCGACGTCGGTATCGACCTACCCGACGTGTTCCGGCTCCTCGAGGACGAGGGTGTGGAGAAGTTCGAGAAGTCGTGGCTCGAGTTGCTCGAGGCGACGCAGGAACAGCTCGACGCCGCCAAGAAATGACGGACTGGGTGAATCCGCTTCGCGACAAGCGCGACAAGCGGATGCCGCGGATCGCGGGGCCCTGCGGGATCGTCATCTTCGGCGTCACCGGCGACCTGTCGCGTAAGAAGTTGATGCCGGCGATCTACGACTTGGCCAACCGCGGCCTGCTGCCTCCGTCCTTCTCGCTGATCGGATTCGCCCGAAGGGACTGGGCCGACGAGGACTTCGGTGAGGTGGTCTACGAGGCGGTGAAGAAGCATGCCCGCACGCCGTTCCGGCAGGAGGTGTGGGACCGCCTGGCCGAAGGCTTCCGGTTCGTGCAGGGCACGTTCGACGACGAGGCGGCGTTCGGCCGGCTTGCCGAGACCCTCGAGAAACTCGATGCCGAACGCGGAACGGGCGGCAATCACGTTTTCTACCTGTCCATTCCACCGAAGGCGTTCCAGCCGGTGTGCGAGCAGCTGCACAAGTCGGGGCTGGCCAACCCACAGGAGGGTCGCTGGAGCCGGGTGGTGATCGAGAAGCCGTTCGGCCACGACCTGGCGAGTGCGCAGGAACTCAACGAGGTCGTCAACAGCGTGTTCCCCGAGGAGTCGGTGTTCCGCATCGACCACTACCTCGGCAAGGAGACGGTGCAGAACATCCTCGCGCTGCGGTTCGCCAACGAACTGTACGAGCCGATTTGGAACAACAACTACGTCGACAGCGTGCAGATCACGATGGCCGAGGACATCGGGCTCGGCGGACGCGGAGGCTATTACGACGGAGTCGGTGCCGCGCGCGACGTCATCCAGAACCACCTCCTGCAGCTGCTGGCCCTGACCGCCATGGAGGAGCCTGTCAGCTTCGGTCCGAAGGAACTACAGATCGAGAAGATCAAGGTGTTCTCGGCCACACGACCGATGCAGCCACTGAACGAGACCACCGCGCGTGGGCAGTACGCCTCGGGTTGGCAGGGCAGCGAGAAGGTGGTTGGTCTGCTCGAAGAAGAAGGCTTCTCGAAGGATTCGAAGACCGAGACCTACGCGGCCATCGCCCTGGAGGTGGACACCCGACGGTGGGCCGGTGTGCCGTTCTTCCTGCGCACCGGAAAACGGTTGGGGCGCAGGGTGACCGAGATCGCGCTGATCTTCAAGCGCGCACCGCATCTGCCCTTCGACAAGACCATGACCGAGGAACTCGGCCAGAATGCACTGGTGATCAGGGTTCAACCGGACGAGGGCATCACGACCCGGTTCGGCTCCAAGGTGCCCGGTAGCGCCATGGAGGTCCGCGACGTCAACATGGACTTCTCCTACGGGTCGGCGTTCGCCGAGGACTCCCCGGAAGCTTATGAGCGGCTGATACTCGACGTGCTGCTCGGTGAACCCTCGCTGTTCCCGGTGAACAGAGAGGTCGAATTATCCTGGGAAATCCTGGATCCCGTACTGGACTACTGGGCCGCGCACGGCAAGCCAGAGGCGTACGAATCGGGTACCTGGGGCCCGGCCTCGGCCGACGAGATGTTGCATCGCATGGGCCGGGAATGGAGGCGGCCATGATTGTCGACCTGCCGGATACGAACACCAACGACATCAACAAGAAGATCACCGGTCTGCGCGAGGAGGGCGGTGCGATCACGCTGAGCCGAGTGCTCACCCTGGTGATCTCGCTCGACTCCGACGAGCTGCTGGAAGAATCCATCGAAGCCGCCAACTTCGCCAGCCGCGAACACCCCTGCCGGGTGATCATCGTGGTGCCCGGGGACCGCAACGCCGACGACGCGCGCTTGGACGCGCAATTACGTGTCGGCGGGGATGCCGGCGCCGGGGAGATCGTCGGGCTGCGCCTGTACGGCGAGCTCGCCGACCATGCGAGCGCCGTGGTGCTGCCCTTCTTGTTGCCGGATACACCGGTGGTGGCGTGGTGGCCCGCTGGTGGGCCTGCGGTGCCCGCCAAGGATCCGTTGGGCCGGTTGGCGATCCGTCGGATCACCAACGCGACGCAGTGTTCGGACCCGTTGGCCGCGATCAAAGGTCGACTGGCCGGCTATACCGCCGGAGACACCGACCTCTGCTGGGCGCGGATCACGTACTGGCGGGCCCTGCTGGCCGCGGCCGTCGACCAGGAACCGCACGCGCCGATCGCTTCTGCGGTGGTTTCGGGTCTACGGGACGAGCCGTCGCTCGACGTGCTCGCGGGTTGGCTCGCCGCACGCATCGACGGTCCGGTGCACCGCGAGGTGGGCGAGCTGAAAGTGGAGCTGATGCGCGACGGTGAGACGATCACTCTGCGTCGGCCGCAGACCGGCGTCACCGCGACACTGAGCCGCACCAGCCGCCCCGAGGCGCGAATCCCGTTGGCGCGCAGGGAAGCCAGAGAGTGCCTGGCCGAGGATCTGCGCAGGCTCGACCCCGATGAGATCTACCACGAGGCCCTGCAGGGAATCGACAAGGTGCAATACGCATGAGCGCGACCATCGAGCGTTATCCGGACGCCGCGACACTGGTGGCGGCCGCAGGTGATCGGCTTGTCGCAGCCATCGTCGCAGCCATCGACAAGCGTGGGTCGGCGCACATAGTGCTGACGGGCGGGGGCACCGGTACCAATCTGCTGAAGCGCGTGGCGGAGAAGGGCACCGAGATCGACTGGGCGAAGGTGCATCTCTACTGGGGTGACGATCGCTTCGTGCCGGCAGACGGTGACGAGCGCAATTACAAGCAGGCCCGTGAGGCGCTGCTGGATCGTGTGAGCATCCCGGATGGGAACGTGCACCCGATGGCCGCCAGCGGTGCGGAGTTCGGCGACGACCTCGACGCCGCCGCGGCCGCATACGAGCAGGTGCTGGCCGCCAACGCCGAGGGCGGCCAGCCAGCCCCCGACTTCGACGTACATCTTCTCGGAATGGGTGGCGAGGGGCACATCAACTCCCTGTTCCCCCACACCCCAGCGGTACGTGAGACCGAGCGTCTAGTAGTCGGTGTCGAGGACTCCCCCAAGCCTCCGCCGCGCCGAATCACGTTGACGTTGCCCGCGGTTCGACGGTCGCGGGAGGTATGGCTGGTGGTCTCCGGCGACGGGAAGGCCGACGCGGTTGCAGCGGCGATCGGCGGTGCTGACGCCGACGAGGTGCCCGCGGCGGGTGCGGTGGGTCGCAAGGCGACCGTGTGGCTGCTCGACGAGGCAGCGGCAAGCAAGCTTGGCTGATTGAGGCGGTGGAGCTCAGTGCCGCTCTACGACGAACGCCTCGATCCGCCGCTCGCCGGCCCAGACTTCTTCCTTGCTGAGACCCGGATACATGCGGTTGAACAGAATCAATGTCGGTGGGCGCGACTAGTATCGCACACATGTTCGAAACGCTCGACGACGCGGCGTTGGTTGAGTCCATCACCGCGGCTTCGCGCGAGCAGAGCGCGGCCTGCGGCCGTGAACTCATGGCGATCGGTGAGCTCTACGCCCGCCGCGCCCCCGAGGACGACGACGAACGAGCGAATTGGGCGATCGACGGCCACGCCAATGTGGTCGCCGAGGTCGCGGCGGCGCTCAACATCAGCCGGGGGCGAGCCGCCAGTCGCCTGCACTACGCGATCGACCTGCACGAGCGCTTGCCCAAGGTCGCCGAAGTCTTCGCGCGCGGGCAGATCGACTTTCGGATGATGACCGCTCTGGTCAACCGCAGCTCCAACGTCAAGGACGATGATCGCCTCGCCCGGCTCGACGCGGCTTTCGCGAAATGGTCGCCGAAATGGATGAAGCTGTCCGGGCCGAAACTGCATGAACGCATCGACATGTGGGTGGAGAAGTTCGACCCGGACGGAGTTCGGGAACCGAAGCCGCCCAACGACGACCGCTACGTCGAGGTCGGTCCGATCGGTCCTGGCATGGTCGGGGTCTGGGCCAAACTCGCCTTCGCCGACGGCATGGCTTTCGACACGCGACTCGACGAGATCGCCGCAACCGTATGCCGCGACGATCCGCGCACCGTTTCGCAGCGCCGTGCGGACGCGATGACGGCGATGAGCGCGGGGCAGATGCGGCTCGAGTGCGGCTGCGGGGCCGAGGATTGCCAGAACGGGTCCCCCGGCGGGCCCACCAGTCAGGTCGTCATCAATGTCATCGCCGAGCAGGCCACGATCGAGGGTCGGTCGGACAATCCGGGGTACCTGCCAGGCTTCGGCGCGGTGCCCGCCTCGATGTTGCGCGAGATGATCGCGACCGCGCAGGTCCGCCCGGTTCCGCTACCCGAACCCTGCGCCGAGCAGGGCTACCGGCCGTCTGCGGCGTTGGCTCGTTTCATCCGATGGCGCGACCTGACGTGCCGCTTTCCCGGTTGCGATGTGCCCGCATCCGCGTGCCAGATCGACCATACGGTCCCGTACCCCATGGGACCCACTCATCCGTCGAACTTGAAGCTGCTCTGCGGCTTTCACCATCTGCTGAAGACTTTCTGGTGCGGCTCCGACGGGTGGTCAGACCGACAATTCGCGGACGGCACTGTCATATGGACGGCGCCCAACTGGCAGACGTACACCACCACCCCTGGCGGTGCCGAGTTCTTCGAACAGCTAGGTAGGCCCACGGGCGACATCACGGTGGCATCGCACCCGAGCGGACCAGGCGACCTTCATCGCGGCGCGAAGATGCCAACCCGCAGGCGGACCCGCGCAGAGGACAAGGCGTATCGGATCGCGCTGGAACGTCAGCACAACGCCGCGCGCAACCGCCGCATTCAGTTCTTGCTAGCCGAACGGCTCGCCAGGGACGACGAACCACCGCCGTTCTGACCAGCGTTCAGCCCGAGAGGACCGAGAGATCATCGTCGTGTCCGTCGCGAAAGCCTGCGTCGTAGTCGGCCCTTGCGGTCCTGGTATCCGATCCGGCCATGACCATTCGCGGATCCACGGGGCACTGCCGGGACGCGGTTTCCTCTTGGTTCACATCTGTTCAGACGCCGGGTTACGGCCAGCGGTTCCCCGGCTGCGGTCATAATGGCCCTCATGGCAGACAAGGGTGGTCGACCGGTCCGCACAGGACCAGAACGCATCAGGAAGCTTGCCCAGGCGGCGCTGAACGCCGACGTCACCGTCGAGCAGGTCGACACCATCCTGGAGGGGCTGAGCGAGACGCTCGAGGACCTCAACAGCTCCACGGCCAACCTCGACGCCACCCTGGAGCGCTTCAACGAGACGATCAACCAGATCAATCAGCTGGCCCCCCGCCTGAACGCCGTGGTGGACCGCATGGAGGGCATCGTCGGGCGGGTGGAACGCATCGTCGGCCTCGGTGAGTCGGTGATCTCACCGCTCGCCGCGACCGAGCAGGTGGTGCGCGGAGCCGTGAACAAGGTGCGCCGCTCCGCAGGTCTCTAGTTCTGCCGGCGAGGCTCAGACGAAATCGGAGCCGCCGTCCACGTTGACGGTGGCACCGGTGACATAGCCGTTGCGCCTCGACGCCAGATAGACGGTGATCGATGCGATCTCCTCGGGCAGGCCGGCCCGGCCGAGATCGCACGGTTGATGGAAGTTGTTGTCGATCCAGGTCATCACGTCGGTGGGATCGGTGGCGTCGAGCCCGTCGGCGGCCAGAATATCCTTGAGCACCTCTGTGAAGCTTGCCGTCACGATCGTGCCGGGGCAGATGCAGTTGACCAGAATTCCGTCCTTGGCAAGGCTTTTCGAGAGATTCTTGGTGACGCTGCTGAGCGCCGCCTTCGACGCGGTGTAGGCGACGATCCGCGGGTTCTGGCGCTGGATCGAGTGCGCCGAGAGCGTCACGATCCTGCCCCACTCCGCGGCCCGCAGCATCGGCAACGCGGCCCGGATCACCCGGACACCCGACATCGTGCCTAGCGTGAAAGCCTGCTCCCACTGCGCATCGTCGAGATCTCCGAAGTACCCGTCTCCCGGCCCGACCGTGTGAATCAGGCTGTTGATCTCCCCCCACCGCTGGTCCACGGTGTCGAAGCCGGCGGCAATGGACTCGGGGTCGGCCATGTCGACGCTTATTCCGACGGCGTCGGCTGCACCCGCCTCGCGAAGCTTCGCCGTGGCCGTGTCGAGGGCTTCGACGCCCCTGGCCATCACCGCGACCCGGGCGCCCTCCTCCGCTAGCGTCGTCGCGATCGCCAAACCCATGCCCTTGCTGCCGCCTGTCACGACGGCAGCCGATCCTGCTAAGCCCAAGTCCATCGATTCACCTTCACGTGGGTTCTGCTACGCCGAGTCCGCGCATGCAGAAACGGATGATGTGTTCGCGCACCGCATGCTGATCGCTGTCGCCGGTCGTCCATTGGCGCTCAACGCTCGCCCAGATCGCGCCGTGGATCGACAATGCGTCGGCAACAGGGTCGATACCTGGGAAAAGTCCGGCAGCCCTTCCCTTCTCGAGCTGCTCGACGAGCGGCTTGAGGATCTCACCGTAGGCATCGCCGACCAACTCGGGCGCCGAGGACATCTGCGTCTGCGCCTCGAGCGACATTCGTCGCAAGTCTGATCGGATCTCCTGATTGAAGGCCAGATCCAGGCGCCCGTCGATCCATGCCGCTACCGCTTCCACCGGGTCGTCCGCCGCGGCCATCTTCCGCGTGAGCCTGCGCATCTCGGTGCGCGCCAACTGCAGGAACACCGCGGACACCAGTTCGTCTTTGGAACCGAAATGCCGATAGAAGGCACGTGTGCTCAACGCGGCCCGCTCGAGTACCCGGGCCACGTTGACCGACGCGATCCCCTCCTCGCGAAGAATCTCGGTGGCCGCGTGGACCAAAGCATCGCGCACGCCCGGATCGGGGTCCATCTTCTTGCGTCTCCGCCGGGCTACCGTGTCCATCACGCGGTGGCGTCGTAACTCGCGAGGTAATCGGCGAAGGCTTCGTGCACCTGCTCGGGAGTCAAGCCGTAGTCGGTGAGCTCGTATGTGTGCTCGCCGCGCGCGCCGGGACGGTGGCCGTCCGCCCACTCCTGCACCCGCCTGCGGGCTTCGTCGGTGAATGTCAGATCCAGCCGGTGGTAACTGTTCTCGAGGGCGCCGATCGGGTCGGCGTTCAAGTCGGCGAACGACACGTCGGTGAACCGGTCATCTCCGAAGCGCTTTCGGAAGTTCATTGCGCGCCTTACGGCTTCGACCCAGCACTGGAGTTGCTCGGCGCCCAGTTCATGAGGGTCGTCGCGATCGCTGCTCCAACTGCGGACGTACCGGATCAAGCTGCACACCGAGCCCAGTACCTTCGCCGGATCGCGGTGGCACCACAAGAACTTCGCCTCCGGATACGCCTCGACAAGAGCGCCAAGCGAGAACATGTGCACCGGCGTCTTCAGGTGCCATAACGTCGGCGGGCAATGCCACTGCAGGAGTTTGAGCACCTGGCGGTGGAAAGCGTATGTCTCGCGCATATCGCACTGCATCAGCCAGGCGAGGTACCCGGGCACCCGCACCACCCCGTCGAAGTGGAAAGTGCGAAAGCTCATGCCCATCAGGTCCTGGCATTCGGTGGGAGCCTCCGGCTCCGAATTCATCATGGTCCGCATGCGCGGAAACATGCTGTCCATGATGGCGATCGACTCGGCCGCCTGGGCGATCCGCGGATCGTCGTGCTGAGACGACGCTTCCGGTGGCGGAGTGCACGCCTGAGACTCCCACATCCGCAGCGAGCGGAACTGCGGATCACTGGCGACCAGTTGGCTCAGCGCCGTCGTTCCGGTTCGCGGTAACCCGATGACGAACACCGGGCCACCGACGACCTCGTCGTCGATCTCGGGATGCTGCCGATAGGTTTCGACGATCCGCAACCGTTGTATGAGTGCGTTGCTGATGGTCGCGTGCTGAATGACGTTTCCCATCTCGTTGAGGTCCGCTTCATTGTTCAGGGCGTCGACGGTGCGCTCCAAACCCTCGCGATAGTAGGGCGAACCGAAGTCGTCGAGGCCCGTCGCCACCCGTGCGCCTTCCTCGAGTTCGTCCACGATGAAGGTCATGCGGAGAACCTTTCGTGGACCGCGCGCCGCCGCGCCGCGATGACGGCCGCACGCTGCTCGGGACTGACGGTCGCGGAGTCGGCAGGCAGTTGGGAGCTGACATCGGCGAACTTGACCACTCGTACATCCGGGGTCGGTGCGGTCTCCGTGCGCACACACCGCAAGATCATCGCCCCGTTGCTGTGTCCAGCCGTGTCAAGCCAATTGGCGACGCCGGGATCGCGCGAACTGACGACCACCCGCAGAATCCCGTCGGCGTCGATCGTCGCTTGGTGCGCGTTGAGGCTGGATTGATGCTTGCCGTAATGAATGGTCTCCCACCAGGGGTTGCCCAGAGAGTAACTCCAGTACACGCCCCGCGGTGGTTCGACCTCCATGATCAATGCCTCGTCGGGTTCGAGTTCGTAGCGACCGATGACCGGGCGATTCTCAGCTGCCGCACCGATATCGGAGCGGTCGATCGGAGGCATGAAACCGTTGGCCGGCGGGCCCGCGTTGAAGTCGAGAAAGAATTTGAGGTTGTCGTGGACGAAGTCCCCCAGCGCGTGGATCTGGCGTGCGACGGCCACGCCGGTCGCTTCGTGCCGGTCCCTCGGTTCGACCTCGTCGCCGATGCGCTCGATCTGCAGCGAGGAGGGCTTCTCCGTTTCCCAGTCGTAGAAGAAGTGCCTCACCACCAGAGTGGGATGGTCGCCGTCCAGCCGCATCCAATTGCCGGGTTGTTCATCGGCCGAGAGCACCACTTCGAAATTGCCGTCGGCGTCCCGTTCGAGCTCATCGACCAGGCAATTGGAAGCGGATGCGATCCCGTCCATGGTCTGCAGGCCGACATACCGTGCCGTGCCCCGATTTCCGAACAGTCGGTATGTCTCGCCGTTGCGCAGCGCGGCTCGCAGGTAGAGACAGTCCGGGCACTCCATTCCCCACGTCAGCACGTCATCGGTGCTGGTGCGGGTCACCGCCAACACCGGATCACGATCGGCCCGCAGCGCCTCGTCGATGCCGACGGCCAACAACACCAACAAGTGGCGCATTCCGGATGCGTAGTCGACGTTGTTTCGGTTGACGTCGGTGGACGAGACGATCGAGCCGGCGGTCCTCAAGCGATCCAAGAGATGCCCCCACGCCGGGGCCAGCTCACCCACGTCGCTACCCGGGCCGGTCAGCCCCGCCTGGGCAACGGAGAACGGCAGCCACGCCATCGGGTTCGCGTCGCCCACGAGTCTCTCCAACCGTCAGGCAAGCTTAGATGAAAACTATGTTTTCACTTAAGACGCTTCGACTGTGACACCTCACGGCAGGAGTGTCAACGCTTGACCCGTGTCAGCCGCTGTTGCGCAGTGCGCTTGCCAACCCGCTCATCGTCAGCAGGATGCCGCGCTGGACGAGTTCGTCGTCGTCCCCGGATCGGTAGCGCCGCAGCAACTCGACCTGGAGATGGTTCAGCGGTTCCAGGTACGGGAAGCGGTTGAACACCGAACGGGCCAGCGCGGGATTGTCCGCCAACAGATCGTCCTGACCGGTGATGAGCTTGTGCATCCGGATCGTGCGCTCGTGCTCGGCGGCGATCTTGTCGAACACCCGCCGCCGCAACTCCTCGTCGTCGACCAGCTCGGAGTAGCGGGCCGCCAACCCCAGGTCCGATTTGGCCATGACCTGCGCCATGTTCGACAGCACCGTACGGAAGAACGGCCACCGCCGGTATAGGTCCCGCAACACCTCGACGCGGTCCTCCTCCGACTGCGGACCCTCGGCAATCCACTCCTCGAAAGCCGTGCCCGTGCCGTACCAGCCGGGCAGCATGACCCGCGACTGGCTCCACGCCAGCACCCACGGGATGGCGCGCAAGTCCGAGATCGACGTCGTCGGCTTGCGCGACGATGGCCGGCTACCGATGTTGAGCGCGCCGATCTCACTCACCGGGGTCGACGCCTTGAAATAGTCGACGAAGCCCGGTGTCTCGTGCACCAATTCGGCGTATGCGCGCTGAGCGCGTGCGGCCAGGTCGTCGAGCACTTCGTAGGCTGGGCCGGCCTCGTCACCGAGACCTTCCACATCGAGCAGCGTGGCCTCCAACGTGGCGGCCAGAAGGGTCTCGAGATTGCGGTACGCCGCTTGTGGTTCGGCGTATTTCGCCGCGATCACCTCACCCTGCTCGGTGAGGCGCAGCGATCCGTTCACCGCGCCAGGAGGCTGGGCCAGGATGGCATCATAGCTCGGCCCTCCGCCTCGACCCACGGTGCCACCGCGACCGTGAAAGAGGCGCAACCGAATTCCGGTCTTGCGCGCCGACTCCACCAGGTCCAGTTCCGCCCGGTACAACGCCCAGTTCGCCGCGAGGTAGCCGCCGTCCTTGTTGGAGTCGGAGTAACCGAGCATCACCTCCTGGCTCTCCCCGCGCGCGGACACGACCGAGCGGTACACCGGAAGATCGAGCGCCGCTTCGAGAATCGACGATCCACGCTGCAGATCGTCGATGGTCTCGAAAAGCGGGACGATGCCGACGGGTGCGTACGGCGTCTCCCCCGAGACGTCCAGCAGCCCGACCTCTTTGAGCAGGATCGCCGCCTCCAACATGTCCGAAACGGACTCGCACATCGAGATGATGTAGTTCGGAATCGCCCGAGACCCGAAGACCCGCACCGCTCGCGCAGCCGCCGCGACGATGTCGAGTTCTTTGCGGGCCAGCTCGGACAGTTCAGCGCCGGCCTTGACCAGCGGACGCCGAGTCGACAGCTCACCCGCGAGCAGCTCCACCCGGTCCGCCTCGTTCAGCGAGCCGTAGTCGGGATGCACACCGGCCCAGGCCAACAGCTCGGCGACGACCTCCTCGTGCACGTCGGAGTTTTGCCGCATGTCGAGACCACTGAGGTGAAACCCGAACGTGCGCACCGCCTCCCGCAACCTGGCCAGCCGGTCGTCGGCCAGCACCGCGCTGCCGTTGCTACGCAGCGACTCGTCGACCACATCCAAGTCGGCGAGCAGCTCTGCCGGCGATTCGTAACGCTCGAGCCCCAGATCGAGTTCGTGTTCGGGCTGCTCGTCGAGGATCTCCTTCGCCGTCGATGTCAGGCGGGAATGGATTACGCGCAGCGCTCGCCGATAGGGTTCGTCGGCCCGCGCGGGTTCCTCGCACCGCGCGGCCAGCGCTTCGAGCGCGTCGCTGATCCGCACCAGCCGCGCCGACATCGACAGCTCCTCTTCCAGCGCGGTGATCTCGGTGAAGTAGTGGTCCAGTGCCGTGTAGGCGGCTCTGCCGGTCGCGCGCCGGACGACGTCGGCGGTGACGTTCGGGTTGCCGTCCCGGTCCCCGCCTATCCACGAACCGGGCCGCACGATCGGCTCGTCGAGCAGCCCGGTGTCGGGCCAGCGGGCCTGCAGTTCAGTGCGGACGTCGGCGTTCACCTGCGGTATGACGTCGAAGAACGCGGCCGGGTAGTACCGCAGGCCTGTCTCGATCTCATCCTGGATCTTCAAGCGCGACAACCGAACCAGCGCGGTCTGCCATAGGGTCAGGATGTGGCGGCGCAATTCGAGTTCGATGTCGCGACCGTCGGCATCGCTGCGCCCGTGCAGGCGTAAGCGCATCAGCTCGGTGATGCGGTGTTGGGTGTCGAAGATCGTGCGGCGCCTGGTCTCGGTCGGATGCGCAGTGATCACCGGCGAAACCATTGCCCCGGTGAGGGCTTCGGCGACGGTGTCGGCATCGAGGTCGACGGCGTCGAGTTTGGCGTAGGTGGCGGCAAGGCTGCTGTTCTGCGGCGGCTCCCCTGCTTCGACATGAATCGCTCGACGACGTTCTCGGTGAATGTCCTCGGCGACGTTGGCCAACAGAGCGAAGTGGGTGAAGGCACGGATCACCGGGATCGCCCGACGGATGTCGATGCCCTCGAACATTCCCGCCAGTTCCGCGCGGTCGATCTCAGAGCGGCGCACACGGAACGACTCGACGCGGGCACGCTCGACGAGGTCGAACACCTCGTCGCCGTTCTGCTCGCGCACGGTGTCGCCGAGTATCGCGCCGAGAAGGCGGATGTCCTCTCGCATCGGCTCGGTGGCGTCACGCCCCACCTTGGTCCGCCTGACCGCGCCTATCGGTTCGAGCCCGGCGATTTCAGCCATGACTCAAGTATCGACGGGCCACAGTCGGCCCGCACGGCGAGGTGCTGGGAATCAGCTGTACTTGATCAGCAGCGCGACGCCGACGATCGAGACAAGCCAGATGCCGGTGACGAATAGCGTCAGCCGATCCAAGTTCTTCTCCACCACCGTCGACCCCGACAGGCTGGACTGGACGCCGCCACCGAAGAGCGTGGACAGACCGCCGCCCTTGGCGCGATGCAGCAGCACCAGGAGCACGACCAGGAGGCTGGTCACGACCAGGGTTATCTGCAGGGCCAATTCCATGGGCGCAAGACTACCTAATCGACGACGATGCTCACCAATCGGACGGTCAGGGCAGGGGGCCGCCGGCCGCGATGGCCGACAGGGTGGCGAACTGCTCGCCGTCGAGCGAGGCGCCCCCGACCAGAGCGCCGTCGATGTCCTCCTGCGCGACGATGTCGCCGACGTTCTTCGCGTTCACCGACCCGCCGTAGAGCACCCGCACACCGGCCGCCAGCTGCGGCGTCGCCAACTTGCCCAGCTCGTCGCGGATCGCCTTGCAGACCTCCTGGGCGTCGGCGGCGCTGGCCACCCGGCCGGTGCCGATGGCCCACACCGGCTCGTAGGCGATCACGGCCTGGCCGATCTGTTCGTTCGAGAGGCCCGCCAGCGACCCGCGCAACGACTCGACATTGTGCTCGACGTGGTTACCCGCCTCGCGCACTTCGAGTTGCTCACCGATGCAGATGATCGGCACCAGCCCGTGCCGGAAGGCGGCCGCCGCCTTCGCCGCCACGACGGCGTCATCCTCATGGTGGTACGTGCGCCGCTCGGAGTGCCCGACGACGACGAAGGTGCATCCCAGCTTGGCCAGGAACGCGCCGCTGATGTCGCCGGTGTAGGCGCCGGAGTCGTGCTCCGAGAGATCCTGCGCGCCGTAGGTGAGCAGCAGCTTGTCGCCGTCGACCAGGGTCTGCACGCTACGCAGGTCGGTGAACGGAGGGATCACCGTCACATCGACCTTGTCGAAGTACTTCGCAGGCAATGCGAACGCGATCTTCTGCACCAGTGCGATCGCTTCGAAGTGGTTGAGGTTCATCTTCCAGTTGCCGGCGATCAGCGGCTTGCGGCTCACGATTCCAGGACCTCTCACTCTTTTTCTAAAACAGCGATGCCGGGCAGTTTCTTGCCTTCAAGGTATTCCAGTGAGGCCCCGCCCCCGGTGGAAATGTGGGAGAAGCCCTCTTCGTCCAGGCCGAGCTGACGGACCGCGGCAGCCGAATCGCCCCCGCCGACGACGCTGAAGCCACCCTTACCGGTCGCCGCGATGATCGCCTCGGCGACGCCTTTGGTGCCCGCCGCGAAGGCCGGGAACTCGAAGACGCCCATCGGCCCGTTCCAGAACACGGTCTTGGCGTTCGACAGCAGCGTGGTGAACCGTTCGACCGAGCCGGGACCGATGTCCAGGCCCATCTTGTCGGCTGGGATCTTGTCCGCGGCGACGATCTCGGCCGTCGCATCGGCTGCGAACTTGTCGGCCACCACGATGTCGACCGGCACGTGGATCACGTCAGCGTAGGTGTCGAGCAGCTTGCGACACGTCTCGATCATGCCTTCCTCCAGCAGCGAGGTGCCGACCGAAACGCCTTGTGAGGCAAGGAAGGTGAAACACATACCGCCACCAATGATCAGGCTGTCGGCCTTCTCCGCGAGCGACTCGATGACCGCCAGTTTGTCCGACACCTTGGACCCGCCGAGCACGACGGCGTAAGGCCGGTCGGTGGAGGTGGTCAGCTGTTCGAGCACCTTGACCTCCGCGGCCACCAGGGTGCCCGCATAGTGCGGCAGCAGGGTCGCGACGTCGTACACCGACGCCTGCTTGCGGTGCACCACCCCGAAACCGTCGGAGACGAAAGCCCCCGGCGAACCGTATGCGCCGCTGACGAGTTCGGCGAGTTGCCGGGCCAACGCCATCCGTTCGCCATCGTCCTTGCTGGTCTCGCGGGGGTCGAAGCGGATGTTCTCCAGCAGCAGGATGTCGCCGCCGGTCAAGCCTTCGGCACGGGCCAGTGCGTCGGTTCCCACGACGTCACCGGCCAGTTGCACGTGGCCGCCGAGTTGCTCGCCCAACGCCTTGGCGACCGGAGCCAGTGACAGCTTCGGGTCGGGGCCGCCCTTGGGTCGACCGAGATGCGCGGTGACGATCACCTTGGCGCCGGCATCGGAGAGCGCCTTCAGCGTGGGCACCGACGCGGTGATGCGACCCGGGTCGGTGATGTTGCCGTCATCGTCGAGCGGAACGTTGAGGTCCGACCGGACGAGCACTCCCCGATCCGAAACACCTTCACCAAGAAGGTCTTCCAGAGTCTTGATGGAAGACGAAGCCACGGCGTTACAGCGACTTGCCGACAAGCGCGACCAGGTCGACCAGCCGGTTGGAGTAACCCCACTCGTTGTCGTACCAGGACACCGTCTTGGCCTGGTTGTCGATCACCTTGGTCAGACCCGCGTCGAAGATAGAGCTGTGCGGGTCGGTGACGATGTCGCTGGACACGATCGGTGCGTCGTAGTACTTGAGGATGCCCTTGAGCGGACCCTCCGCGGCGGCCTTGAACGCCGCATTGATCTCGTCGGCGGTGGCCGACTTGGACAGCTCCGCGGTCAGGTCGGTGCACGAACCCGTGGGGATCGGCACGCGCAGCGCGTAGCCGTCGAGCTTGCCCTTCAGCTCGGGGAGGACGAGGCCGATCGCTTTGGCGGCGCCGGTGGAGGTGGGCACGATGTTCAGCGCGGCGGCGCGGGCGCGACGCAGGTCCTTGTGGGGACCGTCCTGCAGGTTCTGGTCCTGCGTGTAGGCGTGGACCGTTGTCATCAGGCCCTTGACGATGCCGAACTCGTCGTTGAGCACCTTGGCCAGCGGGCCGAGGCAGTTCGTGGTGCACGAGGCGTTGGAGATGATGTTCTGGCTGCCGTCGTACTTTTCGTCGTTGACGCCCAAGACGATGGTGATGTCCTCATCGGTGGCAGGCGCGGAGATGATGACCTTCTTGGCGCCGGCGTCCAGGTGGCCTTGCGCCTTGTCGCGCTTGGTGAAGATGCCGGTGGACTCGACCACCACGTCGACCCCGAGGTCGCCCCACGGGAGGGCCGAGGGGCCCTCCTTGATCGACAGTCCCTTCATCTTGTGCCCGCCGATGATGATGTCCTCGCCGTCGACCTCTACGTCTTCGGGTAGCCGGCCCAGGATCGAATCGAACTTCAGGAGGTGCGCGAGGGTCTCGTTGTCGGTGAGGTCGTTGACAGCGACGATCTCGATGTCGGTGTTCCTGCCTTCGTGCTTCTGCGCGTCCAGCGCGCGGAAGAAGTTGCGTCCGATGCGGCCGAAGCCGTTCACGCCTACCCGGATGGTCACTGTTTCTCCCTTGATCGCCTCAACGTGTAGTGCTCGGCCGCCAGCCTAGTCGTGTGATAGCGGCCACGCGTCACCTGGTCAGTGCGCGGTCAGGCGCTGGTCGGCATAGGGGTTGCCGAGCCATTTACGGCGGATCCGTTGCAGCGTGCCGTCGGCCTCCAACTCGGCTTGCGCGACTGTCAGCCGACCGAGAAGCACCTGGTCACCGCGCGGAACGGCAATCGCAATGTCCTCGACCGTGATGCCGCGCTGGACGACCTCGACGCCAGGGACCGGCTTGACCAGTTCGGTCAGCACCGGCGCAAGCTTCATCACGGCATCACAGCCACCCGTCGAGAGGTCGCTCAACGCGTCGCGAATCGCGGTGTACTCATAGACGCGGACGGCACCGGCCTTGCCATCGGCGACGAGTCGCTCGGCGATCGGCCGGCTGGTGTTGCCCCGCTGAACGCCGATGGTCAGGCCTTCGAGGTCGTCGACGGACGTGACACGCGGCAGCCGGCGAGTGTCGACAGCCAGCGCCTGACCGGAGATCACGTAGGGCGGGAGGAACGTCGCCTTCTCCTCGCGCTGGGGCGTGACGGTAGTTCCGGCGGCGACGCAGTCGTACTTCGACCCGAGACCATCGAAGATGCCGCCGAAGTCGGCGCCGTCGTAGGGTACGAATTCGACTGTCGCGCCGATCTTCTCGCTGAGCGCGCGCATCAGGTCGATGTCGAGCCCACCGTCGTCGGGCATCCCGTTGAAGGGTGGGTCGGGCATCGCCACACCGACTCTCAGCGTCTCCATGGGTTCACCGTAGTTGCTGCAGCTGCGCGCGGGCCTGATCGATCTGCTCGTAGGCGTAGGTCGCGAGTTCGGCCACGAGGATGTGACCGCCGGGCCCGGCCGCCATCACCCGGTGGAGGACTGTGCCGAAGTAGTCCCCATCGCGAACCTTGGTCTCACCGGTCGCGACGCCCATGCGCACCGGTAGTTCGAATCGGCGCTGGGCGTCGACAGTAGCCTCGACGACGTGAAGGCAGCCCGAGTCCATCACCGCTATGGCTGAACACAAATTCGTCATGCGCCTCATGAGGGTCGGCCGAGTTCAGCTCGCGCATGGTCGATTTCGCCATAGGCGTACTCCGCGACGGCAGCCATCGACATCGACTCACCTCTGGAGGCCAGTGATTCGTAGGTGGCGTCACCGAGCACCGTCCGGAGGTGGGCGATGGAGGTGCTGAACTCCGGCAGTACCGCTTGAGCCAGAGGACTCATTGAAAACCCGCTGATAATCGCTGCCGATTCGTACAGACCCACGCGGTAAAGGAATGTACTCAGCACGGCGAGTGGACTGCGAATGCTACCGACGTTGCCGGAGTCGTGGTAATTGCGTAGGACCAACGTCAAGTGCTCGAGTGCCTCTGGGGTAACCGCCTCAAGTGCCTCAAACCTGGCCATCCCCAGAGCGAGAATCGAGGCGTTGAAACGATTTCCGCTATCCAGGGCCATCGCCAAACCTTCGCGGCAGTCCTCCAAGCCGGCGTCTGATCCTTCCGCATGGAGTGGGAACGTACTTGCGGCGATTGCGAACGTGTGCATATAAGGGTTTCGAGTTGCCGCCCCCGCTTCGACCAATCCCTTCGCCGCTTCCATCGCGTCGTCAACAAGCCCCCCGAACGAAAGACCGAACACCCGGCAGCCACGGATGTACACGTGGTTATCACCGCGCCGTTCGAGTTGAGCCTGACATAGTTCGGCCCACCGCAACGGCTCGCCGGCCGGAAGGTAGGCCGCTCCCAGCCAACCCTCCATCCCGTACGGCGGCGCATTCTCGTTGCGCGCCACTACGGCGGCGCCTGCTTCGGCATATCGAAGCGCGTTTTCCAACCTGCCGGCCATCCAGCACACCGCTGCGACCACATACAAACTCGACAGCCGGGGATGGTTTACAGCGACGGCAAGCTCGATCATCGCTTCGGCCCAGGTCATCGGCTCGTAACTCTCGACCCCTATGCCGAGAAGCCCCGCATACGTTGCGATTGTGGCGGCAACGTCAATGTCGCCTGTATCGGCCGCCCAGCGGAAGGCTGTGCGCAAGTTCGCCAGCTCCAACGCCAACCAGCGATACGCGTAGCGTTGCTCAGGGCTGTCCCACAAGGACAGCATCGTGTTCTCGAGTTGCGCGAAGTAGCGGGCGTGGGCGTTTCGAACGTCCTCTGCCGCACCGCAAGAGGCAAGCTGTTCCTCTGCGAATTGGCGAACGGTCTCGAGCATGGAGAACCGAGCCGTCTGCTCGGATCGGTCCACCGTGAGCAGCGACTTGCGCACCAAAGACTCGAGAAGATCCACGACCGCGAACTCGTCGTATTCCGGTCCGGCCACGGCGCAGGCGCTGTGGATGTCGAACCCACCGGCGAACACCGAACACCGCTCTAACAGTCTCTTCTCTTCGGCGCTCAAGAGGTCGTATGACCATTGCACCGCGTGACGAAGTGTCTGGTGTCTTTCCAAGCTTCGCCGTGCCCCCACGAGGAGGTTGAACCTCTTGTCGAGTCGGTCACGAATATCGGTCAGCGTCATCACCGAAACCCGAGAAGCAGCGAGTTCGATCGCCAGCGGAATGCCGTCGAGGCGACGACATATGTCGGTGACCGCATCCATTTCGCGGACGGCAGCGCCAGGAGCAATGCTGCCGGCGCGCTCCACGAACAGCTCCGCCGCGGCATCGTCAGAGAGTGAGCGGACCGGCCAGATCTGTTCTTCGGCGACGCCCAAGCCCTCTCTGCTCGTGGCGAGGATGCTCACGGTCGAGGACTTCGCGAGGATGGCCTCGACAAGTCCTGCGGTCGCGTCCAACACGTGTTCGCAGTTATCGAAGACCAACAGCCGCTTCCGGTTCTCCAAGACAGCCGCGACCGAATCACACATGCTCATCCCGGGTTGTTGAGCGATGCCTAGGATCGCGGCAACCGAATCAGCCACGGCACCTGCGTCGGCCACAGACGCAAGCTCGAAAACCCAGACCCCGTCGGTGAAATCGTTGGTCAAACGACCAGCGACCTCAAGCGCCAGACGCGTCTTGCCCACTCCACCGACACCGGTCAATGTGACGAATCGATTGGTGCGCAACACCGCCGCGATCCGGGCCACTTCGTCATCACGCCCAACCAACCTTCTTCCCACAGGTCGGAAATTTCCCCGGTCAGCGTCAAGGCTGCGTAATGGCGGGAAGTCACATGGAAGGCCTTGGGTTCGCAGCTGAAAGATCGTGATCGGGCGCGTCACGTCGCGTAAGCGCTTCGGCCCCAGGTTCAGCAGTTCGACACCGTCGAGCAGAACCGCCGTCGACTCGGCCACCAGGATCTGGCCACCATGCCCGGCCGCCGTGACGCGAGCAGCACGGTTGAGCACCGTTCCGAAGTAGTCACCGTCACGCAGTTCGGCCTCACCGGTCGCGATTCCCATGCGCACGGGGAGCTCCAACTCGCGCTGGGCGGCGATGGCTGCGTCGACGGCGGCGCTCGGAGACGCGAACGCAGCGGCGAGACCATCGCCGCTGTGGCTGAACACGAATCCGTCGTGCGCCTCGATCGCCGAGCGCAACACCTTGTCATGGCAAGCAAGTGCAACCCGCATGGCATCCGCGTCGGACTCCCACCGACGAGTCGAACCCTCGATGTCGGTGAACAGGAATGTCACGACGCCGGTGGGCGGGACGCCCGCGGACACAAGTGAAGTGTCGGCCGAGAGAGCGCTTGTCACACGCCTTTCACCGAAATGCGCCTGACAAGTGGCCGGTCGGCGCTAGGCGTCCTCGAGCAGGTCCGGCGTGACAGCCGACTCAGTGTCGGGAATGCCGTCCTGCTTGGCCTTGCGATCGGCCATGGACAGCAACCGCCGAATACGGCCCGCCACAGCGTCCTTCGTCATCGGCGGATCGGCGAGCCGGCCCAACTCCTCCAGCGACGCCTGCCGGTGCTCGACGCGCAGCTTGCCCGCGGCGGCGAGGTGGTCGGGCACCGTATCGCCGAGGATCTCCAGCGCCCGTTCCACGCGGGCGGCCGCGGCGACCGCCGCCCGTGCCGAGCGCCGCAGGTTGGCGTCGTCGAAGTTGGCCAGCCGGTTGGCGGTGGCCCGCACCTCGCGCCGCATCCTGCGCTCTTCCCATGTCAGCCGGGTGTCCTGCGCACCCATGCGCGTCAACAGCGCGCCGATGGCCTCGCCGTCACGCACCACCACCCGGTCGGTGCCGCGAACCTCGCGCGCTTTCGCGCTCACCCCCAACCTGCGGGCGGCGCCGACAAGTGCCAGCGCCGCCTCAGGACCCGGGCAGCTGACTTCCAACGCCGACGAGCGTCCCGGTTCGGTGAGCGATCCGTGTGCCAGAAATGCTCCGCGCCAGGCTGCTTCGGCATCGGCCACGCTGCCGCCGACCACTTGGGCCGGCAGCCCGCGCACGGGGCGACCCCGCAGGTCGAGCAGACCGGTCTGCCTGGCCAACGCCTCACCGTCCTTCGCCACGCGGACCAGGTACCGGGTGCTCTTGCGGATGCCGCTGGCCGATACGACGTGCACGGTGGCGTTGTAGCCGTACAGGTCGTAGATGTCCTTGCGCAACCGCCGGGCGATGATGCCGAGATCGACCTCCGCCTCGACGACCACGCGTCCCGAAACGATGTGCAATCCGCCGGCGAACCGCAGCAGGGAGGCCACCTCGGCGCGCCGAGCGCTGACCGAATTGACGATCAGCCGACTCAACTCATCCTTGACCTCGGCTGTCATCGCCACGGGTCGTCACCTCTCGGTCCATTCGCTGTCGACGTGGGCAGTGCCGGCGCCGGAGCCGCGGTGCCGCGAAGACGCACACTCTCCAATGCCGCGGCCAAGCGCGCCGGGTCATGTAAAGGTGTACCAGGTCTGGACACCTCAGCAAACTGAACTTGAGCACGAAGAATGTTCGCGGTCCGACGCAGTTGCTCACGCTCGCGCTCGCTGGGCACTCGACTCGCGTCGACGATGATGTCGTGCACGGTGAAGTCGGGCGCATGCTGCGACAGCACGTGGATATGTCGCTCGACGGAGAAACCCGCCGTCTCCCCCGGTTCGGCCACCAGGTTGAGCACCAACGCTCGGCGCGCCGCAGTCGCCTGCAGCGCCGCCGCGAGCTCGGGAACCAGTACATGCGGGATCACGCTCGTGAACCACGAGCCGGGGCCCAGCACCACCAGGTCCGCCGCCATGATCGCGTCCACGGCCTGTCGGGTGGCAGGCGGATCCCCCGGCAGCAGCCGCACGCGACGGACTTTGCCCACGGTGGTGGCGATCGCCACCTGGCCGCGAATCACCCGGCTCATTCGAGGGTCAGATTCCAGACCCGCCACGTCGGCCTCGATGCCGAGCCCCATCGGGCACATCGGAAGCACGCGACCCTTCACGCCGAGGATGCGGCCCAGTTCGTCGAGTGCGGCGATCGGGTCGGCCAACACCTCGCTGAGGCCCGCGAGCAGCAGGTTGCCGATCGGATGCCCGGCCAGCGCCCCGCTGCCACCGAACCGGTGCTGAATGATCGTCGCCCACAGTCGGCCATGCGGGCTGTCAGATGCCAACGCGGCCAACGCCATTCGAAGATCACCCGGTGGCACGACATCCAGCTCGTTGCGCAGTCGCCCTGACGAGCCGCCGTCGTCGGCGACCGTGACGATGGCCGTCACGTGCGGCGTCAGCCTGCGCGCCGCCGACAGGGTCGCATAGAGCCCGTGCCCACCACCGAGCGCAACGATCCGCGCGCTCATTCGCGCCCCAGATCCCGGTGCAACACCCGCACCGTCAGGTCATCACCGCCCTGCAGCCGCGCCGCCAGTGCCTCGGCGATCGCCACGCTTCGATGTTTGCCGCCGGTGCATCCGATGGCGACGGTCATATATCGCTTCCCCTCGCGACGGTATCCGTCGATGACTACATCGAGCAGCCGATGATAGGTCTCCAGGAAGTCGCCTGCACCCGGTTGCCCGAGAACATAGTCGCGGACCGCGGGATGCTGGCCGCTGTGCGGGCGCAGGTCGTCAACCCAGTGCGGGTTCGGCAGGAACCGGACGTCCATCACGGTGTCGGCATCCATCGGCAACCCGTACTTGTAGCCGAAGGACTCGACCGTGACGTTCGTGTGGGCGATGGTTTCGCCACCGAAGGCGCGCTCGATGCTCTCGCGCAGCGCGGGCACGGAAAGCGTCGAGGTGTCAATCACCAGATCTGCCGACGCGCGGACGGGGGCCAACAGCGCACGCTCGGCCGCAATGCCTTCTGCCAGAGTCTGATTGCCCTGTAATGGGTGACTTCGGCGGTTCTGTTCGTAGCGGCGCACCAGGCTCTCGTCCGAAGCGTCCAGGAACACCACCCGCGGCGCGATGTTGCGGGTCGCGAGTTCGTTGCGCACCCAGTCCAGGTCTCCGGTGAACCCGCGCGAGCGCACGTCCATCACCACCGCCAGCTGGGTGATCCGTGATCCGGCCGCCAGCCCCAACTCGACCATCTGCGCGATCAGCTCCGGCGGGAGGTTGTCGGCGACGTACCACCCCAGGTCCTCGAGCACCTTGGCCGCGGTGCCCCTGCCCGCACCCGAGAGTCCGGTGACCAGAACCACGTCGATGCCGGAGTCGGCGCTCGCCTCGTCGCGAAGATCCTCGTGCATTCCCTGGTCCGTCATCCCGATACCTTGCTCTGATCATCGTCGATCGCCGACTCGGGCGCGTCGCTTTCGGGCGGTACGCCAAGCGCGTCGAGCACGGCACGGGCGGTGGCGACACCGATACCGGGTACCGCGGTGATCTCCGCGATCGACGCCTCCTTCAATCGGGCCACCGAGCCGAAGTGGGTGACCAGTGCTTTCCGGCGATGCTCACCGAGCCCTCGAACCGAGTCAAGCGCCGACGCGGTCATCCGCTTGGAACGCTTGCTGCGGTGATACGCGATCGCGAACCGGTGCGCCTCGTCACGTACGCGCTGCAGCAGGTACAGCCCTTCACTGTTGCGCGGCATGATCAGCGGATCGGGCTCCGACGGAACCCACACCTCCTCGAGACGCTTGGCCAAGCCGATCACCGCGACGTCGGTGATACCCAGTTCGTCGAGCACGGCTTGTGCGGCGTTGACCTGTGGCGCACCGCCATCGACGACGAACAGGTTCGGTGGGTAGGCGAACTTGCGCGACTTTCCTTCCGGTGCAAGCTCTGTGGGATGCTGGCTGTCGTGTAGGTGACGGTAGAACCGGCGCCTGGTCACCTCGGCGATGGAGGCGACGTCGTCTGAACGGCCGTCGCCCGCGGCCTCTCGGATCGCGTAGTGCCGGTAGTCGGACTTGCGCGGTAAACCGTCCTCGAAGACCACCAGGGAGGCCACCACATCGGTGCCCTGCACGTGGCTGATATCGACGCACTCGATGCGCAACGGCGCCTCGGCCAGCCCCAGAGCATCCTGAATACTCTGCAGCGCAGCGGTTCTCGCGGTGAAGTCACCGGCACGCCTGAGCTTGTGCTGAGCGAGCGCATCCTGGGCATTGCGGCGGACCGTCTCGGCGAGGGCGCGCTTGTCACCGCGCTGCGGCACGCGCAACGACACCCGAGAACCCCGCAGCTGGCCGAGCCAGGCGGCCAATTCGTCGGAGTTGCTCGGCAGGCACGGAACCAGCACCTGACGAGGCACGGGATTGGTCGCCTCGTCCCCGCCGCTGTCGCTGGCGTCGCCCAATTCGGCCTGATCGCCGTAGAACTGGGTCAGGAACTGTTCCACCAAACGTTCCTGGCTCGATTCTCCCGGCTCACCGGACTTTTCCACGATCCAACCGCGCTGGCCGCGCACCCGGCCGCCGCGGACGTGGAAAACCTGCACGGCCGCTTCGAGTTCGTCGTCGGCGAATGCCACCACGTCGGCATCGGTGCCGTCGCCGAACACCACCGCCTGTTTCTCCAGCGCCCGTTTCAGAGCGCCGATGTCGTCGCGCAGGCGTGCTGCCCTCTCGAAATCCAGTTCCTCGGCGGCCTCGTTCATCTGGTGTTCGAGGTCGCGCACCAACCGATCGGTCTTACCGGCGAGGAAGTCGCAGAAATCGAGGACGATCTGGCGGTGCTCTTCGGCGCTCACCCGACCGATGCAGGGGGCCGAACACTTGTCGATGTAGCCAAGCAGACAGGGTCGATCGATTTGCCTGTGGCGCTTGAACACTCCGTTAGAGCATGTGCGCGCCGGGAACACCCGCGTCAGCAGGTCGAGGGTTTCGCGGATCGCCCACGCATGCGAATAGGGTCCGAAGTACCGGACGCCCTTGCGCCGGCCCCCGCGGTACACCATCAGCCGCGGATACTCCTCGTTGAGCGTGACCGCGAGCACCGGGTAGGACTTGTCGTCTCGATACCTGATGTTGAACCGCGGATCGAACTCCTTGATCCAGTTGTATTCGAGCTGCAGCGCCTCGACTTCGGTGTTGACCACCGTCCACTCGACGCTGCCCGCGGCCATCACCATCTGACGTGTACGTGGCGCCAGGCTCGCGACGTCGGCGAAGTAGGAGTTCAGTCGGCTGCGCAGGCTCTTCGCCTTGCCGACGTAGATCACCCTGCCGTGTGGGTCGCGGAATCGGTAGACGCCCGGTTCGACGGGAATCGACCCTGGGGCGGGTCGGTACGTCGAAGGATCAGGCACGCAATCCAGGTTACTGCCGCGTTCCGACCGGCCCGATCCACTACCGTCGGGTGATGCGGATCTCGTCGCTGACCAAGGTGATGGCCCCGCTGACCGGGTTGGTGCTGGTACTCGCCGGCTGCTCGAGCGACGACGGCAGCACCGGGTCTGAGGCCGCGGGACCGTGCGCGATCGTCGAGAACGGCACCCCGGTGGTCAAGACCACCGCCGCACCCTCTCCCGGGTCGCCGCCGACGTCCCGCGACATCTCAACCAATCCCGAGGTGGCCACGGGTTACCGCACCGACATGACGCCGGTGCGAACCAGCAGCTTCTCGGTGGTCACCGCTAATCCGCTGGCCACGCAGGCCGCGTGCGAGGTGCTCCGCGACGGTGGCACCGCGGCGGACGCGCTCGTCACCGCGCAGGCCGTGCTCGGCCTCGTCGAGCCGCAGGCGTCGGGCCTCGGCGGCGGCGGCTTCCTGCTCTATTTCGATGCGGCCTCCGGTGAGGTCCAGGCCTACGACGGTCGCGAAATCGCGCCCGCTGCGGCCACGGAGAACTATCTGCGCTGGGTTTCCGAAACCGACCGGACGGAGCCCAAACCGGACGCCAGGGCCTCGGGGCGTTCGATCGGTGTGCCCGGCATCGTGCGGATGCTCACCGAGGTGCACGCCGATCACGGCAAGACGGGCTGGCGCGACCTGTTCGCTCCCGCAGTCCGGATGGCCGACGACGGCTTCGACATCAGCCCGAGGCTGGCCGCGGCCATCGATGACGCGGCGCCCGAGCTCAAGCTCGACCCCCAAGCGGCCGAATACTTCCTCAACGGCGACGGCAGCCCCAAGACGGAGGGCACCCGGCTGACCAACCCGGCGTATTCGAAGACGTTGGGCGTCATCGCCACCGACCCTCAGACGTTCTACACCGGCGCCATCGCCCGCGACATCGTCGCCGCAGCGGCCGACGCCTCCGGGGGCCGGACGCCAAGCCTGATGACCGTCGAAGACCTCGCCAACTACTCGGTCAAGGAACGCGAACCGCTGTGCAGGCCGTACCGCGGACGGGAGATCTGCGGGATGCCACCGCCGTCGTCAGGCGGCATCGCCGTGCTGGCGACGCTCGGCATTCTCGAACACTTCCCGATGGCCGATCACAAACCCAGCGACGTCGACCTCAACGGCGGCCGACCGTCGGTCATGGGCGTACACCTGATATCCGAGGCGGAACGACTGGCGTACGCCGACCGCGACAAGTACGTCGCCGACACCGATTTCGTGCCGCTGCCGGGCGGGTCACCCGACACGCTGCTCGGCAGTGACTACCTCGCCGGTCGGGCCGCGCTGATCTCCGAGCAGCACAGCATGGGCACCGCGAAACCCGGCGAGTTCGGTCCGCCGACCAGCCCCGCACCGCCCGTCCCCGAACACGGCACCAGCCAGGTCAGCATCGTCGACTCACAGGGCAACGCCGCGTCGTTGACCACCACGGTCGAGTCGGCGTTCGGCTCGTTCCACATGGTCGACGGGTTCCTCCTCAACAACCAGCTCACAGACTTCTCGGCCGAGCCGGCCGGCCCCGACGGGGCGCTGGTGGCGAACCGGGTCCAGCCCGGCAAGCGACCGCGCAGCACGATGGCGCCGACCCTGATCTTCGACCGGGCACAGGGCCGGGCCGGCGAGCGCGGACGCCTCTATGCGGTCCTGGGTTCGCCCGGCGGTGCGGCGATCATCCAGTTCGTAGCGAAAACCATTGTGGGAATGCTGGATTGGGGACTCGACCCGCAGCAGGCGGTGTCGATGGTCGACTTCGGCGCGGCGAACACTCCGAAGACCAATGTCGGCGGTGAGCATCCGATCATCGACACCTCCGATAACGGCGATCTCGATCCGCTCGTGCAGGGGTTGCGGGCACTCGGCCATCAGGTGGATCTGGCCGACCAGTCGAGCGGCCTGTCGGCGATCATCCGAGACAGCACAGGCCTCATCGGCGGGGCGGATCCGCGCAGGGAAGGGTTGGTCATGGGCGACACCCGATGACCGAATGTGTGGCCCGGCTCGGTGAATTCGACTGGCAGACGTTCGCTGCCATCCGGTTGAGGGCGCTGTCCGACTCGCTGGGTGAAAAGGATCCAAGCTACCGGGACGAGGCGGCCTTCACCGCAGCGCAGTGGCGGCGGCGGTTGCGCGACCATGCGCAGTTCGTCGCGCTCGACGGTGACCGTCCCGTCGGCATGATCGGGGCGCAGCAGGAGAACAACGAGACCGTGTATCTGTACTCGCTGTGGCTGGAACCCGCGGCACGGGGTCGGGGCCTGGCGCGGCAACTGGTCGCCGCGGCTCTCGAATGGGCGCGCACCAGCAATGTGCACACGGTCCGCTTACGGGTGGCGATCGACAACGCGGCGGCGCGTCAGGTGTACGAGAGCATCGGGTTCACCGTCACCGACGACCAAACCACCTCCGAGCGCGACGAACTCGCGATGTCGCTCAGCGTGAGTTGAGGCCCTTGTAACGCTCGAGGACGTCGCGGACGCGGTCCATCGCGTCGATGGCGCGGCCCTTGTCGACGGCCTGGATCGCCATGATCGGAATGTACTCGTCGTCGGGCAGGTCCACGCGTGCCCATCGCGCGCCCCTCGGGAAAGAGATGTCGACCACATCGGACCACGGAATCGTCTTGTCGTTGACGAGGTTCCGCACGCTCACACCGGCGGCGCCGACTCGCAGCCGGGGCCGGGCGAACATCAAGACCACCCCGGCGATGACGACGCCGAGCAGCGCGATCGCCACCTGGTCGGCGGTCCGAAAGATCACCCCGGTCGAGCTGATCTTCAACAATGCGCCTACCGTCACATGCGCGGCGAGGATCAGCGCTGCGGCAGCGTAAGCGAAATACGGTGCCAGGTGCGGGCGTATCTCGATATCCCAGTCGGTCATGAGCGCGAGCGAATGTCGCGCAACGTCAGCGCGGTCGACAACGCGGCCGCCGCCGCCTGCGCGCCTTTGTCCTCAGACGACGACGGGAGCCCGGCCCGGTCGAGGGCCTGCTGCTCGCTGTTGGTCGTCAGCACTCCGTTGGCCACCGGTGTCGACGCATCCAGCGACACCCGGGTCAAGCCCTGCGTCACCGCGTCACACACATAGTCGAAATGCGGTGTCTCCCCTCGGATCACCACGCCCAGCGCCACGACTGCGTCATGGTCGGCCGCCAGCGCCTGTGCCACAACGGGAATCTCGATTGCGCCCAGCACCCGCACCACCGTGGGATTCTCGATCCCTGCGCCCGCAGCCACTTTGAGTGCCCCGTCGAGCAATGCGTCGCAGATGGTCTCGTGCCAGGTGCTCGCCACGACGGCTAGCTTGAGCCCCGATCCGTCGATGTCTGGAAGATCGGGTACGCCTGTACCACTCACAGGGCTCCACCGAGATCTGTTGGGCGGCGGTCACCGAGCAGGTATACGCCCTCGTCGTAGTCGGCCATGGTGGTGGCCTCGTGATAGGCGTCCAGACCACTCAGGTCGTGGCCCATCCGGTCCCGCTTGGTCATCAGGTAACGGATGTTCTCTTTGTTCGCCCGCACCGGTAGCGGCACGCGTTCGATGATGTGCAACCCGTAACCGTCGAGCCCCACCCGCTTGGCGGGATTGTTGGTGAGCAGCCGCATCGACCGCACGCCCAGGTCGACGAGTATCTGCGCTCCGATGCCGTAGTCGCGGGCGTCGGCGGGCAGGCCGAGCTTGAGGTTGGCGTCGACGGTGTCGTCACCGGCGTCCTGTAGTTGATAGGCCTGCAGCTTGTGCATGAGCCCGATGCCGCGGCCTTCGTGGCCGCGCATGTACAGCACAATGCCACGGCCTTCGCGAGCGACCATCGCCATGGCCGCGTCGAGTTGGGGCCCGCAGTCGCAGCGTCGAGAGCCGAACACGTCACCGGTGAGGCATTCGGAGTGCACACGCACCAATACGTCGTGGCCGTCGCTGGTCGGGCCTGCGATATCACCCTTGACCAGCGCGACATGCTCGACGTCGTCGTAGATGCTGGTGTAACCGACGGCGCGGAATTCGCCGTGGCGGGTCGGTATCCGGGCCTCGGCGATGCGCTCGATGTGCTTCTCGTGCTTGCGCCGCCACTCGATCAGGTCGGCGATCGAGATCAGCGCGAGGTCGTGTTCGTCGGCGAAGATGCGCAGCTCGTCGGTCTGCGCCATCGAGCCTTCGTCTTTCTGGCTGACGATCTCGCAGATCGCACCGGCCGGCTGCAGACCGGCGAGGCGGGCCAGGTCGACGGCGGCCTCGGTGTGCCCGGGACGGCGCAGCACGCCTCCGTCCTTCGCCCGCAGCGGCACGACGTGGCCCGGCTTCGTGAAATCGTCTGCGATGCTTGACGGATCCGCGAGCAACCGCATCGTCGTTGCCCGGTCGGCAGCCGAGATACCCGTTCCCACACCGTTCTTCGCGTCCACCGTAACGGTGTAGGCGGTACCGTGCTTGTCCTGGTTCACCGCGTACATCGGCAGCAGACCCAGCTTGTCGCAGATGGCGCCATCCAGCGGGACGCAGAGGTAGCCGGAGGTGTACCGAACCATGAACGCAACAAGCTCCGGCGTCGCCTTTTCGGCGGCGAAGATGAGATCGCCCTCGTTCTCGCGATCCTCATCGTCGATCACGACGACGGCCTTGCCCGCGGCGATATCTGCCACCGCGCGCTCAACAGTGTCAAGCCTCGTCACCACATCAGTATGAACCACCGGGGTTCAAAACTTATTGCCAGGCCGCTGAGCTGGGCATTTACTCTTGGTTTCGGCGTCGGCGGCACTCTGTGGAACCTCTGTGTATTTTCGGGATTGCTCCTTGGCCGAGGTGCCCGATGTCTACGCTACGTTTCCTGGTCACGCCCAAAGGGACTCATATGAATGCGTCACGATTCGCCGCTCCGAGGCTGCTCTTCGCCGCGTGCGGTGTGGCCGCCTCCGGTCTGTTCCTTGCCGTCGCACCGTCGGCGGCCGCCCAGCCGAGCGACATTGCTCCTCCAGGACCCGGCCCCACCGCGTCCGACGTGATCCCGGCAATGGGAGTGCTCGAAGGAATGTGGCAGCAGTACGTACCCCGAAATGTGGCCCCGCCCGACCAGATGGGCGCGGTCGACCGGTTCTTCAACGATTTCGTTCCGACCACGACTCAGGTCAGCGACCTCTTCACCATCATCCAGCATTTTCGCGGGCCACTCGGCTACTAGACGCTGACGACCGCTGCTCGAAAGTGGCGGCGGCTCAATCGCTTTGCGGAGCGAGCAGCCGCTCGACATACTTGGCGATCACGTCCACCTCGAGATTGACCAGCGTGCCGACCTCGGCACGGCCGAGCGTCGTGAGATCGAGCGTCGTGGGAATCAACGACACCTCGAACCAGTCGTGTCCGAGCCCGGACACCGTCAGCGAGACACCGTCGACGGTGATGGAGCCCTTCTCCACCACATACCGCGACAGCGCGGTGGGAAGTGCGATGCGCACCACGACCCAGCGATCCGACGGGGTGCGCGCGATCACGTGGCCGGTGCCGTCGACGTGGCCCTGCACGATGTGCCCGCCGAGCCGGCTGTTCACCGCCGCCGCACGTTCGAGGTTGACCCGGCCCCCCACCGCGAGACGGCCGAGGCTCGAGCGGTTCAGCGTCTCCCCGATCACATCGGTGGTGAACGTCGCATCCGGGCGCACCTCGACAACGGTGAGGCAGACGCCGTTCACCGCGATCGAGTCACCGTGGCGAGCGTCCGATGTGACGAGGGGCCCGCGGATGGCAAGCCGGGCGAAATCGCCGAGATCTTCCTTGGAGACGACCTCGCCGACCTCTTCGACGATTCCGGTGAACACCTCGCCAGACTATCGAGATCGCGGCCTCCTCCGGCGTGGCCCTGTTCGCCCTGGCAGCGCCCGCGCGCCGAGTCGGTGCACTCGGACCCTTTACGATGCACTCATGCCCACGCGCCTCCTGACGATCTTCGCCGCCCTCGTTGCCGCCATCGCCCTTCTGGCCGGTTGCTCCTCCACATCGGAGGAATCCACGAAGGACCTCCCCGACGGCGCAACCCTGCTGCAGCAGTCCAGCGAAACGACAAAGAAACAGACCAGCGCGCACCTGAAGCTGCAGGTGCAGGGCACGATCGAGAAGCTGCCGATCGAGCAGCTCGAGGGTGACCTGAGCAACGCGCCCACGTTCACCGCACAGGGCAAGGTCAACCTGTTGATGGGGGGCCAGCGCCTGGAGGGCTTGGAGTTCGTGGTCTTCGACGGCGATCTCTATGCAACGTTGACCCCCGGGGGTCAGTTGTCGAACTTCGGTCCTGCAGTCGATATCTACGACGCTTCGCTGATACTCAATCCTGAGACTGGTTTGGGCAACGTGCTGGACAACTTCTCCGACCCGAAGGCCGAGGGTCGCGAATCGGTCAACGGCGTGGAGACCATCCGTGTCACCGGGAACGTCAGCGCCGATGCGGTCAACAAGATCGCCCCGCAGCTCGACATGACCGGTCCAGCGCCGGCAACAGCCTGGATCGCCGAGGACGGCGACCATAAGTTGGCCCAGGTCAAGTTGCAGACCGACTCCGACAGCAGCGTCACTATGACGGTGACGGAATGGGGCAAACCAGTGACGGTCACCAAGCCGCCGGCCGCCTAATGTCGATATCAACTCGAGCCGCGGGCACCGAATCCGTCCTGAGGGCGGGGTCGAATCGGCGAATCGCGATCAGCGCCGGCAGCCTCGCGGTGCTGCTCGGCGCGCTCGATACCTATGTCGTGGTCGCGATCATCACCGACATCATCATCGACATCGGAATCCCGATAAACCAGCTGCAGCGGGTGACCCCGATCATCACCTGCTACCTGCTCGGTTACATCGCCGCGATGCCGCTGTTGGGCCGGGCCTCGGACCGGTTCGGCCGCAAGTTCATCCTCCAGGTGAGCCTGGCCGGCTTCGCGGTCGGATCCGTCGTCACCGCGATGTCGAACGACCTGGTCCCCATGGTGATCGGCCGCACCATTCAGGGCGTCGCCAGCGGTGCGCTTCTGCCGGTCACGCTCGCGCTGGCCGCCGACCTGTGGGCCAGCCGTAACCGCGCCACAGTGCTCGGCGGGATCGGCGCCGCACAAGAGTTGGGCAGCGTGTTGGGACCGCTGTACGGCATCGCCGTGGTGGCGGTGCTGAACACGTGGCGCGACGTCTTCTGGATCAACCTGCCGTTGGCCGCCCTCGCGATGGTGCTGATCCACTTCAGTTTGCCTTCCCGCCTCAAGCCCGAGAACCCCGAACGGGTGGACGTCGTCGGCGGGGTGCTGCTTGCCGTCGCGCTGGGCCTGATCGTGATCGGGCTCTACAACCCGGCGCCCGACGGCCGCAAGATCCTGCCGAGTTACGGGCTTCCGGTGCTGTTGGCCGCACTGGTGGCCGTCGTGGCCTTCTTTGTCTGGGAGAGGTACTCACGCACACGCCTGATCGAACCCGCCGGCGTGCATTTTCGGCCGTTCCTGGCCGCGTTGGGCGCGTCCTTGTGCGCGGGCGCGGCGTTGATGGTGACTCTGGTCAACGTGGAACTGTTTGGGCAGGGTGTGCTCGGAAAGAACCAGACCGACGCCGTGCTCTTGCTGCTGCGCTTCCTGATCGCGCTGCCCATCGGCGCCGTGATCGGCGGGTGGGTCGCGACCCGCATCGGGGACCGCCTGGTGGCCTTCGTCGGTCTGCTGATCGCCGGAGGCGGTTACTACCTGATCTCAATGTGGGGCACCGACGTGCTGACCACCCACCACGACCTCGGGTTCGTCTCCCTGCCGGTGCTCGACACCGACCTGGCGATCGCCGGCCTCGGCCTGGGCTTGGTGATCGGGCCGTTGACCTCGGCGACGCTACGCGTAGTGCCAGCCGCCCAGCACGGCATCGCGTCGGCGGCCGTGGTGGTGGCGCGGATGATCGGCATGCTCATCGGCCTGGCCGGTTTGACCGCATGGGGTCTGTACCGACTAAACCAGCACCTTCAGACCCTGCCATTCCCGCCGGCCAACACGCTTGCCGAACGACTGGCCGCCGAAGCGACCCGCTACCGAGAGGCCTACGTGCTGCAGTACGGCGACATCTTCCTCGTCACGGTCGTGGTCTGCGTCGTCGGCGCCCTGTTGGGCCTCCTCATCGGCGGCAAGCAGGAGCACGCCGACGAACCGGCGGAAGTGGTCGGGGAAACGGCCGCCGATCGCGTCGACGGCGCCTAGCAGCGCTCGAGGCCGGGGCGCAGCAGCAGCGGCTCGGCCGGCTTGACCGGCGCGGCCTCCTCTGCGACAGCCTGGTCGGGCTGAACCCGGAAGGTGTCGCAGATCAACGCCTTGAGGGTCCGGGGGTGCATCGGGCGATAGCTGAGCCAGTCCTGCAGTGCAGTCATGGGTCGTCGTCCTTTGTTCGTGCTCACCAGCGCGCAAATCGTCGGTGAAAGCGCGATTACGGCGGGCCGTACGCGGCCCACTCTGGTACGAGTGTACCGACGTGAGCGCGCTGATTGACTCCTCGACACGCGGGGTATGCGTGGCATCACATCTAACCTCAACGGAGAAAGCTCATGGCAAGTTCACTGAATGGCAAGAAGATTGCGTTCCTGGTCGCTACCGAAGGTGTCGAGCAGGTCGAGCTGACCGAGCCGTGGAAGGCCGTCGAGCAGGCCGGGGGCACCCCTGAACTGGTGTCGACGGAGGTCGGCAAGATCCAGGCGTTCAACCACCTGACCCCCGCCGACACGTTCGAAGCCGAGAAGTCCGCCGATTCGGTGTCGGCGTCCGACTACGCCGCGTTGGTGCTGCCCGGCGGCGTGGCCAACCCGGACAACCTGCGCATGAACGCCGACGCGGTCGCGTTCGCAAAGAGCTTCTTCGACGAAGGCAAACCGGTCGCGGTCATCTGCCACGGACCGTGGACGCTCGTCGAGGCAGACGTGGTGCGCGGACGCACCATGACGTCGTGGCCCAGCGTGAAGACCGACCTGGTGAATGCCGGAGCCAACTGGGTGGATGACGAGGTCGTCGAATGCTCGCGTGGGCCAAACACTTTGGTGTCCAGCCGCAAACCCGATGACCTGCCGGCCTTCTGCAACACGTTGGTCAGCGCTTTCGCGAAGTAGCCGAAACCCCACGCGCCGAGGGCCGTAGCCGGGGTAACGTCGCCGACATGCTCATCGCCGCGCTGCGCGACATGCAGTGGCGAAGGCGACGTTTCGCCATCGCGGTATTGTCCACCGCGATCATTTTCGGGATGACGCTGGTGCTCACAGGTTTGGCCAACGGTTTCCAGACCGAGGCCGAAAGGACCGTCGACAGCCTCGGCGTCGACCAGTTCATCGTGAAGGCGGGTGCGTCGGGTCCGTTCGTGGGTGCCACACCGTTCGCGCCCGTGGAATTGCGCCGTATCGCTGCCGCTCCCGGCGTCGACGCCGCCGCTCCCCTGGCCTACGCCGGCGGCACCGCCACCCTCGACGGGGCGACGCGCAACGTCGACATCTTCGGCGCGCCCGAACGCGGACCGGGTATGCCAGCCGTGATCGAAGGGCGCGCGCCCACGACCCCCGACGAAGTCGCGGTGTCCACCACATTGGGTCGCGGCGTCGGCGATGAGGTCGAGATCGCCTCGCAGACGCTACGTATCGTCGGCCTGGTGGAGAACTCGACCGCATTGGCGAACCTGCCCAATGTGTTTCTCACCACAGAGGGCGCACAGCAGTTGGTGTACGGCGGTGAGCGACTTGTCGCCTCCATTGGGGTGCGCGGCTCCCTTGAGCAGGTGCCGAACGGTTATCGGGCGGTCGACCGCACCGGAGCCATCGAGGATCTGCTGCGGCCGTTGAAGGTGGCCGTCAACTCCATCACGATCGTCGCGGTGCTGCTGTGGATCGTCGCCGCGCTGATCGTGGGTTCGGTCGTCTACCTGTCCGCGTTGGAACGGCTGCGGGACTTCGCCGTCTTCAAAGCGATTGGGGTGCCTACCCGTTCGGTGATGGCCGGACTCGCCCTGCAGGCGGTGATCGTGGCGCTGCTGGCCGCGTTGGTCGGCGCCGGGCTGTCGCTGTTGCTCGGACCGCTGTTCCCCATGCAGGTGATCGTGCCCACAGAGGCCTTCGTCGCGCTGCCGGTGGTCGCGGTGGCGATCGGCCTCATCGCCAGCGCGGCGGGGTTACGTCGCGCCGTGTCAGTCGATCCCGCACTGGCGTTCGGGGGGCCGTGAGCCCATGGGCGATCTGTCGATCCAGAATCTCGTCGTCGAGTACACCAGCGGCGGGCACGCCGTGCGCCCGATCGACGGCATGAACCTCGACGTCGCGGCCGGCTCACTGGTGATTCTGATGGGCCCCAGCGGATGCGGGAAGACAACGCTGTTGTCGTGCCTCGGCGGGATCTTGCAACCCACTTCGGGTGCGATCAAATTCGGCGACGTCGAGGTGACCTCGCTCGGAGCCAACGAACTCGCGACATACCGGCGCGAGACGGTCGGATTCGTGTTCCAGGCCTTTAACCTGGTGCCCAGCCTCACCGCGGTCGAGAACGTGATGGTGCCGCTGCGCGCAAACGGCATGTCGCGCCGGGCTTCCCGGAAGCGGGCCGAACAGCTGCTGGCGCGGGTAGGGCTGCAGGACCGTCTCGAGCACCGGCCAGGCGACCTCAGCGGCGGGCAGCAGCAGCGGGTGGCGGTGGCCCGGGCGATCGCACTGGATCCCCCGCTGATCCTCGCCGACGAGCCCACGGCGCATCTGGACTTCATTCAGGTCGAAGAGGTTCTGAAGCTGATCCGCGAGCTTGCCTCCGACAACCGGATGGTGGTCGTCGCGACACATGACAGCCGGATCCTGCCGCTGGCGGATCGGGTCGTCGAGATGGTGCCGAACTTCGCCTCCACCGACCGCCCACCGGAGACCGTAGAGCTAGAAGCCGGTCAGGTGCTGTTCGAGCAGGGCACCATGGGTGACCAGATCTACATCGTTGACGACGGCGAGATCGAAATCATCCGCGAACTGGCCGGCGGCGGTGAGGAATTGCTGAAGTTGGCGATCGAAGGCGACTACTTCGGCGAGATCGGGCCGCTGTTCCATCTGCCCCGGTCAGCGACGGCCAGGGCGCGCACCGACGCGACCGTGGTGGGCTACACGGTGCAGGCTTTCCGAAAACGGTTGGGGATGGCCGGAGTCCGCGACCTCATCGAGCACCGCCCGCTGAGCGGCGAATTGGACGGGGGCCCGCTGAGCAGCGAGGACGCGGGCCCGCTGGACACCGAGGGCGCGGCTACCCAGGAATGAGGCTCAGCAGCACGTCGGGGCCGATGGGGTCGATCTGATCGAAGCGCCACCGCTGGGCGTGCGCGATGCTCAGCACACCGACATCATCGACTGCGGTAATCGGGCCACCGAGGAGGATCGGTGCGACGTAGGCCAGGATCCGGTTGATGACGCCGGCGCGCAAGAACGCGCCCGCCAACGTCGGACCACCTTCGAGCAGCACATCGGTGCGATCGGACAGCGCCTTGATCACTTCGTGGGGATCGCGGGTACGGATCACCATGGTGCGCGAGTCGTCGTTGAGAACCCTTGCCTCTTGCGAGATCTCGCGCTCTCCGACGACGACCCGCAGCGGCTGACGGTCGGCGAGGGTGCCGTCGGGGAGACGCGCCGTCAGTGCCGGATCGTCGACGAACACGGTGCCGGTGCCGACCACGATCGCGTCGGCGACGGCGCGCCTGCGGTGCACATCCGCGCGGGCGGCTTCGCTGGTGATCCACTGGCTGCTGCCGTCGGCCGCCGCGCTGCGACCGTCCACGCTGGTCGCGAATTTCCATGTCACATGCGGCGATCCGGTGCGCTGTTTGTGCAGCCACTCGCGCAACGGGCCGCCTGCTACCGCGTCGGAGAGCACACCCGCGGTCACGGCCACCCCCTCCCCGGCGAGCCGCGCTGCCCCACCGGCAGCGATCGGGTTCGGGTCGGCGACCGCATACGCAACCGCCGAAACGCCTGCGGCAACAAGCGCATCCACGCAGGGCGGGGTGCGGCCGTAGTGATTGCACGGTTCGAGCGCCACGACGGCGGTTCCTCCGGCGGCGCGCTCGCCCGCCCTACGCAACGCGACCACCTCGGCGTGCGGCCCACCGGGAGGCTCCGTGGCCCCCACACCGGCCACCTCGCCGTCGCGGTCCAGAATGACCGCTCCGACCGGCGGATTGGGATAGGTTGTGCCCTTGACCTTCTCGGCTTGTTGGACCGCCAGCCGCATCGCGGCCTCGAGATTCATGCCCGCAGATGCTTGGAGGCAGCGGCGGCCTGCCTGCGCAACGACTCCACCGCCGCGGCGGGGTCCTCTGCGCTGTAGACGGCCGAGCCCGCGACGAAGCAGTCCACCCCCGCCTCGGCCGCCTGCTCGATGGTGTCGGCGTTGATGCCGCCGTCGATCTCGACGACGATCGTCAACTCGCCCGCGTCCACGAGGCGCCGGGCCGTACCGACTTTCACCAGCACTTCCGGGATGAACTTCTGGCCGCCGAATCCCGGCTCCACCGACATGATCAGCAGCGTGTCGAACTCGGGAAGGATCTCCAGGTACGGCTCCAGCGGGGTGCCCGGCTTGACCGACAGCCCCGCTCTGGCGCCCGCGGCGCGGATGTCGCGGGCGACGCCGACCGGGTTGTCGGTGGCCTCGGCGTGGAACGTGACGTTGTAGGCGCCCGCTTCGGCATACGGCGGCGCCCACCGCTCGGGGTTCTCGATCATCAGGTGGCAGTCCATCGGGATGTCGGTCACCTTCAGCAGCGACTCGACGACGGGCTGACCGATGGTCAGGTTCGGCACGAAGTGGTTGTCCATCACGTCGACGTGCAGCCAGTCCGCACCGCTCACGGCCTCGGCTTCGTCGGCGAGCCTGGCGAAGTCGGCCGCCAGGATCGACGGCGCGATCAGGGGTCCTGCCATGGGCCTACCCTACTTTGAGCACGGCGGCGAACATCGCATCGGTGCCGTGGCGGTGCGGCCACAACTGGACATAGGGCCCAGCTCCGAGATTGTCCGCGGGCGCGAACAGCGGCCGGGTGTCCAGCGCCGTCACGGGGTGTCGGCGCAACGCGTCGGCGACGACGCCAACGGTCTCGGCCAGGTGCGGCGAACAGGTGGCGTAGAGCACCACGCCGCCCGGCCGCGTCAGCCGGATCGCCGACGCCAGGAGTTCACGTTGTAGCTTGGCCAGCGGCGGCACGTCAACGGGCCGTCGCCGCCACCGTGCCTCGGGCCTGCGCCGCAGCGCACCGAGGCCCGTGCAGGGGGCGTCCACGAGCACCCGGTCGAAGCCGGGTTCCACGCCGGGGTCGCGACCGTCGACGCGCAGCACGTCCACGGGAAGGCCGCGGGTGTTCTGTTCGACGAGATCGGCGCGCGCGGGCGCGGGCTCCACCGCGGTGACCCGTGCGCCGTCGGGCGCCAACGCGGCGAGCATGGCCGTCTTCCCGCCGGGGCCCGAGCACAGATCCAGCCAGCGTCCGCCGTCGGTGCCGTCGATCTCGGCCAGGGTCAGCGCCCGCGCGACGAGTTGGCTGCCCTCATCCTGCACCAGCGCATTGCCGTCGCGCACCGCCTGCAACCGGCCCGGGTCACCGCCGGTGAGGTATACCGCGTGGGGCGAATACCGGCCGACCGTGCCGTCGACCTGCTTGGCCAGTTCCTGCGCACTCAACGCCCCTGGGCGCACGGCGAGGTGCACGGCGGGCCGAGCGTCGTCGGCGGCGAGCAGCGCATCGAGTTCACCAGCGTCGGGGCCCAGCGCATCGGCGAACGCTTGCGCGACCCACCGGGGGTGCGCATGCACGAACGCCGAATGACCGATCGGGTCGGTCGCCGCGTCCGGGGCCAGTTCCGCGACCCAGGACTGTTCGTCGCGCGAGGCGATGGTGCGCAACACGCCGTTGACGAAACCGGCACGTGCCGAATCGAACTCGATGCCGGCCTGCTCCACGGTGGTGGACACCGCGGCGTGTTGCTCGACCCGCGTGCGCAGCAGCTGATAGGCGCCGAGCCGCAGAAGGTCCAGCAGGACGGGGTCGATCCTGTCGGTCGCGCGGCCCGCGGCGTGGCTGATGACCGCGTCCAACAGTCCTTTGGTCCGGCAGGCGCCATACGCGAGTTCGGTGGCGAAGGCCGCGTCACGGCCGCTGATGCCGCGTTCCCGCAACAACGCCGGCAGGGCGAGGTTTGCGTAGGCGTCTTTCTCCGAGACGGCACGCAACACGTCGAACGCGACCCGGCGAGCCGGGTCCAGAGGCTTGCGCCGTTGCGGACGGTTGCTGCGCGGCTTGCTCATTCGGCTGTCATTCGGCTCGTGCCGAATCGTCGAGGCGGGCGCCGCGGGCCCAGTCGGCCGCGTTCATGAGCTTCTTGCCCGGTGGCTGAATCTGTCCGAGCAGCGCAGGGTGCGACGCGGTGCCGACGCGCACGCCATCGCGGCCGACGCGGATAGCGCCCGGCGCCAGGGCCTGCGAGGCCTCGTCGACGGTGACGGGAGCGACTTTGACGCGAAGGTCGCCGATCATCGTCCAGGCGCCGGGATTCGGTGTGACGGCGCGGATCCGCCGCTCGACGACATGGGCGGGCAGATCCCACCGCACGCGCGCCTCGTCGACGGTGATCTTCGGGGCGATGGTCACTCCCTCCGAGGGCTGCGGTACCGCCGTCAGCGTGCCGTCGGCGATTCCGTCGAGCGTGCGATCGAGCAGCTCCGCACCCGAAACCGACAGTCGCTCAAGGAGATCGCCTGCCGTGTCCGTCGGTCGGATGGTTTCGGTGACGACACCGTAGACGGGACCGGAGTCGAGGGCAGGTTCGATGAGGAACGTGGTCGCGCCGGTTACGGTGTCCCCCGCCGCGATCGCCGCTTGCACCGGCGCTGCTCCACGCCACGCCGGCAGCACCGAGAAGTGCAGGTTCACCCAGCCGTATTCGGGCACGGCGAGCAGCCGCTCGCTGAGCAGGGCGCCGTAGGCGACCACCGCGCAGCACTCCGGTGCCAGTTCGGTCAGTTCGGCGATGAACTCGTCGGAGTTGGGCTTCGAGGGCCGCAGCAGCGGGATGTCGTGCTCGAGCGCCAGCCTCGCGACCGGCGACGGTGAAGGCTTGCCGCGCCGACCCGATGCCGCATCGGGGCGGGTCAGCACCGCGACAACGTCGTGACGTGGCGATTCGATGAGACGGCGCAGCGCAGGCAGGGCGGGTTCCGGGGTGCCGGCGAAGACGATGCGCACCGCGTCAGTCTAGAGACGGCGCCGGTGACAACGTCCGGGTGCTCAGCGCGGGGTCTGGTAGTACTCCCGTTCGGACACCCCGGTCATCGGTGCGACGAACATCCACGGGATCGTGGTGATCAACCGGTTCAGTGTGGCGACCGAGTCGTTGTAGTACTGGCGCGCGAACGCCAGTTTGTTCTCGCTGTCGGTGAGATTCTCCTGCAGGTTGAGGAAGTTGTTCGACGAGTTCAGCTGCGGGTAGTTCTGGACGAGCGCCAACAGCGGGGCCAGCGCGGTGTCGAGTTGCTTTTCGGCGGCGCTTCGTAGGGCCACCGATGTGCCGGTGGTGGCCGAGGTCAGCGCGGCGCGCGCGTTGGTGACGTGGTCGAGGATGCCCTTCTCGTGCGCGGCGAAGGTCTGCACGGTGTGCACGAGGCTTGGAATCAGCGACGCGCGACGCGTGAGTTCGACGTCGATACCGCTCAGCGCCTCGGCAACGCGTACGTCGGCCGAGCGCAGTTTGTTGTAGCCGACGACGAAGACGATGAACGCCAGCACCGCCAGCACCAGTGCGATCGTCAGTAGCAGCGTCACCATGAGCCGCCTCCTCCCCCTCCGCCTCCGCCGCCACCGCCGCCGCCGCTGGACCCGCCGCCCCCGCTGGACGACTGTGATGCGGTGTACGCGCCGATCGACGACGACAACGCGGACTCGAAGCTGTCGAAGTTTGACCCGCCGGAGCCGCCGACAAACCCCGTACCGCCGTGTGTGGTCGAGTTGTACCAATCCGGCTGCGGCGCAGCCGTTCCCATCGTCGTTTCGTACTTCTTGGCCCACAGTGCCGCGGCGCCCGCAGCGACCGCGAACGGAACGTAGGCCGAGTAGAGGTCTTTGCGCGCCCCGAAGTCGAAACGCGCCTCGGCCGAATCGGTGGTTAACATGCGGTGGAAACCACCTGCGCGCGACCAGAGATCGCGGCCGGCCTCGGTCCGCCTGGTTCCCACGCCTGCGGCCCACGAACCGATCGACAGCAGGAAGAACGCCGCGAACGGCAACGCCCACATCGTGGTCGGAAAAAGCCAGCGGAAGACGGCGCACAGCATGAGCACGAAAGCGATCGCGTTCGCGGTGCGGAGCCAGAGTTCGTTGCGCCGTTTGACGAGAAGCTTGTTGTCGAAGGCCCAGTTCTGGACGGTCTTGGCCAGATCGGTCTTGGCCTTGTTGAGCTTCTGGCCGGACTTGACGGTCTTTTTCGCTTCGAACTCGCCGCCCGGATGCAAAACCTTCAACACCGACCCGACGGTCACACTGACCGGGTCCACGTCGACCCAGGCGCCGTGCTCGGCGATGCCGCGGATCCGCCAATGCTTCTCGCTGACCTGGCGCAGTTCGACCAAGCCCCGCTCGGCGAGGTAGAACAGCGTCGCGGTCAGGGCTTGTTTGGGGACTGCCTCGGTCCGGATGTACTCCGTCTGCACCGGGCCGAGGCCCTCCGGTGGCGCGTACTGCAGTGGGAAACCTGGCGACGGTTCGACCGTGGTGCGGTACCACAGCAGACCGGCCACGCCGGCGGCCACGGTCAGCGCTGCCACCCAGAGCGCTCCGGCCAGCGACTGGCCCAGCACGCGGTCCCATTCATAGGTCCAGGGCAGCTCGGTGCGCGGCGGCGTCGGCACGTCCACACCTGCCCGCACCGTCACCGGCGTGCGCGGCGGCAGGTTTCGCGCCGACAGTTCCACCCTGTTCCCCGTGGTCGTCAGGTCCAGGCACTGCCCGCCGACGCCGTATCCGACCGAACACTGCACGCGGGCAACGTCTCCGGGCAGGCCGATCGAGATGTCGGCGCGCTGGATCCGGTTGTTCCAGGCCGGCGCGATCACGTTCCAGAAGAACACCGATTCGGTCGTGGCGGGTTCACCCGACGATGTGGCGAATCTCCGGTCCGCACCGGTGGTTCCGGTATCGAGGACACCGTCGATGGAGTAGCGGATCTCGTATACGTGCTCGCCGTAGCTCAGGTAGCTGTCGGGATCGCCGATCTTGGCGACCCGGAACCGCTCACCGTCTTCCCACAGCAGCTCGTAGGGCGCCGGGTCACCGTCGAGAAGGATGGAATCGATCTCCGGCACCTGGCGCACGTGAGGACTGTTGGGGTTGGTCACATCCCAGTACCGGAAGATGCCGTGCCTGCCACTGGGAAAATCCGCGGTGATGGTCTCGACGGCGTCGAGTCGCCCGTCTTCGTCGACAAGGAGGTCCACGTCGTAGTCCGTGATGACGACGGGGTCGTCGGCGGGTGCGGCCGCCGAACCACCACCGCTGAACACCACCGGCCAGAGCACCGCAAATGCCAGCACCAGCAACGTGATCGACCACGCGAACAGCCGGCGCATGCGGTCCTCCTGTTGCGTGCGACGCCAGGTTTCCGGTTCACCCTAAGTGCAGCGGGCCGATTTCGGCGCGAACTGGCCATCGGGTCATCCGATGTGCAGTGGGTCGATCTGGACGCGAACCGGCTGTTGGTCGTGACGGGCGCTGAGCACGGCGGTGGCCCGGCGCAGCGCCGAGGAGAGGGCCAGTCCAGTGTCGCGGGGCACCCGCAACAGCATCCGGATCACCGTCGTGTCGGAGGCCAGTCCCGGCGGTCGGCGCGCGCCGACCGGCAGGTCGACCGGACCGAGTTGTTCGGTGCCCTCGGGCGTATCGGCGATGTCGAGCAAGGCGTGCACCGCCTCGGGCGGTCCGTCCACCGCGGCCATGTGCACGTCGGGCGGCAGGCCGACTTCACCGCGCGCGTTCAGCTCGGCATCGGCGTGACCGACGGGGTCCCAGCGGATCAGCGCCTGCACAGTCGGTATCGCAGACTCGGCCACCACCGCGATCACCCCGCCGTCGCCGCGCTTGCGTACCAGGGCGCCCGCGGCCATCCACCGGCGCAAGGTGTCCTCGGCCGCCCGCAGGTCCTGGCGGCCGAGCAGCGCCCAGCTGTCCAACAGCAGCGCGGCACCGTAGCCGCCCGCGGCTATCGGTTCGGCGCCGGGCGTGGCGACGACAACCGCGGGCTTCGACGCGACCTCGGCGACCATCGCGTCACCGCCGGAGGTGATGACCGTCGTGCCCGGAAACGCCCTGCCGAGTTCCTCGGCGGTGCGCCTGGCCCCGACGACAACCGCGCGCACCGCATCCGAGCCGCACCGCACGCAGCGCAGCGACGGGTGGGCGCGCCCGCACCACCGGCACACCGCGCCTGCGGCATCGCGGTCGGGCAGCGACAACGGCCCCGTGCAGTTGCGACACCGGGCGATGGTTCGGCAGCGCCCGCACGCGAGGGCGGGGACGTACCCGCGGCGGGGCACCTGCACCAGGACCGGGGCGCCGGACTCCAGCGCCTTGCGCGCCGCATGCAGCGCCATCGACGGGAGCCTGGCCGACCGGGCGGCGGGGTCGCGTTCCTGCTCGAAACCGCTGTCATCGAGGGCGACGACGCGCGGTGAGGCCGCCCGCACCGTCGGCCGCAGCGCGACCAGGTCGTGCGCCCAGCCGCTGCGCACCAGCGCCTGGGCCTCCGCGGTTCTGGCGAATCCGCCGATCAGCGCGGCGCAGCGCAGCTGATGTGCCCGCAACATCGCCACCTCGCGGGCATGCGGATACGGCGCACGGGGTTCGGCGAGCGTGTCGTCGCCGTCGTCCCACACCATCACCAGACCGAGGTGGGCGACAGGTGCGAACACCGCGCTGCGGGTGCCGATGACGAGCCGGGCGCTGCCGCGCAACACCGACAACCAACGCCGATAGCGTTGCGCGGGGCCGAGTCCCGCCGACAAGGCCACCACCAGGTTCTCGTCGAGGCGGTCGAGCGCGGCGGCGTGCACCGCGTCGATGTCGCGTTGATCCGGCACGATCACCAGCACACCGCGGCCCGAGTTCACCATCACCGCCGCGGCCTCGGCCAGTCGATCGGCCCACGCCTCCCCGGGCAGCGCCTGCCAGACCGCTCGGGCGGCTCGTCCGCTCGCCACCGCCGCGAGGAACTGCTCACCGCTGCCGTAGGCGTTCCAGGAATCGGTTGCGACGGGTTGCGGGTCGGTCGGCGCCGTCGTCGGCGGCTCCTGTTTTTCGACCCGGGCGTGCCGCGGCGGGATGGCCAGCCTCAGGACGTCCGCGCGGGTGCCGGCGTAACGGGCCGCCACGGCGTCGGCGAGTCGACGGATCTCGGGCGTCAGCACCGGCTCGGGCGAGACCACGCGGTCGAGCCAGCCGAGCTTGCCGACGTGGTCGGTGTCGGACCGCCTCTCCAGGATGAACGCGTCGACCAGCCTGCCGTGGAACCGCACCCGGACGCGGACGCCGGGCTGCGCGTCGTCGGACTGCTCGGCGGAGACCAGGTAGTCGAACTCGCGGTCGAGGTGCGGGACGGTCAGCATCGGCAGCACACGCGCGACCGGCTCGTGCTCGGCAGGCTGTCTGGTGGCGCCCGGGCGGGCCGGGCTGTCGGACCCCGTCACGCAGGATTGGTAGCAGACGGCACCGACGTCCTGCCGAAGAAGAACCCGGCCGTGATGAGCACCAGCGACGCCGCATACACCCACCAGATCGGTACCGCCAGAGCCTCGGACCCCAGCACGAACTTGCCGATCCCGATCATCGCGTCCGACACCGCGAAACATACCGCACCCAATGCCGTCCACGGCGTGGGCAACCGGGCCATCAGCGCGGCGCACACCATCGCGCCGAGCACCGCGATGTACAGCGTGACCGGTACGGCCATGCTCTCGGCGATGAGCCGCGGCCAGAACCACACCAGCAGGGCCAGGCAGGCCGCGACCGTGACCGCGGCGGCGGCCAGCCTCGGACCGGAGCGGGTGACCAACGGCCACAGCGCGCCCAGAAAGCACAGGTGGGCGACGAGGAACGCGGCCAGCCCGAGCACGAACGACGGCTCCCACCACGGCAGCGCCAACAGGAAATCACCCGCCGCGGAGAACAGCAGCGCGGCCACCAACCAGCGTCGTTCCCGGGCGATCGGGTGTGTCAACGCGGCCGCGGCGAGCAGCACCGCCGCGGCGGCCTTGACCGCGGGCTGCAGCGCGAACTGACCGGTGAGCTCGGCACCGCCGGGCAGCCGCACCGCGGTCGCGATCAGGAACACCCCGTAGCAGGCGGCGACGACGGCTGCGGCCACCCACAGAAGCCGGGTTCGCCGATGAACGTACGGTGTCCCCATGTCAGTCCCTGAGGTAGGGCCGGCCAGCCCGGAACCCATCGACGCCATTCTGCTGAAGGTACTGCAGGCCGTTCCGTTCCAGTTGACAACCGACGGGGGCGTGCAGGCCGCGCGCGAACGGTTCAACGCGCTGCCGGCGGTCGAGATCCTGCCCGAGGTGCGCGCCGAAGACCGCACGGTCGACGGGCCCGGCGGCCCGATCCCGGTCCGGGTATACCGGCCGCCGACCGCCTCCGACGCGCGCGCCCCCGTGGTGGTGTTCTTCCACGGCGGCGGCTGGTGTGTCGGCGGCCTCGACAGCTACGACGGCACCGCGCGTCGACATGCGGCCGACGCAGAGGCCGTGCTGGTGGCCGTCGACTACCGGCTGGCACCCGAGCACCCCTACCCCGCCGCTGTCGACGATGTGTGGGCGGTGACGCAGTGGGTCGCCGCGAGCGCGGACGAGCTGGGCATCGACGCGGGCCGGCTCGCGGTGGCCGGCGACTCGGCGGGCGGCAATCTCGCCGCGGTGGTCGCACAGTTGGCGCGCGACGCGGGCGGGCCCCAGATCTGTCTCCAGCTGCTGTGGTATCCGGCCACGACGTGGGACACCACACTGCCGTCCTTCGCCGAGAACGCCGACGCGCCAATACTCGATTTCGCTGCGATAGGCGGCTTTTCGCGTTGGTATGTCGGCGACATGGACCTTTCGGACATGCCCGCGACGCTGGCGCCCGCGCGCGCCGAGGACCTGACCGGGCTGCCGCCGGCCTACATCGCCGTCGCGGGCCATGACCCGTTGCGTGACGACGGCGCCCGGTACGCGGAGTTGCTGTCGGCCGCCGGGGTTCGCGTCGAACTTCACAATGCTGAATCGCTCGTGCACGGCTACCTCGGCTACGCCGGGGTGGTGCCCGCGGCGACCGAGGCCACCGAACGGGGATTGAGGGCGCTACACGCCGCGTTACACCCGGTGTGAACACATCGAAATCCATCGACATCGTGCACGCGTTCTGGGACGAGGTCTGGAACGCCCACGACCCGGCGGCGGTGGACCGCTTCGTGGTCGACGACTTCGTGATCATCACCGGCGGCGAGACGGTGCGTGGCCGCGAGAATTTCAAGGCATGGATCGCCGGGTTCCTGAGTAAGGTCGACGACTTACATCTCGAGGTCGTCGAGTCGTTCGAGAGCGCCGACGGCAGCCGCGTCGCGTCGCGGTGGCTACTGACCGGGAAGAACACCGGCTATCTCGGAAGCGCGCCCGACGGCAGCGAAATCGCGATGACCGGTACCGCGGTCTGGGCTGTCGGTGAGGACGGCAAGCTGCTCACCAACTGGGTCGAACGCAGCGCTTGGGAGTTGTCCCAACGGCTGAACAGCGGGGGTACCGTGATCGGGACGTGAGCGACACGGGGAGGCTCGATGACAGTGCCCGATCACGACACCATCATCGTCGGCGCCGGCTTCTCCGGCATCGGCGCCGGGATCAGCCTCAACAAGGCCGGGTTGTGTGACTATCTGATCATCGAAGCCGGCGAGGGACCGGGCGGGACGTGGTACTGGAACACGTATCCCGGTATCGCCGTTGACATTCCGTCGTTCTCCTACCAGTTCTCCTTCGAGCAGAGCCCAAAATGGACCCGCACCTACGCACCGGGGCACGAGTTGCGTGCGTACGCCGAGCACTGCGTCGACAAGTACCGTCTGCGGCCCAAGATCCGGTTCAACACCAAGGTGCTCGGCGCCGTGTTCGACGATGATCAGAGCCTGTGGCGGGTCGAACTTGACTCCGGTGAGGTCGTCACCGCGCGGTTCCTGATCAATGGGTGCGGGGTGCTGATCACGCCGAAACTGCCCGATATCGACGGTGTCGACTCGTTCGCCGGTGTCACCATGCACACCGCGCGTTGGGACCACGAGCAGGACTTGACCGGCAAGCGGGTCGCGGTCATCGGCACGGGCGCGTCGGCGGTGCAGGTGATTCCCGAGATCGCGCCGATCGTCAAGCAGCTGACCGTTTTTCAGCGCACACCGATCTGGTGTTTCCCGAAGTTCGATGTGCCGCTGTCGCCAATGGCGCAACGGATGATGCGGCTGCCTGGCGGCCACGTGGTGCAGCGTCTGCTCAGCCAGGCCTACGTCGAGTTGACGTTCACGCTGCCCGCGCAGTACTTCACCGTCAACCCGATGGCCAAGAACATGTCGAAAGTCGGCGAGGCGTATCTACGCAAAGAGGTCCACGACCCGGAGGTCCGCGAAAAGCTCACGCCCGAGTATGCGGTCGGCTGTAAGCGGCCCGGCTTCCACAACACCTACCTGTCGACGTACAACCGCGACAACGTCGAGTTGGTCACCGAGCCAATCGACAAGATCACCGGTTCAGGTGTGGCCACCGCCGACGGCATGACCCGCGACATCGACGTGCTGATCCTGGCGACGGGTTTCAAAGTGATGGACGCCGAGGACATGCCGACCTATCCGGTCACCGGTTCGGGCGGCCGGACGTGGAGCCAGCACTGGCAGGAGAACCGGCTGCAGGCTTACGAAGGAGTGAGTGTGCCGGGTTTCCCGAACTTCTTCACGGTGTTCGGACCCTACGGTTATGTCGGGTCGTCGTATTTCGCGCTCATCGAGACGCAGACGCATCACATCGTGCGCTGTCTCAAGCACGCCCGACGCAACGGCGCCCGTCGCGTGGAGGTCACGCAAGAGGCCAACGACCGCTACTTCGATGAGATGATGCGCAAACGGCACCGCCAGATCTTTTGGCAGGAGAGCTGCCAGCGGGCCAACAGCTACTACTTCGACAAGAACGGCGACGCCCCGCTGCGGCCGACCACCACGCTCGAGGCGTACTGGCGCAGCCGCCGCTTCCCGCTACGGGATTACGCGTTCAGTCCCTGACCGTTGGCGCTGCGTAGGCCACGCCCACGAGCCGCGAGACTACGGTTTCTGACGGAATTCGGCCGATATCTCTCAACAACCGTCGTCTCGGCGTCAGACGGCGGCCTTGAGCTCGTCGACCTTGTTCAGCTGCTCCCAGGGCAGCTCGACGTCGGTGCGGCCGAAGTGGCCGTACGCGGCAGTCTGCGCGTAGATCGGGCGCAGCAAGTCGAGGTCGCGCACGATCGCGCCGGGACGCAGATCGAACACCGAGGTGATGGCCTTCTCGATGCGGCCCGGATCGACGGACTCGCTGCCGAACGTCTCGACGAACAAGCCGACCGGAGCGGCCTTGCCGATCGCATAAGCGACCTGGACCTCAACGCGCTCGGCCAGACCCGCCGCGACCACGTTCTTCGCCACCCAGCGCATCGCGTAGGCCGCCGAGCGGTCCACCTTTGACGGGTCCTTGCCCGAGAACGCGCCGCCGCCGTGACGGGCCCAGCCGCCGTAGGTGTCCACGATGATCTTGCGGCCCGTCAACCCCGCGTCACCCATGGGGCCACCGAGCACGAACTTGCCGGTCGGGTTCACGAGCAGGCGGAAGTCGGAGGTGTCCATCGAATCGTGGCCCAGGTCGGCCAGGACGGTGTTGACGACCTTCTCGCGGATGTCCGGCGTCAGCGTCCCCTCGAGGTCGATGCCCGCCGCGTGCTGCGTCGACAGCACGACCGTGTCGAGGCGCACCGGGGTCGTGCCGTCGTACTGCACGGTGACCTGGGTCTTGCCGTCGGGGCGCAGGTAGTCGAGCACACCGCTCTTGCGGACCTCGGTCAGCCGGCGCGACAGCCGGTGTGCGAGCGCGATCGGCAGTGGCATCAGCTCGGGCGTGTCCTTGATCGCGTAGCCGAACATCAGGCCCTGGTCGCCCGCGCCCTGCAGGTCGAGCGGGTCGCCCGCGCCCTCGACGCGGGTCTCGTGCGCGGTGTCGACGCCCATCGCGATATCGGGCGACTGACGACCGATGCCGACGTTGACGCCGCAGGTCTCACCGTCGAAGCCCTTTTCCGACGAGTCGTAGCCGATCTCCAGGATGCGCTCGCGCACCGTGGTGGCGATGTCGGCGAAGGCCTCCTTGGCGGCCGTCGTCACCTCGCCGACGACGTGCACCTGCCCGGTGGTGACCAGTGTCTCGACGGCAACCCGCGACTTGGGATCGCCCGCGAGCAAAGCGTCGAGCACCGAGTCGCTGATCGCGTCGCAGATCTTGTCGGGGTGGCCCTCGGTTACCGACTCACTGGTGAACAGCCGAGCTTCACTCACGGTGTGATCCTTCCACTCAAGTCATCTTGAGGTAGTTAGTACATCAAATTGTAGGAGTGCCCTGTTGCACCCAAGCCTCTGCTCGCCTCGCGCGCAAGCATTTCACGCCAGCCGGATGCGTGATCCGCGCTACCCGCTGCCGCTGTGCAGGAAGGCCACGATCGCGTCGACGATACGGCTGGCCATCAGCGTTTTCGAACCGTGTTCCAGAGCGGACTCCGCACCGTCGGCCGCGAGCAGCCAACCGTCGTTGTTGTCCACTTCGAACGCCCGATTCTCGCCCACCGCATTGACCACGAGCAAATCGCATCCCTTGCGCTGCAGCTTCGCGCGAGCGTGGTGAAGCACGTCGCCGTTGGCGTCGCCGGTCTCGGCAGCGAACCCCACGATGGCCCGCATATTCGGCAGTTGTCCGTCGACGCGGGCCCGCACGGCGCCGGCGAGCACGTCCTCGGTGCGGGTCAGTTCGATCACCGGCGCGGCGGCGTCCGGATCGGCCGACTTCTTGATCTTGCTGGTCTGCATCTGCGTGGGCCGGAAATCCGCGACCGCGGCCGCCATCACCAGCACATGGGCGTCGGGGGCATGCTTGGACACGGCGTCCTTGAGCTGGGCGGCCGACACGATGTGCACGACCTCGACGCCCGCCGGGTCGACCAGCCCGGCGGTGTTGCCGGCGATCAGCGTGACGTCGGCACCGCGCTGGGCCATCACCCGCGCCATCGCATACCCCTGCTTGCCCGAACTGCGGTTGCCGATGAATCGCACGGGATCGATCGGCTCGCGCGTCCCGCCCGCAGAGACCAGCACCTTGACCCCTGCCAGGTCGTAGGGCAGGGCGTCCGGTCGCGTCAGCAAAAGCTGGGCCAGCGTGCTGATCTCCTCGGCCTCGGGCAGACGGCCCGCGCCGCTGTCGGCTCCGGTCAACCGGCCCGACGCGGGTTCGAGGACGACGGCACCGCGGCGGCGCAGCGTGGCGACGTTCTCCACCGTCGCGGGGTGCAACCACATCTCGGTGTGCATGGCCGGGGCGAACAGCACCGGACATCGCGCGGTCAGCAGCGTCGCGGTCAGCAGGTCGTCCGCGCGGCCCGCGACGGCCCGCGCCAGAAGATCCGCGGTGGCGGGGGCGACGACGACGAGGTCGGCCTCCTGGCCGAAGCGGACGTGCGGCACCTCGTGGACGTCGTCCCAGACTCCGGTGTGCACGGGATGACCCGAGAGGGCCTCGAAGGTGGCGGCACCGACGAACCGCAGCGCGGACTCGGTGGGGACGACGCGGACGTCGTGTCCGGCCTCGGTGAGCTGTCTGACCACCGTGGCCGCCTTGTAGGCGGCGATACCACCGGCGACGCCGACGATGATCCGCTTGGGCTCCATGGCGGCCGCTCCCCTATGCCTCGCGGTGTTGCTACTCGCCTTCGGTGTGCTCGAGCAGGTCGGCGTGGATCTCGCGCAACGCGATCGACAGCGGCTTCTCCTGCAGGCCCGGCTCGACCAGCGGGCCGACGTACTCGAGGATGCCGTCGCCGAGCTGGTTGTAGTAGTCGTTGATCTGGCGGGCGCGCTTGGCGGCATAGATCACCAGCGCATACTTGCTCGACGCGCGATCCAGCAGCTCGTCGATGGGCGGGTTGGTGATGCCCAACGGCGTGTCGTAGGCGCTGGCTGCGGACGTGTCGAAGTCGTCCACAGCTGCCAGCTGCGTGTCGGCGTGCGGGGTGCTCACGAAAAATTCTCCTGGCGGTTTTAGCTGAATGCGAGATAGCTGTCGGGCCTGCGGCGCCGTCTCCGGCGCGTACTTATCGGTGGCCCACCAGCAAGGATACCAATTCGGCGCAGGCAGACTCCAATTGACTGTTCACGACCACGGTGTCGAAGTCGTCCTGTGCGGCGAGTTCGGCTCGCGCGGTCGCCAGCCGGCGCTCCATCGCCTCGGGTGTCTCGGTGCCCCGTCCGGTCAGCCGGTTCTTCAGCTCATCCCAGCTCGGCGGCGCCAGGAAGACGGTCAGTGCCTCGGGCATCGCGGCCTTCACGGCCCGCGCGCCCGCGAGATCCACCTCGATCAGAACGGGCCTGTCGGCGGAGATCGCCTCGCGGACGGGCCGGGCTGGTGTTCCGGAGCGGTGCAACCCGCCGTGGATCTCCGCCCATTCGAGCAGGGCGCCATCGGCGATCAATTCATCGAATTCGTCGGGGGTCACGAACGAGTAATCGACGCCGTCGACTTCACCCGGCCGCGGGGCCCTGGTGGTGACGGACACGCTGAAGTGCAGGTCGGGAACGCGTTCGCGCAGACAGCGAACGACGGTCGACTTCCCGACGGCAGAGGGGCCGGACAGCACGACTACCCGGCCGGCCCCTCGGCCGGCGCTCAATTTATGCGCCTAGGACTGGTCGAACTTTTCCAGCAGCGCCTTGCGCTGGCGATCGCCGAGGCCGCGCAACCGGCGGGTCGGGGCGATCTCGAGTTCGGTCATGATCTCCTGCGCCTTGACCTTGCCGACCTTGGGCAACGCCTCCAGAAGCGCCGAAACCTTCATCTTGCCCAAGACCTCGTCGGTCTCGGCATCCTTGAGCACCTGCTTGAGGTTGGTGCCGCCGCGCTTGAGCCGATCCTTCAATTCGGCTCGGGCTCGACGTGCGGCGGCAGCCTTCTCCAACGCGGCCGCGCGCTGTTCGTCGGTCAACTGGGGAAGGGCCACGGGTTCCTCCGTCTCATCACCATCAATTTCCACTGCCTCGGCTGATAGAGAAAACCCTCAAACAGCCAGCGACGACGACCGTACCCACGCTGGCTGACGAATGCGAACCCCACCCCCTGGTTACGGCGTCAAAAGCCCAGCGTGTCGGGCGGTCGCGCCGCGCACGTGCCGACGCCGTTTCGTGGCCAGGACCGGCGAAACCTCATTTTGTCTCGCCGGAACCGCCTGCATATCAAGGCATTTCGGATTGCACGAGAGCGCTAATCGGGCGCTCAGCGCGTGACCTGCGCCACACTTCGGCGGGTCAGCACTGCCGAAAAAGAAAATTTTCGCTGGTCATCAGCTTTCGGGCGTGTCGCGAGCAGCCGGTTTGTGACGCTTGTGACTGGTGAGCCTCGCGTTGCCGGTGTTGTGTCGTCCGCGGAGGTGTCAGGCCAGGTAGGCGACCGCGTCGCGCATTGTCTCGGCCGCGGAACGCAGCGCGCCCACGTCCGGGCCGGCGCGCAGCACTTCGCGAGACACCGCGGGCAGCAACTGGCCTGGTTGGGCCCCTCCGAGCCCGCTCAGCGCGTCCGGGCGCCCGCCCTGGGTGCCGACACCCGGGACCAGGACCGGTCCGGCGAGCGCGCTGACGTCGGGCGGTTCGGCCAGGGTGGCGCCGACGACGACACCGATAGGGCCGGGTTGCGCGGGCACGGCGTGGTTGACCGCCGCGGCGGCGTCGACGATCGACTGCGCGACGGTGCGTCCGCCCGCGTCGGCGCGCTGTACGGACGCGCCCTCGGGGTTCGAGGTGGCCGCGAGCACGAACACGCCGCGTTCGTTGGCCAACGCCGTGTCGATCAGCGGTTGTAGCGAGCCGAAGCCCAGGTAGGGCGATGCGGTCAACGCGTCGGCGGCCAGCGGCGATGCACCCGCCCACGCGGCGGCGTAGGCGGCCATCGTCGAACCGATATCTCCGCGTTTGGCGTCGGCGAGCACCAGCACGCCGGCCTCGCGGAGCGCGGCGATGGTGTGCTCGAGCACCGTGAACCCGGCGGCGCCGTACGCCTCGAAGAACGCGACCTGCGGTTTGACGACGGCGAAGTCGGAAAACGCCGTCACGCACACAGAGCAGAACCGGCGCAACCCGTCGGCGTCATCGGTGAGTCCCCACGCGCGCAACAACTCCGGATGCGGGTCGATGCCCAGGCACAGCGGTCCACGCCGGGCCACCGCGTCGGCCAACCGCAGGCCGAAACCCGTCACGGCCCCAGCACGCTGTGCAGTTCCTGCAGCGACATCACGCCGATGTCACCGCGGATGCCGGCCTCGATGCCCTGTACCGCCGCGGACGCGCCCTGCACCGTCGTCACACACGGGATGCTGTTCGCCACTGCCGCCGAGCGGATCTCGTATCCGTCGACGCGAGGACCGGAGTTGCCGTACGGGGTGTTGATCACCATGTCCACCTCCCCGGCCTTGATGAGGTCGACGGCCGACGAGGCAGGCTTGTCCTCGCTCGGCTCCTGGAAGTGCTTGCGCACTTCCTCGCACGGAATCCCGTTGCGCCGCAACATCTCCGCGGTGCCTTCGGTGGCCAGAACCCGGAACCCTAGATCGGCAAGCCGTTTGACGGGGAACACCAGCGATCGCTTGTCGCGGTTGGCCACCGACACGAACACCGTGCCCTCCAGCGGCAGGGACCCGTAGGCGGCGGTCTGGCTCTTGGCGAAGGCGCTTCCGAAGTCGTGGTCGATGCCCATTACCTCACCCGTCGACTTCATCTCCGGGCCCAGTAGCGAGTCGATCTGCGTGCCATCGTGTTTGCGGAACCGATTGAACGGCAGGACGGCTTCCTTGACCGCGACCGGCGCGTTACGTGCGGTGCTCGCGCCGTCCCCCGTGCGCGCCAGCACGCCTTCCTCGCGCAGCTCGGCGATCGTCGCGCCGAGCATGATCCGCGCACACGCCTTGGCCAGGGGCACCGCGGTGGCCTTCGAGACGAACGGCACGGTGCGGCTGGCGCGCGGGTTGGCCTCGAGCACGTAGAGCACATCGTCCTTGACCGCGTACTGCACATTGAGCAGGCCCACCACGCCGATGCCGTGGGCAATCGCTTCGGTGGCCCGCCGCACGGCCTCGATGTCGCTGCGGCCCAACGTCACCGGTGGCAGCGCGCACGCGGAGTCACCGGAGTGGATACCGGCTTCCTCGATGTGCTCCATGATGCCGCCGATGTAGACCTCGGTCCCGTCGCACAGCGCGTCGACGTCGATCTCGATGGCGTCCTCGAGGAACCGGTCCACCAGCACGGGATGTTCGGGCGAGAGTTCGGTGGCCCTGGTGATGTAGCCGTGCAGCGTCTCGTCGTCATAGACGATCTCCATGCCGCGACCGCCGAGGACGTAGGAGGGCCGCACCAGCACGGGGTAGCCGATGTCGGCGGCGATGCGCCGCGCCTGGTCGAAGCTGGTGGCCAGGCCGAACTTCGGGGCGGGTAGGCCTGCATTGGTCAGCACCTCGCCGAATGCGCCGCGATCCTCGGCCAGGTCGATCGCCTTGGGGCTCGTACCGACGATCGGCACGCCCGCGTTCTGCAGCCGTTCGGCCAGTCCGAGCGGTGTCTGGCCGCCGAGCTGCACGATGACGCCGACGACACCGGGACCGCCTGCGCCGGAGACGGATTCGGCGTAGTACACCTCGAGCACGTCCTCGAAGGTGAGCGGTTCGAAATAGAGCCGGTCGGCGGTGTCGTAGTCGGTGGACACCGTCTCGGGGTTGCAGTTGACCATGACCGTCTCGAAGCCGGCCTGGCTCAACGTCGTTGCGGCGTGCACGCAGCTGTAGTCGAACTCGATGCCTTGGCCGATGCGGTTGGGGCCCGAGCCGAGGATCAGCACCTTGGGCCGCTCGGTCTGCGGGGCCACCTCCGTCTCGGCGGCGGGGTCGAGCTCGTAGCTGCTGTAGTGGTACGGGGTCTTGGCCTCGAACTCGGCGGCACACGTGTCGACGGTCTTGAACACCGGGTGGATGCCGAGTCGCTGGCGCAGTGCCCGCACGCCGACCTCACCGGCGAGTTCGGGTCGCAGCGCGGCGATCTGGCGGTCGGACAGCCCGTGGTACTTGGCGCGCCGCAGCAGGTCGGCGTCGAGCACCGGCGCATCGACGATCTCGGCGCGCAGCGCGACCAGCCCGGCGATCTGCTCGACGAACCACGGGTCGACGCCGGAGGCCTGAGACACCTGCTCGACGGTCGCGCCCTTGCGCAGCACCAGCTCCAGGTCGTACAGGCGCCCGTCCGATGGTGTGCTCAGCCGCTCCAGCAACTCGTCGACGGTGACCGTGTCCTCGTCGGGGTCGGCTTTGGTCCAAAACCCGGCGCGGCCGGACTCCAGTGAGCGCATCACCTTGCCGAGCGCCTCGATGAAGTTGCGCCCCAACGACATCGCCTCGCCGACCGACTTCATGGTGGTGGTCAGCGTGCCGTCGGCGCCGGGGAACTTCTCGAACGCGAAACGCGGGGCCTTGACGACGACGTAGTCGAGCGTCGGCTCGAAACAGGCCGGGGTCTCCTTGGTGATGTCGTTGACGATTTCGTCGAGCGTGTAGCCGATGGCCAGCTTCGCCGCGATCTTGGCGATCGGGAACCCGGTGGCCTTCGACGCGAGCGCGCTCGACCGCGACACTCGCGGGTTCATCTCGATCACGATCAGGCGCCCGTCGGCCGGGTTGACGGCGAACTGAATGTTGCAGCCGCCGGTGTCGACGCCGACCTCGCGCAGGATCGCGATGCCCAGATCGCGCATGATCTGGTACTCGCGGTCGGTGAGCGTCATGGCCGGCGCGACGGTGACCGAGTCGCCGGTGTGCACACCCATCGGGTCGAAGTTCTCGATCGAGCACACCACCACCACGTTGTCGCGGCCATCGCGCATCAACTCGAGTTCGTATTCCTTCCAGCCGAAGATCGACTCCTCGATGAGCACGTTGGCGCTCGGCGAAGCGGCGAGCCCGTCGCCGGCCATCCGGTCGACGTCCTCGGCGGAGTACGCCATGCCCGAGCCCAACCCCCCCATCGTGAAGGAGGGGCGCACCACCACCGGCAGGCCGAGGTCCTCGACCGTTTCGCGTACCTCGTCCATGGTGAAACAGACTCGGGAGCGGGCGGATTCGCCGCCGACCTTGGCGACGATGTCCTTGAACCGCTGCCGGTCCTCGCCGCGTTGGATGGCCTCGAAGTCCGCGCCGATCAGCTCCACCCCGTGCTTGGCCAGCGCTCCCGACTCCGACAGCGCGACCGCGGTGTTCAGCGCCGTCTGGCCGCCCAGTGTGGCCAGCAGGCCGTCGATCTTGTTGCCGCGCTCGGCCTGCTGCACGATCACCCGCTCGACGAACGCCGGCGTGATCGGCTCCACGTAAGTGTGGTCGGCGTACTCGGGGTCGGTCATGATCGTCGCCGGGTTCGAGTTGATCAGGCTGACCTGCAACCCCTCGGCGCGCAACACCCGGCACGCCTGGGTGCCGGAGTAGTCGAACTCGGCGGCCTGACCGATCACGATCGGCCCGGAGCCGATCACCAGGACGTGGTTCAGGTCGCTCCGCTTGGGCATTACCCCATCCCTCTTCCACCGCGAGTGACCGTGTTTGCGCACGACACGCCGCGCAAATTTGTACAACAGCGGTCGCTCACCGCGGACGACGTCACTTATTCTCCCCTGCCATCAGGTCGACGAACTGGTCGAACAGGTAGTTCGCATCGTGCGGTCCCGCGGCGGCCTCCGGGTGGTACTGCACCGAAAAGGCCAGCCCGCTGACGAGTTTGATGCCCTCCACGACGCCGTCGTTGGCGCACGTGTGGCTGACGATCGCCTCGCCGAACGGGGTGTCGAAGCGCTCCCCCGCCTCGCCCTCGAGGGCGAAACCGTGGTTCTGCGCGGTGATCGCGACCGTGCCGGTCTGGTGATCGATCACCGGCACGTTGATCCCGCGGTGGCCGAACACCATCTTGTACGTCGAGCGTCCCAGCGCACGGCCCAGGATCTGATTGCCGAAACAGATGCCGAACAGCGGAATGCCCGCGCCGAGCACCTCCCGGGTGACGGCCACGATGTGGTCGGCGGTGGCGGGGTCGCCGGGGCCGTTGGACAAGAACACACCGTCGGGTTTCAGGTCGGCGATCTGCTCATAGGTCGTCGACGCGGGCAGCACGTGGCTGCGGATACCGCGCCTGGCGAAATTGCGGGGGGTGTTCGTCTTGATGCCGAGGTCGATCGCGGCCACCGTGAACCGTTGCGGCCCTTCGGGTTCCACCACATAGGTGGCGTCGGTGCTGACCTCGCCCGCCAGGTTCGCGCCGAGCATGCCGGGCTGACTGCGCACCCGCTCGAGCAGTTCGTCGGGGTCGGCCAGCGCCGGTCCGGAGAACAACCCGGCCCGCATCGAGCCCCGACTGCGCAAGTGGCGCACCACCGCGCGCGTGTCGATGCCTGCGATGCCGACGATGCCCTGGCGTTCGAGTTCCTCGTCGAGCGTGCCGGTGGCCCGCCAGTTCGAGGCCCGCGGCGAGGGATCGCGCACCGCGTAGCCGGCCACCCAGATCTTGTCGCCACGGCTCTCGGCGTCCTCGTGGTTCCATCCGGTGTTGCCGATCTGCGGTGCCGTCGCGACCACGATCTGACCGTGGTAACTCGGATCGGTGAGCGTCTCCTGATAGCCCGACATTCCGGTGGAGAACACCGCCTCGCCGAGCGCCTGCCCGACCGCGCCGAATGTCGTACCCGTGAAGACGCGGCCGTCCTCGAGCACCAACAGTGCCTTCTGCTCTTCGCGACGAGCGCTCATCGCCGCCTTGTCGGTTCCTCTCACACCGCCTCCTGTTCCACCCAGTGCGAGTACTCGCGGCGGTCGTTGGCGCGGAACCCCGTATCGATTTCGGTGCCCGACGGCAGTCGCCACCGGATCGCCAGAATGCCTTCGTGCGTCATCGCCTTGCCCGCAATCCCCCGCTCGGTGCGGATTTCGGTGATCGCCTCGTCGGGGATCCAGATCGGCAGGGCGCCGCTGCGCTGCAACATGATTCCTTCGGGGTAGCGGGTCAGCACGGCCTTGGCGCGGAAGCCCAGGTCGCCGACCACGATTCGGTCGTTCCAGTGGGGGGCCAGCGTGCTGCCGACGTACAGGCCCTTGGTGGCGGACACGATCGCGGGCCCGACCGTGTCGGGAAGCGCGGGCAGTGTGCCGATCAGTTCGGCCTGACGCTCGGCGCGGCGGCGCCATCCCCGGATCATCGCCTGGATCAGCACCGCGATGAGCACGGCCACGACGGCGGCCATGATCAGCGATCCGACGAGCGTGGCGGTATTCATGCCGGACACTTCCCATCGCGCGCAGTCACCTTGCCGCGCAACAACGTCAGCGTCACTGCCCCGGGCAGTTCGAGCGCCTCATAGGGGGTGTTGGCCGAGCGGCTGGCCAGCGCGGAACCCTCGACCGTCCACGTCGCGTCCGGGTCGACCACCGTCAGGTTGGCCGGCTCGCCGATCTCCAGTGGCCTTCCCTGATCGGGCAGCCCGACGATTTCGGCGGGCCGCTCGCTCATCACCCGCGCGACGTCCCGCCAGCTCAGCAGCCCCGGGCGCACCATCGTCTCGACCACCACCGACAGCGCGGTCTGCAATCCGAGCATGCCGGGGCGGGCGACGGAGAACTCGCAGCACTTCTCGTGCTCGGCGTGCGGGGCGTGATCGGTGGCCACACAGTCGATGATCCCGTCCGCCAGCGCCTGGCGCAGCGCCCGCGCGTCCGAGGCCTCACGCAGCGGCGGGTTGACCCGGTAGCGCCCGTCGTAGGTGGCCAGCCGTTCGTCGTCGAGCAGCAGGTGGTGTGGGGTCACCTCCGCTGTGATCGAGATCCCCTGTGATTTCGCCCATCGCACGATCTCGACCGTGCCCGAGGTGGACGCATGGCAGATGTGGACCCGCGCACCGGCATCGCGTGCCAGCAGCGCATCGCGCGCGACGATCGACTCCTCGGCCGCGCGCGGCCACCCGGCAAGGCCCAGCCGCGCGGCGTTGGGACCTTCGTGGGCAACGGCGCCGACCGTGAGCCGGGGCTCCTCGGCGTGCTGGGCGATCAGCACGCCGAGCCCGGTGGCGTATTCGAGCGCGCGGCGCATGATCAGCGGATCGTGCACGCAGATGCCGTCGTCGGAGAACATCCGCACCTGCGCGGCACCGCCTGCCATCATCCCCATCTCGGTGAGCTGGGCGCCCGCCAGGCCGACGGTGACCGCGCCGACGGGGTGCACGTCGACCAGGCCCACCTGCTGACCTCGCTGCCAGACATGGTCGGTCACCACGGGGCTGTCGGCGACGGGGGTGGTGTTGGCCATGGCGAACACTGCGGTGTACCCGCCCAGAGCGGCTGCGGCCGAGCCGGTTTCGATGTCCTCGGCGTACTCGCGGCCGGGCTCGCGCAGGTGGGTGTGCAGGTCGACGAAGCCAGGGAGCAGCACCTGATCGGTGGCGTCGATGACCTCGGAGGCCTTGTCGAGGCCGCCGGACTTCGCCAGGTCCGCGCCGATGTCGGCGATCTGCCCATCGTCCACCAACACGTCGACGCGGTCGCCCTCGCCGTAGAGCCGGACCCCTCGGATCAGCACGCTCATACGCTGATCGCCTCTTTCTCGGCACCCACCAACAAGTGGAACAGCACCGCCATCCGGATATGCACACCGTTGGAAACCTGCTGCAGCACAGCCGATTGCGACGAGTCCGCGACGGAGAAGGCGATCTCCATACCGCGGACCATCGGGCCCGGGTGCAGCACCACTGCGTTACCCGAAAGCAGCGCCTGGCGCTTCTCGGACAAGCCGTAGAGCACCGAGTACTCCCTGGCTGACGGGAAGAATCCGCCGTTCATGCGCTCAGCCTGCACCCTCAACATCAGCACCGCGTCGGCCAGCGGTAGTTCGGCGTCGAGGTCGTGCGAGACGGTCACCGGCCAGCCGGCGACACCGACCGGCAGCAACGTCGGCGGCGCGACCAACACCACCTCCGCGCCGAGGGTGTGCAGCAGAAGCACATTCGAGCGGGCCACCCGGCTGTGCAGGACATCGCCGACGATGACCACCCGCTTGCCCTCGATGTCGCCGAGGCGCTGGCGGATGGTCAACGCGTCGAGCAGCGCCTGGGTGGGGTGCTCGTGGGTGCCATCGCCGGCGTTGATGACCGCAGGACCGTGCCCGTCCTCGGTGGCCGTCCACTCCGCGAGTTGCTGCGGCGCTCCCGAGGCGGGGTGGCGCAGGATCAGCGCGTCGGCTCCGGCGGCACGCAGCGTCAACGCGGTGTCGCGCAGCGACTCCCCCTTGGACACCGACGATCCCGAGGCGCTGACGTTGATCACATCTGCGCTCATCCACTTACCGGCGACCTCGAAGGAGACCCGGGTGCGGGTCGAGTTCTCGTAGAACATCGTGATGATCGTGCGCCCGCGCAGGGTGGGCAGCTTCTTGACCTCGCGGCCGAGCAGGGCCTGGCTGAAACGGTCGGCGTTGTCGAGGATCGCCAGCGCGTCGTCGCGCGACAGATCCGCCGCCGAGAGCAGATGTTTCACCTGATCGGACCTCCGTACGGCGCGATAGACACACGGTCGTGGCCATCGTCTTCGGCCAACCGGACCTTGACGTTCTCGCTTCGGGACGTGGGCACGTTCTTGCCCACGTAGTCCGCGCGCAGCGGCAGCTCCCGGTGGCCGCGGTCGACGAGGACCGCCAGCTGCACCGCCTTCGGTCTGCCGATGTCACGCAGCGCGTCCAGGGCCGCGCGCACCGAGCGGCCGGTGTAGAGCACGTCGTCGACGAGGATGACGAGCGACTGATCGACACCGCCCTCGGGTATCGAGGTCTCCTCCAGAGCGCGGGGCGGCTTGAAGTCGAGGTCGTCGCGGTACAGCGTGTTGTCGAGCGCGCCGTGCGGCACGACAACGCCGGAGAACTCCTTGATTTTCTCGGCGAGCCGGGTGGCCAACGTCACGCCGCGGGTCGGGATGCCGAGCAGGACGACGCGGGGAGCCGTGGCGTCATCGGGGGAACCGTCGAGTGCGGTCTTCTCGATGATCTGATGGGCGATACGGGAAATGGTGCGGCCGACGTCCGCTGCGGACATCAGCTCCCGGTCGGTGCCCGACGAGCCTTCATGCGCGCCCAAGCGACTCTGACCTCCTTCTCCGCCTCTCTGGACGGCTCCTTAAAGGACGTCGAAACTGCGGGGAAGCTTAGCACCCGGGCGACGGTGGTCGGTTCGCGCCACGAAGGGGGCTGCCCACACCACCGTGTCAGTAGGCTTGCCGCGATGAAACTCGACGGCAACCACGCGTCCATCCGCGAGGCGATCGACGCCGGGCTCCTCGCCGGGGCGGTGACCCTCGTGTGGCACGCCGGTGAGGTCGTTCAGGTCAACGAATTGGGGCACCGCGACGTCGACGCCGGGCTGCCGATGCAGCGCGACACGATCTTCCGCATCGCCTCGATGACCAAGCCGGTGACGGTCGCGGCCGCGATGAGCCTTCTCGAGGAGGGCCGCTTCGCGCTCACCGACCCGATCGCCACGTGGGTACCCGAACTCGCCGACATGCAGGTGCTCGTCGACCCGCGGGGTGAGCTCGACAAGACCACGCCTGCCCGGCGTCTCATCACGTTCGACGACCTGATGACCCACCGCAGCGGCCTGGCCTATGCCTTCTCGGTGTTGGGTCCGTTGAGCCGCGCCTACGGCCGGATGTCGTTCCGCCAGGATCAGGACCGCTGGCTGGCCGAGCTGGCCGCCCTACCGCTGGCGCACCAGCCCGGCGACCGGCTCACCTACAGCCACGCCACCGACGTGCTCGGGATCGCGATATCGCGAATCGAGAACAAACCGTTGGCCGACATCTTGCGCGAACGGATCTTTGAGCCCTTACAGATGCCCGACACCGGGTTCTCGGTGGGCACGTCGCGACGACACCGCGCCGCGACGATGTACAAGCTCGACCAGAACAACACCCTGCAGCACGACGTGATGGGGCCCGCACCGATCACCGATCCGCCGTTCTGCACCGGCGGTGCCGGATTGTGGTCGACGGTCGATGACTACTTGCGCTTTGCGCAGATGCTGTTGGCCGGCGGGACGCTGGACGGTGTCCGGGTGCTGTCAGAGGAGTCCGTGCGGCTCATGCGCACCGACCGCCTGACCGACGAGCAGAAGCGCCAGGACTTCCTCGGCGCCCCGTTCTGGGTGGGCCGCGGGTTCGGGCTGAACCTGTCGGTGGTGACCGATCCGGCGAAATCCCGTCCGCTGTTCGGGCCCGGCGGGCTGGGCACGTTCAGCTGGCCCGGTGCGTACGGCACATGGTGGCAGGCCGACCCGTCCGCGGATCTGATCCTGATCTACCTGGTCCAGAACCTGCCCGATCTCAACGTCGACATGGCCGCGATCGCGGGCAACACCTCGCTGGCCAAGCTGCAGAGCGCTCAGCCGAAATTCGTCCGCCGGACCTACCAGGCACTCGACATCTGAGCGTTTAGTCTGGCGGCATGACCCAGCCGACAGTCCTGATCAGTGGCGCCGGGATCGCCGGGCCGTCGTTGGCGTTCTGGTTGACGCGCAACGGATATCGCGTTGTCGTCGTGGAGATCGCACCGGGCGTGCGGCCCGGCGGCCAGACGGTCGATCTGCGCGGCGCCGGCGGCGACGTCGTCGAGCGGATGGGGCTGATCGACCAGATGCGGGCCCGCGCACTCGAACAGCGCGGTGCGGCCTGGGTGCGTTCCGACGGCAGCAGACGTGCCGAGATGCCGGTGACCGCGTTCGACGGCAACGGTCTGGTGTCGAAGTTGGAGATCCTGCGCGGCGATCTGGTCGACGTGCTGTACCAGGCCACTCGCGACTCCGTCGAATACCGTTTCGGACAGCGGATCTCGGACCTTCGCGAAGTCGACGCGGGAGTCGAGGCGACGCTGGCCGACGGCACCGTGCTGCACGCCGACCTCGTCGTCGGCGCCGACGGTCCGCATTCGGCGGTGCGCCGCCTGGCCTTCGGCCCCGAGGAACAGTTCGTCAAGCCGATCGGCGGATACAACGCCTGGTTCTCCGCGCCCGACAGCGTCGGACTCGACGGCTGGTACCTGCTCTACCAGGCTCCCGGCGGCCTGAACGCCTCGATGCGGCCCTCCCACGATCCCGCAATCGCCAAGGCCGGCCTGGCTTTTCGATCCGAGCCGATTGAGTACGACCGGCACGACCCCGACCAACAGCGCCGGATCCTCGCCGAGCGGTTCGCAGGCGCCGGGTGGGAGTGCGATGCGCTGCTGGCCGCCGCCGACCAAGCCGACGACTTCTACTTCGATTCCTTCGCCCAGATCCACATGCCGTCATGGTCGACGGGACGCGTCACCCTCGTCGGAGATGCCGGATACTGCGCATCGCCGCTGTCGGGCATGGGTACGAGCCTCGCCCTTGTCGGCGCCTATCTTCTCGCGGGTGAACTGGGCCCGGCGGATTCGGTCGAGGCCGACGGTATCGCCGAGGCGCTGGCGCGGTACGAGTCGCGGATGCGCCCCTACGTCGACACCTGCCAGAAGTTGAACAACACGATCGACCGGTACGCACCGATGAAGGAGTCCGACATCGCGGTCAACGCGGCGGTGATGAAGTGGATGCAGCGCTGGCCGTTTCGACCGGTGGCCGCGCGGCTGTGGTTCACGACGGCCGATTCGATCGAGCTGCCGGACTATCCGGCCATGGTGGGCAACTGAACTCCACGCGCTACTGCATGCTGCGCGAGAGGACGCGCCCGAACTGCAGCAGCCGCTGCATCTGAGCGAGCCCGCCGTTGTCGACGGACTTGTAGTAGCGGAACGACTCGCAGTAGACGTCGGATTCGGTGGCCGACTTCTGCCGTGCGCGGGTGATCAGTTGGGTGTACATCCGCAACCTGACCTCCGACAGGCGCCGGGTGCCGTCGTCGAGCACCTCGTACTCGGTAGTCAGCACGTGATCGGTGATCGTCGACAACAGGATCGTGCGCACGGAGGCGTTGAGCACGCGACGGTCGCGGTCGGTCGACGACATCTCGTCGTCGGCGCGCCACATGATCAGCCGGTGCCCGTCGGTGAGGACGACCTCCTGCCAAAGGGATTGGTCCTCCTCGCCCCACGGCTCGTCGATGTAGCCGCGCGACATGATGAACGACTTGATGATCGGCAGGTCCACCACCGACCGCAGTTGGTCGAGCGCGAGTTCGGGATCGCGTAGATACACCCTGGCCGCTTCGTCGACGCTGGAGTACGGCGCCCAGTCCTGCGGTGCGGGCATCGCCTATCCCCCGCTCCCCTCACCCCGCACGGCCGCAGCGGCGGCACGAATCTGTGGCGTCACGAGCATCACCTGACCCAGCACTCCGTTGACGAAACCCGGTGAGTCGTCGGTGGATAACTGTTTGGCGAGTTCGACCGCCTCGTCGACGGCCACCGGTTCGGGGACGTCCTCGGCGTGCAGCAGTTCCCATACCGCAACCCGCAGGATCGCGCGATCGACGGCGGGCAGCCTCTCGAGCGTCCAGCCCTGCAGGTGGGAGGCGATCAGATCGTCGATGTGTGCGGCCTGCTCCGTCACACCACGGGCCACCGTCACCGTGTAGGGGTTGAGCGGCGATACGTCGGACTGGTTCTCGGCCAACGCATTTCGCGCATCGGCCACCTCGGCTGAGGTGAGCCCGCGGGCTTCGGCTTCGAAGAGCAGGTCGACGGCGCGCTTGCGTGCCTGATGCCTGCCCCGATCGCCCTTCCGGTCAGGCATTCACCCGACCCAGGTAGCTGCCGTCGCGCGAATCGATCTTCAGCTTGTCGCCGGTGTTGATGAACAGCGGCACCTGGATCTCGGCACCGGTCTCGACAGTCGCGGGTTTGGTGCCCGCGCTGGAGCGGTCACCCTGCAGGCCCGGCTCGGTGTGGGTCACCTCGAGTTCGACAGTCACGGGCAACTCGAGGTAGAGCGGATTGCCGTCGTGGAAGGCGATCTGCACCGGCATGCTCTCCAGCAGGAACCCAGCGGCGCGGCCGACGAGGGACTCGGGCAGCGGATGCTGCTCGTAGTCCTCGGAATCCATGAACACGAAATCCGAACCGTCGCGGTACAGGTAGGTCGCGTCGCGCCGGTCGACCGTCGCGGTCTCGACCTTCACCCCGGCGTTGTAGGTCTTGTCCACGGTCTTGCCCGAGACGACGTTCTTGAGCTTGGTGCGCACGAAGGCCGGTCCTTTGCCCGGTTTGACGTGCTGGAACTCGATGATCTGCCAGAGTTGGCCATCGATCACCAGGACGAGCCCGTTCTTGAAGTCGGCCGTCGTTGCCACGTTGGTAGTACTCCTTGTCAGAGGATGGCCAGTTCCTTGGGGAACCGGGTGAGCAAGTCTGCTGTCTGATGTCGCCGGCTACCCGGCTCCACGGTCTGATGTCGCCGGCTACCCGGCTCCGAAGCGCCGTCGCCGACGACGAGCGTGTCCTCGATGCGGACACCGCCACGGTCGGGCAGATAGACACCGGGCTCCACGGTCACCGCGGAGCCAGCAAGCAGTGTACCGACGGACGCCCCGCTGATTCCTGGCGCTTCGTGGATCTGCAGCCCCACGCCGTGGCCGAGGCCGTGGGTGAAGTTCTCGACGTAGCCGGCGTCGGCGATGACCTGCCGCGATGCAGCGTCGACGTCCTTGCACGCGACTCCGGGCGCCAGCGCCTCCCGGCCCGCCTTCTGAGCGGCCGAGACCAACGCGTAGATCTCGTATTGCCAGTCTGCGATCGGCGCGAGCACGAAGGTCCTGGTCATGTCCGAGTGGTAGCCGCTCACCAAGGCACCGAAATCGATCTTGACGAAATCGCCGGCCGCCAGCACGGCATCGGTGGGCCGGTGATGCGGAATCGCCGAGTTCGGTCCGGCCGCCACGATCGTCTCGAACGACGGTCCGTCGGCGCCGTGCTCGAGCATCAGCCATTCCAGTTCGCGGGCGACCTCCTTCTCGCTGCGCCCGGCCCGCAGCCCACCCCGGTCGACCAGATCCCGCAGTGCCGCGTCGGCGGCCTCGCACGCCAGCCGCAGCAACGCGACCTCGCCGGCGTCCTTGACTTCGCGCAGCGCTTCGACGGTCCCGGCCGCGCGCACCAGTTCGGTCCGCTCGCCGGCGGCCTTCTCGAGAACTGAAAAGGCATCGACGGTCACTACATGACTCTCGAAGCCGAGCCGGCGCACGCCGTCGGCGGCGGCACGACCCGCCAGATGCGGTCCGCACGCCCGCTCGATGACGATCTCGGCGTCGGGCGCCTGCTGCCCTGCCTGCGTGCGATAGCGCCCGTCGGTTGCCAACACCGGCGTTTCGTCGTCCGTCTTGATCAGCAGCGCGGCGTTGGAGCCGGTGAACCCGCTCAGATAGCGCACGTTGACCAGGTCCGATACCAACATGGCATCGATTTCGGATTTGGCCAGCCGCTCGCGCAGCCGGTCCCGGCGCTGTGAAATAGTCACGGTCGATGACGCTACTCGCTAAGGTGAGGCCCCATGAGTAAGTGGTTGCTGCGCGGACTGGTGTTCGCGACCCTGATGGTGATCGTGCGATTGCTGCAGGGCGCGCTGATCAACGCGTGGGAAACCAAGGCCGGATTGATCAGCGTCGTCCTGGTCGTTCTGTTCGCCGTCGCGGTGTTCATCTGGGGGTTCGTCGACGGCCGCGCCGACGCCCGCGCCAACCCGGACCCGGACCGCCGCGGAGACCTGGCAATGATCTGGCTGCTGGCCGGCCTGTTCGCCGGGATCGTCAGCGGCGCGGTGGCTTGGTTCATCTCGCTGTTCTACAAGGGGCTCTACGTCGAGGCGCTCGTCAACGAGCTCACCACCTTCGCGGCGTTCACCGCGCTGCTGGTGTTCCTGATGGCGCTCGCCGGGGTGGCCCTCGGCCGCTGGCTCGTCGACCGCAAGGCCGACCAGACCCCGCACCTGCACCGCGCCGGTGAGGACGACCGCGCGGACACCGACGTGTTCGCTGCCGTCAGCCAACCGGGTACCGACGAGACCACCCAGAGCGCGCCCCGCGACGACCGGGTCTAGCTGTAGGCCCAGCGCTCCGTGAACCCGGACGAGTTCTGCACGTCCGACCAATGGAGCGTGCTGTCGTCCGCGTCCTCGAACTCCCAACTGGCCGGGGTCCTCGGCGGCTTCCTGATCACCGCGATCGCCCTGCTGTTCGATAAGAACAGCCGCGAAGGCGTGCACACCCTTGCGCTCTTCTCCTCGGCCGTCCTAGTCCTGATGCTCGACAGCTTCCTGTTCAGCTTGATCACCGGAACACAGGTGCCCGACGGAGCGCGCCGGGCCACCTGCGCGATCGCCTGGACTCAGGGTGCGGTGTCGACCGGGATGCTGGCCGCGGGAGCGGCAGCGTTGTTCGGCGGGCTCGGCTGGATGCTGGCCAGCCACGCCGTCAACAAGGTGAGCGACCAGGACCCCGCCGACGTGCGCGCTTACTGCTTCCTTGCCGAGCTCGGCGGTTGGCTGACTTTCGCGGCCGCGATGACGGCGACGCTGATCGTGTCCGAGACCTCGATCGACTACCTGCGCTTCATGTGGGGGCACCGGCCCGCGGTGTGGGTCGAGGGCACCATCGTTGTCGCGGCCGCGGCATTCGTCATCGCCGACTTCGTGCTGGTGTACCTGCGCACCCGGACGTTGCGGAAGTCGTTGGCTGACACCGCCGAACCGACGCTCCTCGAGCTTCGGTCGATCAAGTTCGCCACCATCGGCACCGTGGTGCTCGCGATCATCGGGTCCTGGCTCGCGGTCAGCCTGGCCCGCATCCCCGAGGCCTGGCTCACGGCGCCGAACCCCATGATCGTCATCTGCGTGCTGGTGCTCACGCTGGTGCTGCCGACGGTGATCTCGACGGCGATCTGCTACTCGGTGGCCAGCACCGACGGACAGCGGATCGGCCGAGGCCCGGCGAACCGCCAAGCTCGTCGTTTATCCCGGTAAGGGGGTCCCGGCGCGATACTCTTGACCCGTTCTGGGGCAGGAGGAGCCGGTGGGCCCTGGCGAGAGCGGTCTGTCGATCGACGAGTTGCTCTATCGGGCCGTGCGCGCCATCAACCGCGGTGACCGCGCGACGGCCTCCGCCCTGGCCGGGCAGGTGCTGTCGGTCGATCGGGGTAACCCTGATGCCGAAGACCTTCTCGCAGCGTCGACGAGCCCCGGTGAAATACGTCGACTGACCTTGATGTTCGTCGACCTGGTCGACTCGACGGTGTTGTCTACCCGCGTCGAGCCGGAGACGTACCGCGCCTTGGTGGGTCGCTACCGCGAGGAAGTGGTCCGGTTAGTCAACCACTACGAGGGCCACATCAGCTCGACCAAGGGCGACGGCCTGTTGGTGATGTTCGGTCATCCCAAGGCGCATGAGGACGACGCATTGCGTGCGGTCACCGCGGGACTGGACATCACGCGGGCGGTCAGCCGGCTCGGCGAGCGGGCACAGCGCAGGTTCGGCCTGGCGCTGAACGTGCGCGTCGGCGTCCATCGGGGGGTGATCTACCTCGATCCCGCCGAGGACGACGTGTACGGGTTCGCCGCCAACTTGGTGCAACGAATTCAGTCGTTGGCCGAGCCGGGATCGGTGGCGGTATCGGATGCGGTTGCCGCCCTGGTCCATAACGCATTCGAACTCGCCGCATGTTCACCGGCCCGCGTGAAAGGCGTGGAGGAACCGGTCTCCTTTCACCGAGTGCTCGCAGAACGGTCACAAGCGCCCTCATTGCGACCGGTGCCGCTGGTCGGCCGCGAGCAAGAACGTGCGTGGCTGCAGCAGGCGTGGCAGGAGACTCGACAAGGGCGGTCGACCCGGTCTGGTGTGGCGTTCCACGGTGAGCCAGGCATCGGTAAGACCAGGCTGGCGCAAGCCGCTGCCGAGCTCGTCGAGGACACGGGAGGAGCCGTCGTCGAGCTCTCCGGTTCGCCTCTGCATACCGACACCGGCCTTTATCCCGTGCGCAGGCTGTTGGAACGTCGTTGCGGAATCACGAGATTCACCGACGGCGCGGAGCGGCTCCGCCTGCTCGAGGCAGAACTGGAAGCTCGCGCACTGGATCCAGCATCGACTGTGCCGCTGCTGGCGCCGATCCTGGGTGTGGGGTCCGAACACGGCTACCACCCGGCCGCAGCGGAAGGCCGCACACTGTACGAGTCGATCGGCGCGGCGGCGCACCGCTACGTGTCGGCGTGCCTGGGCGGGCGCGCCGGTCTCGTCATCGCCGAGGACGTGCACTGGTTCGACCCATCGACGATTGAATTGCTCAACTCGATACTCAGCTCAGCGGAGGGGCAGCTGATGGTCGTGCTGACGGGACGCGATGGATCATGGCTAGAAATCGATTGGCCGATAACCTATTTCGAGCTCAGGGCGTTCTCCGAAGAAGAGTCCGACACGCTGATCGACACCCTGAATCCCACCGTGAGCGACGCGCAACGGGCCGCGGTGCGCCGCCGCTGCGATGGGATACCGTTTTACATCGAACATGTCGTAGCGGGGCTGAACGGGTCGGGGCGAGACGAGCAGGTGCCCGACGCGCTCTATGAACCGCTGTTGGCCCGCCTGCACACTCGTAGGGACGTGGTGCCCGTGGTCGAGGCGGCGGCCGTTATCGGGCGCAGCGGTGATCTCGCACTACTACGTTCGGTAAGTACGAGCGAAGCCGAAATCGATCCCGTCGTGGACCAACTGGTGCAGGCTCGAGTTTTCGAGCCGACCCGCGACGACCGTTGGCAGTTCCGCCACGAATTGTTGCGCGAGCTTGCCCTCGAACTTGCACCACCCAGCTTGCAACGGGAACTGCATGCGCGCGTCGCGCACGCCCTGGTGCACGGCGCGGACGGAGCCGAACCTGACTGGCGTGTGGTGGCACGCCATTACGACATAGCGGAGCGGTTCGACGACGCGGTCGCCGCCTATCGAAAAGCCTGCGTCGACGCCCGACGTCGCGGCGCCGCGATGGAGGCATACGGATACCTGACCAACGCGCTCGATCGGCTTGCCCGCTGCGAACCGGGGCCCCGGCGCGACGGGACGGAGATCGCGATCCGGCTGGAACGGGGGTTCCTGATCGGGGCTGCACACGGCAGCATGAGCGGCGAGGGCCCCGCGGATTTCGAGCAGTGTCTGCAGATGACCGCCTCCGGCGGCTACGACGACGAACTCTACGCGACACTGACCGCCCTGCTGAGCTACTACGTTCCTCGCGCCGATCTGCGGCGGGCACACGCGCTGCTGGACTCGATGGGCGGCCGGATCACCCGGGATCGACCCTGGAGTCACGCGGCGATCCAGTCGTCATTGGGTTCTGTCACTTGGCTGGAGGGTGACTTCATGACCGCGCGCGGGCACCTGCAGCAGGCACTCGACAGTCTCACCGCCGTCCAGCCCCGCGATCCGGACACCGCGTGGTGGGGCAACACCGATCCGATCTCCGGAGCGCTCACGTATCTGGCGATGACGGACGTGCTCGACGGCGAACTCGATCGGGCCAGGGCGAAGCTGGCCGAGTCGGTACGCCATTGCGAGAGCCTGGGATTCCCGCTGAACGCATTCAATCGTGCGCACACGTATTTCACGCAGGTGTGGGTTGCAATGGAGGCCGGCCAACTGGGGGACGCCGCCGTCCTCGCCGTCGAGATGCGCCGCTTCACAGAAGAATCCGGCCTCGATTTGTGGCGCATGGTCGCCGCGGCGCAGCACAACACCGTCAAAGGGTTGGCCGCGCTCGGAGCCGGCGCCGACCCCGAGACGCTGACAGTGCGGGCGCAGAAAATCGCGCGGTTCGTCGACGGTTCGCGAATGATGCAGCTCAACGTCTACCTCACCTACCACGACGGAGTCATCGGCCGCCTGTTGTGCGCTGCCGGAAGACACGACCAGGCGCGCGAGCGGTTGGACATGTCGCTTCACCACGCAAAGGACACCGGTATGCGCTTCAATGACGCCGAGTTGATCAGGGTGCGCGCGCACACCCTGACCGACCTGCAAGCCCGCCGGGACACCCTGGCCGCCGCACTCGACCTCGCCCACAGTCAGGCCGCGCCCTTGTTCGAAATGCGCTGCCTGCTCGACACCTTCGATATCGACGGCCAAGCCGTCCGGCCGGAATTGGCTGACGCCGTGTGCCGCTTTGCCGGCGATGCACGGTGGCCTGAAGTCGCGCGTGCTGAACAGATACTCGCATGACGTCCGTCGCGGTGCTGGGCGGTGGGGTCGCAGGTCTCACCGCAGCACACGAGCTCGCCGAGCGCGGCTTCGAGGTCACCGTCTACGAGGGCCGACCCGACGCGTTCGGCGGAAAAGCACGCTCGATCCCGGTGTGGGGATCGGGTACCGGTGGCCGGCTCGACCTGCCCGGCGAGCACGGATTCCGGTTCTTTCCCGGCTTCTACAAGCACATTCCCGACACGATGGCACGCATCCCATACGGATCGAAGACCGTCGTCGACCATCTCGTGCCGACGACGCGGATACTCTTGGCCCAGGCAGACGGGCGCCCCGAGCTCGTCGGCATCGCTGAGCAGCCGTCGTCTTTCGACGACTTCGCCGCCACGGCCGCATTCATCCGCAAAGCCGGCAGCAGCCTCGGCATCAGTCCGCCTGAACTCGGCATGTTCCTCGAACGCCTGCTGACACTGATGAGTTCATGTGACGAACGCCGGTACGACCAGTGGGAGAAGACGAGCTGGTGGAAATTCGTCGGCGCCGAGCAGCGGTCCCCGGCCTTCCAGAAATTCCTCGCCGACGGAATGACGCGCACGCTCGTTGCGGCACGTGCACGCGAGTTATCCGCGCGCACAGGAGGTTTGATCCTGTGTCAGCTGCTGTTCGACATCGTGCGTGCTGACGGCCGCATGTCTCGCGTGCTCGACGGCCCGACGAGTGAGGTCTGGATCGACCCCTGGACGGCGCATCTGCGCGATCTCGGCGCCGATCTGCGAATCGACTCCAAGGTCACCGCGATCAAGTGCGATGGAGTCCGGGTTACCGGCGTGACCGTCGAATCCACAGCCGGTGCGGAGCCCGTCGTTGCCGACTATTACGTCTCCGCCATCCCCAAAGAACAGCTCGAAAAGCTGGTGTCCCCAGAACTGCGCGCGGCCGACCCGATTCTCGGCAGGCTGCCGCAACTGGTCACCCGCTGGATGAACGGCATCATGTTCTACCTGGACCGTGACGTACCGCTGGAACCGGGCCACGCCATATTCATCGACTCCGAATGGTCGTTGACCGCGATCTCCCAGAAGCAGTTCTGGCCCGACATCGACCTCGAGCGGCGCGGGGACGGCCGTGTGGAGGGCATCCTCTCGGTCGACATCTCCGAATGGCAGCGCCCGGGAAGGGTTTACGGGAAGGTGGCAACCGAGTGCACGCCGGAGGAGATACGTGCTGAGGTGTGGGCCCAAATGGTCGCACACATCGATGACGGATCCCTCGACGAGCAGAATGTGCTCACCTGGTTCCTCGATCCGGCCATCGTCTTCCCGAACCCGACGCCGGCGACCAACCTGGAGCCGCTGTTGATCAACACGGCCGGCTCGTGGGCCAACCGTCCCGAGGCCGCCACCCGGATTCCCAACTTCTTTCTCGCCTCCGACTTCGTTCGTACCTTCACGGATCTGGCCACCATGGAAGGCGCGAACGAGGCCGCGCGGCGTGCGGTCAACGGGATTCTCGACGCCATCGGTTCGGCGGCGCCGCGGTGCACGGTCTGGCCGTTGCAGGAGCCGCGAATATTCGGAGCGGCACGCGCGGCGGACCGGGTGTTGTGGAAGCTGGGCCGACCACCCGTGAACGTCAACACAGAAGGGGGCCTTGCGTCGGCGGGACCGCTCAGCCGCGGACTGGCCGGGCTGCTGCGCCTTTTCGGATAAGGGACCTGGTCCGGTATCGACGGTCCAAGTAGCGCTCGTCCAGCGGGTCGGGTTCGATCGCCGCTTTGTCCAGCGCCTCCAGGTGGGCGGCGATATCTCGGTTCTCGCGCGTGGCGATGGCCGCGATGATGCGGGGTATGAGTTGGAAATACCTGGGCGGATCGAGGTACCAGGCGCTGAGCGCTGCGGCCCAGGCCATCTGGTTCACTTCCTTTTCGCGCGCCTTGTCGGGATTCATTGACAGGTAGATCGCGAACAACCAGCCCGATCTCCGGAACTTGATCAATATCCTGCTGACGAACCCTATCTCGTTCGGTATGGCTCGGCGGATCCATCGCACCGCGGGTGAAAGCCCTTCGGTGACGCGAAGCATGCCACGAATCTGCGTGGACACCAGCGCGTTGATGAGCTGGAAATCGTGCTCGAACGCTTCCATCGAGTTCGGCACCATCTCCGCGGTGGCCAGGCCTAAATCGAAGTTGATGTGGGCGTTCAGTCCGGCCACCATGTGCTGCAGCATCGTCGACTGTCCGAACTCCTGACGGAGGAATGTCACCTCCCAGGGAAGGGTCAACCCGTCGTAATCGTCAGGGCAGAAGTAGGCGTTCAACGCATCGAAGTAGCGCTTCGCGAACACGGCATCGAACTGCTCCATCAGCGGGCGGTCGTAGAACAGGCCCTCGTCGAGGGCGGCGCGAATGGCGACGGTCGACCGCTTGTACAACACCGCGAAGTAGCCGATGGTGCTCTTCTGCCGGACCGCCCAACCGATGATCTGATCGAGATTGCGCACCACATCATCGATGTCCGTGGCCGGTTGCAGGGGCTCCCACGGGACACCCCGAGAAGGGGTTTCCCGGCCGAGCACCGCCGATGGGCCCGGCACCGGTTCATCCTGTAGAGACATTGCCGATGCACCACCTTCGCTAGGAGCCGAACCGCCCGCGGAACGGCAGGCACGACATCACGATGGCACCATTCGATCCTGGTGATGTGAGTAATCGACTACCTGTCTTCCAGGGACGCGAGATAGCGCAGCGCCAACGCGTAACCCTGCACGCCGAGTCCGACGATCACGCCGGTGGCCACCGCGCTCAGGTAAGAGTGGTGCCGGAACTCCTCACGGGCGTGCACGTTCGAGATGTGCACCTCTATCAGCGGCGCACGCAATTCGGTGCAGGCGTCCCGCAGAGCGACCGACGTGTGGGTCAGCGCGCCAGCGTTGATGATCACCGGATCTCCCGCGTCGGCGGCAGCATGGATCCAGCCCAACAAGTCCGCTTCACTATCGCTCTGGCGCACAACGGCTTTGAGGCCAAGCACCTCGGCCTCGCGTTCGATGAGCTCCATCAGCTCGTCGTGGGTGGTGCTGCCGTACACGTCCGGCTCGCGCCGGCCAAGCCGACCGAGGTTGGGACCGTTGAGCACCAGCACGGTCTGGGTCATGACGTCACCGCCCTATTTCTGCGTAGGCTGCCGCCAGGAGTGACGGGTCGGGCCCCTCCAGGCGTCCGGGCTTGCCGAGACCGTCGAGTACGACGAACCGCAGCACACCCGCGCGGGTCTTCTTGTCACCGGCCATATTTTCCAGCAAGTCGCCGAAGGCGTCGGGGTCATAGCTGACAGGGAGCCCGAGCGAGGTCAGCACGGAACGGTGCCGATCGGCGGTTTCGTCGTCGAGGCGGCCCGCGAGCCGGCCGAGTTCGGCGGCGAACACCAGTCCCACCGAGACGGCGGCGCCGTGTCGCCACTGGTAGCGCTCGCGGCGTTCGATGGCGTGGGCCAGGGTGTGGCCGTAGTTCAGGATCTCGCGCAGTTGTGACTCTTTCTCGTCGGCGGCCACCACCTCGGCCTTGACCGCGATCGCGCGGCGGATCAGTTCGGGCAGCACGGCGCCCGTCGGGTCGAGCGCCGCGTCGGGATCGGCCTCGATCAGGTCGAGGATCGTCGGATCGGCGATGAAGCCGGCCTTGACGATCTCGGCCATACCCGCCACGAGTTCGTTGCGCGGCAACGTCTGCAGGGTCGCGAGGTCGACGAGCACGGCCGTCGGCTGGTGGAACGCGCCGACCAGGTTCTTGCCCGCGTCGGTGTTGATGCCGGTCTTACCGCCGACCGCGGCGTCGACCATGCCGAGCAGCGTGGTCGGCACGTGCACGATGTCGATTCCGCGCAGCCAGGTGGCGGCGGCGAACCCGGCGACATCGGTGGCCGCTCCCCCGCCCAGGCTGACGATCGCGTCCTTGCGGCCGACCCCGATGCGCCCCAACACTTCCCAGATGAACCCGACGACGGGCAGGTCCTTGCCCTTCTCGGCGTCCGGAATCTCGATGCGGTGTGCGTCGATTCCCTTGTCTGCCAGGGCGCTTCGGATGACCTCGGCGGTTTGCGCCAGCGTCGGCTGGTGCAGGATCGCAACCTTGTGCCTGCCCTCGAGCACGCGCACGAGGTCGCCGAGCAGTCCGGTGCCGACGATCACCGGGTAGGGAACCTCAACGAGGACGTCTATGGTCACGGGCTCAGTCACGGTTGGCCTTCGGATTGCGGGCGGCGACCGCCGCCGGGGACGGCGGGGCCTCGGTACTGGGTTCGGCGGTCAGCTGCGACGGGCCCCTGCGCCACGGCGAGCGGCGTTTGCGTCGCGAGGAGTGGGTGGTCTCGGGGTTCTGGAGGCGGGCCACGATGTAGCGCACCACGGCGCCGGGGTTGCGCCGGTTGGTGTTGACCCGAAGCGTCGCCACCTCGCGATACAGCGGAACCCGTTCGGACATCAGCGTTTTGAACTTCTCGCTGCGGTCACCGCCTTCGAGCAGTGGACGCACGGTGCTTCCGCCGGTCCGGCGAACCCCCTCTGCGGCGCTGATCTCCAGATAGATGACCGTATGACCGGCCAGAGCCTCGCGCACGCCGGGTGTGGTCACCGCGCCGCCGCCCAGCGACAGCACACCATCGTGGGTCTGCAGTGCCGAGCGAATGACCTCTTCCTCGATCCGGCGGAACTCCTGCTCGCCGTCGGTCGCGAAGATGTCGGCGATCGTGCGGCCCGTGGTCTCCTCGATCGCGGCGTCGGTGTCGAGCATTGAAAGGTCGAGCGCCTTGGCCAGCCGCCGCCCGATGGTGGACTTACCCGAGCCGGGCAATCCGACCAGCACTGCTCGGGGCGCCATCAGCCCGAAGCCTGGACCCGTTGCGGAGAGGGCTCACGTTCGGCCACCCAGCGCAGGTAGTTGTCGATGTTGGCGCGCGTCTCGGTCAACGAGTCACCGCCGAACTTCTGCAGCGCCGCGCGCGCCAGGACCAGCGCCACCATGGTCTCGACGACCACGCCCGCGGCGGGCACCGCGCACACGTCGGAGCGCTGGTGGATCGCGACGGCCTCTTCACCGGTGGCCATGTCGACGGTGGCCAGGGCGCGCGGCACCGTGGAGATCGGCTTCATCGCGGCGCGCACCCGCAGCGGCTGGCCGTTGGTCATGCCGCCTTCCAGCCCGCCCGCGCGGTTGGTCGAGCGCATGACACCGTCCGGACCGGGATACATCTCGTCGTGGGCGGCGCTGCCGCGGCGGCGCGCGGTCGTGAAGCCGTCGCCGATTTCGACGCCCTTGATCGCCTGGATGCCCATCACGGCGGCGGCGAGTTGGCTGTCCAGCCGGTTGTCGCCGCTGGTGAATGAGCCCAGCCCGACCGGAAGGCCGTTGGCCACCACCTCGACGACGCCGCCCAGCGTGTCGCCGTCCTTCTTGGCCGCCTCGATCTCGTCGATCATCGACTTCTCGGCGTCCTTGTCGTACGCGCGCACCGGGCTGGCGTCGATCGCCGCGAGGTCGGCGGCTTGGGGCGGCGGGCCGTCGTAGGGGTCCGACGCCCCGATCGAGATGACATGGGACACCACCTCGACGCCGAGGGCCTCCTTGAGGAATGCGCGGGCGATGGTGCCCGCAGCGACGCGGGCCGCGGTCTCGCGCGCGCTGGCACGCTCCAGCACCGGGCGGGCGTCGTCGAAGCCGTACTTGAGCATGCCCGCGTAGTCGGCGTGCCCGGGCCGGGGCCGCGTCAACGGCGCGTTGCGTGCGCTCTCGGCCAGCTCGGCGGGGTCGACCGGATCCGGGGCCATCACCGTCTCCCACTTCGGCCACTCGGTGTTGCCGATCTCGACCGCGATCGGGCCGCCAAGCGTGACGCCGTGTCGAACCCCCGCCAGCATCGTGACCTGGTCCTGCTCGAACTTCATCCGGGCGCCGCGGCCGTACCCGAGACGTCGACGCGCCAGTTGTCCAGCGATGTCGTCGGAGGTGACGTGCACGCCCGCGACCATGCCTTCGACCACGGCCACCAGGGCGCGGCCGTGTGATTCACCAGCAGTGGTCCATCGCAACACGCGTCCCATCTTCCCACGTCGGCCGTCTGACCCCGAATCAGGCGATGACCAGGCCGTCGAGGACGCGGGCGAGTTCGGCCGCGACCTGACGGTGCGCGGCCTTCTGATCGGTCGAGCGCGCGACGATCATGGCCGCCTCGCAGATGGCTCCGAACAGGAAGTGCGCCAGCGGCCCGGGCGTGCGCTTGGCGATCCGCCCCGCGTCGACCGCACGAGCGATGGCCGCCTCCATCATGTCGAGCAGCGGGGTCTCCAGGCGCCGCATCTGCTCCCAGCCCAGCGCGGTGAACGCGTCGAGCAGCACGATCCGTTGCACCCCCGGGTCGAGGCATTCGTCGAGGAACGCCCGGCAGCCTGCCCCGAACGCGTCCCACGGATCCTTCTTCCGTGCGTACGCACGCTGATAGGTCTCGGCCAGTGGCACCGCCATCCGCTCGACCTCGCGCGTGAAGACCGCCTCGAACAGCCCGCGCTTGCCGTCGAAGTGGTGGTAGACGGCACCCTTGGTCACCCGCGCCCGGGCCGCGACGGCGTCGAGCGAGGTGGTCTCGTATCCGTTCTCGGCGAACAACGCGCGCGCCGCGTCGATGAGCGCGGCGGTGGTCGCCTCGGTGCGTTCGGCCTGGGTGAGTCGCGTTGCGGGCATACCTCGAGTATGCAAGTGTCGTGCGGTCGTGGGTGCGAGCTTCCATGACCTCCGAGGTAATCGACTCGGCGAACCCCGTCCGCGAGAATCAGTGCGATGACGCCCGAGAAGCCGCCGATCCTGTTCCTACACTCGATTTTCGGAACTCCCGAGCTGTACAAGCCGTGGCTGGAGTTCTTCCGCGCCACGGGGTACGAGTGTCGTGCCGCGACAATGCCCGGCCGCAACCCGACGGATCGGGAGGTGTTGTCGGCGAGCGGGGTGGCGGAGTTCTTCGAGGCGGCACTGGCAGCGTACGACAGCCTGGACGCCCCGGCGGTGGTGGTCGGCCACAGTATCGGCGGGCTATTGGGCCAGAAACTGGCCGCAGTGCGCGACGTGCGCGCGCTGGTGCTACTGGCGTCGATTCCGGCCGGGGTTTTGTGGCCGCAGCTGCGGTCTTTGCCGCACCTGGTGCCGATCCTGCCGGCGGTGCTGGCAGGCCGGCCGGTGCTGCCGAATGCGCGCACGATGCGGGCGGTCCCGTTGAGCACGCTGCCGACGGCCGAGCAGGATGAGCTGGTACCGAAGCTGGTGCCCGACTCGGGCAAGGCGTTTCGCGCGTTGACGTTGGGCACGCCGTCGGTGCGGGCGAACAGGCGTTCGGTGAGGTGTCCCGTGCTCGTGGTCAGCGGCGGTTCGGATCGCAATGTCGCGCCGTGGATTTCGCGACGGATCGCAAAGCGGTACGGCGCCGAGCATCAAATGCATCCGGACATGCCGCACTGGATCGTCGCGGAGTCGGGTCTGCAGCAGGTAGCGCCGCCGGTGCTTCAGTGGCTGGAGCGAGTGCTCGCGAGCGGCCACGAATGCGAGCTCGCCGCCGAGTAATCGTGCTCGCTCCGCGGGCCTTGCCGGGCCAGTCCCGGGCATGTCAGAGCGGAGCTGTATCCATCTCGTCTGAATCAGTTGCAGCTCAGCAATTCCACTGTGGCTCGAACAACCCACCCTCTTCGGGAGTGTGCGGTTTGTCGTTGGCGGCCAGCCAGTCTTGGCGGTGGCGTTCTTTCAGCTTCGAATTCAGCGCGTTCGCGGCGTTCTGCCTCTTCAGTTCAGAGCACTTGATAAATGCGGTAGTCGACGTGGTCGGGCGAGAGGATGTTGTAGCCCACCGCGACGATTCCGCCGAGCCATGCATACCGTTCGTCGGCGGTGGCGAATCTCGGCGTGGTCCGCACGTAGGTCTCGTCGAAACCGAGTACCTCCCCGCGCGCCAGCCGGTCGAGGCCGTCGGCGGGAACGTTGACGATGCCCGCGCTCTCGAAGTGGATGAGCACGCCGTCGTGCGTGCGCAAGGTCGCGCGGACGTCGACCCTGCCGCATCCGTCGTCACCGACGAGCAGCCAGTCACCACCCCCGGGTAGTACCTCGCCGCGCAGCCGCGGCCCGTTCACGCCCCCGCCTTTGGTGACGAACGTCAGCCGCATGCCGGTTGCGGTCGGAACCGGTTGTGCCGGAAGCAGATCAACGCTGACGTCGAAGAGGTGCTCCACGGGCAGCGCGTCGATGAGTGGCAGTTGGTCGATCGCTGCTGCCGCAGTCACGAACGGCCTCCGCTCATCGACGCGACCATCTGCGCGGAGTCGATGAACGAGTCCTTGCGGGCGACCAGTCCGTCGGGTGAGACGACGACAACGTCGAGGCAGTCGAATCGCACGTCACCGGAGATCAACACCCAGTCGAGCACCCAGTGGGCACTGCCGTAGAGGACGCGGTTGACCTCGAAGGCGAAGTCGGGGAATTGCCGGAAGACACCGGCGAACGCCTCCCGCGCGGCGTCGCGGCCGACCGCGGGCTCGATGTCCACATGGGTCCAGAAACGGGTGTCCGCGGTGTGCAGGTCGGCGATCGCGTCGGGGTCGCGATCGGCCCATGCGGCGAAATACCGCTCCGAGATGGCTTTCAGGTCAAGGTCGACATTCTGCATACTCACAGTATGTATTAACATACTCTGAGTATGCAACTGCAGTTGTTCTGAATCCAACACAGTCGTTACGCGGGCGAAACACCGCGACCGCACAGTTCTTCCATGGATTCAAGATCGGCATTGACGGTGAGCATCGGTGTGCTCGGCGGACTCGCGGTGGCCTTGACCGCGGAAGTGATCACGGTCCCGATCTGGGTGGTCTTCCTGACGTGGGCCTCCTTCTTCTTCGTCGGTGGCGGAATCGGCGGATGGGTGCGGTCGCTGGCGAGCAATCTGGCCGGCGTCCTGATCGCGGCGGCGAGCCTGTATGCGGGCCACCTGCTGGGCGGCAGCCTGTTGGCGGTCGCGGTGGCCGTCGGGATCGGCAGCGCGGTGATGGTGCAGGCGTCCTGGCTACCGCTGCTCTCGACGACGCCCGCGGTGGTGGTGGGTTTCGCGAGCACGGTGTCCACGGTGGCCGGGACGGGCAACGCGATCACCGTGACGTCGATATCGCATCCGGGCCTGGTCGCCGCGATGGCGTGTGTGCTCGGGGCCTCGTTCGGTTTGTTGAGCGAGTACGTCGCGAAGGTGTTGACCCGCGAGCCCGAAACGCACCACGCGAGTCCGGAAATTGCACCGACGACGGAAGGCAGCCCCGCGTAATGAAGCTGCAGCACTACCTCGGCGGCCTGGAGGGGCTGCCGGCACCGCTCAACCTCGAGAAGCGAGTCTTCGTCGAAGAGTGGGAGAAGCGGATCTTTGGTATCCACGTCGCGATGATGGGGTTGTCGAACCACCTCGGTTCGTCGCTTCCGCGGTATCCGATCGACGAGGTGCCGACCGCGTTCAAGGACGAGTGGACGTGGGCCGACCTGCGCACCGGCGCCGAAGCGATGAACCCGTTCGACTACTTCAAGTTCCGCTACTACGAGAAGTGGCTGGGCGGCATCACGCAGTTCTTCATCGATAAGGGCTACGTGACCGAAGACGAATTGGCCGCGCGTAAAGAGGAATTGGCCGCCGAAGCCGCGCCTGCCGTCGGCGATCCGGTACCGGCGATCGACGACCAGGTCGTCGACTACCTACGTCGGGGCGACAGTCCCCGCCGCGACGTCGCTCACCCGAAGTTCGCCGTCGGCGACTCCGTGCGCATCACCAACTTCCCCGCTGCCGCCCACACCCGCCTGCCCGGCTATCTGCGTGGCCGCGTGGGCACCGTGGAGCGGATCTTCGAGGGCGACTACGCGTACTTCACCCACACCGGCGACGGCATCGGTGACCCGATGCCGATCTACATCGTCGCGTTCGACCCGCAGGATCTGTTCGGTGAGCGCGCCGAGAACGGTCCGCTGACCATCTACGCCGAGCTGTTCGAGGCCTACCTGGAAGGAGCGTGATGAGCGACCAGTTCTACTACCCGGAGGATCGCGAGCTGTCCAGCGCCGCCAAAGTCGCTGCGCTGGAATCTCTTCTGATCGAGAAGGGCGTGATCACAAACCAAACCGTGGACAAGGTGTTGTCGTACTTCGAATCAGAGATGACACCGCTGAACGGACGCAAGATCGTCGTGAAGGCATGGACCGACCCGGATTTCGCGGCTCGCGTCGTGGTCGACACCCCTGCGGCCATCGCCGAACTCGAGCTGCCCGAGGGTATGGCCGGCGCCGAGGGTGAGCATCTGCAGGCCGTCGCCAACTCCCCCGGTGTGCACAATCTGGTCATCTGCACGCTGTGTTCGTGCTTCCCCTGGCCCGTGCTGGGTCTGCCGCCGTACTGGTACAAGGACCCGGTGTTCCGTGCTCGCGCAGCGCGCGAACCACGCAAGGTGCTCGCCGAGATCGGTGTCGAACTGCCCGAGGACACCGAGATCAAGGTCTGGGACAGCAGCGGACACTCACGGTGGTTCGTCATTCCCGAACGCCCGTCCGGCACAGAACAATTCACTGACGAGGAGCTGATGGAACTGGTCACCACCGAATCGATGATGGGCGTGGCCCTGGCGGGGCCGGTCTCATGAACCTGCACGAGACCTGCACCACCGACCAGGCGGCCCCGCAGTTCGACCACGACTGGCAGCGGCGGGCGTTCGGTCTGGCACTGGCCCTGTCGGAATTCCGCCACTTCGATTGGAGTGACTTCCAGCAGAGCTTGATCGAGACGATCGGGCGGTGGGAGGAGACCCCGGAAACCGACCGCGGCCACTGGCAGTATTACGACCACTGGGTCAGCGCCCTGGAGAAGGTGATTCACGACCACCATCTGCTGACCGCGCCCGCCCGGATGACCGGAGACAGCCATGACTGAGGCGACCGCCACCCGCATCGACGTCAGCGGACTGGCCGCCACCGCGTGGTTGTCCGGTACGGCGTTCCTGGCATTGATGGTGCTGTACCTCGTCGGGCTCGACCAGGGCGCGACGTCGGTCTTCGGCTCCGACACCCACATCCACGAGTTCGTGCACGACGCCCGCCATCTGCTCGGGTTCCCCTGCCACTAGGACACCGCGAGCCCTGTCGCCGTCGCCGCGGCCAGACACATCGACAGGCCGTGTGGGACAGTGCTTTCCCTGCGGCATATCACGGCGACAACGGCCCACGTCGCCGTCACCAGCGGTGCGGTAAGCGCGGACAGGGCCCACACGTCGACGCCGAATGAACCGGTCAGGGCTCCGAGACCGATAGCGAGTTTGACGTCGCCGGCGCCCATCGCCGTGGGCGCGAGCAGGTGCACCGTCACGTACACGAGAAACAGCGCCGAGGCGCCGATCAGGGCCGCACCACCGCGCCCCGCCGCGGACGCGGCCGCAGCGATCACCAGCGCACCCGGCAGGGTCAGCCAGTTGGGCAGCCGACGCGCCGTGACGTCGAACACGCTCAGCGCCACCAGCCACGCCAGCACGGCGGCGCAGGCCACCACTTCCCCCATCTACGAAAGGCTAACGCCCGCCCGGAGCACGCTTGGTCACCGATTTCTGCGCCAGGGCTGTGAATTCGCCCCGGATCACGACCCTGGCGCAGAACTGGGCGCCAGGATCGCCGGCACACCGGGTTAGTCGAGCGCCGCGGCCATCGCCTCTTTCGGCGCCGGCATCCCGGTGAAGAGTTCGACCTGCGCGAACGCCTGGTGCAACAGCATCTGCAGGCCGCTGATCACCTGTCCACCGGCGTTCTGCACCGCGGTGGCCAGCGGGGTCGGCCAGGGATCGTAGATCGCATCGAGCAGCAGCGGGACGACGGCCAGTGCGGGGGTATACGCCGCGGCGACGTCCGCCGGAATTGTGTTGATCATCAGATCCGCGTCGGCCGCCGCCGCTGCCAGGCCGCTTCCGTCGATGTCGGCCCATCGCGCCTCGGCGCCGACCCGCGTCGCCAGATCCACCAGCGGACCGGCCTTGTCCGGATTACGCGCGATCACGGTGATCCGGGCGACGCCGCGTTCCGCGAGCGCGACGATGGCCGCGGGAGCCGTGCCGCCTGACCCGATGACCACACCGTGTTGGGCGGGCGCCTCGCCGAGGGCGCCGCTCACCCCGTCGATGTCGGTGTTGTCGGCCCGCCAACCAATATCGGTGCGCACCAGCGTGTTAGCTGACCCGACCAGTTCTGCGCGCGCCGTGCGCTCGTCGGCGACCTCCAGCGCGGCGAACTTACCGGGCATGGTGACCGACAAGCCGACCCACTCCGGTCCGAGCCCACCCACCAGGTTCGGCAGCTGTTCGGCCGTGCACTCGATGCGCTCATAGGTCCAGTCGGGCAGACCCAGCGCCCGGTACGCCGCGAGATGCAACTGCGGGGAACGCGAATGCGCGATCGGCGAACCGAGCACCGCCGCCTTACGCCCCGCGCTCACCGCGCGGAGTCGAGCACACCGTTGCGCTTGGCGAGCTCGATGTTCGCGAGGTGTTGCGGGTAGTCCCGGGTGAACAACGTCGTGCCCTGCATGTCGATGGTGACGAAGTACAGCCAGTCCCCTGGCGCAGGGTTCTCCGCAGCGGTCAACGCCGCGGTGCTCGGCGAACAAATCGGTGTCGCCGGAAGGCCGGGGCGCACATAGGTGTTCCAGTCGTTGCGCTGGGCGCGGTCGGCGTCGGTGGTGGCCACCTCGATGCGGTCGAGCGGATAGTTCACCGTCGAGTCGAACTCGAGCGTGCGGTTCTCCGCCAGCCGGTTGTAGATGACGCGCGCCACCTTCGCAAAGTCCTCCGGTGTCGACTCCCGCTGCACCAGGGAGCCGACGATCAGGATCTCGTAGGGCGACATGTCCATGGCCGCGGCCGTTTCGAGCAGTCCACCGTTGGCGTATTGGGTTGCGCTGGTGGAGATCAGATTGGTCAAGATCTCTTGCGGCTGTGCCGACGGGTCGATGTTCCACGTCCCCGCGGCAATCAGCCCCTCGAGGCGGCGATGGTCGTCACCCATCGCCCGGACGGGGCCGACGGCCCAGTCGGCCACACCGAGCGACGCCGGCGCCGCCGTCGCGGCCACGTTCTTCAGCGCGTCGGCGGACACACAGTGGCGCTCACCGTCGAGGTCGACACACGTCGCTCGCGAAATCAGGGTGAGGATGCCCTCGGTGACCGCGTTGGTCTTGACATCACGCACATCGTCGAGCTGGCGCCCTTCGGGAATCGTCAGCTTGCCGACCCGGTTCTTCGGATCCGAAAGCCGCGCAACGGCGTTAGCGGCCGGAATCTCGGTCCGCATCTTGTAGAAGCCCGGTTGGATCGCCGATATCGCTTCGTTGCCTTCTGCGGCGTCGACGAACACGCTGGCGGTCGCGACGATCTTGTGCTCCTGCAACGTCTTGCCGATCGCGGTCGTCGAGTCGCCGTCGTGCACCTGGATCACGACGTCAGCGACACCGTCGCCGCTGAAGTCGTTACCGCCGAACAGTGAGTGCCACAACTTCGAACCCAGGAACACCGCACCGATGACGACCACGATCAGCAGGCCGACGGCCAGGCCACTTGCCAAGCGGCGCTTGCGCCGGCTGCGCGCCGCGCGGATCCGCTCCGCGCGGGTCATCCGGCGCCGCGGCGGACCCACCGCAACAGGTTCGGCCCGCTCGGCGCCCCAATGGTTAGTCATCCCCGACCTCTCCATGCGCGGCAACGTGCTCATCCGCTCCTTGCGTGCGCGCCGCTTCGCGCCGCTGGTCCAACCAGTTCTGCAGAATGCCCACCGCCGCCGCTTGGTCGATCACCGAGCGCTGCCCTCTGGCGCGGACACCGGCATCCCGCAGCGAGCGTTGCGCCACCACCGTAGTAAGTCGTTCATCGGCGAGTCGCACCGGTGTCGGCGCGATCCGTGCGGCCAACGCATCGGCCAACGCGACGGCGTCCTGGGCCGAGATCCCCGATCGATCGGCGAGCGTGCGGGGCAACCCCACCACGACCTCCACCACATCGAGGTCCTTGACCAAACCGGTGAGCCTGCGGATGTGCCGGTCGGTGCGGTCGCGACGAACGGTCTCGACAGGCGTGGCCAGGATGCCGTCCGGATCGCTGGCGGCCACGCCGATCCGCACACTGCCGACGTCGATGCCGATCCGGCGGCCGCGCCCCGGATCCGGCGGGTTCAGCAAATGCCCAGGCCGATCCGGTCGACGGTCGCCTGAGTCCCCCCGCGAGTGCGGATCGTCGCCCGTCGGTGTGGAATTCACGCCGCTAGCCTCGGTCGATCTCTGCGCGGAGCGCCGCCAGCGCCGCGTCGATTCCTGCCGCCCCCTTGCCCGAACCCTGTGCCAGATCGGGTTTTCCGCCGCCGCGACCGTAGACGGCCGCACCCAGCGTCTTCACCAGATCGTTGGCACGGAACCCGAGGTCTTGTGCGGCTGGGTTGACCGCAACCACAAACGGCACGCTGTCGTTCTCACCCTCGGCGATCAGCGCGACAACGGCGGGATCGCTGCCGAGCTTGCCGCGGACGTCGCCGACGAGCGTGCGCAGATCACCGGCCGACATCCCACTGGCCATGCGCTGCGCCACGAGACGGACCTTACCGACAAGTTCCGCGCCCGCGGCGGCATTGGCTGCCGCGGCGCGGGCATTGGCCAGACGCAACCGGTCCAGCTCTTTCTCGGCCGCCCGCAACCGCTCGACCAGGTTCGCCACCCGCGCTGGCACCTCGTCGGAGGGCACCTTCAGCGTCGACGCAAGCCCGGCCATCAACGCCCGTTCCTTAGCCAGGTGGCGGAAGGACTCGAGGCCGACGTAGGCCTCCACCCGGCGCACGCCCGACCCGACCGACGACTCACCGAGAAGGGTGACCGGACCGATCTGCGCAGAGTTGTGCACGTGGGTGCCGCCGCACAGCTCCAGCGAGAACGGTCCGCCGATCTCGACCACGCGAACCTGTTCGGGATACTGCTCGCCGAACAACGCTATCGCGCCCATCGCCTTGGCCTTGTCCAACTCGGTGGTGAACGTGTGGACCTCGTGGTCGGCCTCGACCGCCTCGTTGGTCACCTCTTCAATCTGGCTGCGTTGTTCCTCGGAAAGCGGTCCCTGCCAGTTGAAGTCGAACCGCAGATAACCGGGCCTGTTCAACGAGCCCGCCTGAACGGCGTTGGGCCCCAGCACCTGCCGCAGCGCGGCGTGCACCATGTGGGTCCCGGAGTGGCCCTGCGTGGCGCCGTGGCGCCACTTCGGGTCGACCGCGGCGACGACCGTGTCGCCCTCGACGAACTCGCCGGACTCCACACGGACACGATGCGACCACAACGTCTTCGCGATCTTCTGCACGTCGGTGACCGCCGCCTTGGCCGCGGTGGAGGCGCCCGATCCGCTGATCGTGCCCTCGTCGGCGATCTGGCCGCCGGACTCGGCGTAGAAGGGGGTGCGATCGAGGATCAACTCGACGCGGTCCGGCGGCGGGCCTCCTCCGGAACCGCTGTGCGAGACGACCGGCACCCGCTCTCCATCGACGAAGATACCGAGAATCCGTGCCTCGGAAGACAACTCGTCGAATCCGGTGAATTCGGTCGGACCCGCGTCGACGAGATCGCGGTACGCCGACAGATCCGAGTGCGCCTGCTTGCGCGACGCGGCGTCGGCCTTGGCGCGTTGGCGCTGCTCGGCCATCAAACCGCGGAAGCCTTCCTCGTCGACGGACAGGCCGTGTTCGGCCGCCATCTCCAGCGTGAGCTCGATCGGGAACCCGTAGGTGTCGTGCAACGTGAACGCATCGGAGCCGGACAACACCGTGGCCCCCTTGGCCTTTGTGGCGCCGGCCGCCTCGTCGAACAGCCGGGAACCGGAGGCCAGCGTCCGGTTGAACGCGGTCTCCTCGGCCACGGCGATGCGTTGGATGCGGTCGAAGTCGGCGACCAGTTCCGGATACGACGGGCCCATCGCTTCGCGCACGGTGGCCATCAGGTCGGCCATGATCGGTTGTTCGACGCCGAGCAGTTTCGCGGAGCGGATGATCCGGCGCAGCAGGCGGCGCAGCACGTATCCGCGGCCCTCGTTGCCGGGGCTCACACCGTCGCCGATGATGATCGCCGCCGTGCGGCTGTGGTCGGCGATGATGCGGTATCGCACGTCGTCGGTGTGGCTGCCCTGCCCGTAGCCGCGCGGCGCGTGCGCGGCCACCAGGTCGATTGCCGGACGCAGCAGGTCGGTCTCGTAGACGTTGTCCACGCCTTGCAGCAGGCACGCCACCCGCTCGACGCCCATGCCGGTGTCGATGTTCTTGCGCGGCAGCGGCCCGAGGATCTCGAAGTCCTCCTTGGAGGTGCCCTCGCCGCGCTCGTTCTGCATGAAGACGAGGTTCCAGATCTCGATGTAGCGGTCTTCGTTGGCGATCGGGCCGCCCTCGACGCCGTACTCGGGGCCCCGGTCGTAGTAGATCTCCGACGACGGCCCGCACGGCCCCGGGATGCCCATCGACCAGTAGTTGTCGGCCATCCCGCGACGCTGGATGCGCTCGGCCGGCAGCCGTGCCACCTCCTGCCAGAGGGCCATCGCCTCGTCGTCGTCGATGTAGACCGTGGCCCACAAACGCTGCGGGTCGAGCCCGTAACCGCCTTGTTCGACCGGATTGGTGAGCAGCGTCCACGCGAACTCGATGGCGCCCTTCTTGAAGTAGTCGCCGAACGAGAAGTTGCCCGCCATCTGGAAGAAGGTGTTGTGGCGGGTGGTGATGCCCACCTCGTCGATGTCGGGTGTGCGGATGCACTTTTGGATGCTGGTGGCCCGCTTCCACGGCGGGGCCTGCTGACCCAGGAAGTAGGGCACGAACTGGACCATGCCGGCGTTGACGAAGAGCAGATTGGGGTCGTCCAGGATCACCGAGGCGCTCGGCACCTCGGTGTGGCCCGCCTTCACGAAGTGATCGAGGAAACGCGTCCTGATCTCGTGTGTCTGCACGTCTGATACATCCTTGAAGTTTCGCTGATACCTGCGACTATTCGACCGCACTACAGTACCGGTCGCGGTTGTCACGCCGAAAAGACAACGAACGGGCCGCGTCGGCAGTGCCCAGGTCAGACTCGGTCTGGTGTCACCGATGTCACGTCACGCGTCGATGAAGCTCAGCCGGACCTTGCGCTGCGGATTGTCGCGGTTGAGGTCGACGAGCACGATGCTCTGCCAGGTGCCGAGCAACGGCTCGCCGTTCTGCACCGGGATGGTCACCGACGGCGACATCAGCGCGGGCAGCACATGGTCGGCGCCATGTCCCGGCGAGCCGTGGGAGTGCCGGTAGCGATCGTCGCGCGGGAGCAGGTTCTCGAGGGTGTCGACGAGATCGTCGTCAGAACCCGCGCCCGTTTCGATGATCGCCACACCCGCGGTCGCGTGCGGGACGAAGACGCTGCACAACCCGTCGCCGCGGCGGCCGCAGAACGAGCGCACGTCGTCGGTCAGGTCGATGATGCGGCGCTGACCGGTCTCGATGTCGATCACGTCGGTATCCACCTCATCGAGAGTACGAGTCGCGTTTCTATCGTCCATTGAATCGACCTCCTACCAGGAGGAAGCTGAGAGGTGGTCCGGCGGCGCCGCTGGGGCGCTGCCCCGAGCAAAGGAGGTGGGCCGTGTACGCACGCTCTACCACCATCCATGCACGACCTTCGTCGATCGATGACGGCATCGCGTTCATCAGGTCCGAGGTCATGCCCGCGCTGGAAGCGGTCGACGGGTTCGTCGGCTTGTCGTTGTTGGTGGATCGAGAATCCGGCCACTGCATCGCGACCAGCGCATGGGACTCCGAGGACGCGCTGCGGGCGAGCACCGAGCGGGCGGCACCGCTGCGCGATCGCGCCGCCGAGGCCCTCGGCGGTGAGGCGACCGTCGATCAGTGGCAGATCGGCGTCATGCACCGCGATCACCGCTCGGCCGACGGCGCCTGCGTCCGGGCCACCTGGCTGAGGGTGCCTCGCGAACACGTCGCACGCTCGATCGCGTTCTTCAAGACCGAGGTGCTGCCGGCCCTTGAGGAACTGCACGGCTTCTGCAGCGCCAGCTACCTGATAAATCCGGATTCGGGCCGCGCCGTGGCGTCGGCGACGTTCGACAGCCACGAAGCGATGGTGGAGAACCGGGACCAGGCCAGGGAACTGCGTAACACCCGGACGCGCGAATTGGGAGCCGACATCGTCGACGTGGGCGAGTTCGATCTGGCCCTCGCCCACCTCCGCATACCGGAAATGGTCTGATCCCGGTCCGCCGCGCCGATCAGTTTATTGACGTCGGTGTCGGGGTATGTCAGCTGCACCCCGAGACCCTGGAGGAACCATGACCGTCACCGGAGTTATCACCGCGATTCTCATCGGCGCAGTGGTCGGCGTGCTCGCCCGCTTGATCTTGCCCGGCAGGCAGCCCATCGGCATCATCGTGACCGTTCTCGTGGGCATCGTCTCGGCGCTGATCGGCACGTGGCTCGCCAATGCGCTCGGGCTGCCGACCGCAACTGCCGGCGTCGACTGGATCGAATTGCTCTGCCAGGTCGTCGTCGCCGTGATCGGCGTGGCTCTGGTATCGGCGCTCATGGGACGCAGGCGCACCGGCGTGACGGGCGGCCGTCGCGGCGGCGTCCTGCGCTAGCGAAAACCACCCAGGCGATCCCGGCTGCGCCCCCCGGCAGCCGGGATCGCTTCTGCACAGGGTGTCTCACAGCGTCTTCAGTAGTTCGTCGAGCTTCTCGTAGCCCTCGGTCATCCCGCCCTCCATACCGGAGGCCAGGAGCGCGTCGCGGGCCTCGACTGACGGGCAGATCGACCGGCCTCGCAAGCGGCTGCGGCCACCACCGAGGTCCTCGAACCACAAGTACTCGATGTTGACTTGATCCGGTGCCCCGTCGAACTCGAACGTCTGCAGGATGAAGTCGTTCTCCCGGACGGTGTGGAACGTGCCGTTGAAGCTGTATGCGCCGCCCTGGTCCTTATGCACGTAGCGGTATCCGCCGTGGCTTTTGAAGTGCCACTCCTCGATCGACATCTCCAGTCCGCGCGGGCCGAGCCACTGCTTGATCAGATCGGGTTCGGCGTGCGCGCGGAACAGAGCGTCGACGGGAGCGTCGAACTCCCGGGTGAACTCCATGGCCAGTGTGTCCACGGGGGCCGTGATATCGAGTGCGTTCCTCATGTGTCGGTTCTTTCCTGTCAGGTGTCGGTCATCGGTGAAATCTGAGCCAGCAGGGCGTCCAGCCGGCGATAACTGCGTTCGGCGTCGAGCCGGTACCGGTCGATCCATGCGGTCAGCCGCTCGAGCGCGGCGGCGTCCAGGTGTACCGGCCTGCGCTGAGCCTCGCGGGTCCTGGTGACCAGTCCCGCTTGCTCGAGCACCTGAATGTGTTTGGACACTGCCTGTTTGGTGATGTCGAAGGGCTCCGCGAGCTCGTTGACCGTGGCCGGCCCCCGAGACAGCCGCGCCACGATGGCGCGCCGGACGGGGTCGGCCAGCGCCATGAAGGCGCGGTCGAGTGCGGAGTCAGCATCGTCATCACGCTCCAACTGTCAACCCTATGTTTGATCAACTCTATGGTTGACTACCAAGGTAAACCGGCCCAGAGGCCGTGTCAAGGCTGAAGTCAGCGCTTGCGACGGATGATCGCGCGCAGCTTGTCGAGTCGGGTGGCGATCTCGCGCTCCACGCCATGCGAGGTCGGCTTGTAGTAGTCGACACCGACCAGTTCATCGGGCGGATACTGTTGCGGCACAACCCCGTCCGGATCATCGTGGCTGTACTTGTAGCCGACCGCGTTTCCGAGCTTCTCCGCGCCGGAGTAGTGGCCGTCGCGCAGATGCGGCGGCACCATCCCGGCCTTACCCGCCCGGATATCGGCCATCGCCGCCCCCAGCGCCGTGGTCACCGCGTTCGACTTCGGCGCCGTCGCGAGATGAACCGTGGCGTGCGCGAGCGTGAGCTGCGCTTCTGGCATGCCGATCAACTGCACGGTCTGAGCGGCGGCCACCGCGGTCTGCAACGCCGTCGGATCCGCCATGCCGATGTCCTCGCTGGCCAGGATCATCAGCCGCCGCGCCACGAAGCGCGGGTCCTCCCCCGCGACCAGCATCCGGGACAGATAGTGCAGTGCGGCGTCGACGTCGGATCCGCGCACGGACTTGATGAACGCGCTGATCACGTCGTAGTGCTGATCCCCGTCGCGGTCGTAGCGGACGGCGGCCTTGTCCAGCGACTGCTCGATGGTCTCGACGGTCACGGCCTCGCCAGCTTCGGCCGCCACCTCCAGCGCGGTCAGCGCCCGGCGGGCGTCGCCGGCAGATAACGAAACCAGAAGCTCGACGGCCTCGTCGGTGACGGTCACCCTGCCTGCGAGGCCCCGAGGGTCGTCGATGGCGCGGCGGACCAGCGTGCGCACCGCGTCGGTATCGAGGGGCTGCAGCTGCAGGATCAGCGACCGCGAGAGCAGCGGGGCCACCACCGAGAACGACGGGTTCTCGGTGGTCGCAGCGACCAAGGCGACGACGCGGTTCTCGACCGCGGACAGCAGCGCGTCCTGCTGCGTCTTGGAGAAGCGGTGCACCTCGTCGATGAACAGCACGGTCTGCTCGCCGTAGGCGGCCGCACGCCTGGCGACGTCGATCACGGCGCGCACCTCTTTGACGCCCGCCGACAGCGCCGACAGCGCCTCGAATCGTCGGCCGGTGGCTTGTGAGATCAGCGACGCCAGCGTGGTCTTACCGGTACCGGGCGGGCCGTAGAGGATGACCGAGGCCGCGCCCGACCCCTCCACCATTCGGCGCAGCGGAGAGCCGGGCTGCAGCAGGTGGTCTTGGCCGACCACCTCGTCGAGGGTCGCCGGACGCATCCGCACCGCCAAGGGCGCCGACGCGCCTACGGGCCCGGCCGCGGGCGTTGGGGCCTCGCCGGGGACGTCGAACAGACCGTCGGACACGCCTTCTGCTTACCACGCCGTCACGACGCGGGTTGCGTCACGAAGTCGATCAATTCCTCGACCCGCCCGATCAGCGCGGGCTCGAGGTCGTTCCAGTCCCGCACCCGCCCGCGGATGCGTTGCCAAGCCCTGGCGATGTCGGCCTGCCCGTCGGCCGGCCAGCCCAGCGCGCGGCACACGCCCGCCTTCCAGTCAACGCCTTTCGGCACCGCGGGCCATTCCTCGACGCCGAGCCGCTCGGGTTTGACGCCCTGCCAGATGTCGATGAACGGGTGGCCGACGACCAAGGTGTGGGAGCCGCCGGGTCCGCGCCGCACCGCGTTCATGACCTCGCTGGCGATGCGGGCCTCTTTCGAACCCGCGACCAGGTGGTCGACGAGGACGCCGAGCCGGCGGCCGGGCCCGGGCCGGAAGTCCTCGACGATCGCGACGAGATCGTCGATGCCGCCGAGGTGTTCGACGACGACGCCTTCGATCCGCAGATCGTCGCCCCAGACCTGTTCGACGAGTTCGGCGTCGTGCCGGCCCTCGACGTAGATGCGGCTGGCCAACGCGACTTTCGCCCGGACGCCGTGCACCGCAACGGATCCCGACGCCGTTCGGGTGGTCTTGGGTACAGTTCGGCGAGGAGCGGTCAGGATGACGGGCTTTCCGTCGATCAAATAACCCGGCCCGACGGGAAACGGCTTACGCCGTCCGTTGCGGTCTTCCAGTTCCATGCGGCCGTACTCAACCCGCACGATGGCGCCGACGAATCCCGTCTGCGCGTCCTCGACGACGAGCCCGATCTCGGCCGGTTGTTCAGTGGAGCGGACTCTGCGCGGGTGAGGGTTGTTGGCCAGGATGTCGGAGCCATAGCGATCAGCCACCGAGCGATCGTAGGGCCGCGTCCCGCCCCCACCCGATGCGATGTGGTTCCGACACGCCGAGATGTCTGCCACTCCGACGTCTGCCCGCGGATGAGAAAGGCGCGTCGGCGACAATGCGGGGCGTGACCGATCTGTTCCGATACGGACCCTGGGCGGTGATCGCCGGCGGCTCCGAAGGCGTCGGCGCCGAGTTCGCCCACCAACTTGCCCACGCGGGGTTCAACCTCGTGCTGATCGCGCGCAAGCCCGACCCGCTCGAGCAGACGGCCGAAACCTGTCGCCGCACCGGCGTTGCGGTGCGAACCCTTGCCGTCGACTTGACCTCACCCGACGCGCTGGAGCGCACCGTGGCGGTCACCGGTGACGTCGAGGTCGGCCTGCTGATATACAACGCCGGAGCCAACACCTGCAGCGAGCACTTCCTCGACGCTGACCTCGCCGACTTTCAGAAGGTGATCGACCTGAACGTCGGCACCATGCTCGCGGTGGTGCAGCACTTCGGCCGTCCGATGCGAGAGCGCCGCCGCGGCGGCATCCTGATGGTGGGGTCGATGGCGGGATACCTGGGCTCCGTGCGCCACACCGTTTACGGCGGGGTGAAGGCGTTCGGCCGGATCTTCGCCGAGAGCCTGTGGCTCGAACTGCGCGACTACGACGTCCATGTGCTCGAACTCGTCCTCGGCGTGACCCGCACACCGGCCATGGAGCGGGTGGGCCTGAACTTCGACGTGCCCGGTATGCGGGTGGCCGATCCAGCCGACGTGGCGCGAGAAGGTCTGGAGCAGTTGGCGAACGGGCCGGTGTATGTGGCAGGCGGTAACGCCGAGGACGTCGCACGCCGCAACGACCCGGACCGCGCCAAGGTCGTGCTGCGCACGCACGAGTTCATGCAGAAGCTGCTGGGCGAGAAAGGAACCCGATGACCGAATTGGCGGACCTTGAGCGGCGACTTGCCCGCCTCGAGGACGAGCGCGCGATCGAGCGGCTGATCGCCTCCTACGGTCCGCTGGTTGACGCCGGCGAAGCCGATGCGACCGCGAACCTTTGGGCCGACGACGGCACCTACGACGTCGAGGGTTGGCACATGGCGGGCCGTGGCGAGGTCGCGGCGATGGTCCGCTCCGACGCGCACCAGGGTTTGATCCGCCGCGGATGCTGCCACTTCTTGGGACCCGCGGTGGTCACGGTCGACGGCGACGACGCGGTCGCGGTCTGCGAGTCGCTGTTGGTGACGCGCCACGACGACGGTTTCGCGGTGTCACGCGCGGGCGCCAACCACTTCCGGTTGCACCGCAGCGACGGCCGATGGGCGATCGTCGCGCGCCGAACCCGACAACTCGACGGCAGCGTCGAGGCTCGCGAGTTGTTGACGGCTGGCGTGGCCGGACATCCGACATCGGGGTGACTCTCGACCGGCGCGAGCGACCGCGGGAGGTCAAATTGTCGCGGCGTGTCGTGTGCAAACACGGCCGCTCGCGGAGATGTGTGGGGAGCGCTCGCGGAGGTGTGGGGAGCGCGAGTTCAGGGTTGGGTGATCTCGTCGACGACGGTGTGAATGAACCGCATCTTCTCGAGCACCGGGCCGGGCAGCACGAACGGGTAGAGATCTTCCTTGCCCATCGAGCGGTTGAGCATGTTCAGCGCCCACGACAGCGGAAGCCACATTTCGATGATGGCGTCGAAGCTGCTCGGTCCCAGGACCTTTCGTTCGAATGTCGCCGCCGCGGGCGCCACCCCGAACGCGGCGGCGGTGTCGAGAGTGTCGCGGATGTGCAGATAGTGCGCGAACGTTTCCGCCCAGTCCTCGGCCGGGTGCATGGTGGCGTAGGAGGAGACGTAGCTCTTCTGCCAGTTGTCGGGCGGACCGTCGTTGTAATGACGGTCCAGAGCGGCCTGGTAATCGGCGTCGGGGTCACCGAACAACTCGCGGAACCGGGCGTCGTAATCGGGTGACACGCTGACCAGGCGGTAGTAGTAATAGTGCCCGACTTCGTGGCGGAAGTGGCCGAGCAGCGTGCGGTACGGCTCGTCCATCGCCTTGCGCAACTGCTCGCGGTGCACGTCGTCGCCCTCGGCGAGATCCAAAGTGATGACACCGTTTTGGTGTCCGGTGAACACCTTTTTATGTTCGCTCGACAACAAGTCGAAGGCCAGGCCGTAGTCGGGGTCCTCGTCGCGGCCGATGATCGGCAGCTTGAGTTCGTGCAGTTCGGCCAACAACCGCCGCTTGGCGCGCTCGGCGTCGGCGAACGCCGCGAGCGCCTTGGTGTCGGAATCCTGCGGCCGGGTGCGGGTGAGGGTGCATGCGTCACACAGCTTGTGGACCGGAGCTTTCTCCACCAGCCAGTTGCATTCCGCCAGATGCATATTCGCGCACAGCTGGTACTTCTCGCCGTCGACGAAGCCGGCGTGGTTCTGCTCGTCGCCGGTGGCGATGACCAACAACGCCATGTCGTCGAGCGAGAACCCCAGCGGCCGACCGCACGACAGGCACAGTGAGTTCTCGAACGCGAGGCGCTGTCCGCAGTTGGGGCACAGGAAGTCACGCATGCAACACTCCTCCCTCGAACGGTTCGACGTCGACGGAGACGTCGATCTCGCTGCTCTGCGACTCGGTGTAGATGATGCCGCGCAACGGCGGGACATCGGCGTAATCGCGGCCGTACCCGACGGTGATGTAGCGCTCGTCGACCATCTGGTCGTTGGTGGGATCGAGGCCCAACCACTGGTTCTGCGGTGTCCACACGGCGGCCCACGCGTGGGTCGCGTCGATACCGATCATCCGTTCCTTCCCGGGCGGCGGATCGGTCGCCAGATAACCCGACACATAACTGGCGGCCAACCCGTTGGCGCGCAGGCAGGCGATGGCCAGCCGTGCGAAGTCCTGACATACCCCTTCGCGTGCCGCCAAAACCTCGCTGACCTGAGTGGACACCGTCGTCGATCCCGAGCGGTAGGTGAAATCGGAGTAGATGCGGTGCGTCAGGTCCCCCAGCGCGTCGATCAACGGTCGTTCCGGCTCGAAACTGGCTGCCGCGTAATCGCGTAGGACCGGGGTGATCTCCGGCGGCTGCAGGTCGAGGGTGAACTCGGTCGCCAACGCGGCGTCGACGCCGACCGGGCGGGCGATCTCCCACGGCGCCAACGCCGAACCGGCCCCGTACAGCGTGGGCGGCGGTGGGTCGACTTCGACCACCGACCGGCTGGTCACCGCCAGCGTCCGGTGGCGTTCGGCTACGTGGAAATACGAGCTGATGTTGCCGTAGACGTCGCGGCTGGTGGAACTGTCCGCGGCCGGCGGATCGATCTCGAGCTCGTGCGACAGGCAGCGCTGACGCTCGGTGTCCCGCGGAGTGAGGAAGCCACGGCCGTAGGAACTGGTGACATCGGCGGCGTAGCGGTACACGGTGCGGTGCATAATGCGGTAGGTGCGGCTGGCCGCAGACGAAGTCGGGCCGTCCGGGAACGCGTTCACGGCATCAGCCGCCGCTCGTCCGGACCCCACAGGTGTTGCATGCCCCCAGGCAGCGACAGATGGGTCGCGGTGATCACGGTCGCCAGTTCACGGAGATCCGCGTGCATTCCGTCGAGCAGCTCAGCCAACTCGACCCGCCTGCCGTCCACGATCTCCTCGAGACCATCGGGGTCGAGTCGCCGTAGCCGCGTGGCGATCTCGTCGACCATCCGCTCGGGCCGCGACGAACCCGACGACCCGGGCAACGCCTTGAGGCCCGCGCGCAGCCGCTCCAGCTGGTAGATCAGCGAGCGCGGGTTGTCGGTGTCGAACAGCACCAGGTCGGCGACCGCGGACATGCTGACCTTTCCGAGCATCCGGCGCCGGTAGATGACCGACGACTCGCACACCACCAGAGTCGATTCGGTGATGGTCTGCTCGGCGGCCGGGCTACGGGCGGTGGTGAGCGTCGCGCTCAGGAGCGCGGTGAGGTTCAGGCCGCGTTCGATGCGCTTGCCGATGTCCATCATCGTCCAGCTGACATCGCGGATCATCGATTCCGCCGCCACACCGGACAGCGCCAGCATGCCCGCGAGGGTCAGGCTGGCCGTCGCGGTGAGGAACGCCTCGCCCTCGGCCTGCGAATCGGGCGGCTCGTTGGCGGTACGGCCGGCCGATGACGCGGGTGGATGAAGCAGCGCCCGTTCCACAGCGGCCAGCACCATCCAGGTGTCGTTGGACATCTGGTCGCGCACCGAACGGGTGAGCAGGCCGAGGCGTTCGACGGACTGGGCCAGCGATCCCGGGCGGTACCGGTCCGCGGTCAACGACCACAGGGTGGACTGCGCGGTGGCGACCATCTCCGCGTCGTCGCCGCCGGCGCCGGTGTCGGTACCGGTTTGGTGGCCCAGCGCGGCCAGCAACACCGGCACGCATTCGCTGCCGTCCATGTCTCGGCGGTAATGAAATTCGTGGTAACGCTCCCTGGTCACCGTGAGCAGCCGCGCCATGTGCTCGGCGCGTTCGGCGTAGCGTCCCACCCAGAACATGTCGGCCAGTACACGCGGCGAGCTCACCGCGCGCGTCGGGCTCGGCCGGACCGCGGGCAATTCGACCGGCGGCACCCGCTCCACGGTGACCCGCTCCGGTGCCCGAACCCAGACATCTTTGGCGGCAACGGTGTTCAGTGTGTACGCCGCATCGCCCGGCGCCAGGACATAGCCGAGGCCGCCGATCATGGGCGCATAGCCGCCGCGCTGAGCGACGGTGAACAGGCGCATGCCGACATTCGTCGCCGACAAGCTGCCGGATACGACAACGCTTGGCGCAGAGGAGAACTGGGGCAGCTCCTGGCCGACCCACTGCCACGGTGTGGCTTCGATGCACTCGGTGAGCTGCCGGCGCTGATCGGCCGACAGGGCGGGGCCGACGATCCCACGGCCGCCGGTCACCGGTCTGATCAACAGCGACGACAGGTGGGCGAGAAGATGCGAGCGTTCGGTGCTGATGCCGCCCCAGTACATCGGCGCGGTGTCGAGCATCGGTGCCTCGCCGAGCAACTGTTGCGAGAGTTCGGGCAGAAACCGTTGCAGCCCCGGGCTTTCGAGGACACCGCTGCCCAACGTGTTGACGACCGCTACCGTGCCACGGCGCAGCGCCTCGACGAGGCCGACGACACCGATTCGTGAGTCCGAACGCAGATCCAGCGGATCGACGAAGTCCGCGTCCACCCGGCGCAGCACGACGTCGACACGCTTGAGCGTTCCCATCGAGCGCATCCACAGCTTGCCGTCACGCACGACCAGGTCGTCGCTCTCCACCAGCGGAAAGCCCAGCACGCTTGCCAGGTATGCCTGGTCGAAGGCGGTCTCGGAGTGGATGCCCGGGCTGAGTACCACCACAGTGGGTTCTTCGGCCGACTCGGGAGCGGCGTCGATGAGCGCCAGTCGCAGCGCCTGGGCCCACGGGGACGCCGGTCGCGGGCCGATCCTTTCGTAGAGGTCGGGAACCGCATGCGCGACGACGCGCCGGTCCGCCAGCGCGTAACCCGCCCCCGAGGGTGCCTGTGTCCAGTCGGCGTTGACGAGGAAGTCGCCGTCGGCGACGCGGCTGACGTCGCAGCCGTGCAGGAACAGTTGGTGGCGGCCGGGGACGTCGATGCCTCGCGCGGCCCGCACGTAGCCAGGATGGGCGAAGAGAAGCTGGGCCGGCAGCACGCCGCTGGTGATCGACAGCTGAGGCCCGTACAGGTCGGTAAGGACCGCGTCGAGAAGTCTGGAGCGCTGCAGCAGACCGGATTCCAGCACGTTCCACTCGTCGGCCGAGACCACAAGGGGCAGCGCGTCGAGATGCCACGGCCCGGGTTCGGTGGGCTCGTGACCGTTCGGGCCGGTTTGACCGACCACCGAACCGCGCCCGTCGACCCGAACATAGGTGATGCCGTCGTTGTCGACCAGGCTGCGCACCACCTCACGCAGCTGCGCCAGACCGGGGCGGCCGCGCTCGGCGACGCAGTCGGCCAGGTCCTGCCACCCCGGGCGGACTTCGCCTGCGGCATCGACGAACTCGTCGTAGCCGCTGCCTGCGCCCGGTCGCACGTCGAACAGCGCCTGCTGAATGCGTGCGGTGCGGTACCTGCCCAGCAGGTCGTCAGGGACGTTCGGTGCCGGTAGTGCCATCAGTGCAGAACGGTAACCGGTCAGCCCGGGATGCGGCGCAGTGCGCTGTGCCGGCGATCGATGCTCATCGCTTCAGCCGCACCGCCAATTCCTCCGGCGGTACGCGGTGACCGTCGGCGCACCGAATTTCGACGGTGGCCTCGGCGCCACACCCCCGGTGCGCAAGGCGCAACGGCGTGCGGTTGGGCAGATGGCGCCGGCCCCACTCGAACATCGCCCAGACCACCGGCATGAACTCCCGGCCGGCGTTAGTGAGGACGTACTCGTCGCGGCTGCGCTGGCCCGGCTCCTGATAGGGCTGCCGCTCCAGCAGACCGGCCTCGACCAGGTCCGAAAGCCGGGCCGCCGCGGCGGCTTTGGTGATGCCGACCCGGCGCCAGAAGTCGTCGAAGCGGGTGGTGCCGTAATAGGCCTCGCGCATGATGAGCATCGCCGACTTGGTGCCCAGCACCGCCATCGTCTTCTCGATCGGGCACTCCCCGACCGCCGACCAGGCGTCCCGGTCGGCCAGCCTCCCCTGCAGAACTGTCATGGAATTCACCCTACCCCTGAGTTGTTCTACCTATACCTAGCTGGTATAGCTGGGTATAGACAAGTCCACTCAGCGTGGAGGGTAGGAGGCAGCAATGTCCGGATTCTCAGGTCGGGACGCCGTCATCGTCGGAGCGGTTCGCACACCGATCGGCAAAGGCAAGCAGAACGGGGCGCTGCACGACGTGCTGCCCGTGGACCTGCTCGCCCACAGTCTGAAGGAACTGGTGGCCAGGACAGGCATCGACCCGGTACAGATCGACGATGTCATCGCCGGGGCGGTCACCCAGGTCGGCGACCAAGCGGTCAACATCGCGCGCAACGCGCTACTCGGTGCGGGATTCCCCGAATCGGTACCGGGTACGACGGTCGACCGGCAGTGCGGCAGCAGCCAGCAGGCCATCCACTTCGCCGCCCAGGGCGTCATCTCGGGCGCCTACGACATCGTCGTCGCCACCGGCGTGGAATCGATGTCGCGGGCTCCGATGGGTTCGAGCGTGCTACCCGGCAGTGACCCGTTCGGCGCGATGGCGCAGCGCTACCCCGAAGGACTTGTGCCGCAGGGCATCAGCGCTGAGTTGATCGCCGCCAAGTGGGGTCTGTCGCGTCAGCAGCTCGACGAGTTCTCGGCGGGCAGCCATGAGAAGGCCGCGACCGCGACCAAAGAGGGCCGCTTCGACAACGAACTGATCCCGATCGCCGGTCTGACCACCGATGAGATCATCCGGCCGGGCACGACCGTCGACACGCTGGCCGTGCTGAAGCCGGCGTTCTACAACCCGGCCTACGAGCAGCGGTTCCCGCAGATCGGCTGGGAGATCACCCCGGGCAACTCGTCGCCACTGTCCGATGGCAGCGCCGCGGTGCTGATCACGACTAGCGAGGTGGCCGCGAATTCAGGTTTGCAGCCGCTGGCCCGGATCCACTCGATGACCGTCGTCGGCTCTGACCCGCTCTACATGCTGACCGGTGTCATCCCAGCGACGGAGAAGGTGCTGCAGCGCGCCGGCCTCACCCTCGCCGACATCGACCTATTCGAGGTCAACGAGGCGTTCGCGCCCGTCGTCCTGGCGTGGGCACACGACACCGGAGCCGATCTCGCCAAGACGAACGTCAACGGCGGCGCGATCGCGATCGGTCACCCCCTGGGTGCCAGCGGCGCGCGCATCATGACGACTCTCGTCAACGCGTTGGAGCAGCGCGGCGGACGGTATGCGTTGCAGACGATGTGTGAGGGCGGCGGCATGGCCAACGCCACGATCATCGAACGCCTCTGAACCGAACGACTTCGGTGTAGTTGGTCGCGCTGACCGCGCCCAACTACACCGAAGTCACGCCCTGGCGAGCTCGAAGACCGGGATGACCCGACTCGTCTTCGCTTGGTACTCGGCGAACACCGGCGCATACTCGACGAGCTTCGGGTAGAGCTCGTCGCGCTCCTGGTGCGGCAGCTCCCGAGCGGTGGCGTCGTAGTCGGTGGTCCCGACCTCGACGTGGACCTTCGGATTCGCCCGGAGGTTGTGCACCCACGCTGGATCTTTGTCGGAGCCGGCGTAGGAGCCGACGACGTAGATCCTGTCCTCGTGTCGCAAGTACGCCAGCGGCGACAACCGCCGTTGACCTGACTTCGCGCCGGTGGTGTGCAGCAGCAGGAGGTTTCCGCCCTCGAACGGCCCGCCGACCTTGCCGCCGTTGGCGCGGAACTCATCGACGATGCTTGCGTTGAAGTCCTTGATGTTGGAGATCTCGGTCATTCCCTCTCCAAGTCCCGGCGGACGCCCGGTATTCCGCATCCGCATAATCGACGACCATGCGGGTGATAGTGACGGGCGGTAACAGCGGTGTCGGCAAGGCCACGGCGGCGGCTCTCGCGGCCGACGGCCATAGCGTGCTGATTGCCTGTCGCGATGTCGACAAGGGGCGCCGCGCGGCGGCCGAGATCACCGGTGACGTCGACGTGGCCGCCCTCGATCTCGCCGACCTGGCCAGCGTGCGCGCGTTCGCCGACTCCGTCGAATCCGTTGACGTGCTGGTGAACAACGCCGGCGTGATGGGCATGCCGCTGACGCGCACGGCCGACGGTTTCGAATCCCACATCGGCATCAACCATCTCGGCCACTTCGCGTTGACGTCGCTGCTGGCCGACCGGATCACCGACCGGGTGATCTCGGTGGCCAGCGCGACCTATCTGTTCGCCACTTTGCATCTCGACGACCTGAACTGGCAGCGCCGAAAGTACTCGAAGTGGAACGCCTACGGCGAGTCCAAATTAGCCAACCTGCTGTTCGTCGCCGAGTTGGCGAACCGAGGTGTGCGCGCGTATGCCACCGACCCGGGCGCCACCGACACCGACATCACCCGATCGCTCGGAATGGGCGAGCATCAACGGATTCGGCGCCTGATGCACACCCCCGCCCAGGGCGCCCGTGCCACCTTGCAGGCGGTGACGACCGACCTGCCCAGCGGGACCTATCTGGCGCCGCGGTTCAATCAGCTCGGCAGGCCCAAGGTCACCCGGTTGCGACGCAAGGCCGTCGATCCGGCGACGGCCCGCCGACTGTGGGACGCGTCGGCCGAACTCACCGGCTGCGACTGGCCGCGCTGATCAGTCCCGCTGTCGCCACCACGCGACGACGTACAGCACCATCGCCGCCGCCAACGCGATCAGCACCCACAGCACCACCGCCAGATCGATCCAGGCGCCCGCCGGCGGCGCGCCGGGCAACAGGTTGCGAAGCGGCACCACTGCGAACAACATCGCCGCGAACCAGGTCGTCAACGGAGGCAGGAACTTTCGGCGGCCCAGCACCGTCTCGATCGCCACGAACAACGCCGCTGCAGGCAGTGCCAGCAGCACCAGCAACACCCCGAGGTCGAACGCGAGCGCTCCCCTGGTGCGCTCCATGGTGAAACGTACGGTCGGAATCGGGTCCGGCGCCGAATCGATGGTGCCGTTCTGGGCACGAAAGTCCCATCCGTTGATCTGACCCGCCGCGACGATTCCCGCCGGGATGCGGCGTTGTTCGGCACCGTAGCCCGCAAAGGCCTCCACGCCGATGGTGTCGGTGGTGAACTTGTCGAACGGCCAGTCGTCGGGGTCGCCGACCGCGACGAGGTGGGTGGCCGATTCACTGACAGACAGGTCACCGTGCACATAGATCAACTCGCCGGAAGCGGTCCATGAACTCAACCGGACCGTGAAATCGGCGGGCTCGTACTGCTGCAGGTTGGGGCCCGGGTGTATGAGAACGTCGACCGCCAGGCGGTTCTGGATCGCGTCCATCTGCCGCAAGCGGATGATGACGACGGATTCACCGGTGACCGACGGCTCCGAGAATTCGAAGTTGCGAGGCCGCGGCTCCAACAACGCATATCCGAAGAGGGATCCGACGTAGACAGCCATCACCGCCACGACCGTCGTCACGACGGTGACCCGTCGCCGCCTGGGCGTGCCTGATGGCGCCGCACCTGTCACGCGCGGATCGTAGCCTCAGTCGCGCCGAACCCGACGCGGATTGGGATCAGTCGGTCTTCGGCTTGGCGTCGATCCCGGATTCCTTGCGCTGCTGCGGGGTGATCGGCGCGGGCGCGCCGGTCAACGGGTCGACACCGCCACCGGACTTCGGGAACGCGATCACTTCGCGGATCGAGTCCGCACCGGCCAGCAGGGCGGTGGTGCGATCCCACCCGAACGCCAGACCGCCGTGTGGCGGCGCGCCAAAAGTGAACGCCCCCAACAGGAATCCGAACTTCTCCTCGGCTTCGGCCTTGTCGATACCCATCACCGCGAACACCCGCTCCTGGATGTCGCGACGGTGGATACGGATCGAGCCGCCGCCGATCTCGTTGCCGTTGCACACCACGTCGTAGGCGTCGGCGAGCACGCTGCCGGGATCGGTGTCGATGCGGTCCTCGAACTCCGGCTTGGGCGCGGTGAACGCGTGGTGCACCGCGGTCCACGCGCCGGATCCGACCGCGACGTCACCGTGCGCCGTCGCCTCGTCGGCGGGCTCGAACAGCGGCGGGTCCACCACCCAGGTGAACGCCCAGGCCTTCGGGTCGATCATGTCGAGCCGTTTGGCGATCTCGATGCGCACCGCGCCGAGCAGCGCCCGCGAACTCTTCGCCGGGCCCGCCGAGAAGAACACGCAGTCACCCGGGGATGCGCCGACGTGCGCGGCGAGGCCGTCGCGCTCGACGTCGGAGAGGTTCTTGGCCACCGGGCCGCCCAAAGTGCCGTCCTCGCCGACGAGCACATACGCAAGCCCCTTGTGCCCGCGCTGCTTGGCGAAGTCCTGCCAGGCGTCGAGCGTGCGGCGGGGCTGAGAAGCGCCGCTGGGCATGACCACGGCGCCCACGTACGGCGCCTGGAACACCCGGAACGGGGTGTCCTTGAAATAGTCGGCGCACTCGACGAGTTCGAGTCCGAACCTCAGATCGGGCTTGTCCGAACCGAAGCGACGCATCGCGTCGGCGTAGGTGATCCGCGGCAGCGGCAGGGGTACGTCGTAGCCGATCAACCGCCACAGCGCCGCGACGATCTCCTCGGAGACCGCGATCACGTCCTCGGAGTCGACGAAGCTCATCTCGAGGTCGAGCTGGGTGAACTCGGGCTGGCGGTCGGCGCGGAAGTCCTCGTCGCGGTAGCAGCGCGCGATCTGGTAGTAGCGCTCCATGCCCGCGACCATCAGCAGCTGCTTGAACAGCTGCGGGCTCTGCGGCAACGCGTAGAACGACCCGGGCTGCAGCCGTGCGGGCACCAGGAAGTCGCGCGCACCCTCGGGGGTCGAGCGCGTCATCGTCGGGGTCTCGATCTCGACAAAGTCATGCCGTTCCAGCACTTCGCGGGCGGCGGCGTTCACCTTGGACCGCAGCCGGATCGCGTGGCCGGGGCCGTCGCGCCGCAGGTCGAGGTAGCGGTACTTCAGGCGCGCCTCCTCGCCGGCCTGCTCGTCGAGCTGGAACGGCAGCGGCGCGCTCTCCCCGAGCACGGTCAGCGACGTCGCGTTGACCTCGATCTCACCGGTGGCGATCTCGGGGTTGGCGTTGCCTTCGGGGCGGATCTCCACCACACCGTCGATCGCGATGCAGAACTCGGCGCGCAGCCGGTGCGCCGCCTCGAGGACGCCGGCCTCACGGAACACGACCTGCGACACCCCGGACGCGTCGCGCAGATCGATGAAGATGACGCCGCCGTGGTCGCGCCGACGCGCCACCCACCCGGCCAACGTCACCTTCTGACCCGCGTCGGCGGGCCGCAACGATCCGGCGGCATGACTGCGCAGCACTGAAACTCCTGGAATTCGCCTGACAAGACAACTGCACAAGTGTAGAGGGGTCGGATCCGCCGGTAGTTTGGCGTTCATGCCCAGTCGCGTCGCGCTCGTCGGACCCGGGGCGATCGGATCGACGGTCGCGGCTCTGCTGCACGCGGCCGGCCACCCGGTGATGCTGTGCGGGCGCACGCCGCGCGACGCGATCGAGGTCAGGTCCGACGACGGCGAGCCGATTGTGGTGCCCGGCCCGGTGCTGACCGACCCGGCCGACATCTCCGAACCGGCCGATGTCGTGTTGCTGGCGGTCAAGGACACCCAGAACGAGCAGTCGGCCGGGTGGCTGGCGAAGTTGTGCGACGAGCGCACCGTGGTGTGTGCGCTGCAGAACGGTGTCGAACAGGTCGAGCGCGTCGGACGCTACTGCCCTTCATCGACGGTTGTGCCTGCGGCCGTCTGGGTTTCGGCGGAGCCGACGGAGCAGGGTTATGTCCGGTTGCGCACCGGGGCCCGCCTCGTGCTGCCCGACACCGACGGGGCGCGGACACTGGCGGCACTGTTCGCCGACAGCGCCGTCACGGTCGAGATCGACCCGAACTTCCTCAGCGCGGCGTGGCACAAGCTTCTGGTCAATGCGGTCGTGGGGTTCATGGTGCTCAGTGGGCGCCGCTCGGGCATGTTCCGGCGCGACGACGTCGACGGCCTGGCGCGTCGCTATCTGGCCGAATGCCTCGCGGTGGCGCGGGCAGAGGGCGCACAGCTGAGCGATGAGGTGATCGACGACATCGTCGGCCTGCTCGCCAAGTCGCCGGAGGACATCACCACCTCGATGCTGACCGACCGCGAGGCCGGCCGGGAGTTGGAGTGGGACATCCGCAACGGGGTGATCGCCCGCAAGGGCGCCGAGCACGGGCTGAGCACGCCGATCAGCGACGTACTGGTGCCGCTGCTGGCCGCGGCCAGCGACCGGCCTGGCTAGGCTTGGGCTCTGACTAGACAGCGTCCTTTACTGTGTATGCCCATGCAGCAGTGTGAACGCGTCGACCTGGACTTCGTCGAGAACGCGCCGTTTCGGTTCGTCAGCACCGTCGACCTCGCGATCACGCCCGAGCAGCTCTTCGACGTGCTCGCCGATGCGGAGTCGTGGCCGCACTGGGCCACCGTGATCACCGAGGTGACGTGGACCAGCCCCGAACCACGCGGCGTCGGCACCACCCGAACGGTGAAGATGCGCGGCGGCATCGTCGGCGACGAGGAGTTCCTGGCCTGGGAGCCATACAGCCACATGGCGTTTCGGTTCAACGAGGCCTCGACCGGAAGTATCGGCGCGTTCGCCGAGGACTACCGGGTGGTTCGGACGCCGCAGGGCTGCCACCTGACGTGGGTGATGGCGATGAAACCCAACGGCGCCGCCGCCCGGATCGGAATGACGTTCGGCGGGCCGGTGATGGGCTGGCTGTTCCAGAAGTTTCTCTACAACCTGCGCGACTACTCCGCGAAGCGCTTCGGGGTCTGAAGTTCGCGAAATAGCATTCCCGCAGGCGTCTACTCGCACTTTCGCTGCTGGAATTCCATTTCGCGGTTAATACAGGCCCGCCCAGGCTTCGCGGCGCTCGGCGTCGGGATCGGAGACCACCGTGTCGCGCGCACTCATGATGATCCGGGTGCAGCGCCGTTCGGAGTCGTAGACGGGCCAGTCGTGTCCGTTCGACCAGTGGATCTCGCCGGTGTCCCACCCCTGAGAAGCAAAGTCGAGCCACGCCCGCTGCATGCGCCTGCCGACCGCAGGCTGCAGCCGCCGCCCCAGCGGGTGGATCTTGCGTCCGAGATATGACGCGTAGCTGTGCTGGATGTGCACGATCTCGCTGCCGTGGGTCGCGCCGAGGCCGAGCATGCGCAGGCTGAAGCCGAAGTGGTCGAAGCGGTACATGTGGGTCGGGGCGTGTGCGCTGTAGGCATCGGCGAACGCCCACGCCGGCCCGCCGAACATCACGTCGGAGGCGAACGCCAGCAACTCCCTTCGGCGCGGATAGTGCGGGTACGCGGCCAGCACGCGCTGTTGGGCGTCGGGCGCGACGCGGGCGAAGTAGGCCTCCACGGACGCCTGGGTGGTCGGCAGCATCGGCGGTTTGGTCCAGGCGAACATCGACGCTTCGTGGCTGTTGGTTCCGATGATCAGTGGCACCCGCCGCAGGGTTCCGGCGCGCGCGGCGTCCACAGGGTGACGCGGCAGCAGCTCGACGCCGTGGGTCAAGCCGTAGGCCAACGTCGGCGTGCGCGCGGCGCTTTCGAGTTGCAGCCTGCCCGCCGCTCTGCGCAGCTCGCGTTGCGGTAAGCCCTTGATCTCCGAGACCGGCACGCCGAGTCGGCGCACGAACTCGTGTGCCTGCTCGGCGCGCAGCTCGCGATCGGCGATCAGCGGCAGCGCCGGGCTCTGGGCGATCGCGCGGCTGAAAAGACCATCGGCGGCGGGGCTGGCGATCAGCGCGAGCACCGATGTGCCGCCCGCGGACTCACCGAACACCGTCACGCGGGACGGATCACCGCCGAAGGCCGCGATGTGGTCGCGGACCCACCGCAGTGCGGCGATCTGGTCCCGCAGGGCAAGGTTGTCGTCGAACCCGTCGCCGAGGTCGCCGAGTTCGAAGCCACCGAAGACGCCGATGCGATAGGTGATGTTGACGACGACCACGTCGCCGTTGGCGGCCAACCGCGAGCCGTTGTACAGCTGGAACTGTCCGGCACCGAACACGAACGCGCCGCCGGGGATCCACACCATCACCGGAAGCGACGCACTGGTGTCGGGCGACCACACCGTCAAGGTCAGGCAGGCTTCGTCACGCACTTTCGGATCGTCGCGCCCGCCGCCGACGAACGACTTGCCCTGCGGGGGCAGCGGCCCGTGCTCGATCGCGTCTCGCACCCCTGCCCACGGTCGCTTCGGCTCGGGACCAAGGAACCGGCGCTCGCCCACGGGCTGCTCGGCATACGGCACCCCGCGCCATACCCCGACGCCACCACCCTCGCTCGTGCCGCGGAGATCACCGAGGTCGGTGTGCACGATGACCGAATGTCCGACAACGGTGGCCACGACCGAATCGTAGTGTGCAAAGCTGAACGTCATGACCTTCAACGAAGGCATGCGAATCGACACCAGCACCGCCTCGTCCAGTGGTGGCGGTGGCGGGCCCGGGCGGGGCATCGCGGTCGGCGGGGGCGTCGGCGGCCTGCTCATCCTCGTGGTGGCGCTGTTCCTCGGCGTCGACCCCAGCACGGTGCCGGTGCCTCAGCAGGGCCAGTACGACAGCCAGGGCGTCGAGTCGCCGGGTTTCGACCTCAGCCAGTGCAAGACCGGCGCGGACGCCAACAAGATCCCCCAGTGCCGGGTGCTCGCCACCGGCAACTCGCTCGACGCGATCTGGCCACAACTGATGCCGGACTACACGCGGCCCGGCGTTCATCTCTTCAGAAACAGCGTCAACACAGCCTGCGGCCCGGCGACCAGCGAGGTCGGCCCCTTCTACTGCCCGGCGGATCAGACCGCTTATTTCGACGTCGAGTTCTTCGACGTGCTGCGCGACCAATTCGGTTCCAGCGGCGGCCCGTTGGCGCAGGAGTACGTGGTCGCACACGAGTACGGTCACCATGTTCAGAACCTCACCGGCACGCTTCGGCAATCGCAGGGTCCCGGCGCCGCGGGCCCCACCGGCGGCGGCGTCCGCACCGAACTGCAGGCCGACTGCTACGCGGGGGTGTGGGCGCACTACGCCGCCATCACCAAGCAGGAAGGCACCGACGTCACGTTCCTACAGCCGTTGACGGACAAGGACATCGCCGACGCGCTGTCGGCCGCGGCCGCGGTGGGCGATGACCGCATCCAGAAGCAGACCACGGGCCGCGTCAACCCGGAGGCGTGGACGCACGGATCGGCCGCGCAGAGGCAGAAGTGGTTCACCGAGGGCTACCGCACCGGTGATCCGAAGGCCTGTGACACGTTCTCCACGAACGACCTTGGGTAGGACGCCCACGGCCGTCGACGCCGTCGCCGAACGCTATCTGGACACCCTCGCCGCGCTCGACCCTTGTGCGGCAACCGAAATGGGGATCACCGGCCACGACCGCAACTACGACGAGGAGATCACCGACTACTCCCCCGACGGCGTCGCCGCACGTGCCGACGCCGCGCGCCACACACTGCGGGAGCTCGACAACGTCACCGCCGAGGACGCCGTCGACGAGGTGACGGTGGCGGCGATGCGCGAGCGCCTCGGCATCGTGATCGACATCAACGACGCCGGGCTCGATATGGGCGAACTCAACGTGATCGCCTCCCCGCTGCAGTCGATGCGCGACGTGTTCGACCTCATGCCTACCGAAACCGACGACGACTGGGCGGTGATCGCGCGCCGACTCTCACACGTGCCCGACCGTGTCGCCGGATATGCCGACGCGCTGCGGACCGCGGTCACCATCGGCCGTCCCCCCGCGGTGCGCCAGGTCGCGCGCGGCATCGAGCAGTCCGCAAGCATCCAGCACCTGTTGGTGGACATGGTCGCGGCCGCGGTCCCCGACAACGCAACGCTGCACGACGAACTGCAACAGAACGCCGCCCATGCGGCGAACGCCTACCGCGAACTCGGCAGGATTCTCGGAGACGAGATCGCACCACATGCGCGCGTCGAGGATGCGGTGGGCCGCGACGCCTACCGGTTGTGCTCACGTTCCTTTCTCGGCGCCGAGGTCGATTTCGAGGAGACATACGAGTGGGGCCTTCAGCGGCTGGAAAGCATTGTCGCCGAACAGGAGAAGCTTGCCAAGCAGTTGTACCCCGGAACGTCGATCGCGGACGCGCTGCGGCGCCTGGACACCGAGGAGCGCTACCTCATCCAGGGCGTCGACGCACTGCAGGCATGGATGCAAGACCTCTCCGACCGCGCTGTCGAGGCGCTCGCCGACACGCACTTCGACATCGCCGAACCGCTGCGCGAGCTGGAGTGCCGGATCGCGCCGACCCACACCGGCGGCATCTATTACACCGGTCCGTCGGAAGACTTCAGCAGACCCGGTCGGATGTGGTGGTCGGTTCCGCACGGCATCGACACCTTCCATACGTGGCAGGAGACGACGACGGTGTTCCACGAGGGCGTTCCGGGACACCATCTGCAGATCGGGCGTGCGGTCGTGCGCGCCGACCAACTCAACCGGTGGCGGCGACTGGGCTGTTTCGTATCGGGCCACGGGGAGGGTTGGGCGCTGTACGCCGAACGGCTGATGGCCGAACTCGGTTGGCTCGAAGATCCCGGCGACCACATCGGAATGCTTGACGCGCAACGTTTTCGGGCCGCACGCGTCGTCATCGACATCGGTGTGCACTGCGCCATGACCGCACCCGACGGCACCGTGTGGGATGTCGACAAGGCGTGGCAATTTCTGGTCTCGCACAGCGCGATGAACGAGGAGCACCTGCAGTTCGAACTCGACCGCTACCTCGGCTGGCCGGGTCAGGCGCCGTCGTATGCGATCGGCCAGCGGATCTGGCAACGGCTGCGCGACGAGATGCTGGGCCGGGGTGTGCCGCTCAAGGAGTTCCATGACCGCGCCCTGGACCTCGGCGGATTGCCGCTCGACGTGCTCCGGTCCGCGCTGACGCGCGATTTCGCCTCCGGCTGAGCCCCTTTCACTGCCCGCTCGTACGCCCTAGCGTGGACGCATGGATTCCGTGGCCGTCACGCCGAACCTCACCATGCTCGTCGTCAACGGGTGGCAGGTCTACGCCTGGCGCGACGGTGACTCGGTCACGCTGATCGACACCGGGGCACCGGGATCCGGCGCAGCCATCGCCGAGGCGGTGCCATCAATCGATCGGATAATCCTGACGCACGGACACGTCGACCACATCGGCTCGGCCGCCGAACTCCACAGATCGACCGGCGCCCCGGTTGTCGCCGGCGCAGGGGATGCCGCCGCGATTCGCGACGGAGCTGCGCTGCCCCCACCGGTGTTCGAGGACTGGGAGGTGCCGATCCACGCGCGTGTCGCAGCAGGATTGCCCGATGCTGCCGAGCCCGTCCCTGTCGCCCGGGAACTGTGCGACGGCGACATGCTGGATTTCGGTGGCGGCGCCGAGGTCCTGTCGATACCGGGTCACACCGAGGGCAGCATCGCGATTCATCTGCCCCGCCACGGCGTGCTGCTCACCGGCGACACCATCGCCAACGTCGGCACGCTCATGCTCGGCACCTTCAACCAGGACCGTGCGCGCACGGTGGCGTCATTCCGCCGTCTTGCCGCGCTCGACATCGACACGGCGTGTTTCGGTCACGGCGACCCGATCGCTGCCGGCGCGGGCGACCGGCTCCGCGAGATCGCCGCCACGTTGACGTGACCGGCTCCATCCGAGTCACTCGACGAGTACCGTCACCGTGGTCGAAGGAGACATTCATGCGCATTGCAATCGCAGGTGCGACGGGGAACATCGGCGCCCGCACCGCCGCCGCGCTCGAGCGCGACGGCCACGAGGTGGTCCCCATCAGCCGCTCACAAGGGGTCGACCTGATGTCCGGTGAAGGCCTGGACGCCGCCCTCACCGGCGTGCAGGCCGTCGTCGACGCCATCAGCGCACCGCCCACCGATCGGGACCGAACCGTCGAGTACTTCGGCACCACCACACGCAACCTGCTCGCCGCCGAACAACGCACGGGCGTCGGCCATCACGTCCTGCTCTCGATCGTCGGCATCCACGACATCGAAGGCAATCCGCACTACTCAGGCAAGCGCGAGCAGGAGCGTCTCGTCGCCGACGGACCGGTGCCGTGGACGATCGTGCCCGCCACCCAGTTTCACGACTTCGCGGCCATGGTCGCCGGTTGGTTCGAACAGGACGGGGTGTCGACCATCGCGCCGTTGCTCATACAACCGATCGCGCCCGACGACATCGCCGAGGTTCTTGCCGAGGTCGCCGTCGGCCAACCGCAGGGCCGGTACGTGGATGTCGCGGGGCCCGAGACACAAGACCTCGTCGACATGGCCCGCCGGACGCTGGCCGCAAGGGGCAAACAGGTCAAGCTGGTGCCGACCTGGTCGGGCATGTTCGGGTTGTCGATGTCGGGAAATGTGTTGCTGCCGGGCGAGAATGCCCGCATCGCCCCGACGACGTTCGACGACTGGCTCGCCGCCGGCGCCAATTGATCAGGAGAACTCGATGACCAACCCCGATACCCCCCTCGCCGGAAAAGTTGCCTACGTGACGGGCGCCGCTCGCGGACAGGGCCGTTCGCACTGCATACGGTTGGCCCGCGCCGGGGCCGACATCGTCGCGATCGACGCGTGCGGTCCGGTCGCCGAGCACAACGGCTATCCGCCCGCGCTCCCGGAGGATCTCGCCGAGACGGTGAGCCTCGTCGAAGGTGAGGGCCGCAAGATCGTCGCCGACCGCGTCGATGTCCGCGACCTCGCGGGCCAGCAGCGGGTGGTCTCCGACGCGATCGAACAGTTCGGCCGCCTCGACATCGTCGTCGCCAACGCCGGTGTGATGAATTGGGGTCGGCTGTGGGAGATTTCGGCACAGCAGTGGCAGGAAGTCCTCGACGTCAACCTCACCGGTGTGTGGAACACGATCAAGGCCGCCGTGCCGCCGATGATCGAGGCGGGCAACGGCGGCTCCATCATCACGATCAGTTCGGCGGCCGGCATCAAAGCCGTTCCCGGGTGCGGTCACTACTGCGCCAGCAAGTTCGGCGTCGTCGGGCTCACCAACTCGTTGGCGGTCGAACTCGGCGAGTTCGGCATCCGGGTCAACTCGGTGCATCCGTACGGCACCGACACCCCGATGGGCAACGACACCTCGATGTGGCAGGTCTTCGCCGACCACCAGACCTACATCCACAGCTTCTCCCCCGGCGCGCTGCCGACGGAGTCGCTGGCGGACCCGGATCTGATCTCCGACATCGTCGTCTGGCTGGCCAGCGACGCCTCGTCACTGCTGACCGCGGCGCAAATCCCCGCGGACAAGGGCTATCTGAAGATTTGAGCTTCCCGCGAGTCTGAGCTTATGCGTCAAATCCGGCCGAACTTCGTGCAGAAGTTCAGTTTCGGCGGGCGGGCACCGGCCGGGCGGGCAGCCGGGCGGGCACCGGCCTTGTTACAGGCGCGACTGCTCCTTGATCGCCGTGTCGCTGGTGCGCAGCGGCCGGATCAGCGCGCCCTGGGTGAACGATGCGATCAGCTCACCGGCCTCGGTGTGCACGGTTCCGCGGACATACGACATGCCTGCGCCCACCTGCGTGCTCTCGTGGCTGTACAGCAGCCACCCGTCGAGTCCGAACGGCTCATGGAAGCTGACCGACACCGTCATCGGTGCGGTCGACACGGTGACGTGGGACTGCGCGGTGCCGATGCCCTCGTGGGCGCGCATGGTCGTCGAAATACCCAGGTGTCCAGTCAGATACGCGACGAGAGCCTTGGCGAGCTCGTCACGCTCGGGCGTCTTGTCGTAGTGCACCCAGGCATACAGTTCCGGCGGGCCGACCTCGTCGGGGCTGTTGACGTCGACGACATCGACCAGCCGGATCTCGCGACCGGCCATGGCCATGCGCGCGTCGTTCGCCTCGGCGGGCGGCTTGACCTCGGGGCGCGCGACGGCGTGGCGGATGACGTCGTCGGTCGGGACGTCGGTCAGCACGGTGACGGTGATGCAGCGCTTGCCGTTCTGCTTGGCCGCGACGACAGCGGTTGCGGTGGAACGGCCTTCGTTGACGACGTCGACCTCCAACTCGACCGGCCCGGCCGCGACCATGACCGCCCGCGAGAACACCGCATGCGCCGACCGCACCGACTTGCCCTCGAATCGTTTGGCCACCGCCACGATCACCTGGGCGAGCACCTGGGTGCCCTCGACGACCTGCCGGTCCTCCTCACCGGCCGGGCCGGTCTCGGCGATGAATCGGTTGTCCCCGTCCTGGCGGACGTCGAACAGGTCGAGCAGGGTGTCGACGGTCCACTGTTGCTGAGCTGAGTCTGTCGTCATGACAAGGAACAGTAACCGAGCTTCTACAAAAGCGGTAACGTCGTTACCAGTCGATCTCGAGCCGGAAGGTGACGACCATGGCCAAGCCGAGCGGGCGCCCCGCCGCGGGCGCCACACGCATGGCCGACGCCGCCGATGGCGACCCCCGGCCCAAGCGCTTCATGAAGTCGGCGCTGGCGATCCTCGGCGAGACCGGGCGCACCGACTTCACCGTGCTCGAGGTGGTCGAACGGTCGAAGACATCGCTGCGGTCCTTCTACCAACACTTCTCGACCAAAGACGAACTGCTGCTCGCGCTCGTCGACAAGATCATGGCCGAGTCGACGCGCCGCTGGCGCGAAGACACCGCCGGCCTGCCCGCCGCGACGGCCCTTCGCGTGCTCATCGACCGGATCTGCACCCCGCCCGAGACCACCACCCAGGACAAGGTCAACCGCGGCCTGACCAACTACAACGACCGCCTCGCCGAGACCTTGCCGCGCGAATACTCGCGCGTGCTCTCACCGGTCTACGAGCTGATCAAGGACATCATCAACCGCGGGATCGCCGAGGGCGTCTTCCGGTCGGACCTCAACGTCGACGCCCGGGCCGCACTGATCATGCAGTCGTCGCTGGGCGCGATCCGGCTGCAGGTGCTCGGCGCGGAACTCAGCGGCATACCGGTCGGCGCAGACGACATCTACGACTTCTGCCTCAGCGGGCTCACCGGCCCGGACCACAACGCTTGACCTGCGCCGCACCGGCGGAGAACAGGCTTCTCCGGCGCCGCTGTTTCTGCTGGTCCCAAAGTGGTAATGTCATTACCACTAACAGCCAATCAGACTTGCAGGAGGCGAACATGACACGCCAGCTTCCGTATCCCGTGTTCGACGCGGACAACCACTTCTACGAGCCCAAAGAGGCGCTGACCAAGTTCCTCCCGGACCACCGCAAGCACGTCATCGACTACATCGAGGTGCGCGGACGGACCAAGATCATGGTGCGCAACCAGGTCAGCGACTACATCCCGAACCCCACCTTCGAGGTTGTCGCGCGCCCGGGCGCCCAGGAGGAGTACTTCAAGCACGGCAGCGGCGGCAAAAGCTTCCGGGAGGTGATGGGCAAGCCGATGAAGGCGATTCCGGCCTTCCGCGAACCCGCCGCGCGACTCGAGGTCATGGACGGCCTCGGCCTGGATTACTCGCTGATGTTCCCGACCCTGGCCAGCCTGGTCGAGGAGCGGATGAAGGACGATCCGGAACTGATCCTCGACGTCATCCACGCGCTCAACGAGTGGATGTACGAGACCTGGCAGTTCAACTACGAGGACCGGATCTTCTCCACCCCGGTGATCAACCTCGGCATCGTCGACCGCGCGCTCGAAGAACTCGAATGGTGTCTGGAGCGCGGCGCCAAGACGGTTCTGGTCCGGCCGGCGCCGGTGCCCGGTGTGCGCGGCACGCGGTCGTTCGGGTTGCCCGAGTTCGACCCGTTCTGGGACGCCTGCGTCAAGGCCGGTATCCCGGTGTCGATGCACGCCTCGGACTCCGGCTACGCCGAGTACCTCAACGACTGGGAACCGGCCGATGAGTACCTGCCGTTCAAGCCGACCGCGTTCCGGATGGTGTCGATGGGCAAGCGGCCGATCGAGGACTCGATGGCCGCGCTGGTGTGCCACGGCGCGCTGACCCGCAATCCCGATCTGCGGATTCTGTCCATCGAGAACGGCGCCGACTGGGTGCCGTACCTGTTCAAGCAGTTCGAGGGCGTCTACAAGAAGATGCCGCAGGAGTTCCCCGAGAACCCGATCGAGGCGTTCAAGCGTGGGGTGTATGTCGCACCGTTCTGGGAGGACGACTTCGCCAAGATGGCCGACCTCATCGGCGTCGACCGGGTGATCTTCGGGTCGGATTGGCCGCACCCGGAGGGGCTGGCCGAGCCGACCCATCTGATCGACGACCTGCAGGGACTCGACGAGGAAGGCCAGCGGAAGGTCATGGGCGGCAACATGATCGACCTGTTCAAGGTGCCCAACGAGATCGTCCACAACCCCGACGTGCCCGCGCTCGTCATCCCCGCCTGAGTTCAGGCACCGTCGCGAAACGTGCGTGTCGATGCGTCGACACGCACGTTCGCACGATTACGAAAGAGAGCCCGTGACCGATAGCTCGAACAACGGCACGAATCCTGAGGTACTGCTCTTCGCCTCGACGACGCAGTCGTTCCTCGAAAAGGAAGTGCCGCTGAGTCGGATACGCGAGATGCACGATGCCGGAACGTCGTTCGACGCCGACTGGTGGCGTCGCGCCGTCGAGCTGGGCTGGACCAGCCTCCTGATTCCCGAGGAACTCGGCGGCGGCAGCGTCTCCGGGGAGGGCGTCAAGGACCTGGCGCTCGTCGCCGAGATCGCCGGCAAGACCGTCGCTCCCGGTCCGCTGCACCCGGTCAGCACCGTGCTCGCCGGACTGGTGGAGGCGCCCGTCGGCCACGAGGACACCATCGAGGCGCTGGTGGCCGGCGACGCGGTGGCCAGCTGGGCGGTCTACGAGCCCGGGCAGCAGTGGTCACCGCTGACGCCGACCGTCACCGCCACCGCCACCGCGACCGGGTTCCGTATCGACGGGGTCAAAGACCGGGTCGAGGCCGGCGCCGACAGCGCATTGTTCTTGGTCACAGCACAATCCGACGACGGTATCCACCAGTTCCTCATACCCGCGGACGCACCGGGTGTGCGCGTGGAGCCGCAGCGCTCGATCGACATGGTGAAGACCTACGCCCGCGTGCACTTCGACGGGGTCGAGGTCGATGCGGGCGCGGCGGTGGGCACCGCCGATCAGACACCGGCCCTGATCGAGCGGCAGACCCAGATCGCCTGCGTACTGCAGTGCGCGGAGGTGGTCGGCATCCTGGATACGGTGCTGGCCTTCACGATTCAGTGGGGCTTCGACCGGCTTTCCTTCGGTCGCCCCCTTGGCTCGTATCAGGCGCTCAAGCACAAATACGCCGACCTGAAGATCTGGTTCGAAGGGTGCCGTGCCACGACCAACGCAGCGGTGGCCGAGGTGGCAGCGCGGACGCCCGGTGCGGCGATGGCCGTCAGCGTCGCGAAATCGTACGTGGGCGAATACTCACCGGGCATGTTGCAGCTGTGCGTGCAGCTGCACGGCGGCATCGGGGTGACGTGGGAACACGACCTGCACCTGTTCCTGCGACGAACCACCTTGAACCGCTCGATGTTCGGCACTCCCGAGGAGCACAACCTGCGCGTCTACTCCCTCACCAAGAACCTGGAGCATGCGTCATGACCGAGACCACATCGGCCCCCGCCGCGACCGCCACCACGGAGTCGGTCGAGGAGTTCGCCGCCCGGGCTCAGGCGTGGCTGGCAGAAAACATGCCCCCGATCGATCCGAACAACCCACCCGAACACGACCGCGGTGAAGAGGAGCCGTGGCTGCGCGCGCGGGAACTCCAGAAGCGGTTGTGGGAGGGGGGATTCGCCGGCATCTGTTTCCCCAAGGAGTACGGCGGGCTCGGTCTGCCGATCGCCTATCAGAAGGCGTTCGACAGGGTCTCGCGTGCATATGAGCTGCCGATCATCCTCAACACTCCGACGTTCACGATCTGCGCGGCCACCATCCTCGACACCGGTAGCGAACAGCAGAAACGACAGCACATCTCGGCGGCGCTGCGCGGCGACGAGGTGCTGGTGCAGCTGCTGTCGGAACCGAGCGGCGGCTCCGACCTCGCCGGTGTGATCACCCGCGCCGACCGCAAAGGCGACAAGTGGGTGATCAACGGGGCAAAGACCTGGAGCACAAGCGCTTTCGCCGCTGACTACGGGTTGATGCTGGCGCGCACCAACTGGGACGTGCCCAAGCACGAGGGTTTGACGATGTTCCTGGTGCCCATCGACAGCCCCGGCATCACACTGCGCCGCATCAAGCAAGTCAACGGTTCCGTCGAGTTCTGCGAGGAGTTCTTCGACAACCTCGAGCTCGACGACGACGCCGTGGTCGGCGAGGTCGACGCGGGCTGGCACGTCGCCTCCCGGCAGCTGTACCACGAGCGGCGCGCGGTCGGCGGCGGATCGGAGTTCGCCAGCGGGATCGGCGCCGAGGGCAAATCCGACGTCCCGACCAATTACGTTGAGCTGCTTGAGAAGGCGGGTCAGGCCGACAACGCGCGGCTTCAGGAGATGGCCGGGCGCGCGCTGGTGCACCGGACCGTTCGCGAGCAGCTGATCGACCACGTCTACCACGGTGTGCTCGACGGCTCGCTACCGCCGGCCGCCGGGTCCATCATCCGCATCGCGCACGCCGACGTCCATCACGTCGAGTTCGACACGGCGCTGGCGATCACCGGCAGCGCGGGTGTGGTCGACGTCGACGGTGTGCTGATCCGTCACGGCGAGCGGTACCTGTCGCGCCAAGCCGCCGCCCTGGGCGGCGGCACGACCGAGATCGCGCGGAACATCATCGGCGAGCGCGTGCTCGGCTTCCCCCGCGAACCCGCCGCCGACCGCGACGTGCCGTTCAAAGAGGTCAAGCGCAACAGGGGCTGACCCTTTCTCAGAACAATGTGGGTTGCAACGCTGGGACGGGTGCAGGCGCCGGCGGTGTGTCCGCGGCGCGGAACGACCGGCGGTCGGGCGCCAGGCCGTGCTTGGCCACAAGCGGCGCCGCCCGGTCGTGCAACCTCTTTCGGTAGTCCTGCGGCAGGTAGGCGCCGCGGCGATACAGCTCGCGGTACTTTCCCACCAGCTCCGGGTGCGAGCCGGCCAACCAGTTCATGAACCAGCCGCGCGTCGAACCACGCAGGTGTAGGCCGAACACCGTGACACCGGTGGCGCCCGCGGCCGCGATCTGGGCGAGCAGCGCGTCGAGCTGCTCGGGCGAGTCCGTCAGATGCGGCAACACCGGGGCTACCATTACGTGGCAGTCCAGCCCGGCGTCCCGGATCGCGGCGATCATCCCGAGCCGTGCCTGCGGCGACGGTGTGCCCGGTTCGACTTCCCTGTGCAGCGCGAGGTCTCCGACGGCGAGCGAAACCGCCACGCTGACATCGACCTGACGGGCGGCCTCGCAGATCAGCGGAAGGTCGCGTCGCAGCAGCGTGCCCTTGGTGAGGATGGAGAACGGGGTACCGGAATCGGTCAGGGCCGAGATGATCCCGGGCATGAGCGCATAGCGGCCCTCGGCCCGCTGGTACGGATCGGTGTTGGTGCCCAACGCCACCGTCTCGCGCTGCCACGACCGCCGCGACAGTTCGCGGCGCAGCACGTCGGCCACGTTGGTCTTGACCACGACCTGACTGTCGAAGTCGCTGCCGCAGTTCAATTCGAGATATTCGTGCGTGGGCCTCGCGAAGCAATAGCGACAGGCGTGCGAGCATCCGCGGTAGCCGTTGACCGTGAACCGGAACGGCAGCATGGCCCCGTTGGGCACCTTGTTGAGCGCCGATTTGCACAGCACTTCGTGGAACGTGATGCCCTCGAACTGCGGCGTCCGCACGCTGCGCACGAAACCGATACGCTGCAGGCCGGGCAGCGCGCCGTCGTCGACGCCGACACCCTGACCATCCCACCGCATACACTCGATTCGAACTCACGTTCGATGGGTTGTCAAGGTCGACGCGCGCGAACGCTTTGCAGAACAGATTTGGGGGCGATGTGGCGAGCGAGAGCCACGAGGACGAACTGCGCTCTGAGCAGCGCTACATCGACGGGTTGTATGCGCGACTCGACGCCGAACGAGCACGCGTGCGGGCGCACTACGACGCGGCGCTGCGCGGTGACGGCGGCTCACTGGTCGACCGTGACGCCGAGGTGCGCGCGGTGGCCAAGCGGGTGAACCGGCTCAACGTGGCCGACCACGGGCTGTGCTTCGGTCGGCTGGACAGCGTCACGGGTGACCGTCTCTACATCGGTCGTATCGGGTTGCTGGACGAGGCCAACGAGTACGAGCCGCTGCTTCTGGACTGGCGGGCTCCCGCGGCGCGCCCGTTCTACGTCGCCACCGCGGCCCACCCCGAGGGCATGCGCCGCCGGCGCCAGTTCCATTCCATCGGGCGTCGCATCACCGATTTCACCGACGAGACTCTGGGCAGGCCCACTGAAGGCGCCCAGGGTGACGCCGCGCTGCTCGCGGCGGTCAACGCGCCCCGCGGCGAGGGCATGCGCGACATCGTGGCGACCATCCAGTCCGAACAGGACGAGATCATTCGGCTCGAGCACCCGGGCGTGTTGGTGATCGAGGGCGGCCCGGGCACGGGCAAGACCGTGGTCGCACTGCACCGGGTGGCCTACCTGCTCTACACGCAGCGGGAGCGGATGGAACGCCACGGCGTGCTGGTGATCGGCCCGAACACCGCGTTCCTACGACACATCGACCGGGTGCTGCCCTCGCTCGGCGAAACAAACGTCGTGTTCATGACGACCGGTGACCTCGTTCCCGGCCTGCGGGTCACCGCCGAGGACTCTCCCGACGCGGCGCGCGCGAAGGGTTCGCTGACGATGCTGGACGTGCTGGCCGCGGCGATCGCCGACCGGCAACGGGCTCCCGCAGAACCGGTGCCGATCAAGCTGGCCGACGTCACCGTGCGGATCGACGCCGAGACGGCCGAGTGGGCGATCCAGGAAGCCCGCGACAGCGGCTTGCCACACAACGACGCGCGCGCGGTGTTCGTCGACGTCATCACCTGGGTCCTCACCGAGCGGGCGATCGCCCGCATCGGCAAGGGCTGGCTGAGCCGCGACGACAAGGCGGCGTGGGAACACCTGCGTGCCGAGCTTCTCGACGAACTCGGTGATCACGAAGCGTTCAACACCGCCTTGGACGATCTGTGGCCGCAGCTGACGCCGGAGGCTCTGCTGGCCGGACTCTACGAGTCTGTCGAACGGCTCAGTGCCGCAGGCGCCGACGAGTGCCTGCTGCGCGCCCAAGGCGATGCCTGGACGGTGCCGGACGTGCCGCTGCTCGACGAGCTGGTCGACATGTTGGGCGGGAGCAAACCGGACGCCGCGGCCGAGACTCAGCGGCAGGAGGAGGCCGCGTACGCCGCCGGTGTGCTGGACCTGATGGTGGCCCGTGAGGACCTGATGGCCGACGAGGATCATCTGCTCGCCACCGACCTCATCGGCGCCGAAGACCTCGCCGAGCGATTCATCGAACGCGACACCCGCGATCTCGCTGAACGTGCTGCCGCAGAACGTGATTGGACGTACGGCCACGTCGTCGTCGACGAGGCGCAGGAGCTCTCGGAGATGGACTGGCGGGTGCTGATGCGTCGGTGTCCCAGCAAGTCTTTCACCGTTGTCGGAGATCTCGCGCAGCGCCGATCGGCCGCGGGCACCACGTCGTGGGGCTCGATGCTCGATCCCTATGTGCCCGGTCGCTGGATCTACCGGCCGCTGTCGGTGAACTACCGCACGCCAGCCGAGATCATGGACGTCGCCGCGGGCCTGCTCGCCGAGTTCGCCCCCGAGGTGCGGCCACCCGAATCCGTTCGCGCATGCGGTGTTCGGCCATGGGCGCGCTTCATCGATACCGACGAACTACCCGGCGCGATCGAGGAGTTCCGTCGCGACGAAGACGGCCGCGATGGGACCAGCGTCGTGATCGGGCCTTCGGGAATGGACGGGGCGGTGTCACCGTCGGAGATCAAGGGTTTGGAGTTCGACGCGGTTCTGGTCGTCGAGCCGGGCCGCATCCTCGCCGACGGTCCGCGCGGGGCGGCCGACCTCTACGTCGCGCTCACCCGCGCGACACAACGGCTCGGTGTGCTGCACACCGAGCCGCTGCCACCCACGCTGAAATTGTCCGAGCTCCAGAACGTGGCCGACTGAGCGGCCGCGATACCTACAGCGGCGCGGTCACCACTGGCTCAGCTGGCACTGCACCGTGTAGGTACCGTCCTGCTGCACCGCCACCTCACCGTCGATCGCGATCTCGCAGTGCGGATTCGGGGAGGCTTGCATGGCGTGGACGCCCGTGCTCGCGGTGAGGATCGCCCATTGCGGGTCGGCCATTGTCGTCTCGAAGACCCACGGCACGCCCGGCTGCAGAACCACTTCTTCCTTCTTCAGGTACGCATACGCGTCGGCGTTGTACGCCTCCTTGCTCGGAGGCTGAGCCGTCAGATAGTTGAGTTGGAAGTCGGCAGGAGCCGTTGACGTCAGCGTGTACCGGACCACGTGGCCTTCCGACTGGGCATTCGCCGTCGCATGGCTGACCGCGACTGACGCCGCAGCCACCATGAGAGCCGCCCCGACCTTGGTTATAGCTGTTCGCATGTTCGTCACATCGCCGGACGGTATCAAACCGTTACAGCCGCAGCGCCGCCGCTGCCGAGCGCCTTCGATGCGCCGCTGAACGGCACACGACCTGCGGAGAAGTCACAGGTTAATTTGTTTGTCACACGCAGACATTTCCCAGAAACACCACCGCTCTAACGTCCCGATTCGACAACCACGCGATGTCGGGACCCGCGCCCGGCTCGACGCTCATCGCCGATGTGCGCTGCGGATATATAGGGAAAGGCTGTTCATGCGACTACCACGACGGTCCTCCGTGAGACGTTCAGCCCTTGTTGCCGGCGGAATCGTCGCTGCGACCAGCCTGGTGCTGGCCGGCTGCGGAAGCAAGGCGACCGAGTCGGATTCGGCGAACGCCCAATCGTGCGTCGACACCTCGGGCCCGACGATCAAAGTGGGTGCGCTGAACTCGTTGTCGGGCACCATGGCCATCTCGGAAGTGACCGTCCGCAACGCCATCGACCTCGCGGTCGAGCAGATCAACGCCTCCGGCGGTGTGATGGGCAAGCAGATCCGGCTCGTCGGCGAGGACGGCGCGTCCGAGCCGACGGTGTTCGCGGAGAAGGCCGAGAAGCTGATCAGCAGCGACTGCGTGGCAGCGGTGTTCGGCGGGTGGACCTCCTCGTCGCGCAAGGCGATGCTGCCGGTCTTCGAGAGCGCGAACTCGCTGCTGTATTACCCCGTGCAGTACGAGGGCCTGGAGTCGTCGAAGAACATCTTCTACACCGGCGCTACCACCAATCAACAGATCGTGCCCGCGCTGGACTACCTCAAAGAGAAGGGCGTCAAGTCGCTTTATCTGGTCGGCAGCGACTACGTATTCCCGCAGACCGCCAACCGGATCATCAAGGCATACGCGGGCGCCAACGGCATCGAGATCAAGGGCGAGGACTACACGCCGCTGGGCTCGACGGACTTCTCGACCATCGTCAACAAGGTCCGCACCGCCGCCGCCGACGCCGTGTTCAACACGCTCAACGGCGATTCGAACGTCGCCTTCTTCCGGGAGTACCGCAACGTCGGCCTGACCCCGGAGGCGATGCCCGTGGTGTCGGTGTCGATCGCCGAGGAGGAGGTCGGCGGAATCGGAATCCAGAACATCACCGGTCAACTCACCGCCTGGAACTATTACGAAACCGTCGACAACCCGGCCAACAAGGCGTTCGTCAAGGCCTACAAGGACAAGTACGGCGCCAACAAGCCGACGTCGGACCCGATGGAGGCCGCCTACGTCTCGGTGTACCTGTGGAAGAACACCGTGGAGAAGGCGAAGTCGTTCGACGTCAAGGCGATTCAGGACAATGCGGGTGGCGTGACGTTCGACGCGCCGGAGGGTCTGGTCACCATCGACGGCGAAAACCACCACATCACCAAGACCGCGCGCATCGGCGAGATCCGGCCCGACGGGCTGATCTACACGATCTGGGAGTCGCCGGGGCCGATCGAACCCGATCCTTATCTCAAGTCGTATCCGTGGGCGGCCGGCCTGTCCAGCTGAGACTTCGGGCCAGCGAAGCGACGGGAGTATTTCGTAGTGGATGTCCTGATCGGGCAGCTGGCAACGGGATTGAGCCTCGGCTCGATCCTGTTGCTGGCGGCGCTGGGGTTGTCGCTGACGTTCGGCCAGATGGGCGTCATCAACATGGCGCACGGCGAGTTCATCATGGCCGGTTGCTACACCGCCTACGTGGTGCAGCAGATCGTGTCGAGCGCCGGTGCGTCGCTGTTGATCTCGCTGGCCGTCGGATTTGTGATCGGTGGCGCGATGGGTGCGCTTCTAGAGACCACGCTGATCCGCCGGATGTATCACCGGCCGCTGGACACACTGCTGGTCACCTTCGGTGTCGGGTTGATTCTTCAGCAGGTCACTCGCGACGTCTTCGGAGCTCCCGCGGTCAACGTGGTGGCGCCGGCGTGGTTGTCGGGCGGGGTGGAGATGTTCGGTGCGGTGGTGCCCAAGACGCGGATCTTCATCCTGGTGCTGGCCGTCGTCTGTGTCGCGGCGCTGGCCACCGCGCTCAAGGTCAGCCCGATGGGACGGCGGATCCGGGCCGTCGTCCAGAACCGCGACCTCGCCGAGACCAGCGGAATCTCGTCCCGGAAGACCGACATCACAACGTTTTTCATCGGTTCGGGGCTGGCCGCGGTGGCCGGTGTCGCGTTGACGCTGATCGGGTCGACCAGCCCGACCATCGGGCAGAGCTATCTGATTGACGCATTCCTGGTGGTCGTGGTCGGTGGACTCGGCCAGATCAAGGGCACGGTGATCGCGGCGTTCGCGTTGGGCTTTTTGAACTCGTTCATCGAATACAACACCACCGCGTCACTGGCGAAGGTGGTCGTGTTCGTGATCATCGTGATCTTCCTGCAGGCTCGGCCGCAGGGCCTGTTCACCGTCCGGACAAGGAGTCTCGCGTGAGGACCTTCGTTGGCCGCTGGCAGACCTGGGCCGGTTTCGCGGTGGCCGCGGTGCTGCTGTTCGCCGTGGCGCCCGCGGTGCTGTCCGATTTCCGGCTCAGCCTGCTGGGCAAGTTTCTGTGCTTCGCGATCGTCGCGGTCGGGATCGGACTGGCCTGGGGCCGCGGCGGAATGCTCGTGTTGGGTCAGGGCGTGTTCTTCGGTCTCGGCGGCTACATGATGGGCATGCATCTGAAGATCTCCGACGCACAGCTGCGGGGTGACGATGTGCCGGACTTCATGCAGATCGCCGGTGTGCGCGAATTACCCGGCTATTGGCAGCCGTTCGCCTCCCCCGTCTTCACCCTGGCGGCGATCGTAATTGTGCCGACGGTGATCGCGGCCGCGCTGGGGCTCGGCGTATTCAAGCGCCGCGTCAAGGGTGCCTATTTCGCCATCCTGTCGCAGGCGCTGGCCGCCGCGCTGGCGATTCTGCTCGTCGGGCAGACCAGCCTGGGTGGCAGCAACGGACTCAACAGGTTTCGCACGTTCTTCGGGTTCACGCTCAACGACCCGGCCAACCGGCGCATGCTGTACTTCATCGCCGCCGGCGTGTTGCTCGCCGTCGTCGCGGTGGTCCGCCAACTGATGCAGAGCCGGTACGGCGAACTGCTGGTCGCGGTTCGCGACGGTGAGGAGCGGGTCCGCTTCCTGGGCTACGACCCGGCGAACATCAAGGTGGTCGCCTACACCGTGGCGGCACTGTTCGCCAGCATCGCGGGCGCGTTGTTCGCCCCGATCGTCGGGTTCATCGCACCCTCGCAGGTGGGCATCCTGCCCTCGATCGCGTTTCTGATCGGCGTGGCGATCGGTGGGCGCACCACGCTGCTTGGGCCGGTGCTCGGCGCGATCGGGGTCGCGTGGGCGCAGACGCTGTTCTCCGAACGCTTCCCCTCGGAATGGACCTACGCACAGGGTCTGCTGTTCATCGTCGTGGTCGGCTTCTTCCCGGCTGGGCTGGCCGGTCTGGGTGTGCTGTTCAAACGGCGCCGGATCCGCAGGCGCACGAAACCCGTCGCCGTCGAGCCCCAACCGCAGGCCGATCCCGACACCGAGAAGGTGGGTGCAGCCACATGACGCTGGAAGCGGAGCCGATCGCGGGCGGCAACGTCGGCATGGGCACCGAGTACCTCGAAGTACGCGGACTCACAGTCGATTTCGATGGCTTCAAAGCGGTCAGCGATGTCGACTTGACGCTGTTTCAGGGCGACCTGCGGTTCCTGATCGGCCCGAACGGTGCGGGCAAGACGACGGTCATCGACGCGATCACCGGCCTGGTCAGCGCCACCGGGTCGGTCAACAAATCCGGCGTCGAACTGCTCGGCAAGAAGGTGCATCAGATCGCCCGGCTCGGCGTGGGTCGCACGTTCCAGACGGCCACCGTCTTCGAGCAGTTGACCGTGCTGCAGAACCTCGACATCGCCGCGGGTGCCGGACGGTCGGCGTGGACGTTGTTGCGCCGCCGCAAGGGTGTGCTTCCCGCGATCGAAGAGGCGCTCGACACCATCGGGCTGAGCGACCTGGCCGACAAGCCGGCCGGTGTGCTGGCCCACGGGCAGAAGCAGTGGCTGGAGATCGGCATGCTGCTCGTGCAGAACGCCGACGTGCTGCTGCTCGACGAACCCGTTGCGGGCATGAGCCACGAGGAACGAGAAGAGACCGGAAAGCTGTTGCGCCGCATCGGCGCCCAGCGCACGGTCGTCGTCGTCGAACACGACATGGACTTCATGCGCGCGTTCGCCACGTCGGTGAGCGTGCTCGCACGCGGACAGGTGATCGCCGAGGGCTCTGTCGCCGAGGTGCAGGCCAACCCCAAGGTGCAAGAGGTCTACCTCGGCACCGCCGCGGCGGGCACCGCCGATGTCCCCGCCGAACTCATCGAGGAGTCCTGATGCTGTCACTGGTCGACGTGCGTTGCGGGTACGGCCGTTCCGAGGTCATCCACAGTGCCAGCGTCGAGGTGCCCTCCGACGGGGTGGCCGCGGTGATGGGCCACAACGGAGCGGGTAAGACCACGCTGCTGCGTGCCGCGGTCGGACTGGTGCGATGCAGTGCGGGCAAGGTGCTCTTCGACGGCGACGACATCAGCAGGCTGCGCCCGAGCGCGCGCGTCGCGCGTGGACTGGCCTACGTGCCGCAGGGCCAGCAGGCGTTCGGCCAGCTCACCACAATGGAGAATTTGCAGGTCGTCGCGGACGGACGCAAGAACGGCAAGCGGCTCATCGACGAACAACTCGACCTGTTCCCCGCTCTGAAGGAGCTGTTGGCTCGCCGCGCCGGTCTGCTGTCGGGGGGTCAGCGCCAGCAGTTGGCGATCGCCCGTGCGCTGATCACCACGCCGAAATGCCTGATCCTCGACGAGCCGACCGAGGGCATCCAGCCGTCGGTGGTCGGCGAGATCGAAGCGGCGATCACGTCGCTGACCCAGCGGGGTGACATGGGCGTGCTGCTGGTCGAACAGCACATCGGTTTCGCGCTGGAGTCCTCACAGCACTACTACGTTCTCGAGTCCGGTCGCGTCACCTCCAGCGGCGCAGGCGGCTCGTCCTCTGAAGCCGACGTCCGCGCCGCCATGGCCATCTAGCCGCTGTGCCCCCTTCCGCTGTGCCCCCTTCCGCTGTGCCCCCTTCCGCGAGTGCGCGCGTCTGCCTACGACACGCCGCGCATTTCCAGCAGTTTGCGCACGCTCGAGGCCGCCGAAGTGGCACAGTGCACCCGTGAACACAGCTTCGGAGCCGCAGGTACTGGCCGACACCGGCGGACTTGTCGTCACCGACGACGGTCGTCGGGTGTTGGTCGTGGACCGTGGCACGGGACCGCTGACGGTGCTGGCGTTCGTGCTTGGCGTCCTGACGATCGTCGTCGGCGGGTTCGGGCTGATTGCTCTGATCGGCGGTTCCCCGTCGCGGGCGCTGGGCGCCGTCTTCCTCGCCGTCGGCGTGGTATTGGCGGTGGCCGCGTTTCTCGTCGTCCGCAGAATCCGCAAGTACCGCAGCCGACCGTTGCACGACTGCCGACCCGCCGCGGTGCTGGACCGCAAGCTCGGGCTGTTCAGCTACCGCGGTGGTGCCCTGGTGCAGCTGGATCAGGTGCGCTTTGCACGTAAGTTCCAAATCGGTTCGAGCTCACCGAAACTCGTTGCGCTCACACCCGGCGGCACGAAGACACTCAAGCGCGGCAACCCGTTCGACGGTGGGGTCGGGCACATCGACGAACTTCTCAACTCGGTCGCCCGCGGCTCTGCGTGAACCCGTCGCTCGAGCCGATCGCGCTGGCGGATCAGGGGCCTGTCGTGGTGGCCGAGCGCGGTTTTGAGGTTCTGCTCATCGACCGCGGACGCGCGCCGACGGAGATGACGGTGCTGCTGTTGACGATGTCGGCGTTGATCTTCGGCGGCTTCGGCGTCGTGTCGATCTTTTACGCGTTCGCGTATTCGATGGTGTGGCCTTCGGCGGCGATCGGGGCGGGGCTGCTCATCATCGGCATCGTGGCGTTCCGGGCGATGATCCGCGGCGGTGCAGCACTTCGGCACATGCGGATGACACCGCTGAGCGCGTACCCCGCGGCGGCCGTCTTTGACCGCCGGAACCAGACTTACCGCGACGGCACCGGTGAGATCGTGGCACCGCTGAGCCAAGTGCAGTTCGAGCGGCGATCGCGGTTGCTGACCTCGACTCTGGTCGCCGTCACCCCGTCATCGACGCGAGTCCTCATGCGCGGCAACGTGTTCAGCGGCGGCGTCGGGATGCTCGACAGGGTGCTCACCGACGCCGTACACCGCGTTTGAGCACGCTCGATAGCCCACGAATGTGCGCAAACTGTCGGAATTTCGCGGCGTGTCGTGTGCAGACACGCACGCTCGCGCCAACAGGGGCAAGGAGTGTCAGGCGCGGTTGAGGCGGGCCAGCACTTCGGCCAGCACGTCGTCCACCGCTACGTCCGTCTGCTGCCCGGTCGCCAAAATCTTCACACCGATCGTGCCCGCCTCGATGTCGCGGTCACCGGCCACCAGCGCAAGCGCCGCACCCGAGCGGTCCGCCGCGCGCATCGCCCCCTTGATCCCGCGGTCGCCGTAGGCAAGGTCGACGCGCACACCCGCGGCGCGCAGTCGCGCGCCCAGCACCGACAGCGTCACCTTGGCCTGTTCGCCCAGCGGCACGCCGAAGACATCGACCCGCGCCGTCCCGCCGACGGTCTTGCCCTCGGCTTTCAACGCCAGCAACGTGCGGTCGACACCCAGGCCGAATCCGATGCCCGACAAGTCTTTTCCGCCGAGCTGTGCCATCAGGCCGTCGTAGCGTCCGCCCCCGCCGATACCCGACTGGGCGCCGAGCCCGTCGTGGATGAACTCGAAGGTGGTCTTGGTGTAGTAATCCAGCCCGCGCACCATGCGCGGGTTGATGACGTACGGCACCCCCAAGGCGTCCAGATGTGCCAGCACGGTGTCGAAGTGCTGTTTGGCGACGTCGGAGAGGTGGTCGAGCATCACCGGCGCATCGGCGGTCATCTCGCGGATCTTCGGGCGCTTGTCGTCGAGCACCCGCAGCGGGTTGATCTCCGCGCGCCGCCGAGTCTCGTCGTCGAGGTCCAGCTTGAACAGGAAGTCCTGCAACAGTTCCCGGTACTGCGGGCGGCAGGTCTCGTCACCCAGCGAGGTGATCTCCAGCCGGAAACCGTCGAGCCCCAACGATCGAAAACCCGCATCGGCGACCGCGATCACCTCGGCGTCCAGGGCCGGGTCGTCGACGCCGATGGCCTCCACCCCGACCTGCTGCAGCTGACGGTAGCGGCCGGCCTGCGGTCGCTCGTACCGGAAGAAGGGCCCCGAGTAGCACAGCTTCACCGGAAGCGGCCCACGGTCCAGGCCGTGCTCGATGACTGCGCGCATCACCCCCGCCGTGCCCTCCGGCCGCAACGTGACCGAGCGGTCACCGCGGTCGGAGAACGTGTACATCTCCTTCGACACCACATCGGTCGACTCCCCGACCCCCCGCGCGAACAACGCGGTGTCCTCGAAGATGGGCAGTTCGACATCGCCGTAGCCCGCCCGCCGGGCGGTGTCGAGCAGACCGTCGCGCACACCGACGAACTGCGCCGAGTCGGGCGGCAGGTAGTCCGGGACGCCCTTGGGCGCCTGAAATTCACTCACTGGAACTCACTAGATCAAGCCTTCGAGAAACGGGTTGGTGCGGCGTTCGAGACCGATCGTGGACTTCGGGCCGTGCCCCGGTAGTACCACGGTGTCGTCGTCGAGCACCAACAGTTTGTTGACGATCGAGCCGAGCAGGTCCCGACCACTGCCGCCCGGCAGGTCCGTCCGGCCCACCGACTGCCGGAACAGGGTATCGCCCGTGAACGCGACCGCACCCGGCCCCGACCCGATGGCCTCGTCGACGCGGAACACCACCGACCCGCGGGTGTGTCCGGGCGTGTGGTCGACGGTGACCGTCACACCGCCCAACTCCACCTTGTCGCCGTCCTTGTCCAGTTCGACGACCTGCTTGGGCTCGCGGAACAACGCGCCGAACGCCGAGCTGGCCAGCCCCCCGAGGAACCCCCGCCCAAAGTCCTTGATCGGGTCGGTCAGCATGAAGCGGTCCTCGGGATGGATGTAGGCCGGGCAGCCGTACATGTCGGCCACCTTCTGGGCCGACCAGATGTGGTCGATGTGGCCGTGGGTGAGCAGCACCGCCGCAGGTGTCAGCCGGTTCTCGTCCAGGATCCGGCGCAACGGCCCCATCGCCCGCTGGCCGGGGTCGACGACGATGGCGTCGCCCCCGGCCCGTGGGGCCAGCACGTAGCAGTTGCACGCCAGCATGCCGGCGGCAAACCCGGTGATGAACACGACGTCCAGTTTCCCACCACCCGATGGCGTGGGTCGCGGCGCCACACTCAGCAATGCCTGGCACACTCGTTGCCGATCGACCGACAACAGGAGGACATCAGCGGTGCCGACCAACGAACAGCGGCGGGCGACGGCCAAGCGCAAGCTCGAGCGGCAATTGGAGCGTCGCGCGGAGAAGGCACGCAGGCGGCGCCAGTACACGATCATCGGCTCGGTCGCAGGCGCGATCGTCGTAGTCGCCGCGGTGGTCGCGCTCGTCGTCACCAACCGCGACTCCGACAGCCAGACCGCGGCCGCCACCGAGACCTCCCCCACGTCGGCGGCCCCGTCGGCGGCAGGATCGCTTCCGGCGTTCGTAGCACCGGCCGGACTCGGCGAGAACTGCCAGTACCCGGTGTCCGCCGAGCAGGCCAGCAAGCCCGTTGATCCGCCCCGCGCAGGCAAGGTGCCCACCGAACCCGCCGAGATCAGCGCCAGCATGTCCACCGACCAGGGCAACCTCGGCCTGCTGCTCGACAACGGCAAGGCGCCGTGCACGGTGAACAGCTTCGCGAGCCTCGCCCAGCAGGGCTACTTCGACAACACCCCGTGCCACCGGTTGACCACCGCCGAACAGCTCAAGGTGCTGCAGTGCGGCGACCCGACCGGCAAGGGCTCCGGCGGGCCGGGTTACTCGTTCGCCAACGAGTACCCGACCAATCAGTTCCAGCCCGACGACCCCAAGCTGCAAGAGCCCGTCACCTATCCCCGCGGCACCCTGGCCATGGCCAACGCCGGCCCGAACACCAACGGCAGCCAGTTCTTCCTCGTCTACCAGGACTCCAAGCTCCCGCCGAACTACACGGTGTTCGGCAGGGTCGACGACACCGGCCTGGCCACGTTGGACAAGATCGCGCAGGGAGGCGTTGCCGGCGGTGGCCAGGACGGTGCGCCGGCCACCCCGGTCACCGTGAAGTCGATCCTGTTGGACTAATGCCGTGGGCGCGCCCCCGCCCTACGGCGGTCCTCCACCGCCTTACGGCTATCCCGCGCAGCAGTCCTCGTTCGGATATCCGCCACCCAGGCAGACCAACACGCTGGCCGTCGCGGCGCTGGTGTGCGCGTTCGTCTTCGCGCCGCTGGGCATCGTGTTCGGCCACGTGTCGCTGTCGCAGATCAAGAAGTCCGGCGAGGAGGGTCGCGGGCTGGCCATCGCGGGTCTGGTCATCGGATACCTGGTGTCGGTGTTGACGGTGCTGGTGGTCGTCATCAGCGTCGTCTTCCTGGCGGCGTTGGGCCGTGAACTCGAGAGGTTTGACGGCGCGGTTCCCGACGACACCGCGACCGGCGGTCTGGCGGTCGACGAACTGCCGAAGTTCGATCGGCCCGCGACGCTCGGCTCGAACTGCCAGTACCCCCGCACCGCAGAGCCGTCGAGCAAGCCGGCCAAGCCGCCGCGCACCGGACGCGTACCCACGGACCCCGCCGAGGTCAGCGCCAGCATGACCACCAGCAAGGGCGACATCGGCCTGCAGTTGGACAACGCCAAGGCCCCCTGCACGGTCAACAACTTCGCCAACCTGGCCCAGCAGGGCTTCTTCGACGACACCCCCTGCCACCGGCTGACGACGGCAGTGCATCTCGGGGTGTTGCAGTGCGGCGACCCCAGCGGAACCGGCATCGGCGGCCCCGGGTATCAGTTCCCGAACGAATACCCGACCAACCAGTACCGGTTGAGCGATCCGGCGCTGCGATCGCCGGTGCGCTATCCGCGCGGGACGCTGGCGATGGCCAACGCCGGCGTCGGCACCAACGGCAGCCAGTTCTTCCTCGTTTACGAGGACTCGCAGCTGCCGCCGACGTACACGGTGTTCGGCACGATCGACCAGACCGGTCTGACGACACTGGGCAAGATCGCGGCCGAGGGTGTGGCCGACGGCAGCGAGGACGGCAAGCCCGTCGCCGACGTCGTCGTCGAGTCGATCCGACTGGATTGAGCGACTACTCGGCCGGGGCGGTCTCGATGTAGAACTCGACGTCCTCGCCCTCGACCTTGGTCACCCGCATGTTCGCGGTGTACGCCACACCTTCGGGTCCAGTGAACGTGCACTCGAACTTCGCGCCCTCTTCTGCCTCGACGTCCTCGGGGCACTTCACGTCGGTCGGTGTGAACCCCGTCTGCTCGGAGACCAGGTCGACGACGGACTGCGCAGCTGCTTCGGGCTTGATCGTCGACCCGCAACCGACGACGGCGACTCCGAGGGAGACGAGAAGGACGACGACGGCGGGCCGCATCGTCGCAGTATCCCAGAACGAGCAAAAATTGACGCGCTTCAGCGAAATTTGCCACTGCGCCGGCTCACGCCGCTTCTGCCCAATTGCGGCTCACGCCGCTTCTGCCCAATTGCGGCTCACGCCGCTTCTGCCCAATTGCGGCTCACGCCGCGGAAGTGACCCGGTAGACGTCGTAGACACCCTCCACATTGCGCACCACGTTGAGCACGTGGCCCAGATGCTTGGGGTCGCCCATCTCGAAGGTGAACCGACTGACGGCCACCCGGTCGTTGGACGTCGTCACCGACGCGCTCAGGATGTTCACCTTCTCGTCGGCCAACACCCGCGTGACGTCCGACAGCAACCGGTGCCGGTCGAGCGCCTCGACCTGGATGGCGACCAGGAACACCGACGACGGCGACGGCGCCCACTTCACGTCGATGATCCGCTCCGACTGCTGCTGCAGCGACCCGGCGTTCGTGCAGTCGGTGCGGTGCACGCTGACCCCGCCGCCGCGGGTGACGAAACCCATGATGTTGTCGCCGGGCACCGGCGTGCAGCACTTGGCGAGCTTGGTCAGCACACCGGGAGCACCCGGCACGGCCACCCCGACGTCGTCGCTGGTGCGTTGGCGCACCGGCATCGTCGCAGGCGTCGACCGCTCGGCGAGTTCGTCGGAGGCCTCCTCGTCGCCACCGACCTGAGCGACCAGCCGCTGCACCACATGCCGCGCCGAGACGTGGCCCTCACCGACCGCGGTGTAGAGCGCCGAGACGTCGACGTACCGCAGTTCGCGGGCCAGCGCGCCCATCGACTCGGCGTTCATCAAGCGCTGCAACGGAAGTCCGCCCCGCCGAACCTCGCGGGCGATGGCGTCCTTACCGGCTTCCAGCGCCTCCTCGCGGCGCTCCTTGGCGAACCACTGCCGGATCTTCGCCTTCGCGCGCGGTGAGACCACGAAGGTCTGCCAGTCGCGCGACGGCCCGGCGTTGAGTGCCTTGGACGTGAAAACCTCGACCACTTCGCCGTTTTCGAGCTTGCGTTCCAATGCGACGAGGCGGCCGTTCACCCGTGCACCGATACAGCGGTGACCGACCTCGGTGTGCACCGCGTAGGCGAAGTCGACCGGCGTCGACCCGGTGGGCAGCGTGATGACATCACCCTTGGGGGTGAACACGAAGATCTCCTGCACCGCAAGGTCGTAACGCAGCGACTCGAGGAACTCGCCGGGGTCGGCGGCCTCCCGCTGCCAGTCCAGAAGCTGTCGCATCCATGCCATGTCGTCGATCTCGGCCGACGAGTGTTGGTTGGGAACGGCGTTGCGGCCCTTGGTTTCCTTGTAACGCCAGTGCGCGGCGATCCCCAGCTCGGCCGTCTTATGCATGTCGTGGGTGCGGATCTGCACTTCCAGGGGCTTGCCCTCGGGCCCGACGACGGTGGTGTGCAACGACTGGTACACGCCGTAGCGCGGCTGGGCGATGTAGTCCTTGAAGCGCCCGGCCATCGGCTGCCACAGCGAGTGGACCACACCCAAAGCCGCGTAGCAGTCCCGGATCTCGTCGCAGAGGATGCGCACCCCGACGAGGTCGTGGATGTCGTCGAAGTCGCGGCCCTTGACGATCATCTTCTGGTAGATCGACCAGTAGTGCTTGGGCCGGCCCTCCACGATCGCGGTGATCTTCGACGCGTTCAGCGTCGCGGTGATCTCGGCGCGCACCTTGGCCAGGTAGGTGTCGCGTGACGGCGCACGGTCGGCGACCAGTCGCACGATCTCCTCGTACTTCTTGGGGTGCAGGATCGCGAAGGCGAGATCCTCCAGTTCCCACTTGACCGTCGCCATGCCCAGCCGATGCGCAAGCGGCGCAATGACTTCCAGTGTCTCGCGCGCCTTGCGTTGCTGCTTCTCGGGTGGCAGGAACCGCATCGTGCGCATGTTGTGCAGCCGGTCGGCGACCTTGATCACCAGCACGCGAGCATCGCGTGCCATCGCGATGATCATTTTGCGGATGGTCTCGCCCTCCGCGGCAGTGCCCAGCGCGACCTTGTCCAGCTTGGTGACGCCGTCGACCAGATGGCCGACCTCGGTGCCGAACTCCTCGGTCAGCGCTTCCAGGGTGTATCCCGTGTCCTCGACCGTGTCGTGAAGCAGCGCCGCGATCAGCGTGGTGGTGTCCATGCCGAGCTCGGCCAAGATGTTGGCCACCGCCAACGGATGCGTGATGTAGGGATCACCCGAGCGGCGAAGCTGATCGGCGTGCCGCCGCTCGGCCACCTCGTAGGCCCGCTGCAGCAATTGCAGATTGGCCTTCGGGTAGATCTCCTTGTGGACGGCCACCAGCGGCTCGAGCACCGGGTTGATCGCACTGCGCTGCGACGTCATCCGGCGCGCCAACCGGGCTCGCACGCGGCGCGACGCGCTCGCGGAGGGCTTCGGCATCTCCAGCGGCTGCGTCTCGGGGATCTGGGCGCCGGGCGGCGCTGACTGCACGGCCTGGCCCGTGCCGGGTTCTTCAGCCATGGTCACCTCCCGGTCTGGTCCTCACGCAAAGCGCGCATCGGTCTGGTACGGCTGCGTCACAACACGCGCTTTCGAGGATATCCCTCAGACGGTGTACAGCGAGGTGACCGGCAGCGGTTCGAGCGCTCCGCGGCCACCCAGCGCGGTCAACTCGAGCAGCACCGCGGCGCCCGGCACGGAGGCACCCGCGTTCTGCAGCAGTTTGACCGCCGCGGCCGCGGTGCCGCCGGTGGCCAGCACATCGTCGATGATGAGCACACTGCGGCCGCCGAGGTCGATCCCGTCGGCCGGAATTTCCAGCGTGGCCGTGCCGTATTCGAGCGCATAGGTCTCACTGAACACCGGCGGCGGCAGCTTGCCGCCCTTGCGGATCGCCAACACGCCCGTGCCCAGCCGCAATGCGACCGCCGCACCGAGCAGGAAGCCGCGCGCGTCGATCCCCGCGACCAGGTCCGCGCCGCGGGCGACCTCGGCGAACGCGTCGGTCACCGCGGCCAATCCGTGCGCGTCGGCCAACAATGGGGTGAGGTCTTTGAACGCGACGCCAGGCTCTGGAAAGTCGGGCACCTCGCGCATCATCCTCGCGATCAGCGACGAGATGTCTTCGCCACCGCCACTCACCGGTCCAACACCCAACGGTCCATGTTCCATCCCGCGCCCCACCGCGTCGGGTTGGTGCTCACGGCGAACATCTTCTTCGATGTCAGCACCGTCCGCTGCTGCCGGTACAGCGGCAGCGTCGGCATGTCGGCCCACAGCACCGGGCTGCCCTCGCTGAGCAGCCGGGCCATTTCCTTGGGGTCGTTGGTGATCGCGATCGCCGAGATGACCCGGTCCACCTGCGGGTTGGAGTAGCGCGGCAGGTTGTTGCCGTTTCCGGTGTGGAACTGGTAGGCGTCCATCGCCGACGAGCCGGACGACCCGCTGCCGGCGGCACCACCCGTGCTGGCGATCAGCACGTCGATCTCGTTGTTGCGCAACGACAGTGGGCCCACCGCGTCGCCTGCGGCCTCTTCGATGGTGATGCCGGCGGGCGCACACGACTTGGCGATGGCGCCGACGGTGGCCGCCAGCCGCGCGTTGGGGGTCTGATACCCCATGCGGACGGTCAGGGGGCGCGCGTTGAGCGCGGCGCGGGCGGCGTCGGGGTTGGCGGCGACGAACTGTCCCGGCTCCGGACCGGCCTCGGCCCCGCTGTAGGCATCCTCGGTGGCGGGATTGAGCCGCGAGTTGGCGATGGGCTGCTCGGCGTTGCGGGCGATCACGTCGCGCGGTGTGCAGAGGGCCAGCGCGCGGCGGGCCGGCGGGGCAGCCAAGGGCCCCTCCGGCGCGAAGATCAGCTGTTGGATGCCGGCCGACGGGGCATCGGTTCGCACGTAGTCGTCGGGCATGTTCAGCGTGCCCGACGATCCGGTGGCGATGTCGACGACGTCGTAGGCGCCCTGATTGACGCGCTCCTGGATGTCGGCGCCGCGCGGCCACACGGTGACCTTCTTGGTGACCGGCTCGGCGCCCCACCATTTGTCGTTGGCGACCAGCACGACGGCCCCGTCCTCGGTCACCGATTCCAGCTTGTAGGGCCCCGACGAAGGGAACCGCTTCAGGTCGAGATCGGGTTTGAGTTCCCAACCGGTGTTCCAGACCGCGGCGATGCGCTCCACCGCGGCGCCGTCGTTCTCGAGGATGGCCCGCGTGACTCCGCCGTCGCCGAGACCCAACTGGTCGGCGATGACGTGCGACGGCATCATCGACGTCGCGGAGAACAGCTGTCCGAAGTCGACGAACCCACGATCGGGCGCGAACGACACCCGCGCCTTCTTCTGCCCCGGCGTGCAGTCCACCGTGGCGATATCGCTGTAACCCGCGCGGCTGACGGCGTCGAAGTTCGGGAACCGCCCGGACTGTGACGCCCACGCCAACACGACGTCGTCGCAGGTGATCGGTTTACCGTCGGAGTACACCGCGTTCGCGTTGACCTCGTAGTCGAGGACCAGCGGTTGCCTGCCGACGACCGAGATGGTTCCGAAGTCGTGATCGCCGACGATCTGGCCGTCGGGTCCGTGGTAGTTGAAGCCCGTCAGCACCCGCGCGAACGCCTGCGGACCGGCCGAGGCGGCGCCCGCAACGGTGTTGGTGTTGTAGGTGATCAGCGTGCCGTCGACGGCGTAGTCGATGCTGTCGGCGGGGCTGCGCGTGCACGCCGACGCCAACGACGCGGCGAGCACGAGTACGCCCGCCAGGACCCCGCAACGCCGGATCGGGTTCACTGCCCTCGCGGGCTGTGTGCCCGCCCGCTTACCGGCGCTCATCCCCTTACCGCCGCCGCGTGTCGCGCTTACCCGACGGGCGTCCGGTCCGGCTGCTGGTCGGGCGCACCGGACGTGCCCCCGGTGCGGGCTTGTCCGGCGGCGGAGTGGTTCGCGTCGCAGCGTCGGCGCGCGGCGTCGCGGCCGCGCCGACCGTTTCGGGTTCGTCGGAATCCTCGTCGGCTTGGGAAGCGCGTGCGGTCGCGTTCTTGCGGCGGTTCATCACCCGGCGGGTGTGGTTGCGCACGAGGTCGGTGCGCTCGCGCAGCGTGACCAGCAGAGGGGTCGCGAAGAAGATCGACGAGTAGGTGCCGACGATGACGCCGACCAACTGCACCAGCGCCAAGTCCATCAGCGTGCCCACACCCAGCAGCCACACCGCCACGACCATCAGCGCCACGATCGGCAACACGGAAATGAGGCTGGTGTTGATGGACCGCATGAAGGTCTGGTTGACCGCGAGGTTGGCGTGTTCGGCGAAGGTGCGTCTCGTGGTGTGCTCGAAGCCGTGGGTGTTCTCCTCGACCTTGTCGAACACGATGACGGTGTCATAGAGCGAGAAGCCGAGAATCGTGAGCAGGCCGATCACCGTGGCCGGGGTGACCTCGAAGCCGACGAGCGAGTACACACCGGCGGTCACCACAAGGTCGAACACCAGCGTCGCCATCGCGGCGATCGACATGTAGCGCTCATAGCGCAGCATGATGTAGACCGTCGCCAGCACGATGAACACCACCAGCGCGATCAGCGCCTTCTGGGTGATCTGGCCGCCCCACGTCTCCGACACCGCGGAATCGCTGATGGCCTGCTTGCTGGGCGCTCCGTTCGCCCCCCTCGGCTTGAACGCGTCGAACAGCGCGGTGCGCAGCTCCTCGGTCTCCTCGTTGGTCAGCGTCTCGGACCGGATCTGCACGGTGGCCGATCCGCCGCTGCCGACCACGACCACCGACTCGGGGCTCTTACCGAGCGTCTTGCTGAACACGTCCTCGACCTGCTGGACGGTCACGGTGCCCGATTCGGTCGCGGTCGGCATCGACACCTTGGTGCCGCCCTCGAAGTCGATGCCGAAGGTGAAGCCGCGCAGCAGCATGCTGAGCAGGCACACCAGCACGATCGCACCGCTGACCGCGTACCACAGCTTGCGCTTGCCGATGACCTCGAAGGCGCCGGTGCCGGTGTAGAGGCGGACGAAGAAGCCGTGCTGAGGCGCGGTCGACTCGAGGTTCGGCGCCTCCACGGCGCTGCTCTGCTGTTCTTCCGATGACTGTTTGGGCGCCATATGTCAGTCCCGTCCCGTCGCGTGCGCGGCCGCTCGTCGCTCCCTGGCGATCTGTTGCACCGCACCGAGTCCGTTCAACGAAGGCTTGGCCAGTGTCGGCGACTTCGACGCCAGGTACACCAGCGGCCACGTCACCAGGAAGACCACGACCACGTCGAGGATCGTGGTCAGGCCCAGGGTGAACGCGAAGCCCTTTACCTGTCCGACGGCGAGGACGTAGAGCACCGCCGCGGCGAGCAGCGTCACCGCGTTGCCGGACACGATCGTCTTGCGGGCCCTCGCCCAACCGCGCGGCACCGCCGACCGGAATGAACGCCCTTCGCGTATCTCGTCTTTGATGCGTTCGAAGAACACCACGAACGAGTCGGCCGTCATACCGATACCGATTATCAGACCGGCGATACCGGCCAGGTCCAGCGTGTAACCGATCCATCTGCCCAGAAGCACCAGGATCGCGTAAACCATTGCGCCGGAAGCGACCAGCGACAGGGCGGTCAACACGCCCAGCATCCGGTAATAGAGCAGCGAATAGGCCAGCACCAGCGCCAGGCCGACCGCCCCGGCGATCAAACCCGCGCGCAGCGACGACAGACCCAGTGTGGCCGAGACGGTTTCAGCCTCCGACGACTCGAAGGACAACGGCAGCGATCCGTACTTCAGCACGTTGGCCAACTCGCGGGCCGTCTGCTGGGTGAACTGGCCGCTGATCTGCGTGCGCCCGCCCGGGATCGGCTCGCGGATCTCGGGTGCGCTCATCACCTTCGTGTCGAGCACGAACGCGGTCTGCGTTCCGACGTTGGCGGCGGTGAAATCCGCCCAGGTCTTCGCGCCATCGCTTTTGAACTGGACGTCGACGACGTACTCACCGCGCTGCTGGTCGAGACCGGAGGTGGCGTCCTGGATCTGCTCGCCGTTGATGATCGCCTTATCCAGCAGGTACACCTCGTTGCCGTCCGCCGAGCAGGTGATGAGCGGAAGATTCGGGTCGTCGTTGCCCGCGAGGACGTCCTCCTCGCCGCAGCGCGTGGCCTGGAACTGCAACGCCAGGATCTGGATCTGCTGATCGGTGCTCTGCCGCAACTGCTTCTCGTCGGCGATGCGCTGCGCCAGCGGAACGTTTTCCGGTGACGCGGGTGTAGTCGGCGTCGGCTCGGGAGCGTCCGGTGACGGTGCGGGGCTACCCGGTGCCGGCGTCGGAGGCGGCTCCGGTGCGGGTTGGGCAGGCGGTTCCTGGGGATAGGGACGCGGCTGCGGGGCCGGAGGGGCGGCGGGCTCGGCAGGCGGCTGCTGACCGGCGGGAGGCTGCTGGCCGGCGGGAGGCTGCTGGCCGGCGGGCGCCTCGGTTCCCGGCATCCCCGGCATCATCCCGCCCGGCATCCCCGGAATCGGACCACCAGGAGGCATACCGGCCGGTCCCTCCGTCGGCGGCTGCTGGCCGGGCACCTCGGCGGGCATCACATGCACGACGGGGCGGATGTAAAGGCGTGCCGTCTGGCCGAGGTTGCGGGCGTCGCTGCTCTCGCTGCCCGGCACCGTGATGACGAGGTTGTTGCCGTCGATGATCACCTCGGAGCCGGACACGCCGAGACCGTTGACCCGGTCGTTGATGATCTGCTGCGCCTGGCTCAACGCGTCGCGGGTGGGCGGCGACCCGTCGGGCGTGCGGGCGGTGAGGGTGACGCGGGTACCGCCCTGCAGATCAATGCCGAGTTTGGGTTCGGGCTTCTTGTCTCCGGTCAGGAAGACCAGGCAGTAGGCGCCGACCAGCAACACCAGAAACAGCGAGAGGTAGCGGGCAGGGTGCACCGGCGTCGAAGACGATGCCACGTTTTGTCAGGTCTCCTCGGGATCGGTTCGTCAGCACCGCAGAGACTACGGGCTTCAGCTGTGAAGATCGCCCGCGGACTCAGCCGTCGGTCTTGGTGTTCGGGCTTTCAGTGAGTTCGGTCGCGGTCGACTCGGGCTCGTCGTCTTCGAACTCGTCATCGTCGGTGATGCGGTCACGCACCGCGAGCTTCATCCAGGTGGTGACGACGCCCGGGGCGATCTCGAGCTCCACCTCATCGTCGGTGATGCCCTTGATGGTCCCGACCAGACCGGACGTGGTGTGCACACGGTCGTCGATCTGAAGAGATTCATGCAGGTCGATGGTGGCCTGCATGGCTTTCTTCTGTCGGCGGGACGCGAAGAACATGAATGCGCCCAGCACGATGAGCAGGGGAAGGAAGACAACCAAGTCCATGGCGACAAAGTCTTTCGTTAGGTCATGTGGTCACGGCGCAGCGCGGTTGGGGCGCGCACCCATAAGTGACCAGTGTGCCATTGCGGGCTTCGGCAGCGACCAGCCCACCGCAATGAGATCGCGAAATCGTTGGGTCGCGAGCACGCCGGGACACGCCCGAGCTGCGGTGGTCAACGGATTTCGTCGTCGTTGCATCGGATGACCGCGGATCACAACCCACTCCCCCGTAGTTATCGACCGGATCGGTGCTGTCTTGGTTAGGCTCTTGCTCGATGATCACCGTCGAGCAGACCCGGCGTATCGCGGAGTTCGGCGGATAGTCGGCGACGCGCTGCGCTGCCTCCCATTCCTGACGAAGAGAGGATCGAATGGCCAGCGACTTCAAGGTCCAGAACTTCATCGGCGGTGAAAGCGTCGACTCGGTCAGCGGCGCCACCATGGCGCTCGTCGATCCATCGACCGGTGAGCGGTACGGCACCGCGCCGATCTCCACCGAGGCCGACATCGACAACGCGTACACGGCCGCGTCGAAAGCGTTCGCTGACTGGAAGCGCACCACGCCGTCGGTGCGGCAGAAGGCACTGCTCTACTTCGCTGACGACGTCGAGCGAAGCGCCCAGGCGCTCGTCGCGGCAGAGGGACGCAATACGGGTAAGGCCAACCACGTCACGATGGCCGAAGAAATTCCCCCGATGGTGGACCAGATCCGCTTCTTCGCGGGTGCCGCGCGGATGCTGGAGGGCAAGTCGGCCGGCGAATACATGGAGAACCACACCTCGTGGATCCGTCGCGAACCGGTCGGCGTCATCGGGCAGGTGGCGCCGTGGAACTACCCGATGATGATGGCGATCTGGAAGTTCGTGCCCGCGGTCGCGGCGGGAAACACCGTCGTCATCAAGCCCAGCGACACCACGCCGGTGACGACAGTGATGCTGGCCGAGATCGCGGCCAGGCATTTTCCGCCCGGAGTGCTGAATGTCGTTTGCGGAGACCGGGAAACGGGCGCAGCGGTCGTGGCACATCCGACTCCGCAGATGGTGTCGATCACCGGTTCCGTCGCGGCGGGCCGTGCGGTGGCGGTCAGCGCGGGCGGACATCTCAAGCGCACGCACCTCGAGTTGGGCGGCAAGGCGCCGGTGATCGTGTTCGACGACAGCGACATCGCGTCGGCGGCCGAAGGCATCGCCACGGCGGGCTATTTCAACGCCGGACAGGACTGCACGGCGGCAACGCGCGTGCTCGCGACGGCCCGGGTGGCCTCGGACCTGACCGAGGCGCTGGCCGAGCAGGCGCGCGCTGCCACCACGACGTACGGCAAGCCGGTCGATGACGAGGACGCGTGGGTGCCGCCTGTGAACAACTCCACTCAGATGGAGCGGGTGCTGGGGTTCCTGGGAGACGTCCCGGCACATGCCTCCGTCGCGGTCGGTGGAGGACGGCAGGGCGACCAGGGCTTCTACGTCGAACCGACGGTGATCGGCGGGCTTCGGCAGGACGACAGGCTGGTTCAGCAGGAGATCTTCGGGCCGGTCATCACCGTCCAGGCGTTCACCGACGAGGACGAGGCGATCGCGTGGGCCAACGGCACCGAATACGGGTTGGCGTCGTCAGTGTGGACCCGCGATGTGTCACGAGCACTACGGGTTTCGGCTGCCCTTGATTTCGGCTGTGTCTGGATCAACACCCACATTCCGCTGGTGGCCGAGATGCCGCATGGCGGGTTCAAGTCGTCGGGCCACGGGAAAGACCTGTCGATGTACGGGTTCGACGAGTACACCCGCATCAAGCACGTCATGGCCTACACGGGCTGACAGTCCGTGCGATTTGTGGAGCAGCCGCGCGCTGACCGCCGGTGCGGCTCCACAAATCGCGGAGGATTAGAAAACCCTGACGCCGATCAACGTGGAGACGAATCGGTAGATGTCGTCGACGGTCAGTTCGGTGCCGTCGACCTCGACGTCGATCAGGTTGGACAACAGGTCGTCGGTCGGCTTCCAGCAACGCTCGCCGATCTTGACGTCGATGTACTGATACAGCGCCTCTTCGTCGTGGGGCGTCATCGGACCGCTGGCCAACCGCGCGAACAGCGGCCAGTCCTCTTGCGGGAAGCCGAACGCCTCGCAGACTGCGGTGGCCGAATTCTGGCGCGCGCCAATGGAATCGGTGATACCAGGCCTGTCGGACATGGTTGGTCTCCTGACAAGATTTCAAGTCACTATCGAACGCCGTTGCGCGGAATCACCGGGAGGCGCACGTTGAGCGGATTACATAGTCAGGCTAGCTTCTGGCCAGGCCGCGGGCAGTCATGCACGTCACAGGGAGGCGGTGAAACTCATCGCTTGAGCGGACATTTGGGATCTACGTCACCCGCATAGCCCATGGCACGCGAAACGCCCCACAACCTGTGTGGGGCGCTTTGCGATCCGCTAACGCTTACCGGTGTGCGAGCTTGCCGCCACGGTGGCCGCGAGAGCGGAACCTGTCGAGCAAGCCGCGGCGACGCGGTTGTTGTGCGGCCTCGGCCGTGGGTCCGATGACCTCGGTTCGCTGCTCCGCCATTGCCGGCTGCCCGGCGGTGTGGGGAGTGTGACCGGCGACCGGAGCGGGGTCGGCCGCAGCAACCGGAGCGGCAGTGGCCGGCGCGTGTTCGTCGGCGACGGTGTGTGCGGCCACTGGACGATCCGCCCACTCCACGTCGCGCACGCTTCGCACCGAGATGCGGCCAAGCGCCGCTGCGCCCAGGAACACGATCAGCGCGCCCAGACCGTAGAAATACGTCAGCTCCAGCGCGATGCGCTTGCCCTCGGTGGCGGCGACCGGTACACCCGCGTCACCCATACCCAGCGGGCCGGCCATAGCGCGGCCGATGATGAACCACACGCCACCTGCCACGGCGAGCCAGCCGCCGAGCGAGGCCGTCGCACGGTTTCGTGACATCAGCAGGAGCAGGCCGCCCAATACGGTCACCACGCCCGGCAGTACCTCCAGCCAGCCTCGGCCGGTGGTCCACGTCCAGGCCTGGTCGGGGCTGTAGGCGAAGTTGAACAGGGGCCCGATGAAGGGAGCCAGTGCGCCCCACGCGCCCAGCAGGATCAGCAGGAATCCACTCGTGGCGCCGCGACTGCGCGGCATCCGCAGACGGCCACCGCGGGGGTGTACACGCGTATCGGTCATGATGCCTCCTTGGTTGTACTGCGTGATTACCCAGGCTGGCGATCTGTAACCCGTCGTTGGCTAGGTTGGCGCCATGCGACTCGACGGTGACTTCGACGGTGACTCGGCCCGCCGCGTCCTGGCCGACGCGTGGGAGCGCTGGGCACGACGGTGCGAACAGTTGACGGCGCAAGAGTGGTCGACATCGACGCGCTGTGAGGGTTGGAATGTGGCCGCGCTGCTCGCCCACGTCTGTCCCGAACCGTCGATGTTCGACCGTCTCACGGGAGCAGTCGTCGACGGACCCGCTGCCGTCACAGATGCGGCGACAATGCTGCGCCGCTTCAACGAACCCGACGGTGTCGCCAACACCGACGCCGGAAGCGTTGCCGAGCAAGCGGTTTCGGAGGCTGCGGCGCTGACCCCGCGCACGGCCGCCCAGCGGTTCGTCGAAAGTGCCCGGGTTCTGCGTGACACGCCGATGTCCGCCGAGACGACGATCGCGTATCCGGTCGTCGGCAGCACGACGCTGGCAGTCGTCGCCGAGACCGCCCTGATGGAGGCGACGGTGCATCTGCTCGACCTCGCCGATGCGGTCGGCGGTGTCGAACCCTCGGCGGCGGCGTTGTGCGCCGCCCGGGACCTCTTGATCTGCGTGCCCGATGCGCTGTCAGCGGTCGAGGTGCTTTCCGGCCGCGCCGCCCCCGAGAGGGCGATACCGGCGATTCGCTGACCAGGCACGTCGAACCCGCACAGGAAGCGCTGCCGGTTTTCACAGCGAGCTCCCAGCCACGCCGGGAATAGTTTTTATATCGCTTATCGATGTTTTTGGTGGACGCAATGGCGCGCCCTGCAGTCCACGTTCGTCCGAAGGATTTCTTATGACGACTGATACCCGTGAGGCGCGACTCGAGCGCCGTATCTCTCATTTGTTCGACACCGACCCGCAATTCGCCGCTGCGCGCCCTCTGGTGAAGATCGCGAACGCGATCGAAGAGCCCGGTCTGCCTCTCCCCCAACTGGTCCAGACGATCTTCGACGGCTACGCGGACCGGCCCGCGCTCGGTGAGCGCGCCGTCGAGTTCGTCACCGACCCGGTGACCGGCCGCACCTCCGCACAGCTCCTTCCGCGCTTCGACACCATCACCTACCGCGAGCTGTCCGAGCGTGCCGCAGCCGTCGCCGCCGCGCTGAACCAGGCTCCGGTCCAGCCCGGTGACCGCGTGGCCATCGTGGGCTTCACCAGCGTCGACTACGTGACCGTCGACTTGGCGCTGATCCACCTGGGAGCGGTCTCGGTGCCGCTTCAGACCAGCGCGGCGGTGGCGCAGTTGCGGCCCATCGTCGCCGAAACCGAACCTGTCGCCATGGCGTCGAGTGTCGACTTCCTCGACGACGCGGTCGAGGTGATCGCCGACGGCCATGTCCCACAACGCCTGATCGTGTTCGACTACCACCGCGAGGACGACGGCCACCGCGCGGCGATCGATGCCGCGACGGCTCGCCTCGACGGAACCGGCGTGCACATCGAGACATTGACCGACGTCCTCGCTCGCGGCCGTGCGCTGCCCGTTCCTCGGCCCGCCGACCTGGCCCCCGACGACCTCGCGCTGCTGATCTACACCTCGGGCAGCACGGGCGCACCCAAAGGCGCGATGTACCTGCGCGAGATGGTGGCGAACTCCTGGCGTCGCTCGAGCATGGCCATGTGGGGTGGCGGCCCGGCGCTTCCGTCGATCACGTTGAACTTCATGCCGATGAGCCACGTGATGGGCCGCGGCGTCCTTTACGCCACGCTGGGCGCCGGCGGTACCGGGTACTTCGTTGCCAAAAGCGATCTGTCGACACTGCTCGAGGACCTGTCGCTGGTGCGTCCCACCCAGCTGAGCTTCGTCCCGCGGATCTGGGACATGATGTTCCAGCGATTCCAAAGTGACGTCGACCGCCGCACGGCGGACGGTGTCGATCGCTGGGTTGCCGAGACCGACGTGTTGGCCGAGTTCCGGCGGCACCTGCTGGGCGGGCGGTTCATTTCCGCGATGACGGGGTCGGCCCCCATCTCGCCGGAGATGAAGGAGTTCGTCGAATCGCGTCTGGACCTCCACCTGACCGACGGTTACGGATCCACTGAAGCCGGTTCGATATTCGCCGACGGTCAGGTCACCCGCCCGCCCGTCATCGACTACCGACTGGTCGACGTTCCCGACCTCGGCTACTACCGCACCGACCGCCCGTATCCGCGCGGCGAACTGCTGGTCAAATCGGAGACGATGTTCCCGGGTTACTACAAGCGTCGGGAGATCACCGCGTCGGTGTTCGACGCCGACGGCTACTACAAGACCGGCGACATCGTCGCCGAGGTCGGACCGGACCAGTTAGTCTACCTCGACCGGCGCAACAATGTGCTCAAGCTGTCCCAGGGTGAATTCGTCACGGTCGCCAAACTCGAAGCGGCGTTCGGTACCAGCCCGCTGATTCGCCAGATCTTCGTGTACGGCAACAGCGCTCGTTCCTATCTGCTGGCGGTGATCGTGCCGACCGAGGATGCGCTGGCGCGTTACGGCGGTGCTGACCTGAAGCCCGCGATCACTGAATCCCTGCAGGAGGTCGCCAGGACCGCCGGGCTGCAGTCCTATGAGATCCCCCGCGACTTCATCGTGGAGACGACGCCGTTCACGCTCGAGAACGGTCTGCTCACCGGGATCCGCAAACTCGCGCGCCCGACGCTCAAGAAGCACTACGGCGATCGACTCGAAGCGCTCTACACCGAACTCGCTGACAGCCAGGCCGCCGAATTGCGGGGACTGCGTCAGCACGGCGCCGAACGGCCCGTCATCGAGACGATCAGCAGGGCCGCGGGTGCCCTGCTCGGCGCCACCGCGACCGATCTGCAGCCCGACGCGCACTTCACCGACCTCGGCGGTGATTCCTTGTCGGCGTTGACCTTCGGCAACCTGCTGAACGAGATCTACGACATCGAGGTGCCCGTCGGCGTCATCGTCAGCCCGGCCACCGACCTGGCCGCGCTCGCCGCCTACATCGAATCCGCGCGTGAACCGGGTTCCAAGAGGCCGACATTCGCGTCGGTGCACGGCCGCGATGTCACCGAGGTCCATGCGAGTGACTTGACGTTGGACAAGTTCATCGACGACAGCACCGTGGCCGCAGCGCCCGCCCTACCGGGGCCGAGCACCGAGGTGCGCACGGTGCTGCTGACAGGCGCGACCGGCTTCCTGGGCCGCTATCTGGCGCTGGAATGGCTCGAGCGGATGGCCATGGTCGGCGGCACGGTGATCTGCCTGGTCCGTGCGAAGGACGATCGGTCGGCGAGGGACCGGTTGGACCGGACGTTCGACTCGGGAGACCCCGAATTGCTGCGGCACTACCGGGGATTGGCCGCCGATCATCTCGAGGTCATCGCCGGGGACAAGGGTGAGGCCGACCTCGGGCTGGATCGTCAGACGTGGCAGCGGCTCGCCGACACCGTGGACCTGATCGTCGATCCGGCCGCATTGGTCAACCACGTGCTGCCCTACAGCCAGCTGTTCGGGCCGAACGCCGTCGGCACCGCCGAGCTGATCCGTATCGCCCTGACCACGAGGATCAAGCCGTTCGTCTATGTGTCGACGATCGGCGTCGGTGCGGGCATCGCGTCCGGACAGTTCACCGAGGACGGCGACATCCGGCAGATCAGCCCGGTACGCAGGCTCGACGACAGCTACGCCAACGGCTACGGCAACAGCAAGTGGGCCGGTGAGGTGTTGCTGCGCGAGGCCCACGATCTGTGCGAGCTGCCGGTCGCGGTGTTCCGGTGCGACATGATTTTGGCCGACACGACACACGCCGGTCAGCTCAACGTGCCGGACATGTTCACGCGCTTGATCCTGAGCCTCGTCGCGACCGGCATCGCGCCGCTCTCGTTCTACGAGGTCGACGAGGACGGCAACCGCCAACGTGCGCACTACGACGGGCTTCCCGTCGAGTTCATCGCCGAGGCCATCTCGACGCTGGGTGCGCAGGTCGGCCACGACGGCGGACCGGGTTTCGAGACGTACCACGTCATGAACCCCTATGACGACGGCATCGGGCTCGACGAGTTCGTCGACTGGCTGATCGATGCGGGGTATCCGGTCGAACGCGTCGGTGACTACGCCACGTGGCTGCCGCGATTCGACACCGCGATGCGCGGGTTGCCCGAGCGGCAGCGACAGGCATCGCTGCTCCCGCTGCTGCACAACTACCAGCGGCCGGAGACCCCGATCCAGGGTTCGATTGCCCCCACGGAGCGGTTCCGCACGGCGGTGCAGGATGCGAAGATCGGTCCGGACAAGGACATTCCGCATGTGACGCGCGAGGTCATCGTCAAGTACGCCACCGACCTGGAGCTGTTGGGGCTGCTGTAAGACGACGGTGAGCGTGCGTTCGACGCTACGCGCGCTACAGCGTGACGGCCACCGCCAACAGCACGATCGCGATCAGCGGGAAGATGCCCTGGGTGAGGGCGGCTTTCGCCTTGTCCGGTGACGACAGCAACAGCACCAGCGCCGCCGCCAGCATCGATCCGACACCGGCGAAGATCAACGCGATGCCTACCCAGTTGTAGCCGATGCCGCCGATCACGATTCCAGCGAGCGTGATGATGGCCAGAAAGAGGTTGTAGAAGCCCTGGTTGAAGGCCAACTTTTTGGTGGCCAGCGCTTCTTCCTCGGTGAGACCGAACGTCGCTCTGGTGCGCGCCGACGTCCATGTCAGCGACTCCATCACCCAGATGTAGATGTGCAGGAGGGCGGCCAGTCCCGCGAAGAACAATCCGACGAAACCCATTACGCGACCACGCTTTCCACTCGTACCACCGGCGGAACGGCCAACATCACCAGACCGGTCAACGCGATCCAAACCACCGCGCTGTATGCACCGGGCAGACCGATCCAGGTGTGCAGCAGTGGTGGGATCCCGAGCACCGCAAGAAACGCCGACCACTTCGGCAGCACGCCGGTGCGCCACACGATGTAGGCGGTGGCGAATATCAGTGCGGCCGAACCGATATGGCTGTAGTGATAAAGCCATACCGCCAGGCCGAGGAACGGCTGCGAGTACGACGTCACGGTGAGGTCGTCGAACCGCACGATGGCGGCGGGCACGGCCACCTCGGCGGCCAGACCGGCCGCGGTCAGTGCGAAAAACACCGTCCCACCGATCGCCGCGGTGTACACCGCACCCGTCGGCCCGGCGGCCGACCGGAGCGTCGACACGAGCACGGCGAGGAAAAGCAGGCCGAACAGCAGATGCAGTAGCGGAAGCGTGCCGTTCAGCGTGAGAAACGTTGCCGCGCTGTCGAAATAGGCGCCCAGCCCGTCGGCGTCGTTCGGCGTCTCCGGCGAGCCGACCAGATACGCCGGTACCACCACACCAGCGCAGGCCACGCCGAGCAACCCGCCCAGCCTGATCGTGCCGCTGCCCATTGCCGCCTCCTCAGTCGAAAAGTCCCACCTGCCCCAGACCGGTGACTCCGCTCGGCGGGGTCAGGCCGAGGTGCGTCCAGGCCTGCGCGGTGGCCACCCGTCCCCTCGGCGTGCGCGCGATCATCCCAGCGCGCACAAGGAACGGCTCACACACCTCTTCGACGGTCGTCGCCTCCTCGCCGACCGCGACCGCCAGCGTGGAGACACCGACCGGTCCCCCGCCGAAACTACGTGTCAGCGCGGACAACACCGCGCGGTCGAGGCGGTCGAGGCCGAGTTCGTCGACGTCGTAGACCTCCAGCGCCGCCTTGGCGATATCGCGGGTGATCACGCCGTCGGCGCGGACCTCGGCGTAGTCGCGGACCCGGCGCAGCAGCCGGTTGGCGATGCGCGGTGTGCCCCGCGACCGGCGCGCGATCTCTGCACCCGCGTCGGCGCCCAACTCGATACCGAGTATCCCCGCCGAACGCGCCAACACCCGCTCAAGTTCGGCGGGCTCGTAGAAGTCCATGTGGGCGGTGAAACCGAACCGGTCACGCAACGGCCCCGTCAGCGCACCCGAGCGGGTGGTCGCCCCCACGAGCGTGAACGGAGCGACATCCAGCGGAATCGACGTCGCGCCCGGGCCCTTCCCGACCACGACGTCAACGCGGAAGTCCTCCATCGCCAGGTACAGCATCTCTTCGGCAGGCCGGGCGATGCGGTGGATCTCGTCGATGAACAGCACGTCGTGCTCGACGAGGTTCGACAGCATCGCGGCGAGATCACCGGCACGCTCGAGCGCCGGCCCGGACGTCACCCGCAGCGAGGAGCCGAGTTCGGCCGCGATGATCATGGCCAGCGATGTCTTGCCCAACCCGGGCGGCCCCGACAGCAGGATGTGATCCGGTGTGCCGCCGCGGTTCTTGGCGCCCTCGATGACCAGTTGCAGTTGCTCGCGGACGCGCGGTTGCCCGATGAACTCGTGAAGCGACCGCGGCCGCAGGCTTGCGTCGATGTCGCCCTCGCCGACCGTCAGCGCGGGCGAGACCTCGCGCTCGTCGGCGTCGTCGTCGTCGGTGAATCGGCTCATTTGTTACCCAGCATCGACAACGCCGCCCGCAACGCGGTCGACTGATTGGCTTCGGGGTCGTTGGCCAACACCTTGTCGGTGGCTTCTTCGGCCTGTTTGGCCGCGAATCCAAGTCCAATGAGCGCTTCCACCACCGGGCCACGCACCGTATGGCCCGTCGCGGTCGCCGCACCGGACGGCGAGACGGCGCCCACCTTGTCGCGCAGGCTCAACGCCATCAACTCGGCGGTCTTCTTGCCCACCTTGGGAATCCGGGTCAGCGCGGTGATGTCGGCGTCGCCGATGGCCTGGCGCAAGGTCGGCCCGTCGTACATCGCCAGCGCGCCCAGCGCGATGCTGGGACCGATTCCGGACACCCCGAGCAGGGTGAGGAACAGGTCGCGGGCGTCGCCGTCGGCGAAGCCGTAGAGCGTCTGGGAGTCTTCGCGCACGATCATCGCGGTGATCAGCCGCGCCTCGGCCCCGCGGCGCAGGGTGGCCAGCGTCGACGGGGTGGCCATCACCTTGTAACCGACCCCGCCCGCCTCGATCACGACGTGGTCGAGTGCGATGTCGAGAACCTCACCGCGAACGGATGCGATCATCGTGCCGCCCTCGCTTTCGCCTTGAGCGTGGCCTTGTACTTGCGTTGTTGTTCGGCGGCCAGCGCCTCGGCCGCCGCCATCCGGGCGATCATCGGTGCTCGCCAACAATGGCAGATCGCAAGGGCCAACGCGTCGGCCGCGTCGGCGGGTGTCGGCTTGGCCTGCAGCGCAAGGATTCTGGTCACCATCGCGGTCACCTGCGCCTTGTCGGCGTTGCCGTTGCCGGTGACCGCCGCCTTCACCTCGCTGGGTGTGTGGAAGTGCACGTCGATGTCGCGGCGCGCGGCCGCGAGCGCGATCACTCCGCCGGCCTGCGCGGTGCCCATCACCGTGGAGACGTTCTGCTGGGAAAAGACCCGTTCGATCGCGATCACGTCGGGTCTGTGGGTGTCCATCCAATACTCCACGGCCTCGCTGATCGCCAACAGCCGCCGGTGCAGCGGATCGCCCGACGGGGTGCGGACGACGTCGACATCGAGCGCGGTGACCTGCCGACCCGTACCGCCCTCGATGACCGACAGGCCGCAGCGCGTCAACCCGGGGTCGACTCCCATCACCCGCACGTCCGGCCCTTCTGTGAACACTTGTTCGAGAGCTTAGCCGCCCGGAGGCTCGCCACTCGGCAGGGACACGCCCGCTCAGATCACGAACTGACCGCCGCGGCCGCCCGCGGTGATCTCCAGCGCGATCTCGCTCATACGGCGCTTCGACCTGCTCCACCCGCGGACGAGTTCGCGGCCCACCTGATGCCCGTCGCGCTCGACGGTGATCACCCAGCGCACACCACAGACCTTGCCGAGCAACCAGAACGGCCACAGCACCACAAACAGTGCGCCGACGAGAATCTCCAGCCAGCCGAACATCAGGTCGAGGGCGTCGCCCGGGAACGGCCACCACCGTCTGCTGATCTGCCACTCGGTGCCGAATGTGTCGCGTACCACTGCCACCCGCCAATTGTGCTTGTGAGAAGGCAGAATCCGCGTTCGACGCCCCGAAGCCGATGTTTCCTCACGCGGCAACAGGGCTACCGTCGATTGAGGACCTGATCCCGATTCGTGGAGTTGACCTCATTCCCATGCCCGACGAGACCGAACTGCAGACCGCAAGCAACCTCGCCGTCACCCTTGCCTGGGCGGCCGGAGCGATCGCCGCCGTGTACGTGTTCGGGGTGGTGCTGACCTGGGTGATGGCACGCGTCAGTCGCCGCAGCGCGCTGATCAAGGACATCGAGGTGCTCACGCGCAAACCCGTGCGCATGCTGCTGATGGTGATCGCGGCGACGGTCGCGGTGCGACGGACGTCGGAGACCACGGACTCGTGGCGCGGGTGGGTGGACCACTGGCTGCTGATCCTGATGATCGTCTCCATCACCTGGCTGGTCACGGGCTTTGTCCGCGTCGCCGAGCGGCGCATGATCGCCCGGTACGGCGGGGGCGGTGAGGAGATCTCGGACGCCGACCGGCTGTGGCGCCGGGTTCGGACGCAGGTGACCGTGCTGCGCAGGCTGGCGATCGCGGTCGTCGTCATCCTCGGCGGTGCCGCGATTCTGATGACGTTCCCGTCGTTCTCCGACATCGGCACCACGGTGTTCGCCTCCGCCGGTGTGTTGTCGGTGGTCGCGGGCCTGGCCGCGCAGACGTCGCTGGGCGCGGTGTTCGCCGGAATGCAGATCGCGTTCTCCGGGGCGATCCGCGTGGGCGACATCGTCCAGCTCGAGAACGGTCAGTGGTGGGGCCGCATCGAGGAGATCACGCTGACCTACGTCGTCGTGCGGATCTGGGACGAGCGCCGGCTCGTGTTGCCGTCCACCTATTTCACCACCGAGCCGTTCGAGAACTGGACCCGCAGCGCCACCGAGATCATGGGCACCGTCGAGTTCGACGTCGACTTCAACGTGCCGTTCAACGACATGCGCGCCGAGTTGGACCGGCTGCTGTCCGAAAGCGACCTCTGGGACGGCCGGCGCGGCGTCCTGCAGGTGACCGACGCGGTCGGCGGTGTGGTCCGGGTGCGCGTCGTGGTCAGCGCACACAACGCCGGTGCGCTGTACGACCTGCAGTGCACGGTTCGCGAAGGCTTGGTCGACTGGGTGCAGCGCACCGGCGGCGTGGTGCCGATCCACCGCATTCAGCCCGCCGAAGCGGCTCCGGCACCAGAGATCGGTGGCGACGTCGCCGGCGAGACCAAGCGCGTGGCCGCGGGGATGTTCTCCGGCAGTCCCGAAGCCGAGGAGCGGGCCAAGGCGTTCGACCACACCATCGACTGCGACGACGACGAGCTCGTGCGGTCCAACGGCAGGGGCTGAGCGCGCATCAGGACGCCGCGGGCTGCTCGACCGGATCGATCGGGTACGTACCTGCCTGCACGGACGCCGCGATCTCGTAGATGCGCTCGCCCGACCGGCGCCAGCCGCGCACCCGTTCGCGTCCGACCCGCTCGCCGTCGCGTTCGATGACGATCTTCCACGACACGCCGAGCCACTTCAGCAACAGCCAGAGCGGCCACATCACCATGAACGGCAGGACGAGCAGAAAGATGAACGCGTCCAGTGTGGAAAACCCGGTCTCCCATGGGATCGTGCGCCACCACCAGCGCCGCACCGTCACCGTCTCCCCCTCGGGATCGGTTACCGTCACCCTGGCCATACCCGCGGCCTCCGCTCGTTGAAGTCGTCATCCCGATAATGAGCCAATGACGTTCAGCGGGCACGCCGAAGACAGACAACTCATCCGAGAGCGCCTCGAAATCTACAGCGACGCAGTCATGCGCAAGGACCTCGACGCGTATCTGGCGTGCTGGACCGAGGACGGCCGCAGAACCGGTTCGGGCGGGGAGTGCCGCGGCAAGAGCGAACTGCGCGACCACTGGGACGGCATCTTCGGAGCCATCGAGCAGATGGCGTTCTTCACCCAGATGGCGTCGCTGACCGTGCGCGACAACCGGGCCGACGCACGGTCGTACTGCCTGGAATTCATGAAGTTGCGCGATCAACCGGGCCGCAGACTGGTCGGCGAATATGTCGATGAACTGGTGCGCGTCGACGGGAACTGGCTGTTCGCCCATCGCCACTACCGCGTGGCGATGACGATCTAGTCCTCGGCGTCGAGTTCGGCGGCGACCTCGTCGGGGATATCGATGTTGGTGTAGACGTCCTGGACATCGTCGAGGTCTTCGAGCGCGTCGACCAGCTTCATGATCTTGCGCGCGCCGTCGGCGTCCAGCGGCACCGTCACCGAGGGCACGAACCCGGCTTCAGCGGACTCGTAGTCGATGCCAGCATCCTGAAGCGCCGTGCGTACAGCAACGAGATCGGTTGGCTCACAGATGATCTCGAAGGAATCACCGAGGTCGTTGACGTCCTCGGCCCCGGCGTCGAGCACCGCCATCAACACGTCGTCCTCGGTGAGGTCGTTCTTGTCGAGGGTGACGACGCCCTTACGCGAGAAGAGGTAGGACACCGAACCCGGGTCGGCCATGCTGCCGCCGTTGCGGGTCATCGCCACGCGCACTTCGCCGGCCGCCCGGTTGCGGTTGTCGGTCAGACATTCGATCAACACCGCAACGCCGTTGGGCCCGTAGCCCTCGTAGGTGATGTTCTGGTACTCGGCGCCGCCGGCTTCCTCACCGCTGCCCCGCTTGCGGGCGCGTTCGATGTTGTCGTTGGGCACCGACGACTTCTTGGCCTTCTGGATCGCGTCGTACAGCGTGGGGTTGCCCGCCGGGTCGCCGCCGCCCACACGCGCCGCGACCTCGACGTTTTTGATCAATTTGGCGAACATCTTGCCCCGGCGGGCGTCGATGACGGCTTTCTTGTGCTTGGTGGTGGCCCACTTGGAATGGCCGCTCATGCAGGTAGTACCTCTCCGTGCGCTTTCGTGCGCCAAGTTTTCGTGCGCTGAGTCCGCCCGACGAGTCTACGTGGACGTATGCGCCCTACCGAACCGCGTCGGGCGACGTCAGCGCGATGACGCGGTAGCCGACGGCGGCCGGCCAGCCGATGTGACCCTGCACGTGCAGTTGCAGCCACGTGGGTGTGCCCGACGGGTCGTCGGTGAAGGTCACGGCCGCGTCGACGATCGCGCCGGTCTCGCCGGAGGCCTGCAGGACCACCGACACCGTCAACGTCGCGCTGCTCAGCGAGGCCCGGTTGTACGGGAGGCTGTCGGGAAGAAAGAACGACGCCGAGAAGTTCGGCGTCCGGATGCCTTTGGGAGCGTTCGGTGCTCTGCGCAGTGCCAGACCCGACACGAGAGGTTTGCCGTCGAACCACGCGGTTCCGGTGTACTCGGTGTGCCGCGCGTTGCTTCCATTTGAGAGCGTGACCAGGGTATCGATGCGCGGTTGCGGCTCGACCTCGACCATCGTCATCGCGGCGTCCCCGTTCTTGCCGGCGCTGTTAGGTCTGCCACAATACTTCGCCGCTATCTTACTCCGCAGTAAGATAGCGGCATGTCCTTCTCGCTTGAGCTCTCGCCGGATCTCGTCCACGTCCGGGACTGGGTGCACGAATTCGCCGCCGACGTCGTCCGCCCTGCCGCCGCGGAGTGGGACGAACGCGAAGAGACGCCGTGGCCGATCATCCAGGAGGCCGCGAAGGTCGGCCTGTACTCGATGGAGTTCTTCGCCGAGCAGGCCGGCGAACCATCCGGTCTGGGCATGCTCGTCGCGTTCGAGGAGATGTTCTGGGGTGACGCCGGTATCGCGCTGTCGATCCTGGGCACCGGCCTGGCCGCGGCGTCACTGGCCGCCAACGGCACCCCCGAGCAGATGGGCGAATGGCTGCCGCAGATGTTCGGCACCGTCGACGAGCCGAAGGTCGCGTCGTTCTGCTCGTCGGAGCCCGGCGCCGGTTCCGACGTCGGCGCCATCCTCACCCGCGCCCGTTACGACGAGGCCAAAGACGAGTGGGTGCTCAACGGCACCAAGACCTGGGCCACCAACGGCGGTATCGCCGAGGTGCACATCGTGGTCGCGTCGGTGTACCCCGAACTCGGTACGCGCGGGCAGGCGACGTTCATCATCCCGCCGAACACCCCCGGCTTCCGGCAGGGCCAGAAGTTCCTCAAGCACGGCATCCGCGCATCGCACACCGCCGAGGTGGTGCTCGAGGACGTGCGCATCCCCGGCGGCCTGATCGTCGGCGGCAGGGACAAGTTCGAGGAGCGCATCGCGCGGGTGCGCGAGGGCAAGAGGGCCAAGAGCCAGGCCGCGTTGGCGACGTTCGAGCGCACGCGGCCCACCGTCGGCGCCATGGCGGTCGGCGTGGCTCGCGCCGCTTATGAGTACGCGCTCGACTACGCCGGTCAGCGCGAGCAATTCGGCCGCAAGATCGGCGAATTCCAGGCCATCGCATTCAAGTTGGCCGATATGAAGGCCCGCATCGACGCCGCCCGCATGCTGGTCTGGCGGGCCGGCTGGATGGCGCGCAACGGCAAGGCGTTCGAGAATGCCGAGGGTTCGATGGCCAAGCTGGTGGCCAGCGAGACCGCGGTCTACGTCACCGACGAGGCGATCCAGATTCTCGGCGGCAACGGCTACACCCGCGAGTATCCGGTCGAACGGATGCACCGCGACGCCAAGATCTTCACGATCTTCGAGGGCACCAGCGAAATTCAGCGCCTGGTGATCGGCCGCGCGGTCACCGGCCTCGAAATCCGCTAACCCTTCTGGCGATTTGTGCACCGTTAGGAGCGCTCACCGCTCCTCAGTGTGCACAAATCGCTACTCGGAGAGCATCGAGACGAACAGTTTGTGGATGCGGCGGTCGCCGGTCATCTCCGGGTGGAAGGCCGTCGCGAGCCGGTTGCCCTGCCGCACCGCGACGATGTGACCGGCGGCCTCGGCGAGCACCTCGACCTCGGGTCCGACGCGTTCGACCCACGGTGCCCGGATGAACACGGCGTGCACCGGCCCGTTGACGCCGCCGAAGGCGATGTCGTCTTCGAACGAGTCGACCTGGCGGCCAAAAGCGTTGCGCCGCACCGTCATATCGATCCCCTTCAGCGGCGTGGCCTCCCGGCCCGCCGACCCGGCATCCAGAATCTCGGAAGCCAGCAGGATCATCCCCGCACACGAGCCGTACGCGGGCATACCGGCGGCCAGGCGCGAGCGCAGGGGTTCGAGCAGATCGAGTTCGCGCAGCAGGTGGCTCATCGCCGTGGACTCCCCGCCGGGGATCACCAGCGCGTCCACGGCCTCCAGTTCGCGCACCCGTCGCACGGTCGACGCCTCCGCCCCGGCCTCGCGCAGCGCCGCGAGGTGTTCGCGGGTGTCGCCTTGTAGCGCAAGGACACCGACGTGCGCAGTGCTCACGGTGTGTAGTCGCGCTTGAAGCGGGTCAGCCCCTCCTGCATGACCGCCGCCACCATCTCGCCGTACTGGTTGAAGATCTTGCCCTGACACAACGACCGGCCCCCGGAGGCCGATGGTGACGACTGGTCGTAGAGCAGCCACTCGTCGGCGCGAAACGACCGCATGAACCACATCGCGTGATCGAGCGAGGCCACCTGCAGATGCTTACGCTCCCCGGCGTGGTGCACCTGCGCAGAACCCAACAGCGTCAGATCGCTCATATAGGCCAGCGCGCAGATGTGCAGAACATAGTCGTCGGGCAGCGGATCGCGATGACGGAACCACACCTGCTGCTGAGAAGCCTTGCCGGGCAATCGGGTCAGCTTCTCCTGCGGCACGATGCGGACGTCCCACTCGGCGAATTGGTTGAAGCCCGCGTCGTCGAACGCCTTGATCTCGGTCAGTCCCGGGCAGTCGTCGGGTGGCGGCGCCACCGGCATCGCGTCCTGGTGTTCGATCCCGCTCTGGTCGGTCTGGAAGGAGGCCGACATCGAGAAGATGGTCTCGCCGTGCTGGATCGCGTTGACGCGGCGGGTGATGAACGACCCGCCGTCGCGCAGCCGCTCGACGATGTAGACCGTTGGCGCCTTGGCATCGCCCGGGCGCAGGAAGTAGCCGTGCAGCGAATGCACCTGAAACGTCGGGTCGACCGTGCGCACCGCAGACACCAGCGACTGGCCCGCCACGTGTCCGCCGAAAGTGCGCTGCAGGAACCCGGATTCGGGGCTGAACACGCTTCCCCGATAGATGTTGACCTCGAGCTGTTCGAGATCGAGGATTTGTTCGATCGCCATTCGGTCGGTTACCAGCCGCGTTCGGCGAGCCGGTGTGGCGCTGCGACACTCTCCACGTTGATGCCGACCATCGGCTCACCCAACCCGCGCGACACCTTGGCCAGCACGTCGGGATCGTCGTAGAACGTGGTGGCCTTGACGATGGCCGCGGCGCGCGCTGCGGGGTCGCCGGACTTGAAGATGCCCGAGCCGACGAACACGCCCTCGGCGCCGAGTTGCATCATCATCGCCGCGTCGGCCGGGGTCGCGATGCCGCCTGCGGTGAACAGTGTCACCGGCAGCTTGCCTGCCCGAGCCACCTCGACGACCAGGTCGTAGGGAGCCTGCAATTCCTTGGCCGCGACGTACAATTCGTCCTCCGACAGCGACGTCAGCCGACGGATCTCACCGCCGATCTGACGCATGTGGGTGGTCGCGTTGGACACGTCGCCGGTGCCGGCCTCGCCCTTCGAGCGGATCATCGCCGCGCCCTCGGTGATGCGGCGCAGCGCCTCGCCGAGGTTGGTCGCACCGCACACGAACGGCACGGTGAACTTCCACTTGTCGATGTGGTGGGTGTAGTCGGCCGGAGTCAGCACTTCGGACTCGTCGATGTAGTCGACGCCGAGGCTCTGCAGAATCTGTGCCTCCACGAAGTGGCCGATGCGGACCTTGGCCATCACCGGGATGGTGACCGACGAGATGATCCCTTCGATGAGGTCGGGATCACTCATGCGCGCGACGCCACCCTGAGCGCGGATGTCGGCGGGCACCCGTTCGAGCGCCATGACCGCCACCGCACCGGCGCCCTCGGCGATCTTGGCCTGCTCGGGAGTGACCACGTCCATGATCACGCCGCCTTTGAGCATCTCGGCCATGCCGCGCTTCACCCGGGCTGTTCCGGTGTGGCCAGAGCCGTTGTGATGCGAGCCGTTCGCTGCGGTCTCCACTGCTATCTCCTCCGAATTGCTACCGATCCAGTGTAGTGGGGCCGCCAAATCAATTGAATCCGCAGTTCGCGGACGGTGACTTGCGAACCGCTGCCGTGACGGCTCCCCCACCGGGAATCAGTTCAGGTGTCATTGTCTCATCACACCGGCGATAGCCGACAATCCAGCAGCGCCCGAGTGACCCACGCTGCGTGGGAGAGACCTGAAGCCGCACGATTCGGCCGCGGCGTCACCTGACGTCCACGCCCCCCGCTGTACATCTCCGATGCGCTGACGCCGGCGATCCGTGGACGATAAGCTCCCCCCGCGAAGCTGGGAGCCGACTGGCTGTCCGCTGAATCCGGGTCCAAGGAACGACAGGAGCGGCCAGATGACGAGCACTCCCATCGGGTTCACGTCGCTGGTGGCCGCGCTGACACTGGGCGTCTGGGGGGTCGGCGCCGTGGACGTCACGCACGAAGTCGCGTTCGCCTCAGTGGGGACACCCGGTGTCGCGGAGAGTCCGATGCTTCCGACGGAGATGCACGGTGACCCCGACGAAGCGAGCAATTACTGGAGCCAGCAGAACTTCCAGGACTGCGGCCTGATGGCGGTCGCCACCGTCGTGGGCCTGAGCACTGGGAAGGCACCCACCGAGCAGGAAATCGTTGCGGTGGCCTCGAACCTCAAGAGTCCCGGCAGCGACCGGCCGATCTACACACCCCCCAATCCGAACGATCCGAACTCGGACAACGGAACCGACTCCGACGACCAGGTGCTTCTCCTGAAGCACTACGGCGTCAACGCCACCGCCACCGACGATGATCTGGCCGCCCAAACCGGCTTGGCCACCGGCATTCCCGCGCTCATCACATACCTCGACAGCGGACGTCGACTGATCGCGGGCGTCAACTCCGAGACGATCTGGGCGGAGGACGGCAGCCACACCGACGACGACCACTCCGTCGTCGTGAGCGGTGTGGACCCGGAGGCCGGAATCGTCTACCTCTCCGACAGCGGGAGCGAGGACGGCGACGGCGAACAAGTGCCCATTGACGTCTTCGAGAAGGCGTGGGCACCCGGGGCGCACGATTTGATCGTGGCCGGCTGACGACCCGTCAGCGAATCTGCACTGTCGGCCCCGCGGGGCGGGTCGGCCCGTCGGCCAGAACGGCGGCCTGATCGAGCAGTTCGCCGAGTTGCAGCGGGTAGACGGTTTCGCCACCGGCAACCAACTCTTGAATCACCGTTCCATCACACCAGCGGTAGCCGTGGATCATGCGCCGTTCCAGCGCTGTGTGACCGCCCATCGTCGGCTCGAATCGTGTTGTGCGGTGCACGAAGAACAGCTCTTGGCTGCGGATCACCGAACCGTCGAACTCGAAGACCGCCTGCCGCCGCCATAGCGGGCCGACCAGGTCGGCGGCGGCCACCCGCAGACCGGTCTCCTCGCCGACCTCCCGTGCTGCGGCGGCCGCGAGTTCCTCCCCCGCCTCAACAGCACCGCCGACGGTGAACCACCAGCGCGGTGCGTCGGGCAGCGCCGGGTCCGAACCGCGAAACAGCAGCACGGCGCCGGCCTCGTCGAGCAGAATCACCCGCGCCGACGTGCGCCAGCTCACCTCCGACCGCCCTCCGGTACCGTCTCGGGCCGCTCGACGATCTCGAAATATGTTGGCAGCGCGGCGGTTCCACCGAGCCGCAACATGCGCACCACCGGCCGTTCGCGCAGGGCGAGCGTGTCGCGCACCGCGTCGTTGTGGAATCGCCTGGCCAGCACCACCCGCGCTTCGGCGTCGGCCAGTTCGGCGACCAGAGCCTGCGGCACGGACCCCGGATCCACCTGGGCCAGCGCCGCGGACAGGTCGTTCTCGGCGCCCTCGCGGGCAGACCTCGGTGCCCGTTCGGCGGCGTCGGCCAGCACGGCCAGCCGGGTGGCTTCCGGCCCGTCACCGTAGGCATCGACGGCCACGGCGCGGGCGACGACGGCGCGGCGGGCCAATGCTCCGTCGAGCGCCTGCCAGGACAGGTCGTATCGCACATGCAGCCGGTCGAGCCGGTTGGCGGTCTGCAGCGCCCACGCGCCGACCGCCAGGATGACCACGACCAGCACCGCCAGCGTGATCACGACGATCCAGGTGATCACCGGACGCCTCCGGTCGCCTTCCTGGTCCTCGCCGTCGCCGTGGCCTTGGCTGAGCTGTCACCGCCGGAAACCGTCACCGTGGTGCCCGACCCGGAGACTGTCTCATACACCCGCATGATCTGTCGGGCCACCACCGACCAGTCGTAGGGCCGGACGGCGTGGGTCGCGGCGGTGACGTAGCGTTCGCGCACCGCATCGTCGGCGAGCACCTCGATCAACCCTTCGGCCAGCGCCGCCGCGTCGTCGACCGGGACGAGGCGGCCGGCCCTCCCATCGTCGAGCACCTGCCGAAACGCGTCCAGGTCGCTGGCGACCACGACGGTGCCTGCGGCCATCGCCTCGACGAGCACGATGCCGAAGCTCTCGCCGCCGGTGTGGGGGGCGCAGTACACGTCGGCACTGCGCATCGCCGACGCCTTGACCGCGTCATCGACCTGACCGAGAAAGCGCAGATGCGAGGCGAGGTCGCCGGCATCGTCACGCAGTTCGTCCGCGTCTCCGCGACCGACGACGAGGATCTCGACGTCGGGGAACCGTTCGACCAGTGTGGGCAGTGCGCGCAGCAGCACGGCCATGCCCTTGCGCGGTTCGTCGAAGCGGCCCAGGAACAGCACCGACCTACCCGGGCGGGGATAGCCGTCGAGCAGCGGCGCGGACGCGAACGCCCCCACATCCACCCCGTTGGGGATGACGACGGCATCGCTGCCCAACGCCTCCATCTGCCAGCGGCGGGCCAGGTCCGAAACCGCGATGCGCCCGACGATCTTCTCGTGCATCGGCCGCAGGATCGGCTCGAACACGGTCAGCGTCAACGACTTTGTGGTCGACGTGTGGAAGGTCGCGATGATCGGGCCCTCGGCGATGTTGAGGGCGAGCATCGACAGGCTGGGGGCGTTGGGCTCGTGCAGGTGCAGCACGTCGAAGTCGCCGTCGGCTAGCCACCGCTTGACCAGGCGGTGTGTGGCCGGTCCGAACCGGAGGCGTGCGATCGATCCGTTGTACGGAATCGGCACGGCTTTGCCGCCGGAGACGACGTAGTCGGGCAGATGCGCGCCAGGCGACGAGGGGGCCAGGACGCTGACGTGGTGGCCCAGCCCGTGCATCACCTCCGCCAGCTGCAACACGTGCGATTGCACTCCGCCCGGCACATCGAATGAGTACGGGCAGACCATGCCGATCCTCACGGGCTGGCCTCCAGCCTCGCCCGTCGCTCCGCCGACAGGTCGGCCAGCCACTGCGGTTGCATCATGTGCCAGTCGGCCGGGTGGGCGGCGATGTTGCGGGCGAACCGGTCGGCCAACGCCTGGGTGATGACGGTGACGTCGCCCGATGACGTGTCGATCTCGGGAAACACGCGCATGCCCCACCCATCGCCTTCGAACCAGCAGTGCACCGGGAACAGTGCCGCCCCGGTCTCGATGGCGAGTTTGGCCGAGCCCGCGGGCATGCGCGTGGGTTCGCCGAAGAAATCGACCTCGACCCCGCTGCGGCTGAGGTCACGGTCGGCCATCAGGCATACCGGCCGGTTGTCGCGTAACCGCTCGGCAAGCACCTCGAACGGCGGCCGGTCACCGCCGGTCAGCGGGACGACTTCGAATCCCAGACCCTCCCGGTACGCGACGAAGCGGTTGTACAGCGACTCGGGCTTGAGGCGTTCGGCCACCGTGGTGAACGTGCCGTAGTTCTGGGCCAGCCAGACCCCTGCCATGTCCCAGTTGCCGCTGTGCGGCAGCGACAGCACCGCGCCGCGGCCGGCGTCCAACGCGGCCCACAGCAGGTCGACGTCGTCGACGACGAGTTCGCGGGCGATCGCCTCGTGGTCCATCGTCGGCAATCGGAAAGCCTCCCGCCAGTATCGGGCGTAGGAGGCAAGCGAAGCACGAATCAGGCCGTCGGGCACCTGCTCGGGCGGTACACCGACGACACGGGCCAGGTTCTTGCGCAGCTGTTCGGGCCCACCGCCGCGCGCCGCGAAGTGAGCACCGGCATCAAATGTGTTGCGTGCGAAGAATTCCGGCATCGCGCGCACCATCCGCCAGCCCGTCGCGTACCCCCAGTCCGCCAACCGGCCACCCAGCGGGTTGGCAATGGCCGACGGTCCCGAGGGGCTGGTCGTCACGGCTCGTCCGCCTCCGGTTCGTCCCCGCCCGCGTCGGTGGCCTCGGGTTTGGCGATTCGGTCCATCGCTCCCGGTGAGGTCCGCACGCTGTGCACACGCTGACCCAGCGTCACCAGGCTGGTCACCGCGAGCACCCACATCGCGATGTGCAGCAGCCACACCACCCCGAACAGACCGGATAGTCCCGCACCCAGCAGCACGATGATCAGCCGCTCCGGACGTTCGATCAGACCGCCCTCCCCCGACAGTCCGCTGGCTTCGGCCCTGGCCTTGATGTAGGAGATGACCTGCGAGGTCACCAGGCAGATCGCCGTCGCGACCACCAGCGATGCGCTCTGCAGCCCGAACGCCGCCCACCACAGCAGCCCGCAGAAGATGGCGCCGTCGCTGATGCGGTCGCAGGTGGCGTCCAGCACCGCCCCGAATCGGGTGCCTCCGCCGCGCTGGCGGGCCATCGCACCGTCGAGCATGTCGGCCAGCACGAAGAGCCACACGACGAACGAGCCCCACCACAGATGACCGATCGGGTACAGCGTCAACGCCCCCAGCACCGACCCCGCGGTGCCCAGAATCGTGATGCTGTCCGGGGTGAACCCCGCGCGCAGCGCACCCTTGGCAATCGGCGTGCTGATCTTCTCGTACGCCGCGCGGGTCATCAGGTAGAAGTTGCTCACTGCTGTCTCGCCCACTCGGTGGCCAGCAGTTCACGGGTCTCACGCAGCAACTGCGGCACCGCTTTCGAGCCGCCGATGATCGTGATGAAGTTCGCGTCGCCGCTCCAGCGGGGGACCACGTGCATGTGCAGATGGTCGGCCAGCGAGCCGCCCGCGGACTGGCCCAGGTTGAGCCCGACGTTGAAACCGTGCGGGTGAGAGACCGACTTGATCACGCGAATCAGCTTCTGCGTGAACGAGATCAGCTCGAAACTCTCGTCGGGGTTGAGGTCCTCCAATTCCGACACCCGTCGGTAGGGCACCACCATCGAGTGCCCCGGGTTGTACGGGTAGAGGTTGAGCACGATGTAGACGGACTCGCCGCGCGCGACGACCAGTCCCTCCTCGTCGGGCATCGTGGGGATGTCGGTGAACGGCTGGCGGGACTTGCCCGAACCCGCCGACCCGCCCTTCATGGGCGCTTCGGCGATGTAGCTCATCCGGTGCGGCGTCCAGAGCCGCTGCAGATGGTCGGGGTCGCCGGCGCCGCGGTCGACCACCGTGTGCTCGTCGATGCCGCTGTCGGCTTGCTCTTCGGCGCTCACTTGGCGGTACCCGCCTCGAGCAGTTCGGCTGTGGGAGCGGCGTTTCGACGGCTGGCGATCCAGTCGGTGATCGCGGCGACGGCCTTGTCGCGCGGTACACCGTTGATCTGCGTGCGGTCACCTAAGCGGAAGCTGACGGCGTCGGCTTCGACGTCGCGGTCCCCCGCCACCAACATGAACGGCACCTTCTGGTTGGTGTGGTTGACGATCTTCTTGGCCATCCGGTCGTCGCTGGCGTCCACCTCAACCCGGACACCCTTCATCTTCAGTTGCGTCGCAAGGCCATTCAGGTAGGGAACGTGGTCGTCGGCGACGGGGATGCCGACCACCTGCACGGGCGCCAGCCACGCCGGGAAGGCTCCGGCGTAGTGCTCGGTGAGGATGCCGAAGAACCGCTCGATCGAGCCGAACAGCGCGCGGTGGATCATCACGGGTCGCTGTCGCGATCCGTCCGCGGCGGTGTACTCCAGCTCGAAGCGCTCCGGGAAGTTGAAGTCCAGCTGAATGGTCGACATCTGCCAGCTGCGGCCGAGCGCGTCTTTGACCTGCACCGAGATCTTCGGGCCGTAGAACGCCGCGCCGCCGGGATCGGGCACGAGGTCGAGCCCCGAGGCGGCGCCGACCTCGGCCAGCACGTTGGTGGCCTCCTCCCACAGCTCGTCGGAGCCGACGAACTTCTCGGGGTCCTTCGTCGACAGCTCGAGATAGAAGTCGGTCAGGCCGTAATCGGCGAGCAGGTCGAGGATGAAGTGCAGCAGTGAGGTCAGCTCGTCGCGCATCTGTTCGCGGGTGCAGTAGATGTGCGAGTCGTCCATCGTCAGCCCGCGCACCCGCGTCAACCCGTGTATGACGCCGGAGAGCTCGTAGCGATACACCGTGCCGAATTCGAAGAGACGCAACGGAAGTTCGCGGTACGAACGCCCACGCGAGCGGAAGATCAGGCAGTGCATGGGGCAGTTCATCGGCTTGAGGTAGTAGTCCTGGCCGGGTTTACGCACCGTGCCGTCGGGGTCGAGTTCCGCGTCGAGATGCATCGGCGGGAACATGCCGTCGGCATACCAATCGAGGTGGCCGGAGATCTTGAACAGCTCGGCCTTGGTGATGTGCGGGGTGTTGACGAACTGGTAGCCGGCCTCGATGTGCTTGCGCCGCGAGTAGTCCTCGAGCTCACGGCGGATGATCCCACCCTTGGGGTGGAAAACCGCCAGCCCCGAACCGATTTCGTCCGGGAAGCTGAACAGGTCAAGCTCGGCGCCGAGCTTGCGATGGTCGCGGCGTTGCGCCTCCTCGATGAGCTCGAGGTGCTTGTCGAGCGCCTCCTGCGACTCCCAGGCGGTGCCGTAGATCCGCTGCAGGCTGGCGTTGTTCTGGTTACCGCGCCAGTAGGCCGCCGAGCTGCGGGTGAGCTTGAACGCCGGGATGTATTTCGTCGTCGGGATGTGGGGACCGCGGCACAGATCGCCCCAAACACGGTCGCGGGTACGGGGATTGAGGTTGTCGTAGGCGGTCAGCTCGTCCCCACCGACCTCCATCACGTCGGGGTCGCCGGACTTGTCGTCCACCAGCTCGAGCTTGTAGGGCTCGTTGGCGAGTTCTTCGCGCGCTTGGTCTTTCGACTCGTAGACGCGCCGGGAGAACAGCTGGCCTTCCTTGACGATCTGGCGCATGCGCTTCTCCAGCGCAGCGAGGTCTTCGGGCGTGAACGCGCGCTCGACGTCGAAGTCGTAGTAGAAGCCGTCGGCGATGGGCGGACCGATGCCGAGCTTGGCCTGCGGGAAGAGGTCCTGCACGGCCTGTGCGAGCACGTGCGCGGTGGAGTGCCGGAGCACGCTGCGGCCGTCGTCGGTGTCGGCGGCCACGGGAGTCACCTCGACGTCGGTGTCGGGCGCCCACGACAGATCGCGCAGCCGGCCCTCGGCGTCGCGGACGACGACGATCGCGTCGGATGCGCCCCGGCTCGGCAGGCCCGCCTCGCGCACCGCCTCCCCCGCAGTCGTCCCGGCAGCGACCCGGATCGGGGCTGCTGGGGTGCGGTTGGTGGCGGCGCTCATCGGTGACTCTCCAATTTCATTGTCAACAGACTCGAGGACGCGACCATGCTATCGGTGCCCACCTGCGATCGGCCCCGTCAGGATCCGATGCCCAGAGGGCTCTGAAGCAGCTTGTGCTCCAGCCCGACGAGGTCGCCGAAGAAGTGGACCGCGCCCAACAGCCACAGCGTGGCGAACACCACCAGCGCGGTGAACACTCCGCCGATGATCTGGACGATGCTGTGCTGACGATGAAACCAGTCCATCGCCTTGTCGTAGCGCTCCTTGGCGTAGCCCAGCAGGCGTCGCGCCCACTCGAACTCGGTGGCCAAGATGCCGAGGCCGACGAAGACGATCGCCCAGCCCGGGCCCGGGTACGGGATGGCCAGGATGCCCAGCCCGAGGACCACGGCACCGACGACGCCCACCCCGATGCGGTAGGCGAAGTTGATCGAGCGACGGTCCCGGACCCGGTCGCGCCACCGCCCAAGACGCCGTTTCACCTCGGCGGCGTTCACGGCTGACCCGGTTTGAGTTTGACGAACAGCGCCTGTGCCTCGGCAAGCACGGTGTCGCTGTCGAGCAATCGCCCGGAGACGAAGATCTTGCGGCCTTCGATCCGGTCGATCCCCGCCTGCACCTGGAACTGCTTCTCGACGTGCGCGATGTGCCGGTAGTCGATGTGCAGGAATGCCGTGCGCTGGGCCCTACTGCCGCTGAGCTTGAACGCGGTGAAACCCAGCAGGGCGTCGAACAGCTGCGCGACGCTGCCGCCGTGCGCAGCCCCGTTGCGGCCGAGGTGGAAGCGGCGAAACTCGGTGGTGCCTTCGATGCGCTGATCGTCGGTGACGTGCACGTCGAGCGGGATCGACAAGATGTTGCCGCGGTTGGGCAGGTCCAGCCGTCGGCCGGAGGGTGAGGACCATTCGTCGGCGTAGTAGGGGGCGAGCAGCTGCGAGACCTTCTCGATCTGGTCGGCGGCTTCGCTGATGACATCGTCTGGGGCGTCGGCTGCGCGGGCATGATCCTGCAACGTGCGGACCGCTTCGATGAAACGTCCGTAGTCGGGTCCACCGCTATCGGTGGCGACCGGCGGATTGAAGCCACCACCGGGCGGCCGCTCAGAGCTCACCCGTCCACCGTATTGCCTCGCTCAGTCGCCGGCGGCTCCGGCTTTGCTCAATGTCTCGAACTCGTCGTCGGACAGCTCGATCTCCGCGGCGGCGACGTTCTCCTCCAGATGGGCCACCTTGGAGGTGCCGGGTATCGGCAGCATCACCGGCGAGCGTTTGAGCAGCCACGCCAACGCCAACTGCGAGGCCTTGGCGTGATGGTCGGCCGCGATGCGCTGCAGTGGCCCGTCGGGCGCGGCCAGTGGCCCGGCGGCCAGCGGAAACCACGGGATGAACCCGATGCCGCGGGCTTCGCAGGCATCGAGCACCGGTTCGGCGGAGCGGACGCTGAGGTTGTACATGTTCTGCACGGTGACGATCGGGGCCACCTTCTGTGCGGCCTCGAGCTGGTCGACGGTGACCTCGGACAGGCCGATATGGCGGATCTTGCCCTCCTGCTGCAGCTTGAGCAGCTCGCCCACCTGGTCCTCGGCGGGAAACTTCGTGTCGATGCGGTGCAGCTGGAACAGGTCGATGGTCTCGACGCCAAGGCGGCGCAGGCTCATCTCGCACTCCTGGCGCAGGTACTCCGGGTAGCCGAGCACCGGCCACACGTCGGGCCCGGTGCGCAGCAACCCGGCCTTGGTCGCGACGACGACACCGTCGTAGGGGTGCAGTGCCTCGCGGATCAGTTCCTCGGAGACGTAGGGGCCGTAGGAGTTGGCGGTGTCGATGAAGTTGACCCCGAGTTCGACGGCGCGCCGCAGGACCCGCAGACACTCGTCGCGGTCCTGGGGAGGACCCCAGACTCCCTTGCCGGTCAACCGCATTGCGCCGAAGCCGAGCCGGTTGACCGTCAGGTCGCCGATGGTGAACGTGCCGGACGCCTGTGCGACGGGGGTGGTCATGTCACCGACCGTACGCCGACGATGGCAAGGTAGCGCGGGTGAGGCTCAGCGATCTCGCCGCGCTCCCGCTGACGTATCCCGAGGTGGGCGCCACCGCCGGCACGCTGCCGCCCGGTTACCACCACGTGCACAAGACGGCGGTCATCGGCCACGGCCGCGACCGCTTCGACGAAGCCGCGGCGGCCGGCATGCGCTGGGGCATGCTGCGCGGCGCAGGGGTGCGAGTCGAGGCGACGACGGAGGTCGCCGAGGTCGGCTCGGAGGTCCTGGTACACCTCGGCCCGATCGCGGCACCGTGTCGCGTGGTCTACCTCGTCGACAACCGCCACGCCCGCGGATTCGCTTACGGCACCTTGCCCGGTCACGCAGAGTCGGGCGAGGAGCTGTTCCTGGTCCGCTACGACCCGGCTTCTGACGAAGTCTCGGCCGTGGTGACGGCGTTCTCGCGGCACGCGACCTGGTGGAGTCGCCTCGGGTCGCCGGCGACGTCCCTGGTCCAGCGAGTGGTCACCGACCGGTATCTGAGGGCGCTGTAGCGCACGGATCCGCGATGCAGATGAAAATGCACTGGCGGCGGCTTTCGTCACCGATAATTACGAGCTGTCGGCAGGTCGATCTTGAACTTGCCCGCGTAATCTGGACGACGGTGAAGGACTCCGAATGGTGATGGCGAACAGACCCGACGAACGCGAGGACGCGCACCTGCGCATCGCGGAGCTGGTGCGCGGGCTCTACAGCCGACCCGATGCGGACACCGTGATCGCGGAGTTGGCCGAACATGCGGCCGTCGAGATCCCCGGGGCCCGGTACGCCGGTATCACGATCACCCGCAAGCCCAAGAGCGTCGAGACGCCTGCGGCGACGCATATGTACCCGATGCTGTTGGACAAGATTCAGCAGCGCCACCAGGAGGGTCCGTGCCTGACCGCGGCGTGGGACAAGAAGGTCGTCTACGTCGCCGATCTCCACACGGACGACCGTTTTCCGCTCTATCGCCAGGATGCCTTGGCGGAGACGCCGATTCGCTCAATCATGGCGTTCCAGTTGTTCATCGAGGGCGAGACGATGGGCGCGCTCAACGTCTATTCCGAGGAACCCGACGCCTTCGGTGAGGAGTCCAGAAGCCTGGGACTGGTGTTCGCCGCCCATTCGTCGGTGGCCTGGAACGCCGCGCGCCGCGACGAACAGTTCAGGCAGGCCCTGGCCAGCCGCGACATTATCGGACAGGCCAAGGGGATGATGATGGAACGCTACGGCGTCGACGCCGTCCAGGCCTTCGATCTGCTCCGCAAACTGTCGCAGGACTCCAATGTGCCGCTGCTCAAGATCGCCAAGGAGATCGTGGACCAGTCGCGTCCTTGAACGCGAAGTCCCTTTACCGGGCGATCACCCGCGGAACCTCAGGATTCGCCGGTTCGACCCGCGGCCGCGGCACCTCGACGTTGTTCTCCTGCACCAGAACCGGGTCTCCGACCTTGACGTTGTCGAAGTACCACTCGGCGTCTGCAGGACTGAGGCTGATGCATCCGTGGCTGACGTTCTCGTGGCCCAGTGAGTTGATCGCCCACGGTGCCGAATGCACGAAGATGCCACGTCTGGTGAGCCTTACAGCCCATTCCACGTCGAGCAGGTAGCCGTCGTCTGCGGTCACGGGGATGCCGACGCTGCTCGAATCCATCTTCACTTCGCGTTCTTTGGCCAACACCGGGAATGTCCCCACCGGCGTCGGGTATTCGGGTCTGCCCATCGAGGCCGGAAAGACCCCGGGCTCACCGAAGAAGGGCCGGTGGTGCGGCGAAGGCAGTTTGTCGGGTGGGACCCCGTCGATCGTGACCGTGAAGGTGTGGTCAGCGATATTGGCCACGCCGACAACCGCTGCGCCGGTGGCGATGTTCGTCTTGAAGCCGCCGACAGACAGCGCAATGGTGCTGTGGGCGGGCCAGAATTCGTCGGGCGCCCAATGGACGGTCTTGGCGTCGAGCCACTCGAACGTACCCGTCATCGGGGGTGTCGAGGTGATGTCGAGCAACCGCTCGGCCGCATCCCGGTCGACGACGGAGTGCTTGAACGTCACTATCACGGGATGTGCAATCCCCACGACCTGATCCTCGGCGGGCAGTATGGAGGCGATGGCACCTCTCACCGCCTGACTAGCGGCCGCCGCACCTTCGCCGGCCGGCCCTGCGACCACACTGGTGGCGACGACAACCGCGGCGAGAACACACCGAAGTACAGCACGCAATCTTGGTGCCTCCCTTGAAATTACAACAATGTCAATAATGGTAGGGCAGCCGGAGCGCTTTAAGACCAAGAGCGCCTGGGCAATTCGGTTAAGTCTCCGTCACGGTTCGGCTACAGCGGCCCGCCCTGCGGAGATTAGTCCAAATTAATTGGGAACCAATGGATTTGGCCCGGCCGCGAGACTTGCTCGCCGCCGGGCCAAACCGGAGGGACTATCCTCGGTGGGCCGTCAGGTCGCCGGCCCTGGCGGAGTGGGCTGACCCGGAACGGGCGCTCCGGGCGCCGGCGGACGGGATGGGTCTCCCTTGCCCTTTCCGGCCAGTCCGCCCATCTCCGTGAGCGGAGCGCCTACCACTGCGGGAGCGCCGCCCACGATCGGAGCTCCGGCCACCGGCGGCACCAGCGGAGGGGGCACAAGCGGCGGCACCAGCGGCGGGGGCACAAGCGGCGGCACCAGCGGCGGAGGCACGACGGGCGGCACCAACGGCGGCGCGATAGGAGGCGGGCCGGGAAGTGCCATCGGCACGCCGGCCATATCTGTCAGCGGAGCACAGACGGGCGCCCCGGGTGCGCCGGCAGGTGCGCCGCCCTTCGATTCCACACATTCATATCCCCCGGCCGAGGCGACCGGACTCAGTGCGACGGCCACTCCGATGGCCGCACCCAACAAACCAGCCCCCACGGCTGCCGCGATGTTGACTCCTTTAAAGGTCGTCATCGACGTTGATCCCTCCACTCACGCTCACACATTCGTTCAACCGAGGCAGCAGACCTTGCATGCCGTACCGAGGTCGCGTCCATACGACCGCGTTAATATCAGCAGCCTGTTGTCAAGGACACGCCACGCCGCACCGCGCCGTTTCCAAATGGTGACCGCTTCGGCATGGTAGAGCCGCATTGAAAGTCGACCGCGGCCTCGATCTCCGGTCCCACCTGCGGTTCTGCCGCCCTTCCCGTCGTCGCTCAGATAACGGTCAGCAGATGCATTCAAAGGGGCTTTGGTGTTTCGGGCGTGTTGACCACGGGCATCACTGTCGCGACACGTCAAGACAAGTCAGAGGTTGGTATGTGATGACGGTGGAATCCAGGCCTGGCGCTGACGCGTCGGTCGGCGAGTTGATGAGCCAGTTGTCGAAGCAGACATCGCGGTTGATCCGTGACGAAATGCGGTTGGCGCAGAAGGAATTTCAGGAATCGGCCCGACATGCCGGGATCGGCGCGGGCTTGTTCAGCGTGGCGGGCCTGCTGGCCTTCTTCGGCGCGGCGACGTTGATCGCGGCGGGGGTGGCGGCGTTGTCTCTCGTGCTGCCCGTTTGGGCCGCGGCGCTGATCGTTGCGGCAGTGCTGTTCGTGATCGCGGGTATCGCGGCTCTGGTGGGACGCAGCCAGGCTCGGGAGGTCACACCGGCGGCGCCGAAGACCGTTGAAACGGTGAAAGCAGACATCCAAGAACTAAAGGACGCCCGGTCATGACCGCACCGAATCCACGCCCCGAGCCCGGACCGGATGCGGGCGTCGACGACATCGAGGCCGACATCGAGCAGACCCGCCAGGAACTCGGCGAGACGGTTGAGGCGCTGCAGGCCAAGCTGGATGTGAAGACGCGCGCGAAGGAGAAAGTCGACGAGACCAAGGAGCACGCCAAGGACAGGGCGGCCGAGGCCAAGGAGCGCGTCGTCGAGAAGGCGGACACGCTCCGCCACACCGCCACCGACAATCCGAAGCAGACGGTGCCGATCGCAGCGATCGTCGCCGTGCTCGCCGTTGTCGGGATCATCGTGTGGCGACGCAGGCGCTAGCCGGCCGCTACGAACCGAAGCGGAAGCGCCGGCCGGTGACGCGTCGCGGAAGCACCCGGATGTAGTGGTCCTTGGCGTGCGTGGTCCAGGGCAGTAATTGCGCCCGCTCGGCCTCCGCACGGTCGTCGTCGTCGTGCACGGTCCGCGCGACGCCCCGCACGATGACGCTCCATCCTTCGCCGACGTTGTGATCGTCGGCTTCAAAGAGCACGTCGCGGTTGACCGCAGTGCTGACCAACTTGGTGCCCTGCGCGGTGCGAAACAGGAGCGTCTTGCGCTGGACGACGAAGTTCACCGGAAAAATCTCGGGAATCCCATCAGCGCTGGTGACTAGGCGCCCCAACGACACACTGCCCAACAGGTTCCAGCATTCGCTTTCCGGAAGGATCTCGCCGGGCGGCTTCTCTTCAGACATGACGACTCGCTCGCTTAGCATCGATGGCCACAGGCATGGTACGAGTTTAGGGAGGTGAGGCGGCGGTCCGCGTGCCGAGGGAGATGTGACGTGGTCGTAGGGCCACGTGCTCCGAGCCCTCAACCTAGGGAATCTCCCGATTCCTTGTTATGCGGTTCCGCATAGCGTGCGGGACATGGATGCTTCGGTGGATTGCGTTTCGTGTTATTTCGCAGAGTGGTATCTCGCGAACTTGACTCAGGACGCCGTCGAGCGTCTGGTGACGAGGCTGCAGGCGGCACTGGAGAACAGCGACGGCGAATTCAGTGTGGTGCGCCTCGTGGGTGCCGTGGCAGTACCTGAGGACGAGGTTTTCTACGGAGTGTTTGCGGCCACGTCGCCGGAGAGTGTCACTGAGGTATGCGAGCGAATCGGGATGCCGCCGGGACGGCTCACGGCCAGTGTGGGAGCGTGGTTTGCGTCGGCTTGATCCAAAGGATCGGCGCGCGAGTCCGCGCCGGTGCTAGCTATGAGGGGCCATCCGCCTGCCCAGTTGAGCACGGGTGCGAATACCCAACTTGCGGTAAACCCGGCTCAGGTGATGTTCCACCGTTTTCGCACTGATGAACAAGGCCGATGCGATGTCACGGTTGGTCATTCCGGTAGCGGCCAGTTCGGCGACTCGTTGTTCGGTTGAGGTGAGTACCGAGTCCCCAGCACGGCTGCTCTTGGCGCGGGACAATTCGGCACGCGTGCGCTCGGCCCATATCGACGCGCCCGTGTCTTCGAAGATTTCCAGCGTTTCTCGCAGGGTATTTGCCGCTGCCTCTTTGAGACGCTGGCGCCGCTGCAGCTGACCGAGCAGCAACCGAGTGCGCGCAAGTTCAAAAGGCATCGAAGTCCGTTCATGTTCCGCGAGCGCCTCACGAGCAAGTTCTTCTGCCTCGGTCAGAACACCCTTCGTCGCGGCGAGCATTGCTCGACAGCGCAGGGCGGCCGCAATCATCCAAGCGCGGTCCAGACGGCGTCCATTGCTCTCCAACAGATCGAGTACCGCTGCAGCGTCTGTGACGTTGCCCAGGTTGATCATCGCCTCGGCGGCGTAGGGCACCCACCAGGCCGTTATCAATTCTGTACCTGGCGGTGTCGAGCCCAGGCCCGCCAGACCCGGTTCGAAATGACGAATCGCCTCGGCGTGGTTGCCAAGCGACACCTCGAGAAACCCCAAGATCATGTGCGCCCAGTTCTCAGCCCCCGGCGCTCCACATTGCCGTGCAGCGATCAGAGCGGAGTGCGCAGCATCGCGGGCGTCTTGCTCGCGACCGGTGAAGGCCGACACGGCGGCAGTGACAATGCCCGCAATGGCCAACGGGTGGTCCCCGCCGAGTTGCTGGGCTCGTTGCATCGAGTCCTCGGCGACTCGTGCCGCCTCCCCAAAGCGGCTCTGCCAGATCTCGATCAGGGTCGCATGGATAGCGATGAACAAGATCTCGCTGTCGGAACCACGCTCCTCGCAGGAGCGTCGCAACGACTCGCCATGCGCACGGGCTGCGCCGAAGTCCCCGGCCCACGCCAGCACCTGGAGTGCGGCGGCTCGTGGACACAACGGCACCGGCGCGTCGCTGGTCTCATCGTCGAGCTGCAGTGCCCGCTCAAGCGCGGTTTCGTCAATTCCATTGCCATACAGGGCGTTCACGGTCACATACGTCGCCAGTGCTTGGCTGATCAGACCGGGTTCCTCAAGAGAGTCGGCGATCGCGATTCCCTCTGCGGCGCTGCGCAGGGCAGCCTCGTAGTGAGTGGCGGTGGCCTGTGCGAAGGAAAGCATCAGCAGAGCACGCACCCTGATAGCGGGATGTTCCGCGGCATTGTCCAGGGCTCGCTCAAGTTGTACGGCCGCTTCATCGAACGTGTTCTCGTACACGAGAATGCCGCCATGCAGGATCAGTGCGAGGGCTCGCAGCGGTCCGTCTTCCAGCTCAACCAACGCAGGCCTCAGCACCTCTGCGGCCCGTTGGGTGTTCCCGGCACGCAGGTGATGTTCGGCCGCCCGCATTCGGCGCATCGGTGTGCCGCCGCCCAGGTTGATCACGAGTTCAAGCAGCTCGGCCGCGGCCGCAGGTGCGCCGCGATGCCGAGTCGCCTCGGCTGCTGAGTCCAGAGTCGCGAAAGTCGCCTCGTCGGCAGTCGTAGCGGCAAGCGCAAGATGGCGCGCTTTGAGTTCGGGGTGGACTTCCACGGACGCCAAGGCACGATGCATGGCTCGGCGACTGGCCGCAGAAGCCTCGCTGTACACCCCGTAAGCGAGCAAGGGATGCGTGAAGCGGACCCTGCTGCCGTCAATTTCGACAACGCCATCGGTTTCGACGGCTTCGAGTACCTCCATGACGTGCTCCACAGTCGAGTCGGTGACCCGGGCCAAGAGATCGACAGTGGGAGCCGCAACAGACGCCGCGGCTAGCAGCACCGGCCTTATGTCCCCTTCCAGACGCCCGACGCGCATGCGTACCAACTCGGCCAGGGTGGCGGGTAGACCCGGGCCGGCGAGCGGTTCGCGTCCATCGATCACACGAGCAAGCTCAAGAGCATAAAACGGATTGCCGCCCGATATTTCTGCTATTCGCACGAGCACCACTCGGCTGAAGGAGTGCCCGATTCTCTGCAGCAGCAACTGATGGAGAGCTCCAAGACTCAACGGCTGCAGTCGAATTCGAGCCATCTGCTCGGCGCTAGCCAAAGTCAGCCACTCCTCTGCACGACCCTGGCCAGGATCGCAGCGTTCGGTCGCCAGCACACCGATTCGGCCGCGTAGGCGGCGGATGACGAAGCCGAGCACTACGCGGCTAGATGCATCCAGCCACTGCACGTCGTCGATCGCTACTAGCAGCGGTGCGGCCGCCGAGAGGCGTTCGAGAAGCGTGCCCACAGCGGCGGCCACGACGCGGTGATCGATTGGTGGACCGTCGCGGTCTGCACGCAGTAGCACCCGGTTCACGGCGAGTTGCTGGAGCCTGGGCAATTCGTCGATGGTCGCGGCATCGATGTCGGCCAGCAGATCTGCCACAGCGGCGTAGGCCAGCACCGACTCGGTCTGATGTCCGCGTGCGGAGAGGACCTGAAAGCCCCGTCCCCGTGCGGCATCCAGGACATTCAGCCAGGCAGTGGTCTTACCAATTCCCGCTTCACCCTCGACTAAGAGGCCCGCTGGCTCGATATGAGCCGCTGTCAGAAGCCGCTCAGCGGCCTGCTGCATCGCGGGATTTCCCCCAGCCGCCATAGGCCACATAATCGCAGCATCGCCGCTGATTGCGCAGAGCAAATCTCGAACGGCGGCGAGATCGAGTCACCGCGCACGAGCCCGAGTACTCCCCCGTCACAACGTAAGAATCACGACCAGCTCAGGGCGCGACCCACCGGTGAGATGCGCTTGGGAAGATGCGACGAATTCCTGGGCGCGAGGAATACGCGCTGACGCCTTCAGAGGCGATCACTCACTCGGGCAACCGCCGTCTCAAGCTGTGAACTACTTAGTCCACCTCGCTCTAGTGTGGTCCCGGCTGGGTTCGAACCAGCGACCTTCCGCGTGTGAGGCGGACGCTCTCCCACTGAGCTACGAGACCGGAGAGTCGACCGAACGGTCGAACGACGTCGAACACTAGCACGATCCAGCATCGCGCCCCGAATTCACCGGCGAAGATCAGCGCCGTTGGCTTGGTGATTCGGTCGGCCGCGCAGGGGGTTGCCGGCCTATGGTCACGCGGTGGGCAATGCACGGCGGTGGGTCTCGCTGATCCCTGCGGCGCGACGTTGGTGGGGCCCGCCCGATACGGGGGTTCCGCCCACCGACGTGACGCCGCACTCGGCGTCGATGCGCGGTTGCCTACGGGTGAGGCGGTCCGGTCGGACATTCTGCGATGCGAGAGCGCGGACGCGGGGTCACGTGCCGCGACTACCGCTCGGGACCGCGGATTCTTCGTCTCGCGCGGGGGGTACCAGCAGTTTTGAGATGTGAACGGGCAGAGACGCACCGGCGAACGTCGGGATTTGTGCAGCTACACTTTGGTGGACTATCGTCGTCCTTCGCGACGGGCGACGAGTCGTTCGTGGCGCGCGGATGTAGCGCAGTTGGTAGCGCATCACCTTGCCAAGGTGAGGGTCGCGGGTTCGAATCCCGTCATCCGCTCGAAGGTGCAGTGGCATCAACCCCAGCGGTGGAGTGGCCGAGTGGTGAGGCAACGGCCTGCAAAGCCGTGCACACGGGTTCGATTCCCGTCTCCACCTCTACGAAGGTTCGGCGCGATTAGCTCAGCGGGAGAGCGCTTCCCTGACACGGAAGAGGTCACTGGTTCAATCCCAGTATCGCGCACCATAGTTTTGCCCTAGAAGCCATGTTTTGAACCGCTTGGCAATGCCTGCGGGCTAAAAATGGGCAAACACATCACGGAGTCTGGACTCCACAGTTCCCCCGCCGAACTCACGCCGAGCCAGACATGCCGATCTCGGAAATGGTGCAGGTGTCAGTGAAATGAAGTTGCCGCTGACTTAGAGCATTTCACCAGGCCAATGAAGATCATTTGCTGCCATTTGCAATAAGCACCGACGCGATTCCTGAGTAGTCGCTGTCCAAATCCTGTCGAAGAAGTAAATTCAATTCGGTCTCAGCAGTTCAGACGGTTAGCTGCTTCCTTTTCAAAAGTTCAGGCGGTCGAGGAGGAATCTGATGAAGAAAGCTGCGCTCGGTCTGGTGGCGGCTGTTTCGATTGCTGGAGCGGGGGCGTTTCCATTCGTTCCTGTAGCTGCGGCTCAACCGACTCTCAATGTGCCGTTGGCCCCCGCTGGCTCGGACGATGGTACCGAAGGCGGTATTGGTGGCGGCGATGACGGAACGGGGAATGGTGGAAGCACACCGCCCGGCGGCGGCACCGATACTCCGCCGCCCGGCCCCGGCCCCGACACCAACCCTCCCGGCCCCGGCACCGGTCCTGGGGCTGCCTTGAATATCGCCCGCGAGAATCTCAACGACCTCCGCCAGGCTGTGCCCAAGGACCGCGCGGCCATCAAGGACGCCCGTGAGGCCGTGAAAGACGCCCGCCAGGCCTTCAAGGACGCCCGCAAAGCGGCGAAGGACGCCCGTAAGGCCGCGAAGAACGAGCCGGGCGGCGGCCCGATCCCGTAAACCCTGGGCGGCATGCGGCTCGCAGAACCGTACCCTTGTAAATCCCTGTGACGAGGGGATTCGCCGTCACTGATTGGCGGGGAAGCGCATCATCCGCGCCTTTGCTGGTGATTGCTGACGCGAGTTTTTGCCTCGACCCTGGATGGTCTTAGCGACCGGTCGCCGGCGCGGACGAGCCAGTACACCACCGTCTTCTCAACCACCATTTCCCATGATTGCCCTAAGTACCGCGATGGATACGAGTGCTAGGGCTTCGGAACCATCCGGCTGACTCCGGTGATTTTGCCCGTCTGCAGCGGCTTGGCCGACCTACACCGTCCTCACCGTCGGTCGGCCTCACTGGTGACAAACTCAAGGTCCTCGTAAATCGGTTCCCAGGCTTCCGGGCACGGAGGACAAATCGCTGCACACGGTCGCGCGGGTCCAGAGCAGGCATGAAGCCACGCTGCGACCACGCGACCTCAAATCTTGGATCGGAACAATTTCCGCGTATCACCGACGACGACCAACAGCACCGTCCGGACAGTCACGCTGCACGACCCAGCAAACAAGTCATACGGAAACCCCTGATTTCATAACCTCCGTAACCGCCCTACCGGTCTGATCTGAAGGCGAAACCAGACGGGGCTGGCGCGCCACACCGATCGATCAATCTCTGGAGTGGACTTTGATTCGCAACACGTTGATAGCGCCGCCGTCGCCGCAGCTCGCTTCAGCGCGATCCGACAGCTCTGAGAACGACGGCTACACCGCCACCGCAGCCGACGACGAGACCGACACCCAGCCACCACCAGAGTGACACCCGAATCTGAATCAAGGCGGAGCTCGGCTCGCCTGATCTAGTGTTCGGCTCGTGTCGCCAACGATGTGGGCCCGCCGGGTGCGAGGCTCGCGAATGCGAGGTCCGAACCTTCCCGGCGACGACGCGCTGTGCGGGCGCAGCGGCGGTGGCCCCCGGACACGCCCAATCGCTTCTCAGACCGGTTATTCCGGGTGCTTGAGGATGCAGAGGACCGGCCCCGCATCGCCGACACAGTTCGCCGCTGGGAGCCTTTTCCCAGGTCAATGACGATCATTTGCTGCCGTACGCAAGAATCGCTTCACAGATACCTGTGTATTTGCTGTACGGACCCTTGTCGGTGCCGTAAATTCGTCTTGGTCTCGGCAGTTCAGACGGCGATACTGCCACCCGTTCGGAATCTTCGCAGTAGTCAAGGGGAATGGAATGAAGAAGGCGGCGCTCGGTTTGCTGGCGGTGGTTTCGATAGCGGGAGCGTTAGTACTGCCACTCGCGCCGACAGCTTCGGCCTTCCCGTCGATCACCCTCCCTTCGGCTAGTCCAGGTGACGATGGCGGCGGCAGTAATGACGGCTGCGGTGCCGGCGGCGGTGGTGACGGCCCTGGCGGCGTTGGCGGCAACGGAGGCTGTAACGGCGGCACCGGTGGCGGTCCTCAGTCCGCCTTGAACACCGCACGCGAGACGCTCAACGACCTCCGGCAAACCAAACCCAAAGACCGCGAAGCCATCAAGGACGCCCGCCAGACCGTCAAAGACGCCCGCAAAGCCGTCAAGGATGACCGCAAGGCCGCCAAGGACGCTGCCAAGGAGGACCGCAAGGCCGCCAAGAACGGCGGCGGCACCGACCCCGGCAGCGGCACGTAGGCCGCCCGCGCCCGCTTCGGCCAGTTGGCGGGGTCACTGGCCCGACGACCGAAACCTGCCCGCCTCTAACGGCGGCACCGACATCCAGCCGCCACCAGAGTGACAGCTAACGGGAGACGGTTGGCTCTGGCTTATCACTGTCTCAGAAGCGATTTGGCGTAATCCGCGAGACAAGCACTCGTGAGACGAACTTCTGAGACAACCTGGCCTTGGGGAACGCCCTGCCGGATGCTTCTCGACAGCGGTCTCATATGTGCTCTATTTCGAGACCTTCAGCGGGCTCAGACAGCCGTCGGAGTGATTTTGCGAGTGACGTCTTCGCCACGCCCGCTTCTCGATAGTGACGAGCCCGCGAGTCGATCTGTCGTCCTCGTTACGGCTCTCAGGCGGAGCTGGATGTCGGTGCCGCCGTTAGATGCGGTGGCGGTTTCGCCGGTGTTGTCGTTGCCGTTCCCTGCTTGCGCGAGGGTGGATAAAAAACCGTCGAGCGTGTTGGTCGGGCTTGAGACTTGGTGCCTGCGGCGGAAGGTCTGCCGGGCCGCGGGGGGTCGGCCCGGCGGACCTGTTAACTACTCTGCCCGTCTGTCCTGGCTTCAGTAAGGGGGTTTTCCCCCGTCTTCTGACGCGGTGATCGTCCCCCGTCTCCGGCGATATCCATCTGCTCCGCCGTGCGGCGTCGTACCGAGCGAACGCAAATATCGCCCGGCAGCGGCTGGCACCCTAGCGGCGGGGTCGTCGTACATATGTTCGTGTTCAGGGGGGTTAACCCCCAAAACTCGGGAGGCCAACCTCGTGTTGTGGCGCGGCCCTACTTCGTACGTTGAAGGTATGGCTGACATGAATACCGACCGGGAGGTAATCGAGGGCGCCCTGGCGCTCATCGAGGCTGACGGCGGGTGGACCCAAGGCGCCTACTACCGTGACGCCGATGGCACTCAGGTGCACCCGGCAGCCGACTCGCCGGGCAACTGGGTACGGGTGCGCACCGAGCACGTCGGCGCGGGGGCCTACCGGACACGCACCGAGCCTGTGGCCGCCCCATGCAGCTTCTGCCTGGGAGGGGCGCTTCGTACTGCGGCTGGTTACTGGCACACCGGGCAGCCTTGCGCGGTGCAACAGCAGGTCGATCGGCTCGAACTACTACTTGTGCGGCTGGCCAATTCCGCCGACGCAATGGACTGGCCGGACCTAGACGCCTTCAACGATGACGTGCACACCACCGCGGCCGACGCGGTGCTGTTGCTAAAGCACGCCGCCGCCCATCTCGACGCTCAGGTGCACGAGCGGCCCTGAGCAGCCCAGCTTTCAGGAAACTCATCGTCGCGATGAAGCTGAACTAACCCTTCGGCTTGTTGCCTGTTCTCGTAGTGGGGTAGAACATCGAGAAGCGACGCCAATAGGAGCCGAAGCAGCTCAGCATCAACCTGGGTCTTCGTGGCTGTCGAGGCCTTTCGTTCCATCCAATGAGGCGCAGAAACTGGAGACACCGAAGTCGCACGCGCCGAGGCTGCTCAGTCCAGAATTATCGACGTGAGTCCTCGCGCCCGATTGCGACACCGCTTGGTGGCCAGAGCATTATGGCTGAGCCAGTCGCGTTACCTGACCCTGCGGCCGAAAAAAATCGACCGCTGGGCCGCCGGCCCGCCTCGACGTCCATACGCCGGATCACCGCCGAAGCGCCTCGACAGAAAGGTGGCGGTCACCCGCAATGACTTCGACGGTTGGCCCGTGTACGAGATCCGTCCGAAGCTGCCTGACGATGTCACCGTCAACGGTCACATGCTCTATCTGCACGGCGGTTGTTATGTTGTCGAGTTCGCGCCAGCGCTCTACTGGCCGTTTTTGGCCGACCTGTCCGTCATTCTTCGTCGCACTCTAACAGTGCCGATCTACCCCCTCGCTCCCGAACATACCTACCGGGAGGTCTACACGTTTCTCCTCGGCGTCTACCGCCGGATCCTGGCCGACCATGATCCGAAATCCGTTGTCCTTATGGGCGACTCAGCCGGTGGCGGGCTAGCGCTGGGATTGTGCCATGCAAGCCGCGATGCAGGGTTGCCGCAACCCAGCGATGCGGTACTGCTCTCACCGTGGTTGCACGCTGGGCTGCCCGATCCCGCGGTTCCCGCGGTGGCCAAAGTTGATCCGGTCCTCAATCTCGACTTCCTGCACCGAGCAGCAACCTGCTACGCGGGGGGCGACCCTCTCGATCATCCGTTGATCAGTCCAGCTACCGGCCCGCTGTCCGGGTTACCCACCATCACGGTGATGACCGGAACCCACGACATGCTCAACCCCGACGCCCGAGCATTCCACCGACGCGCCCAAACCGAGGGCGTCGACATCCACTGGTACGAAGTCGACCGCGGCATTCACGGCTGGGTGGGGTTCAGTCCAGTGGGCCGTGACGCCGAGGACGCGCTCCAGTACATCCACAATGTCCTGGCAAAGCCTGAGCCACCGCCTAGACCAAGCTAGTGACGGCCGTCATGCGACTCAACCACCCCGGCGGCCGCTACGCTGACCGCCTTGTCACTGTGCAGCACGCCTGCCGTTCTCGATAGCGCACGCCCTCAACGCGCCCTCGGAGACCTCAACGGCATCCGGCGCCCGAATGCGGCCGACCACCTCGGGGGATCTTTTCGACCCGTGCCGCCGCCTAACCACCCTGAGGGGCGATAACCTCCATCGGGCATGAGCCGGTCCACCATCGCGATCACGGGTTCAGCCTCTTCAGCCAGATTGATGCGGAGAAGTTGGCTTGCGGCAAGGGCACTTCCGTGCAACCGCAGCCTAATCCGTTTCTACGCCGTAACCACCACGAAGGTCCTTGTGCGCGGCTTTCAAGATCTGCTTGCAGAGTTCCACCAGCGCCTCGACGTCAATTTCCGACTCGTCGCCGAGCCTTTTGAGCCACGATCCTTCTTCTTCTTTGAGCTCGTCCCACTTGCGCTCCGCATAGATCGCTTGTTCGTCGGTCGGCGCGAGGTCGCCTGCGGTTTGGACGAGCCGCCTCTTGCAGGCATCCAACTGTGCCAAGGAGTAGCCGTGCTCTCGGAACTGGCGATCCCACTCGTCGAGCATCAACTCCGTGAGGTCACGCACCGGCTCCGCGGCATAAATCATCAACTCTGCTATTCCGTCGTCCATCCCCAGGCGTATACGGAATTCGTACAGTTGTCTGATCGCCTCGGCCCGCCGTTGGCTAAGGCTTTGTTCAGCTCCAGCGAGTTGTTCGGCTCCGCGCTTGAGGTGCAGAGTGGCTGAGATCAGACGCTTCAGCGCGGCCTTCTTGTCCTCACCAGCCCGCTTCTCGTAGTCCAGGACGAGAGCGTGATCTCGTTCTTCTCTCTTGGTCCTCGCATCGATGCGCTTGGTCCAGATCGCCACGGCCGCAGTCGATGTCACAGAGGCAAACGGCACCAACGTGCTCGTCACCGTGGTCGCCCAACTCATGTCGGTCAGTCTGCCCGACCTGCGCTGATCGCAGGGAGGGTTTCGACCTATCGTCGCTATCCAACAAGCACCACAGCGGTGTCGCTACACCATGGCGGTGACGAATGACAGCAGCGCGAGTACCAGGACGATGCTCCCCACCAGGACGCAGAAGGCGCCGGCCGCGGTCAACTTCTGGGGCCGCCTCGCGTCCTCATTCAGAATGTCTCGGACCGATGTCTTCATCCGCGCGAACAGGTCTGTCCATGAGACGCGCCGCAGGCCCTCTCGGGTGGCCGCCGGCTCGCGGCCAGGCTCGTCGGGAACCGTGCCGACGCCATTGCCGTAAAGCACCACGCCGAACAGGATCAACACAGCTGCCGAAACCAGTAGCACCACCGCGATTGCAATCACTTGCCGCGTTCCTCACCGAGTCGAAGATCGTTCCAAAGTCGAACTGCCCTCCGCGCCGATACGAGCATGACGCGAAGCCGCTTGTGAGCGGATATCAGTAAGGCTTCCCGGTAATCGCGCGGTTGAATCGGCGACCTCGCGACTTCGCCTGCATTTGGGCGGCAGGCTTCCACACGCCGCCGCCGTGCGGACCACCAGGGCGCGAACACCCCGCACCCTCCACAATCGCCGGTTCTGCGTGCAGTGACAGGAAAAGGGTCAGCCGTCGTGGCGCACCTACTACGCTTTGCAGAGACCGACCGGTCCTGACATCGAGGGTGGGACATGATTCGCCAACTGCTCGCCGCCGCCGCGATCGCCGGCGCCGCCATCTGCGCGGCCCCGCTCGCTTCCGCTGATGACACCGACTACCCCGACACGCCGGGCCGCTACGCCTCCGACGTGCCGGGCATGAACTACGACGCCCACCTCACCGGGCCGTGCTTCAACCTCGAGCGGTTCACCTTCGGGCGCGGACCAGGCGGCGAAGTCCTGCAGTGCCGCTGGATCGAGAACCAGTGGCCGCCGATCCCGACCAACCAGGGATTCTGGCAGGCCTCGTACGAACTGTTCGGCGTCCAAGACGTGGGAGCGCCCTGCCCCAAGCCTCAAGCCGCCGCCCAGACGCCCGACGGCCGCCCGATGCTCTGCCTCGGCGCACGCGGATGGCAACCCGGCTTCTTCACTCGCGAAGGCTTCTTCCCGAGATAACCGTCAGGCCCGCAACGTCTCGCTCGGCGGAGTCCCGTAGGTGCGTTTGTACACGCCGCTGAACCGGCCTGCGTGAGTGAATCCCCACCGTCCCGCGATCGCCATCACGGTGTCGCTGCGCGGGTCGGCCGTTTGCAGTTCGCGGTGGGCTCGGTCGAGTCGCACGCGCCGGAGGTACTCCAGCGGCGTGGTGCTCAGATGTCGCCGGAACGCGTACTGCACCGAGCGTGGCGTCACATTGACGGCAGTGGCAATATCTCTGAGTGTTATTTCCCTGTGGGCGTTCTCGTTGATGAACGTGATCGCGCGCCGCAGCAGGGCGGACTGAACGCGAGCAGGGTCCACATGGTTGCGCATAGCAACTGGCGAATACCCCGACCGCTATGACCGAAACGACTTTCGCGACGTTTCACGTTCGGGGCATGATTTGCTGATGACTGATCGCATCGAAGTCCAGCGGACCATCGCCGCACCCGCACCCGACATCTTCACCGTCCTGACCGACCCCCAGGGTCATGTGGCGATCGACGCGAGCGGCATGCTGCAGGACGCCGAAGGCGAACCGGTTCGCGCCGCCGGGGACAGCTTCGTCGTGCACATGGACCGCGAAGCGCTCAACGACTTCCCCATGGGCAAGTACGACGTCACCGTCTCGATCCGCGACTACGAACAGGACAGCTTGATTTCGTGGACGATCCTGGGCCGGATCCGCCCGCAGATCGGTCATGTCTACGGCTACCGCCTCGAACCCACTGACGACGGCACGCTCGTGACGTCGTTCTACGACTGGTCGGACATCGACCAGCACTGGCGCGACGCGGGCATCTTCCCCGTCATCTCCGAAAGCGCGTTGCGCGCGACGTTGGGCATCCTCGACCGCACGGTCCGACGCGGATACCCGCGATCGTCAACCAACGGTTGACGTACAGTCGGCCGTCAACCTAGGGTTGACGGCATGACGCAGCCCGCCAAGATCACCATCCCGGTCCGGCTCGACGACCTCATCGACGTCATCAAGACCGTGCACTCCGGACCCCTCGAACAGCTCACCGACGCGGTGCTGGCGGCGGAGTCACTCGGCGAGATCGCCGACCATCTGATCGGCCATTTCGTCGATCAGGCCCGCCGCTCGGGAGCGTCGTGGACCGATATCGGCAAGTGCATGGGCGTCACCAAACAGGCCGCGCAGAAGCGCTTCGTACCCAAGACACCCACCGACGCCGATCTTCTCGACCCCAATGCGGGCTTCGGCCGGTTCACCCCCCGCGCCCGCAACGCCGTCGTCGAGGCCCAGAACATCGCACACGCGGCCGGCAATCCCGAGATCGGGTCGGATCATCTGCTGCTGGCGTTGTTCAAGGATCCCGACGGGCTGGCCGCCAAACTGCTTGTCGGCCAGGGCGTCGACGCGGACGCGGTGTCGCAGGTGGTGTCGTTGCCGCCGCCGGCCGACGGGAAGCTTCCCACGCTCATCCCGTTCGACAGCGCCGCCAAAAAGGTGCTCGAGCTGACGTTCCGTCAGGCACTTCGTTTGGGGCACAACTACGTCGGGACCGAGCACATCCTGCTGGCCCTGTGGGAAGCCGAGGCCGAGGACGGACCGCTGCACCGCGCCGGCGTCGACAAGGACCGCTTCGAAAGCGAACTCCTCGACGCGCTGCAGGCGTTCACCAAGGACTGATCTCACATGTGTCCACCCTTCGACGTCTACATGATGTGAGGGTGCGACCGTTCGAAGACGTGGTGGCCGAGCACGGTCCGACCGTGCTGCGGGTCTGCCGCGCGGTCGTCGGTCCCGTCGACGCCGAGGACGCCTGGTCGGAGACGTTCTTATCCGCGTTGCGCGCCTACCCGCAGTTGCCGGCCGACGCCAATGTCGAGGCGTGGCTCGTCACGATCGCGCACCGGCGCGCCCTCGACGCAGGCCGCGCGCGCTCCCGCAGACCCACGCCCACCGACTCGATGCCGGAACAGCCCTCATCGCGGGCGGACCCCGCGTCCCGCGACCCCGATTTGTGGGACGCCCTGGCGCGGCTGCCCATCAAGCAGCGCCAGGCCGTCGCCTACCACCACATCGCAGGCGTGCCGTTCGCCGAGATCGCCGGGCTGCTCGGCAACTCCCCGGATGCCGCTCGCCGCGCCGCGGCCGACGGCATCAAGACCCTGCGCAAGATCTACCGTGAGGAAAGCCGATGACTACCAACCTTTTCGATGAACTGAGCCCCGATACCGCAACGCTCGCCCGGTTGCACCGACAGCTGGAACGCGCCGCCGACGACCAGGGCGTGCTCGATGTCGCCTACCGCATGGTCGACAGCCCCGTCGGTCCGCTCCTGCTGGCCGCCACCACCGTCGGACTGGTCCGCGTCGCCTTTGACATCGAGGGCCACGACGCGGTGCTCACCCGGCTGGCGGAGGTCGTCAGTCCGCGCATCCTGCTGGCACCCGCGCGACTCGACACCGTCGCCCGCCAGCTCGACGAGTACTTCGCCAAGCAACGCACCGCGTTCGAGGTGCCGGTCGACCTGCGGCTGGCCGCGGGCTTCCGCCTCAGTGTGATCGAACACCTCCGCGACATCGGCTACGGACAGCGTGCGAGCTATGCGAGCGTCGCCGCCGCCGTCGGCAACCCCCGCGCCGTGCGGGCGGTGGGAAGCGCGTGCGCCCGCAATCCTCTGCCGGTGGTGATTCCCTGCCATCGCGTCGTGCGCTCGGACGGCACGTCCGGACAGTACGTCGGCGGCCCGCAGGCGAAGTCGACGCTGCTGAGCCTCGAGGCCGCCTGAGGCGTCGCCCGTGGGTCCTGCCTGGAAGCGTCTGTAACAGGTTTCAGTCTGTGCGATCATTCGGAGATGCGTCGCTGGTTCGTGCTCCTCGTGGTCGCCATGGCGACTGCTGCCGGGATCGTCGCTGCGCCCGCATCGGCGGTGACCGCCCCGATCGGCAGGCTCGGCGACACTTTGCAGGTGAAGTTCAAGGGTTTGGTCGCCGACATCACCGTGCACAGCGTCGATCCGTCCCCCATCCCGCCCGGCTTCGGCTATGCCCCGCGCCCCCCGCGCCAGCAGGTCTGGCGAGCCTGGGTGACCGTGCATTCCGTCCAGGTGCCGACGCCGTACGCGCAGTCGATCACCTACAGCTTCCGCGGTGTGACGCCGACCGGCGACAGCTACGAACCGCGCAACACCGACGCTCCGGACGCGCTGCAACCTCAGCTGGGGAACGCACCGGCCGGCTCCACGGTCAGTGGCGCGGTGTTCTGGGATTGCTACCGCGACCTGGTGTCCAACGTGGTGCTGCTCGACAAGATCACCGGCGAGCATCTGGCGCAGTGGAACGTGTAGGCGCCGTTGGGCATTGACGTCACGGCGGCCGTCGACGCCGACCTGCCTGAACTCGCCGACGTCGCCGCCCGCACGTTTCCGCTCGCCTGTCCCCCGGCGGTGACTCTCGATAACGTCGCAGCGTTCGTCGAGGAGAACCTGTCGCAATCGCGCTTCCGCGACTACCTCGTCGACCCCGACCGCGTGGTGCTCGTCGCGCGCACCGACGCGTCAATCACCGGCTACGCCATGCTGATTCGGGGTGTGCCCGACGACCCCGACGTCCAGCGCGCGGTCGAGGCACGCCCGGCGGTCGAGGTGTCGAAGATCTATGTGCTGCCCGAGTGCCACGGCTCCGGGGTGGCGACCGCGCTGATGCACGCGGCGCTCCAGGAGTGCGAGGAACTGGGCGCCGCGGCGGTGTGGCTGGGCGTCAACCAGCAGAACCAGCGCGCGCAGCGGTTCTACGCCAAGCACGGTTTCGGGGTCAGCGGCACGAAGACGTTCCGGTTGGGCGCGGCCATCGAGAACGACTACGTGATGGTGCGCACGTTCTAGGGGGCCGAGTGTGGGCTCGACGCACGTGGCGGCGCGAAAGGCGTGCGGGTAACCCACGTTCGCGATCAGACGGGCTGCCGCGACAGCGCGAGCAACCGGGACGTCGCACGCAGGTACTTCTTGCGGAACCCGCCGGCCAGCATCTCGTCGCTGAAGATGGTGTCGAGCTTGGCGCCCGACGCCACCACAGGGATTCCCGCGTCGTACAGCCGGTCGGTCAGCGACACCAGGCGCAGGGCCACATTCTGGTCGTCGACTGTGTGCACGCCGGTGAGGAAGACCGTCGCGACACCTTCGATCAACGTCAGGTACCGCGACGGGTGCATGGTCGCCAGATGCGCGCACAGTGCGTCGAAGTCGTCGAGCGTCGCACCCGGTGACCGCGCGGCGCGCTCGCGGACCTCGGCGTCTGCAAGCGGTTCGGGAGCCGGCGGCAGATCCCGGTGGCGATAGTCCGGCCCGTCGATGCGCACGGTCTCGAAAATGGCTGCCAGCGTGTTGATCTCACGCAGGAAATCCTGGGCCGCGAACCGGCCCTCCCCCAGTTGCTCGGGCAGGGTGTTCGACGTGGCGGCCACCGACACGCCGCGCTCGACAAGCTGTGAGAGCAGCCGCGAGATCAGCGTCGTGTTGCCCGGGTCGTCGAGTTCGAACTCGTCGATGCACACCACGACGTAGTCGGCCAGCAATTCGATGCACTCGACGAATCCGAAAACGCTTGCCAGTTGGGTCAATTCGCCGAAGGTGGCGAATGCCTTCGGTTCCGGCAACCGGTAGTACGACGAGGCCAGCAGGTGCGTCTTGCCGACGCCGAAGCCCCCGTCCAGATACAGCCCGACGCCCGGCAGCACTTCACGGCGACCGAACAGCTTCTTCTTACCCGCGCGACGCTGCTGTGCCTGAGCGCAGAACCGCAAGCATGACTGCACCGCCGCGGCTTGAGACGGTTCGGCGGGATCGGGGATGTAGGTGTCGAAACTGACGTCGGAGAACGTGGGTGGCGGCGCGAGTTGGGCGATCAACCGGTCCGGAGTGACGGCGGGGTGGCGGTCGACGAGATGCTGCACCGCTTCGGACCCGTCCATGCACGCACCCTATCGACGTGCTGCAATCATCTTCATGGCCGATACCGCCCCTGCGGCGCAGTTCACAGTGCTCGGGCCCGACGGCGCACCGATCGACGGTACCGACGGGCGGCTCGGCGACTTCTACGCCTACCCCGCCGACCTGCGCAGGTGCTGGGTGCGCGGGAACATGATCGCCAGCATCGACGGCGGAGCGACCGCCGGCGGCAAGACCGCGGCGCTCGGAGCGGCCGGCGACCGAAGCGTCTTCGAGCAGATGCGCTACGCCGCCGACGTCATCCTCGTCGGTGCGGCCACCGTGCGCACCGAGAACTACTCCGGCGCGCAGGTACCCGTCCCGCAGCGGGGCGCCCGCCAGGCGCGCGGCCAGGCGGAGGTGCCGCAGATCGCCGTCATCACGAGATCCGGCGACCTCGACCCCGGCGCCCGGTTCTTCACCCGCACCGATGTGCCGCCGCTGATCCTGACCTGCTCTGCGGCCTGCGACGCCACCCGCAGACGCCTCGGCGGGGTGGCCGAGGTGATCGACGCCTCGGGCCCCCGGCCCGACGAAGTTGACACAGCGACCGCGCTGCAGGCGCTGGCCGAACGCAAGTTGTTGCGGGTGCTCTCCGAGGGCGGCCCGCTGATCCTCAGCCTGCTCATCGAGAACGACCTGCTCGACGAGCTGTGTCTGACGGTGGCCCCGTTCCTGGTCGGCGGCAAGGCCCCCCGCATCGCTTCCGGGCCTGGCGAGGTGCTGACGCGGATGCGCCCGGCGCATGTGCTGAGCGACGACGACGGCTATCTCTACACCCGCTACGTGCGGCTCGACTGAACCGCGCATCAGTACTGTGGTCGGCATGCATCGGCGTGGTCAGCTGGTTCGGCTTCTCAGCCTGGCGACCGTCGTGGCGTTCGTCGCGGCGTGTTCGCCGGGGCTGGCGGCCAATCCCCGCTTCGCCACCGACTCCGGGGCGGGGCCTCAGGGTGAGCCGGAAACGACCCAAGCCGCTGACGGCCCGCCGCCCATCGAAGCACCCAAAAACGACCTGGCGTGGCGCGACTGCACGTCGCGGGTGTTCGGCGACGCGGCCGTGCCCTCCGTGCCGGGTGTGACGCTGGACTGCGCCACCTACGACGCCGACCTCGACCCGATCAACGGTGCGTCGGGCTCGGTCAGCATCGGTGTGGTGCGCGCCCGCGGACCGCAGACCCCCCAGGACGCCGGCCCCGTGGTGATGACGACCGGCTCGGACCTGCCGTCGTCACTGCAGCTGCCGGTCTGGCTGTCGCGCGCGGGTACCGATGTGCTCAACAGCCACCCGATCGTCGCCGTCGACCGCCGTGGCATGGGCATGTCCGGGGCGCTGGACTGCCGCGACCTGTTCGACCGCCAGGAAATGCTCGACCAGGCGCAGTTCCAGTCCGGCGACGATCCGGTGGCGAACCTGGGCGCCATCGTGCAGACCGCGACCACAAGCTGCACCGACACCATCGCCCCCGGTGATTCGGCCTACGACAACTCCCACGCCGCCGAAGACATCGAGCGGCTGCGCAGCACGTGGGACGTGCCCACCCTCGCACTGCTGGGCGTCGGGAACGGCGCACAGGTGGCGCTCGCGTATGCCGGGTCGCATCCCAACAAGGTCGCGCGCCTGGTGCTCGATTCTCCTCTGCCGCTGGGCATTGCCGCCGAAGCCGCGATGGAGCAGCGGGTCAAGGGCGAGCAGGCCGCGCTGGACGCCTGGGCCGCGCAGTGCGCCGCGATCAACTGTGCGCTGGGCCCGGATCCGAAGGGCGCGGTGGACGCGCTGCTGTCGGCCGCACGCCAGGGCCGTGGACCCAACGGCGCCGCCGTCGCGACCGTGGCCAACGCGATCTCGACCGCGCTGGCCTACCCCCGCGGGGACCGCATCGAGTCGAGTAATGCGCTGGCAACCGCGATCGCGGCCGCACAGTCGGGTGATCCCGCGCCGTTCACCGATCTGATCGCGCGTGCCGAGAGCCTGCGGAACACCGACGGTCAGTTCGTCAACGGCTGTAGTGATTCGCTGAATCGGCCCACTCCGAACCGGGTGCGCGAATTGGTCGTGGCCTGGAACAAGTTGTATCCGCAGTTCGGCACGGTCGGCGCGCTGAACCTGGTCGATTGCCTGAACTGGCCGAGCGGTGCGACACCCCAGCAGCCCGAGAACCTCAAGATCCCCGTGCTGCTGCTCGGGACCCAGAACGACCCGATCGTCGGCAACGAGGGCGTCGCCGCGGTCGCGGCCACGGTGATCAACGCCGGGTCGGCCAACAGGCGGGTGATGTGGCAGGGCATCGGGCACGGCGCCTCGATCTACTCGCCGTGCGCGCTCCCGCCGGTCCTGGGTTACCTCGACAGCGGCAACCTGCCCGACACCGATACGTTCTGCCCTGCCTGACGCCTGACCTCGACCGCGGTCGGGTACCGTGCGGTCGTGCGCGATCTTGTGGCCAGTTCCTTGACGACGCCCTTCCGGCCCCGGACCTCCCCGCCCAGCGTTGCGTCGGTGTTGAAGGTGATCCTGTGGCCGCTGGCGATCCTGTTCATCATCCACCGCAGCTACGTGCTGGCGACCAACGGCTACATCACCGACGACTACGGACCCGTCTACCGGGCGGTCGTCAATTTCAAGATGGGCTGGGACATCTACAACGAGCACTTCAACCACGTCGACCCGCACTATCTGTATCCGCCCGGCGGGACGTTGTTGATGGCGCCGTTCGGCTACCTGCCCGTCGACGCCTCGCGGTACTGGTTCATCACGTTCAACACGATCGCGATCGTGTTGGCCGCCTACTTCCTGGTGCGACTGTTCGGTTACGGCTTCCGCTCGGTCGCCCTGCCCGCCCTGCTGGCGGCGATGTTCTGCACCGAAAGCGTGATCAACACACTGGTTTTCGGCAACATCAACGGGTGCATCCTGCTGGCCGAGGTGCTGTTCTTCCGCTGGCTGCTGGACGGTAAGCGCAACCATCAATGGCTGGCGGGTGCAGCGATCGGATTGACGCTGGTGGTCAAACCGCTTCTGGCGCCGCTTTTGTTGTTGCCGCTGCTGAACCGTCAGTGGCGCGCGGTGGTCGCCGCCATCGCGGTGCCGGTGATCTTCAACGCCGCTGCATGGCCGTTGATCAGCGACCCGATGAACTTCGTGACGCGCACCGTGCCCTACATCCTCACGACGCGCGACTACTTCAACAGCTCGATCGCCGGCAACGGCATCTACTACGGTCTGCCGACGTGGCTGATCCTGTTGTTGCGCATTGCGTTTGCGGTGATCGCCGTGATCTCGCTGTGGCTGCTGTACAAGTACTACCGCACCCGCGACCCGCTGTTCTGGATGACGACGTCATCGGGCGTGCTGTTGATCACCTCGTTCCTGGTGCTGTCCCTGGGCCAGGGCTACTACTCGATGATGCTGTTCCCGTTCCTGATGACGGTGGTGCTACCGAACTCGGTCCTGCGTAATTGGCCTGCGTGGCTTGCGATCTACGGGTTCATGAGCGCCGACCGCTGGCTGCTCGGACACTGGCCCACGACGGGGCGGTTCCTCGAGTACATGAAGTTCACCTACGGGTGGGGCCTGATGCTCGTGGTGGTCTTCTCGGTGCTGTACTTCCGCTATCTGGACGCCAAGGCAGAGGGCCGACTCGACGACGGGATCGACCCGACCTGGTTGAAGAAGCCGCCGCCGACCGAGCCGGACAGTGCGGGAGAACCGGCGAGGCCCGTCGCACCGCCGATCAGCTGAAGGTGACGGCTCCGACAGTATTTGCTAAGTCAAATGCATTCCTGACGCTGCCGCCTTTATTACCAGTGCTGATGTGCTTGTGATCTCGTACGATTGATTCGCTCGCGGGTCAACTGGGGAGGCGCAATATGCCGAGAATCCCGGTAGATCCGCAACTCATCACCCCTGAATGGCTCAGCGAGGTCCTACAGGCTGATGTCCGGGTGTGCAAGCTCGCGCAATTCGGGATCGGCGTCGGGTTGCTCGGCCGCCTTTATCGGGCCCACCTCGTCGGCAGCCCCGACGTGCCGCCGACGGTCGTGGTCAAGCTCCCGACGCTGGACGCGATCGCGCGGACCAACCTGTGCGAGAACCTCGAGTTCTACCGCCGGGAGGTCCGGTTCTACCAGGAGATCGGCGTCACTAATCCGCTGCCGCCGGCGCGTCCGTACTTCGCAGCCTTCGACGACGAGACCCACGATTTCGTGTTGGTCCTCGAGGACCTTGGTCGACTGCGTATCGCCGACCAACTGGAAGGCTGCTCCGTCACCGACGCCGAGACCGTCATCGACACCCTCGCCCGGCACCAGGCACATTGGTGGGACAACGCGCGCCTCGCCTCGCTGCCATGGCTCAAAGTGCACGCCGTTCCGCCGTTCTCCGAGGTGATCATCAGCAACTACCACGCCGCATGGGCGACGTTCGTCAAGCGTCTGGGCGACGAGCTGTCCCCAGCGATCCGGGACTACGGCGACCGATTCGAAGCGTCGATGCCGTGGTTCCTCCATGAGGTATCCCGTCATCCTCGAACATTCCTGCACGGAGATCTTCGGCTCGATCAGATGTTCTTCGCCACCAACCCCGTCGATCCGCCCGTCACGGTGCTCGACTGGCAGGTCATCTCGAAAGGCCGGGGCGCCTTCGATCTCGGTTACTTTCTGACCCAAAGCCTCACACCCGAGGCGCGCCGTGGCTGCGAAGACGAACTGCTCGCTCGGTATCGCGAACGTCTTGCCGAGAACGGAATCGATTACTCCGCAGATCAATTAAGACGGGACTACCGGATCGCCACCGCGTGGTGCTTCCTGTACCCCGTCATGGCCGAGGGCCGAATCCAAGTTGTCAACGAACGAAGCCTTCGGTTGACCCGCACGATGTTCCATCGCGCCGTCGCGGCTCTCGAGGACCACGACGCCTTCACGCTGAGCCTGGATTGAGCATGGCTGAAAGCCGCCGCACCTGCGCCACCTGCGGGACGACGAATGAAGAGGACGCGCGCTTCTGCGAGGGCTGCGGCGGATCGCTGGCGCGGGTGTGCGCGACGTGCGGCCTGGAGGCGCGGGCCACCGCGCGGTACTGCCGGGGATGCGGCGCGCCGCTCGAGGTGCAGGCGAATCAAGCGGATTTGCCGGTTGCGGGTCCGGCGCGCAAAACGGTGACGGTGATGTTCGCTGATCTGGCCGGGTCCACCACGTTCGAGGAACAGGTCGACGCGGAGACAGCCCGCGATGTGATCGGCCGCTATCACGCCCTGCTGCGCTCGACTGCCCAGCGGCACAGGGCCGGTCTGACCAAGTACATCGGGGACGGGTTCATGGCCGTCTGGGGTGTGCCCGAGATCGGAGCCGAGGACGCCGCCAGCGCCGTCGACGCGGCCGTCGAGTTGCAGGACCGATTCGTCGGTTTGGCCGCCCAGGTCGCGGAGGCTCACGGAACCGAACTGGCGCTGCGAGTCGCCGTCAACACCGGCGAGGTCGTCGTCGGGGCGGGCGACGCCGACCTGGTGGGCGACGCCCTGAACGTGGGTGCCCGCCTCGAAGCCGAATGCCCTCGCGGTCAAGTCGTGGTCGGCGAGGAGACCTGGCGAGCGACGCGAAGTCGGTACGGCTACGAGTCGCTCGGCCGGGTGCAGGTGAAGGGCCGTAACGCGCCGGTCGCGGTGTACCAGTGGCTCGGACTGCAACCGGACGCGGCGGACGCCACCCCATTCGTCGGCCGATCGCAGGAGGTGCGGCGACTTCAAAGTGTGCTCGACGACGCGATTGCTACGCGTGCAGCCCGACTGGTCACCGTTGTCGGTGACCCTGGCGTCGGCAAGAGTCGACTGGCAGCGGAATTCATTGCTGCTCAGACTGATACGTCTGTGATCCAGTCTCGATGCGCGATCGACGGGACCGTTGCGCTAGCACCGATCGTCGAGATGCTGCGTGCCCACGACCTCGAAACCGACATACCGGCCGATGTATCGGAGCGGGATCGCCTGCTGCGCGCCCTGAACGGTCTGGCCACCGGCGTACCCGGCTCGGTCGAGGAAAACTTCTGGGCGTTGCGCAGGTTCATCGAAGTGTTGGCGGGAAGCGGCCCGGTCGTGTTCGTACTCGACGACATCCAGTGGGCCGACAGCCTTCTGCTCGACTTCATCGAGCATATCGTCGAGTGGATCAAGGAAGTGCCGGTACTCGTCTTAGCTCTGGCACGACCCGAGCTGCGCGAGCTTCGTCCCGATCTCGTCGCCGCAAGCCGTTGGGTCGCCGACACCATCCATCTCGACGGCCTCGACGCCGGCGCGACCGCCGAACTCGCCGCCAGGGTTCTGGGCGCCGCCAAGTTGCCTTCCGAGCTGCTTCATCGGCTGCCTTCCTCCACCGGCGGCAACCCCCTGTTCGTGCGGGAACTCGTCGGAATGCTTGCGCACGACGGAGTTCTCGTCGAGCAGCCGACCGGCTGGGAACTGACGATCGACGTCGACGCCATCACCATCCCACCGACGATTCACGCCCTGCTCGCGTCGCGACTGGAACGTCTCGACCCTGCCGACCGGCGCGTACTGGAGATCGCCTCGGTGGTGGGGAGCGACTTCTCGGTCGGTACGGTGCGCGCGCTCGCCCGTGGTCAGGCGGATGCGATCAAGATGTCGCTCAACCGACTTCGCCGTCTGGAACTCGCCCAGCCCACGGGCACCTACGTCGGTGACGAAGCTGTATGGGGATTCCACCATGTGCTGATCCGCGACGTCGCCTACCGGCGACTGTTGAAGTCGGACCGAGCGGAACTGCATGTACGCCTGGCCGACTGGGTGGAGGCGGGCGGACCCAGCGTCGCGTTCGAAGCCGACGAGATGATCGCGCGACATTTGGAAGCCGCTCACGTCTATCGTCATGAACTCGGCGAATTCACCGAGCACACGAGTGATCTGGCTTTGCGTGCCGCACGCCATTACTCGGTTTCGGCGCGGCGGGCGCTCGACCGCGACGAGTTGATATCCGCGGGCACCCAGGCGGCACGAGGCTCGGCTCTTGCGGCGGCCGACAACACGGTGCACGCCGAGCTCTTACTGACAGCCTGCGAAGCGTTTCTGTCCGCCGGCGACGTCACCGCCGGAGCCGGACTTGTCGACGAGCTCGAGCGTACTGCAGGAGAAGCGTTGGCTCCATGGGCGACGTGCTACCGGTGCCAGCACGGCATCTATACAGACCCTGAGCGGTTACTGGAGTACGACAGCCTCCTCCAGGGCGCAATCGACGAATTCGCCCGCCGCGCCGACGCCGCCGGGCTAGCTAAGGCGCATCGCGTACGAGCGAGCGCACGGCTGCGTCTTGGCCGGGTCGGTGACGGCGAACTCGACCTGTTCGAGGCGTTGATCGCGGCGCGCCAGAGTGGGGACCATCGGCAGATCACCGCGGCGTTGGGCGCTGCACCGGGTGCAGCGCTGTGGGGGCCGAGTCCCGTGCCGAAGGCCGGCGGCCGATGTCTTGACGTGGTGCGGATGCAACGGATGACGACGGCCGCGCCCTCGCTCGAGGCGACGTCACTGCGGCATCTGGCCGTCCTGGAACTGCTACGCGGACGGCCGGACAAGGCGCGCAGGATGCTTGGCGATGCTCGCCAAATAGTGGCCGACCTCGGTCTGCGACACGGCCTGATGGAAACGGAGTTGTTCGCCGGGATCATCGAGTTGATGGAGGGCGATGCGGTCGCCGCGGAGCCGCACTTTCGAACGGCACTGGAAGGGCTCGACGCGTTGGGCGTCGGCGCCGACGCGGGGCAAGCCGCCGCCCTATTGGCAAGATCCGTTCTTGCGCAGGGCCGTATCGACGAAGCCGACCAGTACGCAGCTGAAAGCCAGGGGCTCGCAGGCCATAATCTGAAGACGGCGATCGCCTGGCGCGCGGTGCGGGCCGAAATCCTCTCGGCTCAGGGCCGCCAGGGTGATGCGGTAGCGATGGCCACGGATGCGGTGACGGTCGCCAGCGGGACAGACCTCGTTCTCGACCACGCGGAGGCCTGCCTCGCGTTGAGCCGTGTGCTCACGGCAGCGGGAGATCGCGAGGGCGCCGTCACCGCTCGAGATGACGCCAAGGCGCTGTATACAGCTAAGGAAGTGTCCATTTCGATTGGGCTTACCGACGAGCCCGTAGCCACGCCCTCGGAGAAACCCGTCCGAGCAGCAACAGGTCCCAGGGATGAGCGCACCGCGGTGGTCGCCGGCAGGCTCGCGGTCACCAATGACTCCTGTCGATACTTACCCGCCTTCATCAAGGCGACTAAGGAACACGACACCGAGGGCGCCCTCGCCTGGTTCTCAGACCGGTTCGTCTACGACGACCGGCGACGCCTGAGCGGCGAGCCCGTCATTGGCCTCGACGCGATGCGGACGGCGATAGAGCGGGTTTCAGAGCAGTACACGCACTTCGAATTTCACGTCCTCGCTGTCCGCGGCCGGCGCCTGCATCTTGTGTGGAGCCGGTGGGCAGACAACGACGGAAACGTCGCAACCTCCTTCTACGTCAATGAAACCGGCGACGACGACCGCCTCCTCTACCACATCCGCTTTGACGGGGACGACTTCGAAAGCGCCTACCGCGAACTCGAACGGCGCTACTACGCCGGCGAGGGAGAGGAGTTCGCCGCGGCGGGTGCTGTGACGACTGAGATAGTCCTCGCCATGAACCGACGAGACTACGACCGGGTTTTCGGTGAACTCTTCGTTGAGGACTTCAGGCTCGAGAATCGTTCCCACGCGGCGCATCCCGAACTCTCGGCCGACGAGTTCCGCGGCACTCTGGAAGAACTTGACGCGATTGTCGCCTCGTCTCGTGTGTGGGCGTCAGCGATTGAGTGGCTGTCACCGAGCTGGCTCGTTCTCCGCTTCTCGCGAGAAGCTACGGGACGAGATGACGAGAACTACGAGTGGGCCAGTATCCATGCAGCCGAGATCCGGGCCAACCGGCTCGTATCGATATGTCAATTCGAAATCGACGATGAGGCAGCCGCTTTCGCTTATGCCGAGGAGCGGGTGCGGGCGGCCGCCAGTCGGCTAGCACTCGCGAACCGAGCAACCGAGTTGTTACCGCAAGTGTTCGAGGCGCTACGGTCCCACGACATCGACGGCGTTGTTGGCGCCTATGCGGATGGATTCGTGTATGACGATCGGAGACGACTCAGCGGTGACGCCATCGTCGGTCGGGAAGCCATGCGGACGGCCGTGACACAAATTTGCAGGCAGTACACCGTGTTCGACTTTCACGTGTTCGCGGTGCGCGGTGATCGCCTGGTCCTGGTACGGAGTCGATGGTCCGACGAGGCTGGGAACGCGACGGCGTATATGCACGTCTTCGAGGTTGACGATGCGGCGTGTGTTCTCTATGACGGTCGCTTCGACGAGGATGACTTCGAAGGTGCCTACCGCGAACTCGAACGGCGCTACTACGCCGGAGAGGGCGCCGCGTTCGCCGAATTGGGGGCTGTCACGACCGAATGGATCACTGCGCTAAATCAACGCGACTACGGCCGATTGATCGGGGAGCTCACGGCTCCCTCCTATCGTCTCGAGAACCGGTCGAGTTCTGTGTTCGGCCACCGCACCGCAACCGATGTCAGAAGCTCCTTTGAAGACTTAGACGCCGCGGTGGGCTCGTCGCGGTCGTGGGAGGCCGCCGTGCGCTTCCTGTCGCCGACAATTGCCGTCTTTCGCTTCGAGCGCGAGGCAATGGGCCACGACGGCGAGTCTTATTCGTGGACTTGGCTTGATGTCTGCGAGGTTCGTGACGGACGGGTCGCCGCCGCCTGTCGGTTCGACCTCGACGATGAGGATGCAGCGTTCGCTTACGCCGACGAGCGGGTGCGGGCCACCACCAGTCGACTCGCAGTCACGAACCGGGCCAGTGAGCGGGTCGACAACGCCTGGCGCCAAGGGACGGCCGGTTACGTTGACAGCGCGATGGCGTTGTACTCGGATCTGTTTGTATACGACGATCGTCGACGCCTGAGCGGCCACCCGATCGAGGGTCACACTGGATTGCGGGCCGCCGCAGCGCGCATCAACGAGCAGTACCCACACTCCCAATGGCGAACTCTGGCGGTCCGCGGCGAGCGACTGGAGCTGCGCTGGAGTCGCTGGTGGGATGACGCCGGGAACGAAACGGTCAGTCTGAACCTCCACGAGATCGACGATGACGGGCGCGTCGCCTATCACGGCCGGTTCGATGAAGACGATTTCGAGGGTGCCTACCGCGAACTCTGCCATCGGTATTGGACCGCCGAAGGTGCTGCGGTCACCGAATCAGCCTCTCTGGTAGCCGAATTCATGCTTGCTACCGACAAAGGAGACTTCGACCTGGCGTTCCGGCAGCTGGCCAGTCCTGAGCTGCGCACATACAACAAGTCAAGCTCAGTCTTCGCGGACCGGTCGGCAGGCGATCTGCGCGCCAGCTTGGAACAACTCAAGTCGATGGTGGCCTCCAATCGCTCGTGGATTGCGGTCGAGTATTACCTGTCGCCGGAGGTCGGGGTTGCCCGTCACGAACGTGAAGCCATCGGCCACGACGGCGAGTTGTACTCCTGGACAAGGATCATGGCCGGAGAGGTCCGCGACGGTCGACTTCTATCGATGTGCCAGTTCGAGTTGGACGATGAGCGGGCGGCGTTCGCTCATGCCGAGGATCTGCTGCGTGCGTCCGCCAGTCGGCTAGCCATCAGCAACCAGGCCAGCCGGGCGTGGCACTCCGTGAGGGCGGCGATGGAGGCTGGTGACGCCGATCGCGCCGCGGCATTGTTCGCCGACTCGTATGTCTACGACGACCGATGGGCGATGGCGGGCACCCCTCCGACGGACGTCCGCGCTGCCTGTGAGGAAATCCTCGCGCAGTACTCGATCTTCGAGGGCGAGGCCCTGGCGGTACGGGGTGAATCGCTGCAGCTGTCACGAACGCGATGGGCGAACGACGCCGGATTCGAGACGAGATACCTGCACGTCATCGAGACCGACGAAGATGGCCTCGTCTGCTACTACGGCCGATTCGGCGACGACGACTTCGACGGCGCGTATCGGGAGCTCGAACGCCGGTACTTCGCCGGCGAGGGAGCTGCATTCGCTGAAGCCGGCCAGATGACCATCGAGTATGCCTCCGCGCTGAACAACCACGAATGGGACCGACTCTTCGGCGAGCTCAGCGCGGACGGAATGCGCATCGAAAACCGGTCACGGTCTGGGTTCCCCAATCGTTCCGCCCACGAGCTTCGCGCGACCATCGAAGACCTCGACGGGATGTTCGCGTCGGTGCGCCAGTGGCATTCATCGACATGCTGGCTGTCGTCGACTGTCTGCGTCGGCCGTCACGAGCGGGAGGCGGTCGGGCGTGACGGTGAGCGCTATTCGTGGACACGGCTCCTCGCCTTCGAAGTTCGCAACGGACAGATGGCATCGATGTGCGTGTTCGAAATCGACGACGAGGAAGCGGCCTTCGCGTGCGCCGACGAGTTACTGCGATCTGCGAACAGCCGACTCACAGTGAGCAATCTGGCGACCAGGACGTCCGACGACCTGTGGAAGACGATGGAGGCACGAGAAGTCGATGCCGCTGCAGCACTTTTCGCGGACTCTTTCGTCTACGACGATCGTCGACGCCTTGCCGGGAACCCTCTCGGGGAGACTAGCGCTGCTCTGGAGCGGATCCTCGAGGATTATTCGACATTCGAAAGCAAGACCTTAGCGGTGCGCGGTGAATCACTGGCCCTCGGTTTGATGCATTGGGCGAATGATGACGGCTTCGAGGTTCGGTATCTGACGGTTCACGAGGTCGATGACAACGGGCGGATCGTCTACCACGGTCGCTTCGATGAAGACGATTTCGAGGGTGCCTATCGTGAACTTGAGCGACGGTACTACTTCGATGAGGGCGCTTCATTCGCCGACGCAGGTGCCACACAGACCGAGTGGATCGTCGCGCTCAACCGCGGCGACCTCGACCGGTTGTTCGGCGAACTCATGGAACCCGGGATGCGCTTCGAGATGCATTCCAGCTCAGCATTTCCCGACAGTTCGCTCACAGAGGCGCGCGCCGCTATCGAGGACTTCAATGCGCGTGTCGACTGGGCACGAACATGGCTATCAGCTCTCTGTTGGGTATCGCCGACATGTTGCGTCAACCGCACCGAGCGCGAGGCCATCGGTCCCGACGGCGAGCGGTACACCTGGACGCGACTCAGCGTCGTGGAGTTTCGCGACGGGCGGATGGCCTCGGAGTGCGAGTTCGACGCCGATGACGAGGACGCCGATGACGAGGACGCCGCCTTCGCCTGCGCCGAGGAGCGCATCCACGCCGTCGGCAGCCGGTTGCCGTTGACCAACAGATCGTGCGATACCGTCGCCGCGCTGCAGAACGCCATGCGGGCCAAGGATCTTGAAGGGGGTATCGGCTGCTACGCAATCCCATGCGTATACGACGATCGACGCCGGGTCAGCGGGGATCCCGTTCGTAATGCCGCCGGGCTGCGGCTGGCCGGGAAACGGATCTTGGCTCAGTACAACAACTTCGAGTGGCGAACTCTAGCGGTCCGCGGTGACTTTCTGAGTATGCACTCCAGCGTCTGGTCGGACGACGCCGGCAACGCAACGTCTTACCTCCACGTCTACGAGGTCGACGACGCTGGACATTTCGTCTACGAGGGTCGCTTCGACGAGGACGACTTCGAGAACGCCTACCAAGAACTCACGCGGCGGTACTGCGTCGGCGAAGGAGCGGCCGTCGCAGAGGGTGCGACCCACATCGCCAAGTACCTGATGGCCATCAACCGTCGGGAGTGGGACCGGGTGTTCGGGGAGATGGCTACCGCCGACATGCACGCCGTCAGCCGTTCGCGATCCGGGTTCCCCGACCGGTCAGTCGCCGACTTACGAGCCAGCTACGAGGACCTGTGCGCAATGGTCTCCTCGGTACGTTCGTGGCACTCGATCGAACGATGGATTTCACCGACGGTCGCGGTGACTCTGCACGAACGCGAGGCCACAGGTCACGACGGCGAGCGATACGAATGGACCCGCATCATCGTGGGCGAGTTTCGCGAGGGACGTACCACGCATCTTTCGGAGTTCGACGTAGACGACGAGGCTGCCGCGTTCGCCTACGCCGAGGAGCGGGTGCGTCGCACAGAAAATCGCTAGCGTGGAGGCATGACCACACCGGCCCCCAAACTGCAGCTGACCGATGACGAGTGGCGCAAGAAGCTGACCCCCGAGGAGTTCCACGTCCTTCGCCAGGCCGGCACCGAGCGCCCGTTCACCGGCGAGTACACCGACACCAAGACCGAGGGCATCTACGAGTGTCGCGCCTGCGGTGCCGAGCTGTTCCGCAGTAGCGAGAAGTTCGAATCGCACTGCGGCTGGCCGTCGTTCTTCGACCCCGCCGACTCCGACGCCGTCATCTTGCGGTCCGACGACTCGCTGGGCATGCGCCGCGTCGAAGTGATCTGCGCCAACTGCCACAGCCACCTGGGCCACGTCTTCGAGGGCGAGGGCTACCCCACGCCGACCGACCAGCGCTACTGCATCAACTCGATCTCGCTGCGGCTCAAGCCGACCTCCTGACGCGAAATTGCATTCCAGCAGGGCTTTCACTCGAAAAAGTTCTGCCGGAATGCCATTTCGGCGCGATTCGGCGCCATTTCGGCGCGATTCGGCGCCAAAAGAGCTACGCCGGGTAGACGGCGAACTCGGCGCGGTCCTCGGTGTCAGCGACACACTGGAACAGCAGCGGCGCGGTCATCGCGTTGCCCGAGTAGCAGGTGAACGGGCCGATGACCTGGTATTTGTCGCCGTTGAGGTCGTACTTCGCGGCGTAGTCCGATGCGGTGATGCAGTCGATGTCGCCGGCCGTGATGTCGATGACCTGACCGAACCGCGGCGCACACTTCTCGCTGTCTGGAGCCTGCGCCAACCCCGTCGGCGCCGCCGCCAGCGCCCCGATCGACATCGCCGCACCGAGCAGCACCTGTGTCCTCATCGGTCCATGATGACCGAGCGACGCCGGTTACGGCAGGCGATCGATCAACTGCTCCGCGCTGATCCGCGGACCGGTGAAGAACGGCGTCTCCTCGCGGACATGCCGCCGCGCATCCGTGGCACGCAGATCACGCATCAGGTCGACGATGCGGTGCAGTTCCGGCGCCTCGAACGCCAGGATCCACTCGTAGTCGCCCAACGCGAACGCCGGCACGGTGTTGGCCCGCACGTCCTTGTAGCCGCGCGCCGCCATGCCGTGTTCGGAGAGCATGCGGCGGCGCTCCTCGTCGGGCAGCAGATACCAGTCCAGCGACCGCACGAAGGGATACACGCAGATGTAGTTCCCCGGCTCCTCGCCCGCCAGGAACGCCGGAATGTGGCTCTTGTTGAACTCCGCGGGACGGTGCAATGCGACGTTGCTCCACACCGGATTGCTGGCGCGACCCAAGGCGGTGGTGCGCCGGAAGTCGGCGTAGGTGGCCTGCAGCGCCTCGACGTTGTCGGCGTGTGTCCAGATCATGAAGTCGGCATCGGCGCGCATACCCGCGATGTCGTACAGGCCGCGCACCACGACGCCGCGCTCCTCCTGCTGCTTGAGGAACGTCGCGGTCTCGTCGACGACCGCGCCGCGCTCCTCTCCCAGTTCCCCGGGCCGCACGGCGAACACCGAGAACATCAGGTAGCGAAGGGTCGAGTTGAGCGTGTCGAAGTCGAGCTTGGCCATAGCTCTATCGTGCCACGCGCGTGGTGACCAGCGACGCCACCGCCCTGGTGGCCGCCGACACACACGCCGGTACGCCGATGCCGTCCAGATAACCGCCTGCGACCGCGATCGTCGGCGGCAGTCCCGAGCGCAACTCGGCGACCAGCCCGCCGTGCCCCGGTCCGTACTGCGGCATCGCGTCGATCCACCGCTGCACGTGGTAGTCGACGGGCTCGGTCCTGACACCGAAGAGCGTGGCGAGATCCTCGGCCGCCCACATGAGCAATTCCTCGTCGCCCACGCTGCGGGCCAGGTTGTCGCCGAACCGCCCGAAGGAGAGCCGGACCAACTCGACGCTGCCGCGTTCACCCCACTTGCGCGACGTCAGCGTGACCGCCTTCGACCGCAGTCGTTCACCGCCGGCCACCAACACGCCGGACTGCTGCGGTAACGGCGTACCGCCCGGCAACGCCAACGCCACCAACGCCGTCGACGCCACCGGGATGCGCCCAGCCGCGGCCGCACTTCGGGGAGCGACCTCCGCGACCAGCCGCGCCAGCCGGGGCGCAGGCACGGCGAGCACGACAGCGTCGGCGTGGTAGCGGGCGCCCTCGTCGTCGACGAGTTCCCAGCCCCGCGCGCCGCGGTGCAACCTTTCGACGGTGACCTGCTGCCACTGTGCGCCGGCGCGCCGGACAAGCTCGTCGATCAACACCCGGTAGCCGCCGTCGACCGCGCCGAAGACCGACCCGGTGACCGGCGGCGGCGCCGCGTCCCGAACAGCCTCGGTGAGGGTTCTCGCGCCGCGGTCGAGCGCCACAGCCAGCGTCGGCACCGCCGAACGAACCCCGATCGTCGCCGCATTGCCTGCGTAGACACCGGCCAGCAGGGGTTCGACCGAACGGGTGACCACCTGCTCACCGAACCGGTCGCCGACCAGCTCGGCAACGGACGGGTCGGCGCCCGGGCGCCACGAGAACGGGCGATTGGGTTCACCGTGCATCCAGGCGATCGTCGCCTCGTCCACCAGCCCCGCCAGCGCCGACGGCTGCGCCGGTATCCCCTGCAGCGTGCCGGCGGGCAGCGGATGCAGCCTGCCCTGGCTGTAGATCAGCGGGCGCGCGCCGGTCGTGCCGATCTGGCGGTTCGCCAGACCCAGCTCGGCCAGCAAGGCAGGGACTTCGGGTCGACGCGCGACGAACGCCTCCGCACCCACGTCCATCGGTTGGCCGCCGATCCGCTCGGTGCGCAGCACGCCGCCCAGCCGGTCGGCGGGGTCGAAGAGCGTGATCGACGCGTCGGGACCCGCGGCGACGCGCAGGCGGTATGCGGCGACGAGACCTGAAATCCCGCCGCCGACAACGCAATACGATGGGCTCACAGGGAATGCACCAGCGCCACCACTTCAGTGATCACCCCGGGATCGGTGGCCGGGAGTACGCCGTGCCCGAGGTTGAACACATGCCCGGCGGCGCCCGCATCGATCGCCCGCCTGCCGTCGTCGACGACCGCACGCGCGGCGCGTTCGGCCACCGGCAGGCCGGCCAGTAGCACCACCGGGTCCAGGTTGCCCTGCAACGCCGTCCCCGGGACCACCCGGGCGGCGGCATCGGACAGCGACGTGCGCCAGTCGACCCCGACCAGCGCCGGGGCGCCGTGTCCGGAGGCCGCCTGCGACATCGCGCCCAGCAGTTCGGCGGTACCGACACCGAAGTGGGTCATCGGCACTCCGGCGGCGGCCAGCGTCGCGAACACCCGGGTGCTGTGCGGCAGTACATAGCTGCGGTAGTCGGCCAGCGACAGCGTCCCCGCCCATGAGTCGAACACCTGGATCGCATCGACACCCGCGTCCACCTGAACCTGCAGGAACGCGATCGTCACCTCGGTCAGCGCGGTCATCAGCGCGTGCCACGTCTCGGGTTCTCCGAGCATCATCGCCTTGGTGCGTTCGTGGTTGCGGCTCGGTCCGCCCTCGACCAGATAGGAAGCCAGCGTGAAGGGCGCGCCCGCGAACCCGATCAACGGCACTTCACCGAGTTCGGACACCAGCGTCCCGACGGCCTGGGCGACCGGCGCGACCTGCTCACGCTCCAGCGGTCTCATCGCGCCGACGTCGGCGGCGGTGCGAATCGGGTGCTCGATCACCGGGCCGACGTCGGGAACGATATCGAGGTCGATGCCCGAGGCCCGCAACGGCACCACGATGTCGGAGAACAGGATCGCGGCGTCAACACCGTGCCTGCGGATCGGCTGCAGGGTGATCTCGGTGATCAGCTCGGCATCGAAGCAGGCCTGCATCATCGTGTTCTTCGCCCGCAGTGCGCGGTACTCGGGCAGCGAACGGCCCGCCTGCCGCATGAACCACACCGGCACGCGGCCGGGTTTGCGGCCGCGGGCGGCGGCCAGATAGGCGGAGTCGGGCAGCTCACGGCGTGTGTTCATCGCTGTCAATGCTGCCATGTGGATCTGGCGCGGCCCGCTTCGCCTCGACCGGATCGGTGCCCAACAAGATCGGCGCGCCACGCGCACAGACCTGCTCGAATGGTCTAGCGTCAAACGTCGTGACCACCGCCGAACCGGCTCAGTTCCGCGAAGCGGTGGCGGCGATGAATGCCACCACCGTCCGCCCGGAGATCGAGCTCGGCCCGATCCGCCCGCCGCAGCGGCTGGCGCCGTTCAGCTATGCGCTGGGCGCAGAGGTCCGCCATCCCGAGACGGCGATCGTGCCGGAGCGCTCGGAGGGTGACGCGTTCGGCCGCCTGATCCTGTTGCACGATCCCGAGGGCGCCGACGCGTGGGACGGCACCATGCGCCTGGTCGCCTACATTCAGGCCGATCTGGACTCCAGCGAAGCCGTCGACCCGCTGCTGCCCGAGGTTGCGTGGAGTTGGCTCGTCGACGCCCTTGCCGAGCGCGCCGAGCACGTCACCGCCCTGGGCGGCACCGTCACCGCCACCACGTCGGTGCGCTACGGCGACATCTCCGGCCCGCCCCGGGCCCACCAGTTGGAACTGCGTGCATCCTGGACGGCGACGACGCTGGAGTTGGGCCCGCACGTCGAGGCGTTCTGTGAGGTGCTCGAGCACGCCGCCGGGCTGCCGCCGCAGGGCGTCACCGACCTCGGCTCACGCACCCGCGCTTGACGATGCCCGATCCCGACGAGGCCATCCCGCAGGCGGCCGCGCCCGAAGAGGCCGAGCCGGAGGCGACGCCGCTGCTGGTGCCCCGCGACGGCGTGCCCGCGCTGTCGACCAGTGTCAGTGAGATCCGCAAGGCCGCCGAGTTGCTGGCCGCCGGCCACGGCCCGTTCGCGGTCGACGCCGAGCGCGCCTCGGGGTTCCGCTACTCCAACCGTGCCTACCTCGTCCAGATCCGACGCGACGGCGCCGGCACCGTGTTGATCGACCCGGTGAGCCACGGCGCCGATCCGGTCGAAGCGCTGGCCCCCGTGGCAGAGGTGCTGGCCACCGACGAATGGGTACTGCACGCCGCCGACCAGGATCTGCCGTGTCTGGCCGAACTCGGCATCCGGCCGGTCCGCCTGTACGACACGGAGCTGGCGGGCCGACTCGCCGGCTACGACAAGGTCAACCTCGCCGCGATGGTGCAGCGGCTGCTGGGCCTGCAGCTCATGAAGGGCCACGGCGCCGCCGACTGGTCCAAGCGGCCGCTGCCCGACGAATGGCTCAACTACGCCGCTCTCGATGTGGAGGTGCTCGTCGACCTGCGCGACGCGGTGGCCGCGGTACTCGAGGAGCAGGGCAAAACCGAGTGGGCGGCACAGGAATTCGAGCACCTCAGGAAGTTCGAGGCGACACCGACCCGCCGGGACCGCTGGCGACGCACGTCGGGCATCCACAAGATCCGCGACGCCCGCGCGCTGGCCGCCGTGCGCGAACTGTGGACCACCCGTGACCACATCGCGCAGCGCCGCGACATCGCGCCGGGCCGGATCCTGCCGGACTCGGCGATCATCAACGCCGCCACCACCGACCCCGACACCGTCGAAAAGTTGACGGCGCTGCCGATATTCGGCGGCAACCGGCAGCGCCGCAGCGCCAAGGTCTGGCTCGACGCGCTCGCCCGGGCCCGCACCACGCAGGACCTGCCGACATCGCAGGAGCCGCCGAACGGTCCTCCGCCCGCGTCCCGGTGGGCCAGGCGCAAACCCGAAGCCGCCGCCCGACTGGACGCGGTGCGCGCCGCGCTCACCGGTGTGTCGCAACGGGTTTCCGTGCCCACCGAGAATCTGCTCTCCCCCGATACCGTGCGCCGGTTGTGTTGGGACTGGGAGCCGGTCGACGACCGGGCGAAGGTGATCGAGGCGTTTCTGCGTGACGCGGGCACGCGGCCATGGCAACGCGAGTTGACGGTGCCTCCGCTGGCCGAGGCGCTGACCAAGGCCGACGCTGCGCTTGCCGAGCAGGGATCCGCCGGAGGCTAGGCGGTCACCTTCTCGACGTGAATCAGGAAGTGGCGCAACACTTCCTCGGGAGCCTCCAGTTGCGGCCAGTGTCCGATGTCGTCGGCGAGCATCACCACGTCGGCGTCGGGAATCACTTCGGCGTACCGACGCGCCATGTGTGCCCCGGAGTTCGGGTCGACGGGTCCGTCGATCAGGCGCATGGGCACCGTGGTTCGGCGCATGGCGCGCACCCATCGGTTGCGGTGCGTGTACCGGTCGCCCAAGAATCGACCGACCTTGTGCAGCACGCGCTTACCGTCGTTGTAATCGAGAATCTGATGAAAGCGGTCCATCAGCTCGCGTGAGGGCTTCGTGTTCGGCCCGAACAGTTCGTCGAGTGTTCGCTCGAGCATCCCGCGCGACAGCGAACTGCGTCCCTGCAGAGGACTCATCAAGTCGCCCAGCGGAGTTCCCGACATGAGCTTCTGCATGGTGCGCGGAGTGTAGGCCTCGTTGAACAGCCCACCGTTGAGCCAGGTGATCGACTGATAGCGCACCGACCCGTACGACTGCTGGCCGAACTCGCTGCGGGCCAGGAGTTCTTGGCCGACCGAATCGCCGAGATCGTGCGCCAGCACGTGACATTGCCCGACGTTCAGGTGCTCCAGCAGCGCCTCGTGGACGTCGGCATGATCGAGCACCGAGTATTCGTAGGCGACGGGTTTCGCCGAGAAGCCCATGCCGATCATGTCCGGTGCGATGACGGTGAAGCGATCGGTCAGCGTCGGCCAGACCAGTGACCAGTCCCACGAGTTGAAGGGATAGCCGTGAATGGCCAGCAGCGTGGGGGCCTCACCCAGCGGCGGGCCGTCGACCCGATAGAAGATCTCGAAGCCCAGGTAATCGAAGTAGCGGCCCGCGGCCTTCCAGCGCTCCAACTCGGCATCCATCGCCGCAGCCTAACCGGATTGCTGATGCACGCGGGTTCGAGCGGCTCGACCCCATCGATGAGCGTGCACAGACTGCTGAATCCGCCCGGTGTGTGGTGAACAGACACGCACACTCGCGGGACTGGAGCGCTAGTCGAGCTGCTCGCTGACCTCGGCTTCGCTGACGGAGGCGCCCTGAGCCGCGACCCAGCCGGTGATCTGGCGGGCCACGGTGCGATCGGTCAAGCCGACTTCGGCGAGCACCTCGCCGCGGGACGCCTGAGCGAAAAACTCCTGCGGCAGGCCGACGTCGCGGCATGGCACATCGACCTCGGCGCGGCGCAATGCCGCCGATACCGCAGACCCGATACCGCCGTTGACACCGTTGTCCTCGAGCGTGACGACGAGCTTGTGTTCGCGGGCCAGCGCGGTGATCGCCTCGGGCACCGGCAACACCCAGCGCGGATCGACGACCGTCACACCGATGCCCTGGTTACGCAGGAGCTCGGCGACCGCCAACGCCATCGACGCGAACGGACCGACCGCCACCAACAGCACGTCGCCGGCGAGCTCGTCGGCCGGCACCGCCAGCACGTCGACCCCGTCACGCCGTTCGACAGCCGGAATGTCCTCGCCGACATCGCCTTTCGGGAACCGGATGGCGGTCGGGCCGTCGTTGACGTCGAGCGCCTCGCCGAGTTCCTCCCGCAGCCGAACACCGTCCCGCGGTGCGGCCACCCGCATGCCGGGCACGATGCCCAGCATCGACAGGTCCCACATGCCGTTGTGGCTTGCGCCGTCGGGGCCGGTGATGCCCGAGCGGTCCAACACCATCGTCACCGGCAGCTTGTGCAGCGCCACGTCCATCATGACCTGGTCGAACGCGCGGTTCAGGAAGGTCGAGTAGATCGCGACGACGGGATGCAGGCCGCCCATCGCCAACCCGGCCGCCGACGTCATCGCATGCTGTTCGGCGATGCCCACGTCGAAGAACCGGTCCGGGAAGCGCTGGCGGAATGCCGTCAGACCCGTCGGGCCGGGCATCGCCGCGGTGATCGCGACGACGTCGCGGCGGCGTGCCGCATAGCCAATCAGCGCCTCGGAGAACGTCGACGTCCAGCCGGGGCCGGGGACCGACGTCGCCAGCCCGGTCTCGGGGTCGATGACACCGCACGCATGCATCTGGTCGGCCTCGTCGTTCTCCGCCGGCGCGTAACCCATGCCTTTGCGGGTGACGACGTGCACGACGACGGGCATGTTGAAGCCCCGCGCCCGGCGCAGCGCGACCTCGACGGCGTGCTCGTCATGGCCGTCGATGGGCCCGACGTACTTCAGGCCCAGGTCGGTGAACATCACCTGCGGCGCCAACGCGTCCTTGATGCCGGCCTTGATGGAGTGCATGCACTGGTAGCAGACCTCGCCGATGACCGGGACGCCGCGCACCGCCTTGCGGCCCTCTTCGAGCACGCGTTCGTAGCCGGGCTGCAGCCGCAGGCCGGCCAGGTGTTCGGCGAAACCGCCGATGGTCGGCGCGTAGCTGCGGCCGTTGTCGTTGACGACGATCACCACGGGCCGTCGCGCCGCGGCGATGTTGTTCAGCGCCTCCCAGCACATACCGCCCGTCAGCGCGCCGTCACCGACGACGGCGACCACATGGCGATTGCGGTGTCCGGACAGCTCGAACGCCTTGGCGAGCCCGTCGGCATAGGACAGCGCCGAACTGGCGTGGCTGGATTCCACCCAGTCGTGTTCGCTCTCTTCGCGGGAGGGATAGCCGGACAGGCCGCCCTTCTTGCGCAGGCTGTCGAACTCGTGGCTGCGGCCCGTCAGCATCTTGTGCACGTAGGACTGATGTCCGGTGTCGAAGATGATCGGATCGTGTGGCGAATCGAACACCCTGTGCAGCGCGAGCGTCAGCTCGACGACGCCGAGGTTCGGGCCGAGATGCCCGCCGGTGGCAGCCACCTTGTGGATCAGGAATTCGCGGATCTCACGCGCTAGATCGCTCAGTTGCGACTGCGTCAGGTGCTGCAGATCTGCGGGCCCGCGGATCTGTTCAAGCATTCGTTCAGTCTACGCACGGCCGTCGCAGTCAGTCGTGTCGAGCTTGGTAGATGTCGGGCACACCGTCGTGGTCGGAATCAGCGGTTTCCTCTTCGTAGATCTGGCGATATTGCCTGTTCCGCAGCCTTAAGAGCACCGCGGCCATGGCAGCGGAAACCAGAGATCCGGTCAGCACCCCGATCTTCACGAATTCGTCACGTTCGGATCCGATGCCGTAGGCGAGGTCGCCGATTAGCAGCGACACGGTGAACCCGATGCCCGCCAGCATGGCGATGCCGAGCACGTCGATCCACCGGACCGCGGCGTCCAGATCGGCTCTGGTGACCGACGCCAGGATCCGCGTGGTCAGGAAGATGCCGACCGGTTTCCCGACCACCAGACCCAGCACGATGCCGAGTGTGATCGGGTCGGTCATCGCCTCGGCGAACCCCGTGTAGCCGCCGATGCTCACCCCGGCGGCGAAGAACGCGAACACCGGAACCGCGAACCCCGCCGACAGCGGGCGCAGGCGGTGTTCGAAGTGTTCGGCCAGCCCCGGCCCGGCCTCGGGTCCGCCCGCCGCCTGCGAACGCACGACAGGCACGGTGAAGCCGAGTAGCACACCGGCCACCGTGGCGTGGATGCCCGACTCGTGCATCAGCGCCCAGGTGGCCAGCGCGAGCGGAACCAACAGCCACCACGACCGGATGCGGCGCTGCACGCACAGCGCAAAAAGGGCCAGAGGCGCCAGGGCCGCCAACAACGCGACCCAGTTGATCCCCTCGGTGTAGAAGACGGCGATCACCAGCACCGCAAGAAGGTCGTCGACGACAGCAAGCGTCAACAGGAACGTGCGCAGCGCCGAGGGAAGGTGCGTGGAGATGACAGCGAGCACCGCGACGGCGAACGCGATGTCGGTTGCCGTCGGGATCGCCCAACCCCGCAGGGCGTCGTCGCCGACGTGAGCGGTCACCGCGACGAAGATCAGGGCCGGGGCCACCATTCCGCCGACGGCGGCGGCGATGGGCAGCGCCGCGCGGGCGGGGTCACGCAGGTCGCCTGCGACGAACTCGCGTTTGAGCTCGAGTCCGACGACGAAGAAGAACAGGGCCAACAATCCGTCGGCCGCCCAGGTGCCTACCGTGAGGTCCAGGTGCAGGCCGAACGGTTCGCCGCCGATCTTCAGATCGCGCAGGGCGAAGTAGCTCTCTGACCACGGCGAATTCGCCCACCCGAGCGCGACGGCCGCAGCCACCAGCAGGATCGCGCCTCCGACGGTTTCCCGGCGCAGGATCGAGGTCACCCGGCTGGTCTCGGACCATGATCCGCGGGAGAACAGCGTCCGCCGTCCGAAGCGGCGCAGTGGGTTGGCGGTCACGGTGGGTCCCGATCTGTAGGGGTCGACAAGACAATTGCCGACCAGACTTCCCGGCACACCCTGTCGCTCAACGTATCAACGCGATGTAGCCACCGCAGCGGCAGGCGCTTGGCCTACGTTGGTCCCAAATGATCGTCGAACGTCAGAGCACCATCGGGGCGCCCATTGAGCAGGTGTGGGCGCGCATCGTCACGCCTGAGGGCATCAACCACGAACTGCGGCCGTGGATGACCATGTCGATGCCGCGCGGCAAGAAGGACCTGACCGTCGAGACGATCCCCGTCGGCGAGCCCGTGGGCCGCTGCTGGATGCGGTTGTTCGGGGTGCTGCCGTTCGATTACGACAACCTGACGATCGCCGGCTTGTGGCCGGGCCGCGGCTTCCACGAGGAGTCGACGATGCTGAGCATGCGGCTGTGGCGGCACGAACGCACCCTCGAACCGGCGGGCGACGCCTCAACCGTGGTCCGCGACCGGCTCACCTTCGAACTGCGGGCACCGCTGCGAGTGCTGACGCCGGTCATCGCGGCGGCTGTCGGGGCGCTGTTCGGGCACCGCCAGCGCCGACTGGCCCGGTACTTCAGCGGCTGACGTCAGATCGCGACACGTCGGGGACGGTCGGAACCCGGCCAGACGTAGTCCAGGTCGTCGGGAATGTCGGGGAAGAACGTGCGGTAGTGCTGCGGGTCCTTGCGCACCAGCACCGACTGGTGGCTGCGGTGAAACTCCGGATCGCCCAGCCACGGCGGGACCTCCCCCGCCGCGGCCAACTCGTCCTGGGTGCGCGGAGTGGCGATGCCGGTGGTGCGGGTCAGGTCGGTGAGCATGGTGGTCGCACACGTGTCGGCGTGGCCCAGCCGGCACCATGCGGCGCAGATGTCGAGCCCGTAGCGGACCAGGGCTTCCTCGTAGCCGGCCCACATCGCCGCTGCGGGGTGATGGCGCCAGCCGTAGCCCGGGACGGTCAGGGCGCGAACCACCTGGATGGTCTCGACCCGCTGTTTGCCGAGCCGCTTCGTGTCGAGGACGCGGGCGGTGTCGTCGAAACCCGGGCAGGGCAAAAACGTCTGCATCCTCCGCCGGATACCCGTTTAGCGGCTCAACACCGCGACGCACTCGACGTGGTGCGTGAGCGGAAACGAATCGAAGACCCGCAACTCCTCGACCGTGTATCCGTGTCCGCGGTAGAGCCCGACATCTCGCGCGAATGACGCTGCCTCACAACCGATATGGATGACACGCGGTACCCCGGCGGCCCCCAGCAGGTCGATCACCTCGCGACCGGCTCCGGTCCGCGGCGGATCGAGCACCGCGACATCGGCCCGCTTCCGCTGGGCGGTGAGGGCGCGGCGCACCGAGTCGGTGACCACCGACACCCATTTCATTTCGCCAAGGGCGGCCCGCGCGGCTCGCGATGCCCCTCGCGAGGTGTCCACCGTGACGACCTTGCCGGTCTCCCCGACCGCTTCGGCGAGCACGGCCGCGAACACCCCTGCCCCGCCGTACAAATCCCACGCGGTCATCCCGGGGCTCAGCTGCGCCCAGCCGGCCACCAATTGGCTGTAGAGCCGCGCCGCGTCGCGATGCGACTGCCAGAAGGCGGTCACAGGCACCCGCCACGTTCGGCCCGCAACCCGCTGGACGGCTTCGTAGTCGCCCTCGATCACCTGCGTGGCGGCCCTGCCCTTGGGCCCGAATTTGGGTCCGGACTGCACGACGTGGCGCGTGCCCTCGTCGTCGATCGCGACGTGCAGATGCGCACCGGGCGGCCAGGTCCGCTCGGCCAGGCCGTCGACCATCCCGCCCGGCAGCTGCGCGCAGTTCAAGTCGGTGATCAGCTCGGCGCTGTGGAACCGGTGGAATCCGGGTTCCCCTGCGGCGGTGGTGTCCAACCGCACCCGAGTCCGCCACCCGGTCGCGCCCACGTCACCGACCGGGTCGGCGGCGACGTCGGCTTCGTCGCGCCAGTGGTACCCGCCCAATCGGGCCAACTGGTTGGCGACGACGGCGCCCTTGAGCCTGCGGACCGCCGCGGGCTCGGCGAACGCCATATCGCAGCAGCCGGCGCCGTCCGCACCCGCGATCGGGCAGATCGATTCGACACGGTCTGGCGACGGTTCGATGACCTCGACGGTGTCGGCGTGCAGATACTTGCCACGATCGGCGACGACCCGAACCCTGACCCGCTCCCCGGGCAGCGCGTAGCGGACGAACACGACGCGGCCGTCGTCGCGCGCCACACAGCTGCCACCGTTGGCGGGCGGCCCAGCGGTCACAGTCAGTTCCGACGGCACAGCCGCGACACCGGTCACTCCAGGAATCCCCTGCGCGCGTCGCCGGGCGCCGACTGCGGCTGAAGCGTCTTGAGCCGCTCCGAGGAACTCAGTTGCCACGGCACCGATGTCACCATCACGTTCGGTTCGAACAGCAGGCGGCCCTTGAGCCGCAGCGCACTCTGGTTGTGCAGCAGCTGTTCCCACCAGTGACCGACGACGTACTCAGGGATGAACACCGTGACGACGGTGCGCGGCGACTCCCTGCTGATCCGCTTGACGTAATCGAGGACCGGTCGGGTGACCTCGCGGTACGGCGAGGCGACGACCTTCAGCGGAACGCTGATATCGCTGTCCTCCCACTTGTCCATCAGAGCCCGAGTCTCGCCTTCGTCGACGCTGACCGTGATGGCTTCCAGCGTGTCCGGGCGGATGGCCCTGGCATAGGCCAGCGCGCGCATCGTGGGCAGATGCAGTTTTGAAACCAGCACGATGGCGTGGTTGCGGCTGGGCAGCACCATGTCACTCGCCGCGGCGGCCTGCTCCTCGAGTTCGCGTGCCACCGTGTCGTAGTGCCGGTGGATCAATTTCATGATCCCGAAGAGAAGCCCCATCGCCAGGATCGCAATCCAGGCTCCGGCAACGAATTTCGTCACCACCACGATCACCAGCACAGTGGCGGTGCAGGCGCAGCCGATCGCGTTGATCACGCGGGAACGCATCATCTTGCGCCGGAACATCGGCTCGGTTTCGGTCCGCAGCAGCCGCGTCCAGTGCCGCACCATGCCGATCTGGCTCAGTGTGAATGCCACGAAGACACCGACGATGTAGAGCTGGATCAGCGCGGTCACCTCGGCGCGGAAAGCCACGACGAACGCGATCGCGGCGAACGCCAGGAACAGGATGCCGTTGGAGAATGCCAACCTGTCTCCGCGCGTGTGCAATTGGCGCGGCAGGTAACGATCCTGCGCCAGGATGTCGCCGAGGACGGGGAACCCGTTGAACGCCGTGTTGGCAGCCAGCAACAGAATCAGCGCCGTGACACCGGCGATCAGGAAGAGCCCGACGCTGAAGTCGTGGAAGACCGCGTCGGCCAACTGCGCGATCAGCGTCTTCTGGTGGTAGTCCGCCGGGGCGCCCACGAGCTGTTCGTGCGGTCGCTCCGCGATCTTCACACCGGTTTCCTTGGCCAACATGATGATGCCCATGAACAGGGTGACCGCGAACAGGCCGAGTAACGCCAGGGTGGTCGCGGCGTTGCGCGACTTGGGCTTGCGGAACGCCGGCACCCCGTTGCTGACCGCCTCCACACCCGTCAGTGCAGCGCTGCCGGATGAGAACGCCCGTGCCACAAGGAAAACCAGCGCGAAACCGACGATCTCCCCGTGCTCGGAATGCATCTCGAAATTCGCCGATTCGGCCTGCAGCGGTTCCCCGAGGGCATAGATCTGGAAGAAGCCCCAGCCGAGCATGAGGAACATCCCGACCATGAACGCGTACGTCGGGATGGCGAAAGCGGTTCCGGACTCTCGGATGCCGCGCAGGTTGATCGCCGCCACCAACAAAATCGCGATCACCGCGAACAGCACCTTGTGATGGTTCACGAACGGCACGGCCGAGCCGATGTTCGACATCGCCGAGGACATCGACACCGCGACGGTGAGCACGTAGTCGACCAGTAGCGCGCTCGCCACGGTCAGGCCGGCAGTGGGTCCGAGGTTGGTGGTCACGACCTCGTAGTCCCCGCCCCCGGACGGGTAGGCATGCACGTTCTGCCGGTAGCTGGCGATGACGATCACCATGACCCCGGCCACCGCCAGCCCGATCCACGGCGTCATCGAGTAGGCGGCCAGGCCGGCGACCGAGAGCACCAGAAAGATCTCTTCGGGCGCGTAGGCCACCGACGACAGGGCGTCTGAGGCGAAGACGGGAAGGGCTATCCGCTTCGGCAGCAGAGTGTGCGAAATCCTGTCGCTGCGAAACGGCCTGCCGAGGACCACCCGCCGCGCGAACCTGGATAGCTTGGACACGAGTGCCAAGACTAAGCCCAGCAGCAATTGCCCGTCGGAAAGCTGTAGCGTTCGACTGCACGGGTTCGACAGGAAGGACCGTGGAGTGCGTGTAGTGGTGATGGGCTGCGGCCGGGTCGGCGCGTTGCTCTCGGACAGCCTCTCCCGGATCGGCCACGACGTCGCGGTCATCGACCGCGACGGCACGGCATTTCACCGGCTCTCACCCGAGTTCAACGGGGAGCGGGTGCTCGGCATGGGCTTCGACCGCGACGTGCTGCTGCGGGCGGGCATCGAAGAAGCCGGCGCGTTCGCCGCGGTGTCCTCGGGTGACAACTCCAACATCATCTCCGCGCGGGTCGCCCGCGAGACCTTCGGCGTCGAGCGTGTGGTCGCCCGGATCTACGACGCCAAGCGCGCCGCGGTCTACGAACGGCTGGGCATCCCGACGGTGGCCACCGTGCCGTGGACGACCGACCGTCTGCTCAACGTGCTGACCCGCGAGACCGAAACCACCAAGTGGCGCGACCCCACCGGCAATGTCGGTGTCACCGAACTGGCGCTGCACGAGGCGTGGGTGGGCCGCCGCATCACCGAGCTCGAGACGGCCACCGGCGGCCGGGTGGCGTTCCTGATCCGGTTCGGTGCCGGATTGCTGCCCGATGCGAAGACCGTCATCCAGGCCAGCGACCAAGTGTTCATGGCCGCGATCGCCGGCCATATCGCCGAGGCTCTGGCCATCGCGGCGCTGCCGCCGAGCGAGGACCTCGAGGGATGAAGGTCGCCATCGCCGGGGCCGGCGCCGTCGGCCGGTCCATCGCCCGTGAGCTGGTCGACACCCACGAAGTGACGCTGCTGGAACGCAATCCCGACCACATCGACGTCGACGCGATACCTTCGGCGCAGTGGCGGCTGGGCGACGCCTGCGAGCTGACCCTGCTCGAATCCGTTCAACTCGAGCAGTTCGACGTGGTGATCGCGGCCACCGGCGACGACAAGGTCAACGTCGTGGTCAGCCTCCTGGCCAAGACCGAGTTCGCCGTGCCGCGGGTGGTCGCCCGCGTCAACGACCCGCGCAACGAGTGGTTGTTCGACGAGAGCTGGGGCGTCGACGTGGCGGTGTCGACGCCGCGGATGCTGGCCTCCCTCGTGGAGGAGGCGGTGGCGGTCGGCGACCTGGTGCGGCTGATGGAGTTCCGCAAGGGGCAGGCCAACCTCGTCGAGATCACGCTGCCCGACGACACTCCGTGGGGCGGCAAGCCGGTCAAGCGCCTCGAACTGCCCCGCGACTGCACGCTGGTGGCGATCCTGCGTGGCCCGCGGGTGATCGTGCCCGAGTCGGACGAACCGCTCGAGGGTGGCGACGAGTTGCTGTTCGTGGCCGTCGCCGAGGCCGAAGACCAGTTGCAGGACCTGCTGCTGCACCCGCAGCTGCGCTGAATTCAGCCTCCGGTCGGGGCGTTGGCTTCGTCGGAGGACTCGCGCGCGTTGATGGCTTTCTGCGCGGTCCGGATCGCCAGATAGGTCACCACCGCCGCGACCGCCGTCAACGGCCAGCCCATCGAGATTCGCGCGACACCCAGCCACCCGGTCTGGTCGGCGTCGTAGAGATGCCGCTGAACGATGAAGCGGGAGGCGAACACCGCCGCCCAGAACAGCGTCGCGACGTCGAACGCCGTCACCGCCCTGCGTACCCCGCGCCAGTCCCGGCCGTGTCCGTTGACCCAGCCCCAGACATAACCCACGACGGGCCGGCGAATCACCACCGACACGGTGAACACCGCCGCCCAGAACAACGACGTCCAAATGCCAAGCAGGAAGTAGCCTTTCGACTCCCCCATCACGTAGGCGATCAATGCGCAGATCCCGACACCGAAGAAGCCGGAGATCGCGGGCTGGGCGGACTCCCGCCGAGCGAGCCGCCACGCGAGGATGATGCCGGCCACGCCGAGCGCGGCGACGATGGCGGGGATGAGCCCGACGGTCTGGGAGATCGGAACGAACGCCACCACCGGCAACGTCGAGTAGATCAGACCGCTGACCCCGCCCATCTGGTCGAGGACGGCGTTGGCCTTCGTCGGCTGATGGGTTTTCGGCTGCCCCGGTTCGGTTCCGGGGTCGCTCACTTCTGGATCTCGTAGTGCGGGTTGTAGATGGCCTTGGCTCCGTTGTCGAGCTTGCCGACGCGACCGTGCACCTTGAGGGTGCGGCCCGACTCGATACCCGGGATGCGGCGCTGACCGAGCCAGACCAGCATCACCGAATCGGTGCCGTCGAACAGCTCGGCCTTCACGCCGCCCGCGCATGCCTTGCCGTTGCATTCGACGCTGCGCAGGGTGCCGATCATCGTCACTTCCTGACCGCGTTCGCAGTCGATCGCTCTTTGGGCGCCGGTCGAGGCGGCTTCGTCGCTGAGCTCTTCGACGTCGAGTTGCTCGGGGTCGTCTGTCAACCGTCGCGTGAGCCGGCGCAGATACCCTTCGGCCGTTGCCATGGCCTCTCCTGACCTATCCGCAGATGCACCTTGGACCTACCCAAGTAATCGCCACGTTAACCCTGTGAGTTACGAGATGCCACGTGGGGTCACCTCGCCACGCCGGGGCTTTTCGACCAAGGCACGATCAGGTCATGACGGTCTTTCTGCGCGGCGTCACGACGGTGCTGCTACCGGGCACCGGATCCGACGACGACTTCGTCTACCGGGCATTTTCCGCCGCCTTGCACGAGCAGGGTGCGACGCTCGTCACACCCGCGCCTCAGCCGCACCGGCTCGTCGCCGGCTACCGGGACGCACTCGACGACGCCGCGCGCAGCGGACCCATCGCCGTTGGCGGCGTGTCGATCGGCGCGGCGGTCGCCACAGCATGGGCGCTGGCGCATCCGGGCCGGACGGTTGCGGTGCTCGCGGCGCTTCCGGCGTGGACCGGCTCCCCGCAGCATGCACCCGCGGCGGCCGCCGCGCGTCACTCCGCCGAACTGCTGCGCCGCGACGGGCTCGCGGCCACCAGCGCGGCGATGCGCGCGTCGAGCCCGCGGTGGCTGGGCGATGAGCTGACCCGGTCGTGGCTCGGGCAATGGCCGGCCCTGCCGGAGGCGATGGAGGAGGCGGCGAACTACGTCGCACCCACCCGCGCCGAATTGGCGCAGTTGGCCGTCCCGCTGGGCGTCGCGGCCGCCAGCGACGATCCCGTGCATCCGATCGAGGTGGCCGCCGAATGGGTGACCGCGGCGCCGCAGGCGGCGCTGCGGACCGTCACGCTCGACGAATTCGGCGCCGACCCGGCGGTGTTGGGAGCCGCGTGCGTGGCCGCCCTGCTGGAGGCCTGCGGCGGGGTCAGGCCTGGCACGCGTTAACCGGTGGATAGCACGCACCTGGTGCGTGGAAGCAACCCCTTAAGGCAATACGGCGATTCAGCCGCCGGTGATTGTCCGCAACTGCTGCATCGCCGACCCTTGTTCGCTGCGGCGCGCGACCGGTGCCTGCTGACCGGGCGGCTGGCCTTGTTGCGCCTGCTGTGCGGCCTGCTGTGCCGCGGCGGCCTCGCGCAGCTGGTTCGCCATCGGCTCCGGCAGCTCGACCGCCAGCGGCGTGCGCACCGGCAACGGAGTCTCTCCGCGACGAACAACGGTGTCGGCCAACGCTTCTCGCGCTTCGGCGGCCAGTGTGTCGATGTCTTCCTGTGGGCCGTTGACGACGCAGCGGATCATCCAGCGGTAACCGTCGACGCCGATGAAGCGCACCACGCCGGGTTGCCCCTGCTGCGCTGCCTGGCCCTGCTGCGCGGCGGCCACGCCGACGACCTCGCGGCCCCACGGCCCGTCCTTGATCGACACCTGGGCGCCGTCCTTGCGCAACGAGTCGGCGAGCTCTCCGGCGATCTCGCGCCACAGGCCGCTGCTCTTGGGAGCGGCGTACGCGGCGACGGTGAACCGGCCGTGTGGAGTGACGACCCATATCGCGCTGGGCACGCCCTGCGGCGTCAGCTCGACCTGGACCTGACCACCCGCGGGCAAGGGGATCAGGACCGAGCCCAGATCCAGCCGGCCGGCGGCGGCCGTCTCGGCGTCGTCGAAGTCCTCGATGTCGAACGGGCCTTCCAGTTCGTCGTCGATCGCGTCGCCCGTCGCCTGCCCGGCGACATCGTCGACGTCACCGATCTCGTTGTCTTTGCGTTTACCGAATGCCATTTCACAAACTCGCATGTCCGCCGGAGGAACCGTGGCCACCTACGCCACGGGTGCTTTCACCAAGACCAGCCTCGTCGAAAGACGTGACCTCGACCAGCTCGGGCAGTTCTACCCGCTGGACCAGCAACTGAGCGATGCGGTCCCCGCGGTTCACGACGATCGGTGCCTGCGGATCGAGGTTGATCAGCGAAACCTTGATCTCGCCGCGGTAGCCGGCGTCGATGGTGCCCGGGCTGTTGACGATCGAAAGCCCCACGCGGGCAGCCAAACCCGAGCGGGGATGCACCAGTCCGACCATCCCGTGCGGGATCGCCACGGCGATACCCGTCGGAACCAGCGCGCGTTCACCGGGCGCCAGTTCGACGTCGAGCGCGCTGAAGAGGTCGACGCCCGCATCGCCGTCATGGGCGCGGCTGGGCATCGGCAGATCAGGATCGAGGCGCACGACCGCCAGAGAAGTGGGCACGACGTCAGAGATTACTCTTGGCCGCGTGTCCGACACGCGCGCCACGACGCAATCCGTTCGCTACCGCGAGCGGCTCTGGGTGCCGTGGTGGTGGTGGCCGCCCGGTCTGGGTCTCGCGGCGCTCATCGCGCTCGAGATCAACATGGGCATTCCCGGCATACCCGAATGGTTGCCGTACGCAGTGCTGTTGCCTGTCGCCGCCGTCGTCTTGTTATGGCTGGGCCGTACGGAGGTGCGGGTCGTCAGCGGGCCCGGCGGCACCGAGCTGTGGGCTGGTCCCGCGCATCTGCCCGCCAACGTGATCACCCGGTCGGCCAAGGTGCCGCGGAGCGCGAAGTCCGCGGCGCTGGGGCGCCAACTGGATCCGGCCGCCTACGTCGTTCATCGGGCATGGGTGGGCCCGATGGTTCTGGTGGTGCTCGACGATCCGGACGATCCGACGCCGTATTGGCTGGTCAGTTGCCGTCAGCCGGAGAGGGTGCTGGCGGCGCTGAACAGTTGAACCGCTCGGCAGCGCTGTCAGGCAGCGCAGTCCGAACAGATCATCATGCCGTTCTTCTCGCTGGCCAGACGGCTGCGGTGGTGGACAAGGAAGCAGCTCGAGCAGGTGAACTCGTCGGCCTGCTTGGGGACCACGCGTACCGACAGCTCTTCGCCGGACAGGTCGGCGCCGGGCAATTCGAAGGACTCGGCGGACTCCGACTCGTCGACGTCGACAACCGCCGACTGGGCCTCGTTACGCCGCGCCTTCAACTCTTCGAGCGAATCTTCCGAGACGTCATCGGTCTCGGTGCGCCGTGGGGCGTCGTAATCGGTAGCCATCGTGTCCCCTCCGAATAAACCTTGTGCAGCAGAGCTTTGTACCAGCGTCGAACGCATCCGCCAAACGATTCGTGCCCGTATGTGTACCCGTTGCACTGTGATTTATGTCACAAGAGGCCTCGTACCATGCGCGGAACGCAGGAACAGGGGCTTTAGAGTGCAAGCGTGGTCGCGCAAATCACAGAGGGAACCGCGTTCGACGAACACGGTCGCCCCTTCCGGCGGCGCAACTTTCTGCCCGCCATCCTGTTGTTCGTCGCCCTCTCGGTGGTGACGTTGATGGTGTGGGTCATCGCCCTGAACCGCCCCGCCGACGTGCCGGAGGCCGCGGTGTGCAATCCGCCGCCAGCGCCCAGTGATCCCAACGCCCCCGCTTCGACGCTGGGTGAGCAGGTGTCGCGCGCCGACATGATCGACGTGAGCCCCGCCCGCCTCGCCGACACAAAGATCAGGGTCCTCAACGCCAGCGGTCAGGGTGGTCAGGCCGCCGAGGTGGCCAGCGCGCTGAAGGACCTCGGCTTCGCCGAACCGACCGCGGCGAACGATCCGATCTACGCGACCGCGCGGCTGGACTGCCAGGGTCAAATCCGGTTCGGCGAAGCCGGACGGGCCGCGGCCGCCGCGGTGTGGCTGGTGGCGCCGTGCACCGAACTTTTTCAGGACGAGCGCGGCGACGACAGCGTCGATCTGGCTCTCGGCACAGAGTTCACGGAGTTGAGCAGCAGCGACGACATCGAGGCGGTGCTGGCGAGCCTGCGCCCCGACGCCACGCAGGCGTCCGACTCGTCGCTGCTGTCGAAGATCCACTCGGGGACCTGCTGAGCCGCGATCGCGCAGCCGCTTTCTACGGTGCGCCCGCGCCGCGCAGGACGTCGTCCAGGGCGGCCGCAACGCCCGGTGCGGCGGCCGTGATGAACCCCGGCCCGCCCGTCGCCCCGCTGCCCTGCGGCAACTGCAGCGTGGCCCCGGCCTCGGCGGCGATCAGCGCTCCGGCCGCCCAATCCCACAGGTGGACGCCGTCCTCGTAGTAGGCGTCCAGTTGACCCGCCGCAACCATGCACAGGTCCAGTGCGCACGATCCGATCCGGCGCACGTCGCGTACTTCGGGGAGGACCCGCGTCAACACCGCGGCCTGCCGGGCCCGCTGTTCGCGGTCGTACGAAAAACCCGTACCCAACAACGACATTGACAGATCGTCGGCGCCGCTGGTGTGCAGCGATGCGGTGCCGTCGGCGTCGCGCAGAGAGGCGCCGTGGCCGAGCGCAGCCGAGTACACCGCGCCGGCGGGCACATTCGCGACCGCACCGGCCACCGATCTGCCGCCGCGCTGCACGGCCACCGACACCGCATAGGCCTCCAGTCCGTAGACGAAGTTGACCGTGCCGTCGATCGGATCGAGCACCCAGGTGAGGTCGTCCCCGTGCGCGGGGGTTCCGCCCTCCTCTTCGCCGAGCACATGCTCACCGGGCCGCAGCTCTGCCAGCCGGTCGCGGATCAGTCGCTCGGCTTCGGTGTCGACGACGGTAACGGGGTCGGTGGGCGAGCTCTTGGTTCGCAGCCCTGAATCGTCTGTCGACGAGCCGGGGGCGCCGAAAACCTCTGCACGGCGCTGCCGTACGAAGGCGGCCGCTTCGGTGGCCAGCTGCTCGGCGACCGAGCGCAGCAGGACGGGATCGGCGTCGTTGTCGGGCATGCACCCATCGCAGCACGTTTCGGTCGTCGTTGTCGCCGACTGTCTCCGACAGGCCCGCGCAGCCACTTTCGAACCACTAAGGTGTGGGGCGCATGACGTGGCTGCGGCACGCCTGCCCGGAGTAGAGGAGCGCTCATGACCGCGACCAATTCACCACCCGTCACCCAGAGCGTCAACGGGAGCCAGCGGCGCGGATTCGGAATCGACGTCGGTGGCAGCGGCGTCAAGGGCGGAATCGTCGACCTGAACACCGGCCAGTTGATCGGCGAGCGATTCAAGCTGGCGACCCCCCAGCCCGCGACTCCCGAGGCGGTCAGCAAGACGGTCGCGGCCGTGGTCCGGGAATTCGGCTGGACCGAGAAGGTCGGCGTCACCTACCCCGGCGTGGTCACCGAGGGGATCGTGCGCACCGCGGCCAACGTCGACAAGGAATGGATCGGCAGCAACGCCAGCGAGTTCTACAGCAACGCGCTCGACGGACAGCCGGTCACGGTTCTCAACGACGCCGACGCCGCCGGGCTGGCCGAGGAGAAGTTCGGCGCGGGCCGAGACAACACCGGCGTGATTGTGCTGCTGACCTTCGGCACCGGAATCGGTTCGGCCGTGATCCACAACGGCGCGCTGCTGCCCAACACCGAGTTCGGTCATCTCGAGGTCGGCGGCAAGGAAGCCGAGCATCGCGCCGCGTCGTCGGTGAAGGAACGCAAGGGCTGGAACTACGAGCGCTGGACCGTCGAGGTGACGAAGGTGCTGGTAGCGGTCGAAAACGCGATCTGGCCGGACCTGTTCATCGCCGGCGGCGGCATCAGCCGCAAGGCCGATAAATGGATTCCGCTGCTCAAGAACCGCACGCCGGTGGTGGCCGCGGCTCTGCAGAACACGGCGGGCATCGTGGGCGCCGCGATGGCTGCTGAGGTGGATGTCACAGCTACCGCCAAGTAGCCACGCCCGGGATTTGCCGCTCGAGGCGGCGTTCTCGCACACTGTCGTTACAATGGTCGACGGCGGCCGCAGCCTGGATAGCGACGATTATCAACCGCCATTATTCGACAGCCGACGCTCATCGATGGGGCTTACCCTGCCCGTGATGAGGTAGCACAAGGAAAGGGTGTACGTGGCAGCGACAAAGGCAAGCCCGGCAACCGATGAGCCGGTGAAGCGCACCGCTACCAAAACCGCCCCCGCCAAGAAGACCGCGGCGAAGTCGGCTAACGGGACGGCGCCGGCCAAGAAGGCCGCCAAGACCCGCGCCACCAAGGCGCCCGCCAAGACCGCCGCCAAGACCGCCGCGAAGGCAAGCACGTCAGGCAAGGCACCGGCCAAGGCTTCGAAGGCCGCCAAGACCGCCGCACCCCGCGGTCGCGCCAAGAAGGCCACCGCCGCCGAGCCCGACAACACCAAGGTCGACGCCGAGGCCGACGACCTCGAGACCGACGACATCGAAGCCGAGCCCGGCGAGGACCTCGCGGTCGAAGACACCGATATCGACCTGGCGGATCTCGAGGTCGACGAGGAACCCGCCGAGGAGAGTGCGGAGGCCGCCGAGGGCGATGCGCCCGCCGCGGAAGCCGACGCCGAGGCCGTCGCGGAGGACGACGAGATCGCCGAGCCGTCGGAGAAGGACAAGGCATCCGGCGACTTCGTCTGGGACGAAGAGGAATCCGAGGCCCTCCGGCAGGCCCGTAAGGACGCCGAACTGACCGCATCGGCCGACTCGGTGCGCGCCTACCTCAAACAGATCGGCAAGGTCGCGCTGCTCAACGCCGAGGAAGAGGTCGAGCTCGCCAAGCGCATCGAGGCCGGGTTGTACGCGACTCAGTTGATGGCCGAACTCGCCGAGAAGGGTGAGAAGCTGCCCGCCGCGCAGCGCCGCGACATGATGTGGATCTGCCGCGACGGCGACCGCGCGAAAAACCATCTGCTGGAAGCGAACCTGCGTCTGGTGGTATCGCTGGCCAAGCGTTACACGGGTCGCGGCATGGCGTTCCTCGACCTCATCCAGGAAGGCAACCTGGGCCTGATCCGCGCCGTCGAGAAGTTCGACTACACCAAGGGCTACAAGTTCTCCACCTATGCCACCTGGTGGATCCGCCAGGCGATCACCCGCGCGATGGCCGACCAGGCCCGCACCATCCGCATCCCCGTGCACATGGTCGAGGTGATCAACAAGCTCGGCCGCATCCAGCGTGAGCTGCTCCAGGACCTGGGCCGCGAGCCCACTCCCGAAGAGCTGGCCAAGGAGATGGACATCACGCCGGAGAAGGTGCTGGAGATCCAGCAGTACGCCCGTGAGCCGATCTCGCTGGACCAGACCATCGGCGACGAGGGCGATTCGCAGCTGGGCGATTTCATCGAGGATTCCGAGGCCGTGGTGGCCGTGGACGCGGTGTCGTTCACGCTGCTGCAGGATCAGCTGCAGTCGGTGCTGGAGACGCTGTCCGAGCGTGAAGCCGGAGTGGTGCGGCTGCGGTTCGGGCTCACCGACGGTCAGCCGCGCACGCTCGACGAGATCGGTCAGGTGTACGGGGTGACGCGCGAGCGCATCCGCCAGATCGAGTCGAAAACCATGTCAAAGTTGCGCCACCCGAGCCGTTCTCAGGTTCTGCGCGACTACCTGGACTGAGCAACACTCCGATATCTTGCTCTGACCAGCGGATTTGTTGGTCAGTTCAGAAATAGTAGACAAGCACAGCGCAGCTAGTCAAGATATCGGCATGGCGCGTCGCAAACCAGCGAGCCTCGACCTCGCTGCCCTACTCCCTTCCTGGGAACTGTCTCTGCGCGCTGAACGCAAGTCAGCACAGACAGTCAAGGTCTACGGCGACGGCGTGCGCGCCTTCCTGCGGTGGTGCGCACAGCAGAACCAGACCCCGGCCCTCGACCGCAATCTGATGAAGGCGTTCGTAGCCGACCTGCTCGACGCCGGGGCCGAACCCGCGACGGCCCGATCCCGCCAACTCGCCATGCGCCGTTTTTCGGCGTGGCTGGCCGAAGAAGGCGAGATAGACGACGATCCCCTTCTCGGCCTGAAGGCGCCAAAGTTGGATGCCAAGGTGACCGAGTCGCTGTCGGAGGCAGAGTTGCGCCGCCTCATTAAGGTCTGCGTCGGAAAAGACTTCCGCGACCGTCGCGACGAGGCCATCGTGCGACTCATGGTCGAGACCGGGATGCGCGCAGGCGAGGTGTGCGGCCTCACCGTCGACGACATTGACCTTGGGCGCGGCTTGGTAACGGTTCGGCGAGGCAAAGGGGGCAAGGGCCGCGTTGCGCCATTCGGCCCTCAGACTGGTGTTGCCATCGACCGCTACCTGCGCGCCCGCCGTAGTCATCTGCTCGCCGAGACCTCCGCGCTGTGGCTCGGCGACCGCGGTAAAGGTCTCGAGTATTACGGCTTACACAAGACGCTTAAGTGGCGGGCAGAGTTGGCTGGGCTCAAGAACTTCCATCCGCATTTGCTGCGGCACACCGCGGCCTCGCGGTGGTTGGCAGCGGGTGGATCGGAAGGCGGACTGATGGCGGTCGCCGGATGGTCGACTCGCGACATGATTGACCGCTACACCAGATCGACGGCGGCCGATCGCGCAGCGGCCGAGGCACGCTCACTCAATCTGGGTGAGTTGTAGATGCTTGAGCGGCGAGTGCGCATCAAACTGGTCGACGAGCATGTCCGGCGCGGGAAACCGACTTTGCATCCGCGCGTTTGCGATTTCATCAAGTACAGCTTTGGCGACGAGGCGGGTTTGTGGGAAACGGAGCCGTGGGGCGTTGCGTTCGCTCCGACGAGCCGCAAGGCAACGGAGTACAGCCTCAGGGTGGTGGACTCATTTGAGAGTTGGGAAGAGATCGAAGCCTACACGCGCAGTCATCCCGCGCCCCCTGGCCTCGACCGTGCTGAGTTGTCACCGTTGAAGCGGCTGCCTGATGGCCGCACAGTTCTGGAAGTGCCGCCGCGCAAACCAAAACTCAGGCTGCGGTGGGAGAAAGTGATGCCCGTCCTCGAAAAGCTCGCGCTGTCAAAGGGCTATGTCGCCCCTGACGGCGCAGTGCTGAAGGATGGCGACGTCGCGACACTCACAATCTCGCAGTTGCGCGCTTTGTACAACGCTTGCTGATATCGTGACTGCACCGCGCAGGCACCGGTAAACCTGTAGCAGCGCAATCCCGCGCCAGCTTCGTTGAGTTGCCCCGATAAGGCGGCTCGCCTCTCATTTGTTGAGGTGGAGAAGTTGGCTATGACTCCAGCTGAAAAATCCTTGCGCGGCCAAATCGCGGCCCACAGTTCATGGGCACGTACCGAAAACCGTTCCGCGCGAACTGAACCCGCTCGTAGAGCAATGCTCGATCAGTTCGAGCGTGAGGTCGACCCCGAAGGTGTCTTGACGCCGACTGAACGCGCCCAGCGCGCCGAGCATGCGCGCAAAGCCCATTTTAAGCGGCTCGCCCTGAAGTCGGCGCAAGCGCGTCGCCGCAAGGCCGTGGTGGGTAGCAAACTGATCGCCGAAACGGGCGGCGATGCCTGATGTCCCAGACACGAAAAAGGCCGGCCCCGCCACAGAACCGGCCCTCTTCAAACGCCACCAGAGGCTATCGGCAGTCTACCGCCGAGCCGATCCTGTACGGCTTCGACAGGCTTGAGTCGCTCACCGCTGATGACCGCGCCGACCTGGCCGTCATCAGTGCGGCCGCTGAGCGCGGTTACCGCATAGCGGTTCAGTGTCGCCGCTGTGGCGCTTGGGTGACGAACCCGAAGTCGGTTCGCAGGTTCCTTGGCCCGGTATGCGCCGCGAAGGCGGTGAACAAATGACCGACCATCCGTATTCGCAACAGGTTTCCTGGTGGTCGGTCCACGAGTTCGTCGACGGGCAACTCAAGATGATCGGCCAGTTCCCGATGATCGGCACACCCGAATGGGTTTCCCTCGACGACCTCGACGCGCGAAAGTGGGCAGCCGTCTATGACGCCGCACAGCACTGGGCGCTCCACCTGGAGATAAATCAAGAGACCCGCGCTGAGGCGTCACGCGACGTGTCGGCGGCCGAGGATTGGCCTGTCGTGGCGCGCGAGATCACCCAGCGCAGTATGGTTTACATTCCGCGGGAGGCGTCGTGACCGAGGACCGTTCAGACGAACTCGCCGAGTGGTACGCCGAAGACAACCCCGACGGCGCCGCCGAGGTCCTCGACGCCGTCGAAGTGTTCATCCGCCGCTTCTGCCTCCTACCCGGTGAACACTGCTACGTCGCGGCAACCCTGTGGTCCGCGCATACACATTTCATTGACCGGCTGGAAACCACGCCCAGATTCGCGTGTTTGTCCCCAGAGCCTGGGTCTGGGAAGACTCGCGTTCTGGAAGTGCTCGACGTGCTTTGCGCGAACCCGCTTATGGCGCTTGACATATCGATGTCAGCGTTCTTTCGGATCGTGGAAGACCGGCAACCCACCATCTTGCTTGACGAGGTCGACGCCATCTTCATCGGCAAGAAGCAGTCTGAGGGCTCCGAAGACATGCGGAGGGTGATCAACAACGGTTACCGCGTCGGCGCGGTCGTTCAACGCGTGGGCGGAAAGAACCGCGATGAAGTGCAGGACTTCCACGTCTTCACCCCGGTCGCAATGGCTGGACTCGGAAACTTGCCCGACACGCTGATGTCGCGGTCGGTCATCATCCGAATGAAGCCGCGCCGCGGCGGCGAATCGCTGGAGCCCTTCCGAGACCGGCTGCACCGCCCGGAAGGAGAAAAGCTCCAGGCGCAAATGGCCGCGTGGGCCGCCAGCGTCACCGACGATCTGCAGTACCCGACCCTCCCTGATGGGGTGCAGGACCGGGACGCCGATGTCTGGGAACCGCTGATTATGGTGGCCGATCTCGCCGGTGGCGAATGGCCGGCGAGGGCACGTGAAGCGTGCTCGGCCTTTATCTCGGAGAAGCCGGAGTCTGCGGTCAGTCTCGGTGTGCGACTGCTGCGCGATCTGAAGAGGATCTGGCCCGCCGACGCAGCGACGATGCCCACCGCGGATGTCCTCAAGAAGTTGGCCGAACTCGATGAGGCCCCGTGGGGGGACCTATATGGCGAAGGTTTGAAACCACGCAAGCTAGCGCAACTCCTCAGCGACTACGACATCAAGTCACAAGATGTTTGGACGCCGCTCGGCTCGCGGAAGGGTTACCGCCGCGAGGACTTCTGGGACCCCTGGTTGCGCTACGTACCTCCAGAAAAGGGCGATGTGCGCGATGTGGGCGATGAAGGCGATGCCGGACTCGCGGACCTCGCGGACCTCGCGGACCCTGAGGGAACCCGAGACACCACATTGTTCAACGCGTTGAACAATCACGGCTCGGTCGACTGGGGCGCATCATCTACGCCCCCGGACGCTGCTCAGGTAGCGCAGTGCTGCGACTGCGGTAGACCAATTCCGAAGCACATGCACGCGTCGCGGGATCGCGGAATCTGTAGTCGCTGCACCGCAGTCGGAAACGCGAAAGCTCGACTCAGCGGCGGTGCACTGTGAAGCGAACAGTGATCCGTGCCCGCCGGACACTGGCCGACGGCCGCCGTCTGTTGCAGGTCGTCTGCCCCTATTGCGATCACCGCCATTGGCTGCCAGACGCGGTCACCGGCTTCTGCAACCGCCGCAACTACACCTTCACCATCCCGACCGGAAAAACAAATTCGTGACCAGCCACGCTGTACAGCAGTGGCCTGGCGTCGTCATCGTGTCTGGACCGGGGCTACGAGCAGCCGCCGACGCGGTACTCATCGCGATCCGCTCCCGGCGTCTGTCCGGATTGCCGCACAGCAAGATTCACGATGACCTCGCCGCAGCATTCCTCGAAGCGTCCGGAACCGGACATGTGGACGTCCCCAACGTGGTGATACCGGCAACATCACCAACCGTGAGTATCGAAGAAGCCGCGCACCGAATGGGCCTGTCCAGCAGGCAGGTACGGCGCCTCGCCCCGCGGCTCGGCGGCCGCATCGTTAGCGGCCGATGGCTTCTCGACGATACCGCGGTCACCGAGCACATCGAAGGTAAGTCGTGAACAGAACCGAAGTGACACGCATCCTCGCAGCACTGACCGACGAGGAGTTCAACAATCTTGTCGCCGAAGCCCGCCCACCCGTCGAGCACGGTGGTCGAGCACGCGGACGCGCCGCCTACGCCAAAGGCGGCCACCAGCGCCTCACCACCATCGACGTCGAACCAGAACCCACCACCGACGACACCGCCGCCATTCAGAAAGGACAACGTTGACATGAGCGGACTCGAAGCCCTGCAAGCGGAAGTGCAAGGCTTCCGCGACCAAGCCGGCCAGCTGTCTGACGACTTTCAAAACCTCCATACCGAGGTCGAAACAGACCGCGGCCTAACCGTTGAAGGCCGACGGCAGAAACTAGCGCCGCTGCACGCGCAGGTCGTCGAACAGCTCGCCGCACTGCACAGGGCTGAGAAGTCAGCCGTCAAGCGCGAGAAGGAACGGATCGAGAAGCGATTGTTCGGCCTGACTGGGTCGAGTAACGACCCCGCGCGCCTGGACAGCTTCCGCACCGCCCAAGACCGTGCACGGAAGTTAGACGACGCCGATGAGGCCGAAGCCGTTTACCAATCGGCATTACGCAGCGACGACACCGTCCTTGCGCGAGCGGTTCTGGAGCAGGCATTGACGCACGGCTGGACGCGAATCAAAGAAGACTTCATCGAGCGCAACCACGGGACCCGCAGGGACCTCGACGACCTCGCCGCGCTCGCGAAGTACGAAAACAACAGCCTGATGAACACGGCCCACTACATGCCGCCCTCACTGAACCTCCCGCACTCCGCCGGCTTCCAACGAATCGGCGGCCAGACCACCGCAGCCACACCGCGCGGCGTCCCATCACTCAAGAACGAGATGGAACAGCGCGTAGCGGGATTCTTCCGAGGTGAACCCAATGACCAGCGGCGGACAGGCGTCAAACCCACTGTTGACAAAACTTCCTTTCGAGTTGGGCAAGGCCCTCCAACATGGCACACCTGCGCGCGCGCCTAGAGGTCACCTGCGCCAGCCGCCGCTCACAAGACTCCCAGGTAGGGCGGGTGACCCATACCCCCCATCAAGATCGGCCCCTCCATTCAGAGGCGGCTGTGTGTTGCCACCCTCTCGAAAAAAATCGACCTACGGAGCCTTGAATGCCGAGTAAGCAGTCTCCACCCCCGGTCCCGGCCGGTCTGACGGGGTCAGGGCTATCGCTGTGGACGTCTACGGTCGCCACCTTCGAGCTCGATCAGCACGAATTGGCCCTACTGTGCGAGGCGTGCCGGACGGCTGACTCGATCGACAAACTGCAGGCGGTTGTGGATCGGGATGGGGTGTTGAACACCTCGCCGCAGGGGGTTCGGGCGCATCCGGCGTTGGTGGAATTACGGCAGCAGCGGTTGGCGTTCACCAAGTTGGTTGCCGCGTTGGCGATTCCGTCCGATGACATCGGTGCTGGGAGTCAGAGGCCGCGTACGGGTTTGAGGGCTGTCAAGTGAGGCGGCGTCGCGATTCTGGCAAGATCCCCGAGGAGTTGATGGTGTTCCAGGGGCGGCGGTACCGCACGGCGAAGGCGTGGCAGGCGGCGTTCAACGAGTTTCTGGCTGCGCGTGGTGCATGGGCTGCAGAGCATGAGGGTGTGGTGTTGAAGCCGATTGAGGTCAACGGTTCCTGCCCCTTGGACTGGTCGAGGTTCAGGAAGTCATAGCGGATCGGCGTGCCCCTCCAACCGTAAAGGGAGACAACCAATGTCCTTCTCCGATACCTCCCCGGCCATATTGGCGGCCGGGCGGGAGGTGCTGCAGCGGGAAAGCATCCCGCTCGAGAGGAGGGATTAGTGGCTTGGAAGCCAGAGTCCTTCTCGCAGAATGAGCGGCATGCCGCGGCGAAGACGGTCGTGCAGGCACAGGTAATGCTGGATCGCCTCAACCGCAGCGAGTTCGGGCTCGAGAACGTCGAGTTGGTGCAGAAGGCATACCTTCGAATCGACGACATGCTCGCGATGCTTCACGAGTCTCTCTACAACCTCGACGAGCTAAACAGTCACCCACCTAGCAGCTGAGCGAGGGCCTGCGCCGGGATCGCGGTGGCGAGATTCACGGTGAATGGCCACACGGTGTTCGTCATGATCCAGTCGAACCACTTCTGCTTATCGTCGGCCGTGGTTGCGGTGCGAACCATGGCCGCAAACAGCCGTTCGATTGCTTCCTGAAAGTCGCTGTCGCTCAATCGTGCTTGCTCGACGATGCACCAGTCCAGATGGCTGATGACTCGTAGGAGATGGGCCCGAACCAACGGTGTGATCGACTGATCTTCGGTAACGAATCTTCGGGCGTGTTCAGCATAGGTGCGTATCTGATCGATTCCGTCGGGCTCCAGTGTGGGGACCATGCCGTCCAACCGATCGGCCAATAGCTCGAGAATCTGCAGCGCGTGGTCGTCTACGTGTTTCGAATTGGTCCCCTTCCATCCGTGGGGATGGTGGTAAACCAGTGATACCCAATAACTGAACTGCTGCCGGAATATCGTGGTCGCACCTGAAGCTTCGGTGGCTTCCATTTGATTGACCAGCTCATCGATCAACTCGAGCTGTCGTGCCGCGATCCGCTGCTCGTTGGCGTCTGCGTAGTTTTTGTTATCGCGCCAACTGGTCAGTATTCGATGCAGCACCGCTGCAGGATTCGCCATTCAATTCCTCCCAGATGACGCGCTGTTCAACTGATACCTCGGTCCAGCGCAACCAGCCTGTCGATGGCCTCGGTGACCCGCCGGCGTTCGTCCTCCCACCTCTGGGTCCAGCGTTCTCGGATATCGCCGTCGATACGTATCCGAGCGACCAACATCTGCCGCGACGTCTTACTGGGCCGCAGCCACCGCGGATACCAATAGTCAACTTCACGCCACACGATCAGCGTGTCGACGAGGCCTGCCGCTTCGAGTTTGAGGACTGCCCTACGGGTGGATTCAACCCGGGTCCGGTCGATGCTGCCCGCGAGTTCGGTTATCGAGGTCCAGGAGGCGAAGTCGTTGTCCCAGTCGCACATCGGGTCGGCGGTGTTCGCGCGGAGCCGTTTCAACACGGTGCGCTGCACAGCACCAAGTCCGCGGCTCATAAGTGTTGAGGGTAGGTTCTACAGGACCATGGTCCAACACTTAAGGCGGCGTGTCTCGCCCGAAAAGTTGGCCTGCCCGCGGAAGAGGTAAAGACGGCCCAATAAGGGAGATAGGACGCGCTAACGTCTTCGCACCACGCCACCCTACCGCACCTGACACCTAGCTGAATTTCTTGTAGTTCCTCAATACCGACCGATAGTCTTCGATCTCGTTAACGACGTCCCGCCCGTCAAGCAGAGCGGCCCACGCGTCGAATCCAGTGCGGGAAATGTGCTCGCGAAATCTCAACTCCGATTCTGGCGCTGTATTTTCCCAGTCGTCGCCGACGGGTTTCCATCGATAGTCGTGCACAAAGTTGCCTGCCGCCGGATTGTGTCGGTATCGGCGATCTGCACTGGGCAACAAATACTGAACGAAACCTGTTCTGTACTCGACGTCTTCGCAGATGTTCACATAGCGCGAGTGGTCCACGTCGTTCTCCACTGCGACCCCAACCAACACGTCGGTGAGAAAGTGGCTGGCGGGATATGCCCAACCGCTTCCCTCCCATCGAGGCAGAGCGTCCGCAATTGAATTGTCGATGACATTCAGTATGTGAAGTACGTCAGCCGCGACCGTGGATCGACCGGGATGGAACGGATCGTCCCAATGCGGGGTCGTCAGTAGAGCAATCATGACGTCGTCCCTGCCCTGGGCTACAGCCTCGATTGAGGCGGCGCGAAGGGCGAGCAGGGCCGGATAATTCCGGAATGGCTCGGATGCCTGAACCATTTGGGGCCGTAGCTTCATTGGCCTGTCGAGCAAGAGTTGCAGCGCCTCCACCCACCGAGACGTGTTTGTTCCATCGTCGTATCTGACGCCATTGATGAGGAGAGCCAGCAGGGGTTTCGTTGATTCAAGTAAGTAATCGAGGTGAGCATCGATCGATGCAAGGTCTTCATTCTTAAGGGGTTTGGCTATCGCTCTTTCATTCACCAAGCGTGCACTGTCACGTATGAGGTCGCGAAGCTCTATCCGCCGAAGGGGATCGGGAAGGGCACGCTTGAGACGAGCGATCGACATGGCAGTAGTAAGCGGAGGCTCGGCAAGCTGTGTCAGCGCGTCGACGCTTGAGGACAGCGATGCAAACAATTCATCAGCGTCGCGGGCGGTAACCACTTGTCCACCATGCTGTTTCAATAATTCTTTCGCGACCGGGCTGTTGGATGACCTGCTGTCCCAATAAAGGGGGTATCGGCGTGTCGTCGATTCGAGCACCCTAACAAGTTCTTTGTCCCATTCGGCCGACCACCCGCTGATGAGCAGCCCGTATTCATTGAATACTTGAGTTAGCAGCGTGACCCATTCATCGGGGTATCGCTCCAATTCCTCTATGGTGTTTCGGGATTCGAGGTCCGCCCAGTCGCCATGTAGCTTCACGACTGTGGCAGGGGAATGGGCAAGGGGCGTGGCCGCCGCTGCAGCTTCCGGTCTTGAGATCACGTGGTAGGCGACGTTGGCTGCTTCGAGCGCCTGCTCCATTAATCGATCAAAGTTCGTCGTTAGGATGACTTTCACCCAGCCACCCTTCACGAGTTCAGCGATGGCTTCGTGGCCGGCGGTTGGGAGTTTGCGGCCTTCCTGTCGATCCTCGTCCGTAGGCACGAAGTACTCCGCCAGGAGGCCCTGTCGGGCTGCGGACGTCGGCGCGATGGCGGCGAGCAGCGACGAGTAGCCAAGTGGTTCGCCATCGCCGTGTTCGATCCACCACGTCTCCGGGTCGGCTGCTGCGAGCTCCTGAGAGGTCGCGTCGTCGGGATTCTCGGCTGCCGCTGCCTTCTGCACCAGGTGCTGGACGATCTCCCACCCAGTGTTGATACCCGCACTTCGCGATACGCCAGACCCGAGTAACAGAGCGTAGACACCGGGCTGCGCGTGAATCCCCGTCGCTAGCATCACCCGCGCTGATAACGCGTTACTTGGCGAGACCGACACCATTGTTTACCCCCGTCTGCGGTTCAACGATGACGGTAACCCCCGCGACCGAAATGTTCGGTGTGTACACATCGGCGATAGCTGTTCCGGCGACTCTCATCCCGGCAGCCCGTCCACGTGTCTACGCGCCGCCGGGCCTCGGTGCCAGCCTCGGCGGACGCGATCGCGGTGAAAGGTTAGGTCCACAGAACATAACCTTGGAAAGACCACCGAGGGTGCGCCGATCTCGATGCCGAACAGAACCGCCCCAACAACCCATAGCAAGTGCAATAAGCGGGCGCTCGTTGCAAAGAGCGCCCCTTCGTGCCCGCTTTCATGGCACGCTCCCAGCATGGGATTTGTCGTGAAACTGACCGCGCCGCCACCACCTGAGTGGCCGGAGACTTAGCAGAAGAATGGCGTTCTTTGCAAGGGAGACGGGGATTACTACGAGTTGACGATGGAGTCCTGAAGGTGGTCAAGGCGTCCGAGAACGACACCTACTACTACGCTCCCTGCGCCTGGCAGCACGTAATGACGAAAGACGGCCAGGAGCCTGGGCCCCCGCCCTCAAGCAGCACCTGACCGCACCTGCTGCTCGACCTTCTCCAGCTTGGCGTCCAACTCGCGGAGGGCTTCAGTGAGCGCCGACAGCCCTTCGGCGAGGAGCTTGGTAGTCGGGTTCTCGGTCGACCGTGCGACTTCGCGGAATTTGTTGCCGGCGGTGACGGCCCAGGCCGCTGCGTTGCTCATGCGCGGCACGGTATCGGCGGGCACCGACAGAAATAGCTCGGCCCGCCACCTCGGGAGGGTGGCGGGCCGAACGCATGGGAGGCCGGTTTTAGGGCGTCTCGGGTGGTGGCTGGATGTCGGTGCCGCCGTTGCTGGCGGTGGCGGTATACCGATTGTTGTTGTCGCTGTCGGACCCCGCTTGAGCGAGGGTTTCCAAGAACTCCTCGAGGGTGTTGCTGGCAGTGGCAGCGTTGTTGGTGTTGTTGTCGCCGCCCCGGCCGGCGAAGGCGAGGGTACGGCCGGTGTTGTCTGCGGTGTTGGTGGCGGTGGCGGTGTTGTTGGCGTTGTTGTCGCCAAAGGACCCGGCGACGGCCTGGGTTGAGGTCTGGAAGGGGGTGCTTGGGCTGCCGGCGCCAGTGTTGGTCGCGGTGGCGACGTTGCCCACGTTATTGCTGCCTTGAATGCCGGCAGCCGCCGCAGCGACGCTGTTGTCGCCTTTGTTGATGACTGTGGCGGTGTTGCTGCTGTTATTTTCGCCCAACTGGCCGGCCACAGCAAGGGCTTGGCTGCCGCTGCCACTGTTAGCAGCGGTCGCATTGTTGTCGTCATTGTTGGTTCCGGCGGTTCCGGCGACGGCCTGACTGTTAATGGCGCCCGATCCACTACCCGTGGCGGTGGCGGTGTTGTTGTCATTGCCGCTGCCGGGTAGAAAGTCCGTCACAGGCTCAGTGGGTGACATGATCAGCGGGAGGCCGCCGCCGGCCGCGGCCCAGGCGCCGTCACCGTTGGCGGTGGCAGTGTTGGTGGTGTTGTTGTCGCCGAATGACCCGGCCACGGCCAAGCTATCGTTGCCTGTAACCCGCACGGTGTTATCGGTGTTGCCGGTGCCTCTGTATCCGGCGTAGGCGGCGCTGTCGTCGCCCTCAACGGTGGCGCTGTTGTTGGTGTTGTTGTCGCCGTTGATTCCGGCGAAAGCCTCTGTGCCGCTACCGCTGCTGCCGGTGTTGGTGACGGTAGCGACGTTGCCTGAGTTGTTGTTGCCGGTGGTATCAGGGTCGAAACTTCCGCCGCCCGCCCAGGCTGTGCCGTCGCCCTTGACGGCGGCAGTGTTGTTGTCATTGTTGTTGCCGTAGGTGCCCGCGCCGGCAAGTCCGCGATCACCTTTGACCGTGGCGGTGTTGTTGTCGTTGTCGGACCCGACGACGCCAGCGCCGACCTGGTTGTCATTGCCGGTGGCGGTGGCGCGGTTGCTGGTGTTGTTGTTGCCGCCGTTGCCCCCCGCGTGAGCGCCGCTGCGGTTCCCGTTGACGGTGGCGGTGTTGTTGTGGTTGCCGGTGCCGTTGTAGCCGGCGTTAGCCTGGCTGCTGTCGCCGCGCACCGAGGCGGTGTTGCCGCTGTTGTCGGCGCCGTCATTCCCGGCTCGGGCGGTGCTGTTGTTGCCTTTGACGGTGGCTCGGTTGTTCTCACCGCCTGCCGCGGTCGCCCTGGCATTGGTGCCGTTGGCGTCGGCTCGGTTGTCGTTTCCGCTACTCACGGTCGCGGTGGCGCCGTCGCCTCGGGCCTTGGCCCTTGTGCCGGTGCTGCCCTCGGGGGTGGAGGCGGTCGCGGTGCCGCGCTGCTTGGTCACCACACCATTTCGCGAGACGGACACGCTCTTCTCTGTCTTGGGTGCTTTCGGCGCCTTGGGCGCCTTCGCCGCTGAGGCGTCGGACGAGGAGGCCGCTGAGGCGTCCCTCGAGGAGTTCGTATCGTCGGACGGCTTGGCGGATACCAAGCCGGGCGTGGAGACCAGCCCGACTCCAATGCCCAGCGCGACTGCTAGCGCCCCGACCCGGCCGATGCAATTTCCGTCACCCATAATGAATCCCCCCTAGCCCCGGCGGCGATGGCCGGTTGCTGACCCCTCGCACGGTGAGGGCCCCCTCGACACCCACCAAGCCAAAATGTAGCTCAGCGCGAATCGAAATTGACGCCCTTGGCCGATTTCCTAAAGCCGTTGCGTGACTTCGAAATAACTCTGTGGCCCTCCACGCCACCGTGCACACTGCCGCGGTAGGGCAGTTGCGGAGGAAAGTCCCGCGGCACCGCTTCCCGCCGATGAGAAACACGCCGAGGGAATGCTCGGCCCGCCCCCTGGAGAGGTGAGGGCGGGCCGAACATCAGATGCGACGCAGGAGCGGTCTTGAGGTTACCCGCGCGTGTGACTAGTTGAACCACGGTTCCTCGCAGTCCTTCGGTGCACGCGCGTCAATGCAGCATCCACCGGGCGGGGTTTGGCGCTCTAGTCGCGGTCGTAGATGGCGGTCCGGAGGCAGGCCGAGGTGAATTGCCTCGAATGAATGGCGTCGGGTCCGCAAGGTCGAGCGTTGTGCCGTCGCTTGTGGTGACTGGGCGGCCCTGACGGCCTGACCAGATCGGGTACAGGAGTACTTTGCCGCCTCCTATATCGCCTCTGCTAGGCGCCCGGTCCACCTCCGCTGGGTGGTGGGGGCGGTGGCTGGATGTCGGTTTCGCCGTTGGTTGCGGTGGCCGTTTCGCCGGTGTTGTTGCTGCTGTCGCTTCCCGCTCGAGCTTCGGTAAAGCCGTTGTTGTCGACGGTGTTGGTTGCGGTGGCGGTGTTGTTCGTGTTGTTGTTGCCGTTAATTCCCGCTGCAGCCACAGCAGCGCTGTTATCCCCGCTGTTAGTGGCGACGGCAGTGTTGTTGGTGTTGTTGCTGCCGAAGGTGCCGGCATAGGCCCCAGCTGCACCGGCTTCTTCGGTATTAGTGGCGGCCGCATTGTTGCCCGTGTTGTTGCTGCCATAGCCGGCGTAGGCGCCGGCGCGATCGCCGTTGGCGGTGGCGGTGTTATTGCTGTTGCCGGTGTTGCCGGTGTTGCCGGGGTCGGCTACACCGGCCCAAGCCGTACTGTAGTTGCCAATGACGGTGGCATTGTTGTTGTGGTTGCCGCTGCCATTGGAGCCGGCGAATGCTTGGCTGTTATCGCCTGTGACCGTAGCGGTGTTGTTGCTATTGTCACTACCGCGATATCCGGCTTCGGCACTACTGTTGTCACCCCGGACGGTAGCGGTGTTGTTGTTGCTGCTGTTATCGCGGTCGGAGCCGGCATAGGCGGTGCTGTTGTCGCCGGTGGCCGTGGCGTGGTTGTTGGTGCCACCGTTAATGACGGCCCTGGCATTGGTGCCGTTGGCGGTTGCGGTGTTGTTATTGCCGCTGTTCACGGCTGCTACGGCGTAGTCGCCGCGGGCTCGGGCTCGGGTGCCGGTGCTGCCCTCTGGGGTTACGGCGAATGCGGTGCCGCGCTGCTTGGTCACCACACCGTTCTTCGAAACCGACACGCTCTTCTCCGGTTTCGGCGGCTTAGCGGCTTTCGGTGCCTTGTCCGGCTTTGAGCTTGCTGAGTTGGACTCGGTCGAGGAGTTTGTGCCGTCAGACGGCTTGGCCGAGGCGACGCCGGGCGTCGTAACTAACCCGACGCCGATACCCAGCGCAACGGCTAGCGTCCCGACCCGTCCGATGATGTTTACATGTCCCACGGTTCCCCCTAAGCCTGGCGGCGGTTCGAAGTGGCCGATAGTGTTCACAGCTGGCCTTCAGCCGACTCACAGCTGAGGCGAACCTAACGCCGCGAGGCCAGAATTTACGCCCCATTTGAAAATTTGCTGAGGACGATGCTTGCGTGTTGAAAGAAACGACGACGATCAACGGGGCTTCCCCACGCTGGCCCGCGCGGTATTCGCTACAGCACCCGACGCGTTGCTATCGCGCACCTTCCGGTCTTAGCGAAGCGTGACGGTCGAGCCTCGGGAAACTTCAGAGTCGCTCCTTCGACCCTGTACGCGCGATCAAGGGTGTAGCTCTCGTGCATTCTTCGGCAAAAATGAGGCTCGGCATCAGGGGAGCAGGTGACGGGCTCGGCCAGGTGCATCATTTCCAAATTGAGGGTGAGGGCGGCGTCGGCGGGCCAGGCTCGCTGCTGAACTTCCAGGGTCACCCCGTCGAACACCTCACGCCGACCCCGAAGGTGACCGCCCCAGCGCCGACGCTGGGCAAACCATGCCCGCTGAGAATGTTCGCCAAACCCGGTCTGTCGTCTTGAGGCCCCGGACGTGGCTCGGAGCTCAACCACGCCCGGGGGTTCACCTCAATTAACCGATCGGACGCGATTCAACCGCGAACGCGACCGTGTGAACTGTCACACACCCCCTAGACCTGCGGTTTGTCGCGCTCCGAGAAACGTGCGAGAAGATACGCGGGTTTAGCTACGCGCCGATGGGCAACTAGTGGGGAGCGAGTTTAGCGGGTTGAGTGAACATCGGACCCCCTAGCTTCAACAAATTGAGAAAAGGAGCACGACATGCAGAAAACTGCTGCGATTGGCGCGACGACTCTAGCTCTGTTGTTCGGCGGCGCCGGGGTGGCCAATGCCACCGAACTGACCGCGCCTGCACCGGCAACGACAACCACGGTCCTCGCCCAGGACGCCGAACAGGACGACAGCGGTGACAACGGTCTGTGGGGCCTCGCAGGCCTGCTCGGCCTGCTCGGACTGCTTGGTCTGAAGCGCCGCAAGGACGCCGACTACCCGGCGAACCGCGGTGGCGGCACCATCACGAACAACCCCCGCGCATAACAACCCGAGGTGAGTCAAGAGAGTCCCCCGCCAGACCCGTCTGACGGGGGACTTTCTTACCTTCGGTCGCCAGCCATGCGGACGAAGAAGCGTTTCCCGCAACCCCCGCATTCCCAGCGCAGCGCGTCGCTCTGTCGACCTTCATCGATTCGGTATGTGTCGGGACTGCCGCAGCGCGGACAAGTCACAGCGGGCATACGACTAGCAGTGCCCCGCCGTCGAAGGATTCAATCGTGCTGCACGATTCATGCCCTCGCTCCCTTCGGCCAGGTCGGCCCGCCCTTAGGAGCACACCAATTCGATCTGCTCCCGAAGCGCGGCGACGTGGTCAGCGGGTGCCAGAGAACGGGCACGGATGATTGAGGGCCGGGTGCTCATTGGTCGCAGTTGACATTCTGCTCCTCAACGTCGAGTGAGCGTGTCAGTCCAAGATATTCACGGCTATAACGCTAAGTTGCGAGCCGCGTGAACCCTACTGGCGCACAGCGCATATCGACCCCTAGTGCGCGACTACTTGGACTGACCGACACTTCGGTTCCTGAACTGCAGGTTCGCCGCCTCGGCGTCCGATCTGAAATCGGGCAAAGGGCAGGTGTCCCATAGGAACACCTGCCCTCACGCGTCCTAACTGCCGACCTTCATTCGTCAATCACCTCGCGGCAGCCGCAGATGGGGTCCATGTCGGGAAAAGGACCGGCGAAGGGGCTGTGCTCGCCGAGAGCCGGGTGGGACGTGGCGGTTTGGGTCGGCTGCGGCGTGAATCCCGGAGTCATCTGGGCGTGGACCGCGGAATCGCCGGCCGACGTGGGATCAAGCTTGACCCCCGGAATCAGGTGGGCGTGGACCTCGGAGTCATTGGCTGGGGAGGCGGGTGCGGCGTGCTGCTCCGACGATGACGTGCCGGCGTGCTCGGACGACGATGTGCCGGCGTGCTGCTCCGACGACGACGTGCCGGCGTGCTGCTCGGAGTCGTGGGCAGGTGCAGCGGCCGCTGTGCCAGCCACGCCGAGCGCAGCCAGTCCCAGGGCCCCCGCGATGGTGGCAGCGGCGGCGAGTTTCTTGATTGCGCCGACGGTGGTGATGGAGGCTGCGGTCTTCGTGGACGGGCTATCGGTCATCGGAGTCCCTTTTCTCGTAGCCACAGCGTGTCTGTGGTTGAGAAGAGAATCGGGCGATGTCCTCAACAGACTCTCAATGCGCCCGCTGATGCTTCACGACCCGCGCGAAAAGGGTTCGGCCGTACACCGTGCGGCCCCTACTGTGCGACCGCCTGGACTAGTACCTACGCCGGTGGCGGTGGCGGTGGCGGTGGCGGTCCGATCCTGTTCAGCGTGATTTCGTTGGCGCCGTTGTAGGCGTCGCCGCATATCCCCGGTTCGTAGTAGGAGCGCACACCTTTACCGCTGGCGGCATCCCATGCGTAATTCATGGGCAGATCGTGCTGCGAGCCGTCCTCGCATGTGAGCGCATCTGGTGTCAGGGCGTCGCGAATGATCCACCATCCGACCTGCCAGTAGGCGTTCGCGCTCCATCCTGGCGACTTTCGCTCGGTGTCGCCGGCGCCGTACTCGGTGACGTGCACACACTGGAACGAGTCGCCTTCACATGGCGTGACGACCCACGTCGTCGGGCCCCATTCGTAGGCGACTTCGTAGGTGCCGAGCGCATTCGCCGTGATCTGGTCGACGCCGTACGCGGGGGCTGCTGACCCCACCGCGACCATGCCTGCCGCGAGGACGGATGCCGCCGCGGTCACCCCCCTGCTTCCCATTGGCACTCCTTCGTGTCCGGCTCGCGTCTTAGGCAGTATGCCTCGCAAGGGATCGCCGCTGACTCGATTTACGGTCAACAAAAGCATCCGCGAGTGTCGGGTTGTTCAACGCGATCTCGCATTCGAGTGTGCGTCGAACCGACACTCGCCGCGCCGCGATCGCGCCGGTTCCCGGGCAGCAAACCAGCTGTAACAACGAACCTGTAGTGTTTCGCGCCGTGCCGAACAAGCCCGCGAAGGTTCCTCCCATGCCTGTGGTCCGCGTCGTCGACCGACTGCGGGCGGCTCTGCAATCCGTTCATCGCTCGACGGTGCCCGCGAGCGTCGCCATCCTCGAGATGGCGACCGGAGCGTGGACGACGCAGACGATGTTCGTCGCTGCGAAACTCGGTGTCGCCGACGAACTCGCGAACGGACCGGCGCGCGCCGCAGACATCGCCGAGCGGGTGGGCGCTGACCCCGACGCGCTATACCGACTGATGCGGGCGCTGACGTCCAAGGGTCTGCTCGACCATCGCCGCGACGACACCTTCAGCCTGACGAAAGTCGGAGAAGCCTTGCGCTCCGATCACCCGGAGTCGATGCGCGACATGGTGCTGTTCATCGGCCACCAGGCCCGCTGGGAGGACTGGGGCAGCCTGCTGCATTCGGTGCAGACCGGCGAACCGTCAGTCATCAAGCTGCGTGGGATGCCGTATTTCGACTACTTGGAAACCGATCCCGAACTGGCCCAGGTGTTCAACAAAGCGATGACCGCGACGAGCGGCATCACCAACGAAATAGCGCTCAGCCAATACGATTTCAGCGCTTTCAAACTGATCGTGGACGTCGGTGGCGGCCACGGCCTGCTGCTGTCGACGATTCTGAACCGGGCGCCGGGCGCACACGGCATCGTGTACGACCTGCCCTCTGTGGTCACCGACGCCGCAACCACTTTCAAGGCCGCCGGAGTGGCGGACCGATGCACGGCAGAAGGCGGTTCGTTTCTGGAGAGGGTGCCCGAAGGCGGTGACGCCTACGTGCTGAAGAACATCATCCACGACTGGGACGACGCCACGTCGCTGACGATCCTGCGCAACGTCCGCACCGCGATCGCACCGCACGGCAAACTGCTCCTCCTGGAAATGGTTCTGCCCCAACGGGCGACTGCGTTCATCGGATTCCAGCTCGACCTGGAGATGCTCGTCACCGTGGGCGGCAGAGAACGTACCCGCGCCGACTACGCAGAACTCTTGCGCGGCGCAGGTTTCCGGCTCGACCGCGTCGTCGACACCGTCACACCGATATCGATCGTGGAAGCAACGCCGATCTAGCGCGGCCGCGAGTCACCGCTTCTTGTCGCGCACCTTGTAGGTCGAGGGCCACGATTCGCGCGTCTCGTCGCCGGTCAACGGAATTCCCTTGCTTCCGATCTTGATGTCGTAGGCCTCCTTGCCGGGGCCCACCTCCCGGTTGGCGTGCTCGGTGGCCAGGTAGATCAACTGGTCGATCTCGGCTTCGGCGAATGCGACGAACGACGTCTTGCGGACGATGTCGTCCGCGCCGGCGGCGATGCGGTCCGGCAACACCCGCGTCGCGAACGCCGCGCCTGCCAACAACACGGACGGGATCACCCAGTAGCACAGGAACGACAGCGGTGATTCGGTGTCATGGATCGTCGCGTCGCGGTCGACGATCGGCGGGATCACCGACGACAGCGTCATGCCGCCGAACACCGCCACCCAGATCCACGTCAGCGCAGAGGTGACGCGAGCGAACAGGTCGCTCTTGACGACGTGGGGCTGCTGGCCGGCCTCGGCAAACTCCCGAACGAACGGCTTGCCGATCAGCACACCGGTGAGCGCCACGAGCAAGATGCCGGCGTTGCTCAGCGGCAGCATCCACCGTTCCGAAAACGATTCGTCGAGCGCGAATGTGAGTGCCGTCAAAATCAAAAACGTTGCTACTGCGCCGATTTCGAGTATCCGGCCGGGACCGCCGCGCATCTGCCCCAGCGTGAATGCGCCAAGCGCGACCGCCAGAGCGATCAGGGCCGCGACGATGAACGGAACATTACCGACGAGCACCCAGTAGACGATCCACGGTGCCAGACCTAACAAAATGCCCACGATTTGTAAGTGTACGTAGACCCCTCCCGCGCGTGGAAGTGATCTAGTTTGAGGCGATGCGAGAGCGGCGCACACGGCCTCCGGATCGGCGTACGAGGGAGCGGTCGGTCAGGGCGCCGGCGGAGCGAACCGGCCCTCGGAGTCCGGCAGATAAGACGTGACGCGGATCACAGCTTCGATTGGCAAAGGGCCGTAGAGATGTGGGAACTCCATTCCCACGGGATCAGCGGGCACACCGGGTTCCCAGCGAACCGGAGAGGACAGTCGTGCGGCGTCGATGTGCAGCAGCACCAGGTCGGTACGACCGGCGTAGAGCCGGTTGGCCGGAAGGTGCACCTGCTCGGGTGTCGACAGATGCACGAAGCCGCTCGCGGTCAACGAAGCGGGACAATGCTCGCCGCGTGCTTGAGCAGACTGCCATTCGTCTTTGCTACACAGGTGGACCAGTACGGTGGGCAGTGGGCTCATATAGCCAGCCTGCCGCGCCGGCAACTCGAGGTAACGGTGAGACACGACACACCGGTAGAGCCTTTGGGAACAACGCCGAAAGCCAAAACGTCTGAGACAGTAGATGCACGCGACAGTACGGAGGTCCGCAATGACGAACGCAACGCTCACCAGTCCCCCACTGACCCGGGCTGACCGCTGCGATCGTTGCGGCGCCGCGGCACGGGTGCGCGCGAAGCTCCCGTCGGGAGCCGAGTTGCTCTTCTGCCAGCACCACGCCAATGAGCACGAGGCCAAGCTGATCGAGTCGGCTGCCGTCCTCGAAGTCAGCCCGGTGGAGGCATAGCGTCCGACACGGCTGAGAGCCGCTCTGGGCAGGATCACACTTCGTCAGTAATGCTGGACTGGTCATGAATGACCAGCCCCGGCCGCTGCCGACGAAGCCGTCGCGCCACCACATCCGCCACATCGTGGGGCGCACCTTGTCCAAGAGCTGGGATGACTCGATTTTCTCGGAGTCCGCGCAGGCTGCCTTCTGGTCGGCGTTGTCGCTTCCCCCGCTGCTGTTGGGGATGCTCGGCAGCCTGGCCTACATCGCTCCGGTGTTCGGACCCGACACGCTTCCGATGATCGAGACCCAGATCGTCGACACGGCTGCGCGGTTCTTCTCCACCAATGTGGTGACCGAGATCATCGAGCCGACGGTCCGCGACATCGTCAAGGGCGCCCGCGGTGAGGTGGTCTCGCTGGGCTTCGTCATCTCGCTGTGGGCCGGATCGTCGGCAATCTCGGCATTCGTCGACTCGATCACCGAGGCGCACGACCAGACGCCGTTACGCCATCCGGTTCGTCAGCGGTTCTACGCGCTCGGCCTCTACGTGGTGATGTTGGTCGGCGCGATCATCGCGGCCCCGTTCATTGCGTTGGGGCCTCGCAAGATCGCCACGTACATCCCGGACAGCTGGGATCACGTTCTGCGGTTCGGCTACTACCCGGTGCTGATACTGGCGCTGGTCGTGTCCGTCAACGTGCTCTACCGGGTCTCGCTGCCGAAGCCGTTACCGTCGCACCGGTTACTGCTGGGCTCGATCCTGGCCACGACGGTGTTCCTGTTGGCGACGTTCGGCCTGCGCTTCTACCTGACGTGGATCACCGCGACCGGCTACACCTACGGCGCGTTGGCGACGCCGATCGCCTTCTTGTTGTTCGCGTTCTTCCTCGGATTCGCGATCATGATCGGCGCCGAACTCAACGCCGCGATCCAGGAGGAGTGGCCGGCGGCCGACACGCACGCCAAGCGGTTCGGTTGGTGGTTGAAGGGAAAAGCCGAGTCACTCAACGGCGTCGCGGCCGAAGAAGCACCGACAGCCGCTCCGGTGTCCCCGGCAGGAGCCGCGGGAGCGACGGCCGACCGGGCTACTTCTTGAGTTTCTCGTAGATGCGCTTGCACTCCGGGCACACCGGTGACCCAGGCTTGGCCGACTTCGTCACCGGAAACACCTCGCCGCACAGCGCGACGACATGGGTGCCCATCACCGCGCTCTCGGCGATCTTGTCCTTCTTGACATAGTGGAAGAACTTCGGGGTATCGCTGTCAGTCCCGTCGTCGACGCGTTCGTCGGTGTCGGTGCGCTCGATCGTCTGGGTTTGCATGACAACCATTTTGCCCGTAAGAAAACCGACCCGTACAGCGGAGCCACAATGTGGGACAGTGAAGGTATGAAACAAAGCCCCGAGCTGAGTTTCGACGACGATGGCCGGCCCGTCCTGATCACTCGCGCCGCCCCCGCCTACGAGGAACAGCACCGCCAACGGGTTCGCAAGTACTTGACGCTCATGTCGTTTCGTATACCGGCGCTCGTACTGGCCGCCATCGCCTATGGCATCTGGCACAACGGCCTGATCTCGTTGGCGATTCTCGTCGGCTCGATTCCCTTGCCGTGGATCGCCGTGCTCATCGCCAACGACCGTCCGCCTCGGCGTCCAGAGGAGCCGCGCCGGTTCGACAACCGCCGTCACTCCTCCGAGGTGCCGACCGGCGAACGGCCGGCGCTCGAGCAGCGCACCGTCGCGCCGCCGCAACCCGAGGGGCGTGGCTCGAATGGCGATGTTCCCAGCTGAGACGCTTCTATCCCTTTTCTAAGGACATTCTCAGGTCGGGTCCGAGAAACCGCTGATCAGAAGGTGTGAACCAGCCAACGGCTGGGAACTCTTTGGACCTCGTGGGCGTTGTAGCTCATGACAGTTCGACTTGATCAGGAGGCCGTCATGGCAAATGCCAGCACCATCCGCGTCGACCGGGACCTGGACGCCCAGAGTCCAGCGGCTGACCTCGTACGCGTGTATCTGAATGGTATTGGCAAAACTGCCTTGCTCAACGCCGCCGATGAGGTGGAACTCGCAAAGCGCATCGAGGCAGGGCTCTACGCCAAGCACCTGCTCGACACGCGGAAGCGCTTGGGCGAGAACCGCAAACGTGATCTTGCTGCCGTGGTCCGCGACGGTGAGGCCGCGCGTAGGCACCTTCTCGAAGCCAACCTGCGCCTTGTCGTTTCGCTGGCGAAGCGCTACACCGGTCGCGGCATGCCGCTGCTCGACCTGATCCAGGAAGGCAACCTGGGCCTGATCCGGGCGATGGAAAAGTTCGACTACGCCAAGGGATTCAAGTTCTCGACGTACGCCACGTGGTGGATCCGTCAGGCGATCACCCGCGGCATGGCCGACCAGAGCCGCACGATCCGGCTGCCGGTGCACCTCGTCGAGCAGGTCAACAAGCTGGCTCGGATCAAGCGCGAGATGCACCAGAACCTCGGCCGTGAAGCCACCGATGAGGAACTGGCCGCCGAGTCCGGGATCCCGGTGGAGAAGATCACCGATCTGCTCGAGCACAGCCGCGACCCGGTGAGCCTCGATATGCCGGTGGGCAGCGACGAGGAAGCGCCGCTGGGCGACTTCATCGAGGACGCCGAGGCAATGTCGGCTGAGAACGCGGTGATCTCCGAACTGCTGCACACCGACATCCGGCACGTGCTGGCCACGCTCGACGAGCGCGAGCAGCAGGTGATCCGGCTGCGGTTCGGCCTCGACGACGGTCAGCCCCGCACCCTCGACCAGATCGGCAAGCTGTTCGGGCTCTCCCGCGAGCGGGTGCGTCAGATCGAGCGCGAGGTGATGGCCAAGCTCCGCAACGGCGAACGTGCGGACCGCCTCCGCTCGTACGCAAGTTAGACCCCCGACACGATCCCCGCTGCTTCGACCGGCGGGGATCGTGTCGTATCAGCATGTGCCGGTGTCGCAGACGTAACAACGCAGTTCAGGCCCTTTAGCCGGTAGACTCGACCTCTGACGGAGGGTTAGCGCAATGAATGATCTGGTCGACACCACGGAGATGTACCTGCGGACGATCTACGACCTCGAGGAAGAGGGCGTGGTGCCCCTGCGTGCACGCATCGCAGAACGTCTCGATCAGAGCGGTCCCACCGTCAGCCAGACGGTGTCGCGGATGGAGCGCGACGGCCTGCTGCACGTTGCAGGCGATCGCCACCTCGAGCTGACCGACAAGGGCCGAGCCCTCGCGGTGGCCGTCATGCGCAAGCACCGCCTCGCCGAGAGGCTGCTCGTCGATGTCATCGGCCTGCCCTGGGAGGAAGTGCACGCCGAGGCCTGCCGCTGGGAACATGTGATGAGCGAGGACGTCGAGCGCCGGCTCGTCCAGGTTCTCGACAACCCGACCACCTCGCCGTTCGGAAACCCCATCCCCGGGCTTTCGGAGCTGGGCTTGATCAGCACGTCGTCGGAACGCGACCGGTTGAACCTCGTTCGGTTGACCGAGTTGCCCGCCGGAATGCCCGTCGCGGTCGTGGTGAGGCAGCTGACCGAGCATGTACAGGGTGACGCCGACCTGATCAGCAGGCTCAAGGATGCCGGTGTGGTGCCCAACGCCCGCGTGACCGTGCAGAGCAACGACCACGGCGGGGTGTTGATCGTGATCCCCGGCCACGAACAGGTCGAGCTGCCCCACCACATGGCGCACGCCGTCAAGGTCGAAAAGGTCTGACCTCCCGAGCGACAGCGGCGGCCGGCGGTCAACCGGCCCGTCTTCCGAATGCCTGCCTGGGCGGTAACCGGACTCCCAACTGGTCGGCCAAGCGGTAGCCGGTCGCGGCGAGTTCGCGGATCTGCTCCGGGCGCAGACCGGACTGCAGCGCGGTGTCGAGCATGCGGGCCATCCGATGGGCGCCGTCGCAGCGCAGCGCCGCCTCCAACGACACCCCCGCCAGCGGACCGTCACCGCGGGCGTAGGCCGAGAACGCCAACAACACCAGCGCTTCGGCCCGCCACGGCTCCGGAAGCCGCCGCGACAACTCCGCCCACAGCGACTCGGCGTGAGCCGCGCGCTCGCCGACTGCGAGCGCGTACAACGTGTCGCGCACCTGCAGATCGGTCAGGGCAGCCGCGATCCGGGTCACCACCTCGTCGGGCAGGTCGTCACCCTCGGACACCCGCGCGGCCGCCGCGATCACCGCCTCGATCTCGCCGCACGCATCGCCCTCCGATCGACCTGCCTGCGCGTCCTCGATCGGACCGGCTAACACCTGGGCGCGAGCGGGATCGGTGACCGCGATGACGTCCTGGAGTTCGGTGCGCCGGGCATAGAGGCGGCGCCCGTCCAGCACGGCGGCCATCGCGAGCGGCGACGCCGACGGGTCGTCCACGGTGCCCGCTGCGCCGCAGCCGTCGGCGCAGTGCCACCGCCCGCCGGCCGCGATCCGGTCGACGACATGCGCGGCGAGCAGTTCGATCCCCCGGTCGGCCAGGGCGGACGCCAGTGCGGCGGCCAGCTCGCGGTATTCGTCGTTGCACAGCCGACAGCCCGCACCGTCCTCGTCGACCACGACAGCGATCGCCGAGTCAGGTCGCGCCGCCGCGGCGACCTCGGCGATGTCCTCGACCGAATCGGTCAGCTCCTCGGAGAGGTCCACCCGCATGACGCATCCCATCGCGCCGCGGTCCACGGTCACGAGCACGAGGGATTTCTCGGGGACGAAGCCCAGAACGGCGGGCAGGGCGGCGATCAGCACCGCGGGGCGGTCGAGGTGGAAGTCGGGTGAAGGTGAGGTCGTCATGGGGTGACCTTCCCCGCCGCCTCGGACGGCAGCCGCCCGTCGACGTTGGTGGCCCGCGCCGCTGTGGATCAATCCGGGGTTGGGGATGAATTCAGCTTCGGTTGAGGCAGTCGGCGTGCAGAACCCGCTCAACCGGCGTACACCTTGTTGCCATGGCTTCCATGCTCGAGTACGACCTCGTGGTCATAGGTTCCGGACCTGGCGGGCAGAAGGCGGCGATCGCCGCCGCGAAGCTCGGGAAGACGGTCGCGGTCGTCGAGCGGGGACGCATGCTCGGCGGGGTGTGCGTGAACACCGGAACGATCCCCTCCAAGACGCTGCGCGAAGCGGTCGTCTACCTCACCGGCATGAGCCAGCGCGAGCTGTACGGCGCCAGCTACCGGGTGAAGGAGAAGATCACGCCCGCCGATCTGCTGGCACGAACGAGCCACGTCATCGGCAAGGAACAAGACGTCGTGCGCTCCCAGTTGATGCGCAACCGCATCGACCTCATCCAGGGCCACGGCAGATTCATCGACGCCCACACCGTCCTGGTAGAGGAACCCACCCGGGGTGAGCGCACCACCGTCAGCGGCGAGTACATCGTGATCGCCACCGGCACCAAACCGGCCCGTCCTGCCGGTATCGAATTCGACGAGAACCGTGTGCTGGACTCCGACGGGATCCTCGACCTCAAGTCGCTGCCCTCGACGATGGTCGTGGTCGGTGCCGGGGTGATCGGCATCGAATACGCGTCGATGTTCGCCGCGCTGGGCACCAAGGTCACCGTCGTCGAGAAGCGCGACAGCATGCTCGACTTCTGCGATCCCGAGATCGTCGAGGCGCTGAAGTTCCACCTGCGCGACCTCGCGGTGACGTTCCGGTTCGGCGAGGAGGTGACGGCAGTGGACGTCGGATCGGCGGGCACCGTGACCACGCTGGCCAGCGGTAAGCAGATCCCCGCCGAGACCGTGATGTACTCCGCGGGTCGGCAGGGCCAGACCGAGCATCTCGACCTCGACAACGCCGGACTGCAGACCGACGCGCGCGGCCGCATCGACGTCGACAGCAACTTCCAGACCAAGGTCGACCACATCTACGCGGTCGGCGATGTGATCGGCTTCCCGGCGCTGGCCGCGACGTCGATGGACCAGGGCAGGCTGGCGGCCTACCACGCGTTCGGCGAGCCGGCGAAGGGCATGACCGACCTGCAGCCGATCGGCATCTACTCGATCCCGGAGGTGTCCTACGTCGGCGCGACCGAGGTCGAGCTGACGCGCAGCGCGATCCCCTACGAAGTGGGGGTATCGCGCTACCGCGAGCTGGCCAGGGGTCAGATCGCCGGCGATTCCTACGGCATGCTCAAACTGCTGGTCGCGACGGACGATCTGCGCCTGCTCGGCGTGCACATCTTCGGCACCAGCGCCACCGAGATGGTGCACATCGGCCAGGCCGTGATGGGCTGCGGAGGAACCATCGACTACCTTGTCGACGCCGTGTTCAACTACCCCACCTTTTCGGAGGCGTACAAGGTCGCGGCCCTGGATGTGATGAACAAGCTGCGCGCGCTCAACCAGTTCCGCGCCTAGCCCGGCCGGGTCGCACCGCAAACGTTTTCACGGCTTCGCGCATGGGATGCCCGCCAGCGGGAACGCAACGTGCGCGAGACTAGTTGTCACTGTACGAAGACGTTAACGGTCTGGCACCACCGCAAGGAGGCGAGGCTCATGGCTGACGACGCTGGTCACCCCGAACAGCACTACCAGCCGGAACACTCAGGCATGTACGAGTTGGAGTTCCCCGCGCCCCAGCTGTCGTCCACGGACGGCCGGGGGCCGGTGCTCATCCACGCCCTCGAAGGCTTCTCCGACGCCGGGCACGCAATCCGGTTGGCCGCCCAGCACCTGAAGGACACACTCGACACCGAGTTGGTGGCGTCGTTCGCGATCGACGAGCTGCTGGACTACCGGTCCCGCCGCCCGTTGATGACGTTCAAGACCGACCATTTCACTCACTACGAGGATCCGGAGCTCAACCTGTACGCGATGCGCGACAGCGTCGGCACCCCGTTCCTTCTTCTGGCCGGCCTGGAGCCGGATCTGCGCTGGGAGCGGTTCATCACCGCGGTCCGGCTTCTGGCCGAACGGCTCGACGTCCGCCGCGTGGTGGGGCTGGGCACCATCCCCATGGCGGTGCCGCACACCCGGCCCATCACGATGACTGCGCATTCGAGCGACAAGGAACTCATCGCCGACCACCAGCCGTGGATCGGCGAGGTTCAGGTTCCGGCGAGTGCGTCGAACCTGCTGGAGTTCCGGATGTCGCAGCACGGGCACGAGGTGGTCGGCTACACCGTCCACGTCCCGCACTATCTGGCGCAGACGGACTATCCCGCGGCGGCCGAGGCGCTACTGGCCGAGGTCTCCAGAAACGCGTCTCTCCAGATCCCGCTCGAGGCGTTGGTCACGGCCGGCGCGGAAGTCCTGACCAAGATCAACGAGCAGGTCGAGCAGAGCCCCGAGGTGGCGCAGGTGGTCGCCGCTTTGGAACGCCAGTACGACGCCTACATGGCGGCCCAGGAGAACCGGTCCCTGCTCGCCAAAGACGAGGACCTGCCCAGCGGTGAGGAACTCGGCGCCGAGTTCGAGCGGTTCCTGGCCCAGCAGGCCGAGAAGAAGTCGAAGGACCGATTCGAAGACGGCGACGACGCCGGATAACGGGGGGTGGCCCGGTCAATGGGCGACTCGAGGGGCGCAGTGCGCGGCGGCCCGCTAAGTTGACGCAATGCCGCCTCGAAAGCCGAATCTTCGCCCCGTACGGGATCTCACCCCCGTGCTGCAGTTCCGCACCATCCACGGTTACCGGCGCGCGTACCGGGTGGCCGGTTCGGGGCCCGCGATACTGCTGATCCACGGAATCGGCGACAACTCCACCACGTGGGAGACGGTTCAGTCGAAGCTCGCGCAGCGATTCACTGTCATCGCACCGGACCTGTTGGGCCACGGCAAGTCCGACAAACCGCGTGCCGACTACTCGGTCGCCGCTTATGCCAATGGGATGCGAGACCTGCTCAGCATCCTCGACATCGACCACGTCACGGTGATCGGTCATTCGCTGGGCGGCGGCGTGGCCATGCAGTTCGCGTACCAGTTCCCGCAGTTGGTCGACCGGCTCATCCTGGTCGGCGCCGGTGGGGTCACCAAAGATGTCAACATCGCGTTGCGCTTCGCCTCCCTGCCGATGGGCAGTGAGGCGCTGGCGCTGCTGCGGTTGCCGTTCGTGCTGCCTGCCGTGCAGGCCGTGGGCCGCGTCGCCGGCGGGGTCTTCGGCTCGACCGGCCTCGGTCGCGACCTGCCACAGGTGTTGCGCATCCTCAACGACCTGCCCGAACCGACCGCGTCGTCGGCGTTCGCCCGCACGCTGCGCGCTGTCGTCGATTGGCGCGGTCAGGTGGTGACCATGCTGGACCGCTGCTATTTGACGCAGTCGGTTCCCGTTCAGCTGATATGGGGTAGCTGCGACGCCGTGATCCCGGTCAGCCACGCCCGGATGGCGCACGCCGCGATGCCGGGATCGCAGTTGGAAATCTTCGACGGCTCCGGCCATTTCCCGTTCCACGACGACCCGGACCGTTTCGTCGGGGTGGTGGAGAAGTTCATCGACAGCTCCGAACCGGCGGTCTACGACCAGGAATACCTGCGCGGGCTGCTGCGGGCGGGGATCACCGAAGGCGCGATCTCCGGATCGGCCCACACTCGGATCGCGGTGCTCGACGCGATGGAGACGGACGAACGCAGCGCGACCTGAGCGTCCTGCGCGCAGCGACCCGGCCAACGGCACTCGAATACGAAGTAGCATCGGGCCCATGGCCATCGACGTGACGGTGTTGCGAGTCTTCGCCGACCCTGACGGCAATCACGGAAACCCACTCGGTGTCGTCGACGCCGGCACCGTGGACCCCGACGATCGCCAGCGGATAGCCACCCAATTGGGTTACAGCGAAACTATTTTCGTCGACCTGCCCGCCCCGGGTACGAGCACGGCATACGCGCGTATCCATACTCCGGTCGTCGAGCTGCCGTTCGCCGGACACCCCACTGTCGGCGCGGCGTGGTGGCTCCGCGAGCAGGGCACTCCGGTCCACACGTTGCGGGTCCCGGCCGGCCTCGTCCAAGTTGCCCACGATGACGGCCTGACCTCCGTTCAGGCCCGTGCGGAGTGGGCACCGGAGTTCGCCGTCCACGACATCGGCTCCGTCGACGAGCTCCTGGCGCTTGACCCGTCGGATTATCCCGACGACATCAATCACTACCTGTGGACGTGGATCGACCGGGACAAGGGTGAGTTGCGGTCACGGATGTTCGCGACCGATCTTGGTGTGCCCGAAGACGAGGCCACCGGCGCCGCGGCCGTTCGGATCACCGACTACCTCAGTCGTGACCTGACGATCGTGCAGGGTAAGGGCTCGCACATCTACACCACGTGGAGTGCCGAGGGCTGGGTGCGTGTCGCCGGCCGCGTCGTCAACGACGGCATCAAGCAGATCGACTGATTGGACCTACGACAGCCGGTCAGCTGGCGGTCGGTTGCGGCGAATTCCGATGCGCTCGCAGCGCCTCGATTTCGCGTTCGAAATCCTCGGCCGAGGTGAAGCCGCGATACACCGAGGCGAAGCGCAGGTAGGCCACCTCATCGAGATCGCGAAGCGGCCCCAGGATGGCGAGTCCCACTTCGTGGCTGGGGATCTCGGGCGATCCCGCGGCACGCACGGTGTCCTCGACCTGCTGTGCCAGCAGGTTCAGTGCATCCTCGTCGACCTGACTGCCTTGGCACGCCCGGCGCACTCCCTTGATGACCTTCTCGCGGCTGAACGGCTCAGTGACACCGCTGCGCTTGACGACGGCCAGTATGGCGGTCTCGACCGTGGTGAACCGGCGTCCGCACTCCGGGCACGAACGCCGCCGCCGGATGGCCTGGCCCTCGTCGGTTTCCCGCGAGTCCACCACGCGCGAATCAGGGTGACGGCAGAACGGACAGTGCATCACCGCTCCTTCGCCGCGCCAACAGAGGACCAACTCGAACCTCTCCGAGCGTACCCGCGGCGGGTTGCGAAAGCCCAGTACCGGGCTGAACGGCACATAGTCGGCCGATCTGTCGGTGAACATGTCTGCGCAGCAAGCTGTTTGGCCGGCCGGTGACCGTCAGCCGACCGGCGCGATCAGTGTCTGGCCGGCGTCCAGTGCGGGCGAGTCGAGCTGGTTGAGCTCGCTGATCCGCTCCATCACCTGGCTCACGGGCGCGTCGGGGGCCACGCGCATGGCGACGTGCTGCAGGCTCTCGCCGGTCTGGACCTGCACCACCGCGAGGCGCTCCGGCACCGCGGTCGAGGTCGTGCCCACGACGCCGCCGAACTGCGCGACCAGGCCGAGCCACATCGTGATGCCCGCCGCGACCAAGGACAGGAGCACCGTGGTGGCGGGGGTGATCGGTCGCCGTCGGTGCGATGCACGCGACATCAGCACGCCGGTTCCCCGGTAGCGTACCGCCGCTGTGCTCGGTCGGGTGGCCGCGGCGTGCCGACGACGGGCGCTCGCGGGCCGGATACCGGTCCTGACCACGCGCGGGGCCTGGAATTCGTGGGTGTCGAGAACGGTCATCTGCCTGCCTTCCGATCCGCTGTTTCGCTCTTGTGTTCGAAGATAGTCGATCACATGTTCGAAAGATAGAACGTGTGATCGAACTGTTGTGAAACGATAGGACAGGCCACCGACAGAAAAACGATGCGCGATTCTCGCGACTTCCGGACGCATCCCGACTCCGACACGCCCTCGAACACATGTTTGATTAATCGAGTGCGGCGGGTTACATTCGGCGGCATGGACTCCAGCAGCGATAAACCGGACGGCACAGGCGGGGCCAGATCTGTGGACTCTGGACTCACCGAGCGTCAGCGCACCATCCTCGACGTCATCCGCGCATCGGTCACCAACCGTGGCTACCCGCCCAGCATCAGGGAGATCGGCGATGCGGTCGGTTTGACCTCCACATCCTCGGTCGCGCATCAACTGCGCACGCTGGAGCGCAAGGGCTACCTGCGGCGCGACCCCAACCGGCCGCGCGCCGTCGACGTGCGCGGCGCCGACGACCACGTGACTCCGATCGTCGCCACCGAACTCGCCGGCTCCGATGCCCTACCGGAGCCGACGTTCGTGCCCGTGCTCGGGCGCATCGCCGCGGGCGGGCCGATCCTAGCCGAGGAGGCTGTCGAAGACGTCTTCCCGCTGCCGCGCGAATTGGTCGGCGAGGGCTCGCTCTTCCTGCTCAAGGTCGTCGGCGACTCGATGGTCGATGCCGCGATCTGCGACGGCGACTGGGTTGTGGTGCGTCAGCAGAACGTCGCCGACAACGGGGACATCGTGGCCGCGATGATCGACGGCGAAGCCACGGTGAAAACGTTCAAACGTACGCGCGGGCAGGTGTGGTTGATGCCGCACAACCCGGCCTTCGATCCGATTCCAGGTAACGACGCCGCGGTGCTCGGCAAGGTCGTCACCGTCATACGGAAGATCTAGTCGGCTCGGACGAAACCGTTCGTGCGCGCGAATTCCTCGCTGGAGAACCAGATTTCGGCTTGTACCTCGTCGTAATCGGCTGAGGTGGGAAGCCAATAGAGCCCCGACTGGGTGTCGGCCTTGATCGGGTAACCCTCGGGCGGCTGCCCGGAGTCACCGAACGGAAGGCGAAACGCCGGGCTGGGTACTTCCGGCTCGTCGATGACGATCCTGGCGTGACGGCCCGTGTCGGTCAGCGGATCCCGTCGCAGAGGTTCGTGTTCCACCGGCAAGGCGGGTATATCGCGTTCCTCGAACCCCAGGTCGGGCTCCTCGAATCGCTCGTCAGACGCCGCGTACAGCTCGTCGTCACGCTCTTCGGGTAGCGCGTCGCGCTCGTCGGGTAGCGCGTCGCGGTCCGCGGGCGCACCGTCCTGCTCGCCGGCGGTCTCAGCCGCGCCGGCGGCCAGGCGCCCCGCGGCGATGCCGGCCTCTCCGGAACTCGGTATCCGTGTCGGCGCGGTGTCGACGTTGTCTGGGTTCTCCTCACCCGCGGCGAATGCCGACGTGTCCGAGGCATCACCGAAGTCCGGCGACGGCGCCTCCCAGGGATTGGCCGATGACGCCGAGCCCGACTCCCCCGACGCAGACAACGCGCCCAAACCCTCAGTGGCATACCGATCGCCGAACATCGCCGCGGACGGATCCCCGCCGCTCGACCCGGCTGCCCCCGAACCCAGTGTGCTGTAGGCCTGTTCGGCCTCCGCGCCGTACGAGTCGTCGTAGTGGTCCTCGACGGGACCGGGTCGATCGACGTCGCTACGACGCCGGTTGCGCAGGCTCGCAAACGCCACCAGGCCCACAAGGATGAGCACCGGCACGATCGCCAGCAGCCACCACCAGCTGAAGGCGAACCAGTTCCCGTCACCACCGGAGTCCGAAGCGCGCGGCGTGCCGGGCGTATCGGAGGCCTGCTCGGCGGGGACCTCCAGGCCGGCCAACTCGGTCGCGAGGTTGGGCGGCTCGGTGCTGAACTCACCGGTTGACCGATTCCAGTTGACCACGCCGCCGGTGAACCGCTGCGTGATGACGTCACCCTTCTCGGACTGGTCGGCCATCGGTGCGCCGAGCGTCCCCTCGGCGCCGTCGAGTTTGTCCCACGCCGCACTCATCGCGCCGCGCACCAGCACAGCGCCGTGGTCCGGCGTCCAGAAGATCACCGGTTTGTCGTCGGCGGCGAAGCGCGCCGTCCGGCTCGCGGTGGCCAGCCCGCCGTCGGCCTCACTGGCGATCGGGAATCCGAGATCGCCCTCGGGCCCGCCGAGGCTTTCGTACTTGGCCAGGACCTGACCGGTGACGACTCGCGCACCTGTCGCGGGACTGTAGAAGATCTTGCCGCCGGCGAAGTTCTGCCCCAGACCGTCATCGCCTATCGGGTACGGCGGTCCCTCCGCGGCGCCGAGAGGACCCAGCGGGCCTCCCGCCGCGCGGCGTGCCGCGTTGATCGCCGACGTCGCGTCGCCGGGGATCTGCAGGTCCGCCAATTGCGCGGCGAGGTCGGGCGGCACGGTGGTGAACGTCTTGTCGCGGGTGTTGTAGGTGATCTCGCCGCCGGTGAACTTCTGGGTGATCAGATCGCCGCGGTAGGTCTCGTCGTCGGCGGGCACACCGAGCCGTCCGGTGGAGCCGCCCAACTTGTCCCATGCCGCGTTGATCGGTCCCCGGACCACACGCGCGCCGGTGTCCTGGGTCCAGAAGATCACCGGGTTGTCGCTGGCGCTGAACGTGACGTTGAAGCTGCCGGGCGCCCGCCCTGGCCCGTCGTCCATGGTCGGGAATCCCAGGTCGCTGTCGGCGGGGCCGCCGAGCGATTCGTACTTCTCCAGGATCGCGCCGCGCATGATGTGAGCGCCGGTATCGGGTGTGAAGAAGATCTTGCCGCCTGCGAAGTTCTGTGCGAAACCGTCGCCCACCGGGTACACGTCGCCCTGCCTGGGTCCCAATGGGCCGCCGTCACCGCCGCTGCCGTCCCAGGCCGCGGTGATCGCGGCGTTGGCGGCATCGGATTCCGGTGAGGCGCTCGCCACCGGCGGTAACAGTAGGGCCACGGCGCCCACGAGCAGACCGATCGCCATCCGGCCCAACACCGTGGTGCCCCGGCTGTTCTGCCCGATCATTCGACCTCCCGGGTCGGTACGAAATTTCGCTCGGATTTCTCGCACCCGTCCTCTATCTGTCGTCAGACGCCAATAACCAACGAACACGCCGATCTTCGGATGAAAATACCTGCCGATACTCCATTCGCTGTGGATAACCCCGCCGTGCCGCCTCGATTAATCGCGACCGCATCGCCCAATTTCGCACCGCGGTCTCGTTGGCAGCGCAGCAATTAGTTTGCACGCGAGCGTGGGGAATGGCGGACATTCGCGAACTATTTGCACAAATATTGGTAGCTACCAGGCAATGTCTCGCGCGATCGACGACCTGTGCACGCGATTGCGGCCGAATTGCCATTCGCTATCCGTGGGCGCCGATGGTTAATCGACCGGTGCGTCGGCCGGACCGGGCCGGCCGGTGTCCGCACCTAAACTGACGCCATGCCTGCCCCGGTCAGCCTGACGCACTGGGGCGCCTTCGCCGCCCACATGCGAGACGGCGACATCTACGCGGTCAGACCGTTCGACGGCGACGCGGACCCCTCACCGTTGCTGGGCAATCTGCCGGGTTCACTTCGGCACCGCTCACGGATAGCCACACCCGCCGTACGCCGCGGCTGGTTGCGCGACGGGCCGGGTCCGAGCACTCGGCGGGGTAACGACGAGTTCGTCGCTGTCACGTGGGACCAGCTGACCGACCTGCTCGCCGACGAGCTGCGCCGTGTCGTCGAAACGCATGGTAACGAGGCGATCTTCGGCGGTTCGTACGGCTGGTCAAGCGCGGGCCGATTTCACCACGCCCAGAGCCAGGTCCACCGCTTCCTGAATCTCCTTGGCGGCTACACGTTTTCCCGTCACTCCTACAGCCTCGGCGCGACAGGTGTCATCATGCCGCGCGTCGTCGGTACGCACGACGACCTGTTCAAGCGGTCCACCGCGTGGGACGTCATCGTCGAGCACACTGAACTTCTCGTGTGCTTCGGCGGGCTGGCGCTGAAGAACACGGCGATCAACCACGGTGGGACCACCGCGCATCCGGCGCGCGATGCGCTGCGACGCTATCGAGCTCGCGGCGGACAGGTCGTGTCGTTCTCACCTCTGCGCGACGACGTCGACGGTGAGTGTGAATGGTTCGCGCCGGTGCCCGGCACCGACGTGGCGATCATGCTCGCGCTCGCCTACGTGTTGGCCACAGAGGGGCTGGCCGACCGCGACTTCCTGGCCACGTACTGCACCGGTTATGAACGCTTCGAGCGCTATCTCCTCGGAGCGGACGACGGCGTGCCGAAAACTCCTCGGTGGGCGTCGGTGATCTCCGGCATACCCGCCGACGACCTGGTCCGCTTGGCCCGGCGGATGTCGCAGCACCGCACGATCGTCACGGTCAGCTGGTCACTGCAACGCACACGACACGGCGAACAGGCGCCGTGGATGGGTCTGACATTGGCCGCCATGCTGGGGCAGATCGGCCTTGCGGGTGGCGGATTCGGGCACGGCTACGGTTCGATGAACGAGCCCGGCCTGCCGCCGCTGCGGACCGGATTGCCAAGGCTTCCACAGGGCATCAATCCCGTGCGCACGTTCATTCCGGTCGCCGCGATCAGCGATCTGCTGTTGCGGCCCGGTGAGCCGTTCGACTACAACGGCCAACGGCTGGTCTTCCCCGACATCAGGTTGGTGTACTGGGCCGGCGGTAACCCGTTCCACCACCACCAGAACATCCCGCGACTGCGGCGCGCGCTCGGCCGCGTCGACACGCTCGTTGTGCACGAACCCTATTGGACCGCCATGGCCAAACACGCCGATATCGTCGTGCCGTCGACGACATCGTTCGAACGCGACGATTATTCGGGATCGCGCAACGATCCCATGCTGATGGCGATGCCCAAGCTCGCCGAACCGTTCGCCCAATCACGGGACGACTACGCGACTTTCGCCGCGCTGGCGGACCGACTGAGCTTCGGCGACCAGTTCACCGAGGGCCGTACACCGCGACAGTGGCTGGCGCATTTGTACGAGAAGTGGGCGGCCGAACTGGATTTCGCCGTACCGACGTTCGAGGAGTTCTGGAGGCGCGGGCAGCTGCGGTTGCCTGTCGAGGAGGGCCTCACCCTGCTGGCCGACTTCCGCGCCGACCCCGTCACCCACCGACTCGGCACTCCGAGTGGCTTGATCGAGATCTTCTCCGCCGACATCGACGGCTTCGGCTACGCCGACTGTGCCGGGCACCCGAAATGGTTCGAACCCGCCGAATGGCTGGGCGGCTCACGAGCAGCCGACTATCCTCTGCACCTGCTGGCCAACCAACCGGCGTCTCGGCTGCACGGTCAACTGGACGGTGGAGCGGTCAGCCAGAAGTCGAAAGTTCAAGGGCGCGAGCCGATCCGGATGCACCCGCGGGACGCCGACGCCCGCGGTCTCGTCGACGGCGACGTGGTGCGGGTGTTCAACGACCGCGGGGCGTGCCTGGCCGGCCTGGTGATCGACGATCGCCTGCGGCCCGAGGTCGTGCAGTTGTCGACCGGGGCCTGGTTCGACCCCGTCGATCCGGCCGACCCGGATTCGATGTGCGCACATGGAAATCCGAACGTGTTGACCGATGACGTGGGTACCTCGTCGCTTGCGCACGGCTGCACGGGCGCACATGTGCTGGTGCAGGTGGAGAAGTACACCGGTGATCTGCCGCCGGTGCGGGCACACGAGCCGCCCGTGATCGACGGGCTGTGAGGCTTCTCACCGAAAGTTGTCCGATTAGCGAAACCTTGTTTCGGGTATTGGACGGTCACACCGACCGATCGGCAAGGAGGAAGCCACGTGTCCGACGACAAGAACAGCGGGCCCGAAGAGGCCATCAAGGGCGTCGTGGAAGGCGCCAAGGGCAAGGCCAAAGAGGTGCTGGGCGCGGTCGCGGGTCGCGACGACCTGTACCGCGAGGGCAAGGCCCAGCAGGACAAGGCGGATGCGCAGCGCGACGCCGCTCAGAAGGAAGCCGAAGCTGAGAGTGCCCGTGCGGCGGCCAAGACCGCCGAGAAGCGGCAGGAATCCGAGCAGCGGCCGACGGACGACCGGTAGATCTTTTCGAGCGAGAGGCGCAGAGGCACAGCCTCTGCGCCTCTTTGCGTGCTCAGAGCCCGCAGGAACGGGTCAGAACGTCGCGTACTCGCGCAAGGCGGCCGCCAGTGGAACCGGAACCCGGGCCTTGATCCTCGTCCCCTCGGCGGTGTGTTCGGTGGCATCGACGCGGCCATCGGCGTGCACGCGGTTGACCAGATCGCCGCGCTCGTAAGGGATCGTCACGTCGACCACGGTGTCGGTGGGTGTGATCAGCTCGGCCATCCGCTGCTGCAAACGCTCCAGGCCGTCACCGGTGCGCGCTGAGACGAACACCGCATCGGGCAGGGCCCGGCGCAACTGCGCCAACGTCAAAGCGTCGGCCGCGTCGATCTTGTTGACCACCAACAGTTCCGGCGCTGGAGCGCTGTCGTCGACCGGATTGGACGTCTCCCCCGGAGTGGCTCCGGTGATCACCTCGTTGACCACCGTGCGCACGGCGTTGATCTGAGCGAGCGGATTCGCGTCGGATCCGTCGACGACATGCACCAACAGGTCGGCCTCGACGACCTCCTCCAGCGTGGAGCGGAAGGCCTCCACGAGCTGGGTGGGCAGGTGACGGACGAACCCGACGGTGTCGGTCAGCACGAACGGCCTGCCGTCGGCGAATTCGCCTCGGCGCGTTGTTGGTTCGAGTGTTGCGAACAATGCGTTCTCCACCAGCACGCCCGCTCCGGTGAGCGCGTTGAGCAGGCTGGATTTACCCGCGTTGGTGTAGCCCACGATCGCGACCGACGGCACCTCGCTGCGCCGCCTGCCGCCGCGCTGGGTGTCGCGGATCTTCTTCATGTCCTTGATGTCGCGGCGCAGCTTGGCCATCCGCTCGCGGATACGGCGGCGGTCGGTCTCAATCTTGGTTTCACCCGGACCGCGCAGACCCACGCCGCCACCTGCGCCCCCGGCGCGGCCGCCGGCCTGCCGGGACATCGACTCGCCCCAACCGCGCAGCCTGGGCAGCATGTACTCCATCTGCGCCAAGGTGACCTGCGCCTTGCCCTCCCGACTGGTCGCGTGCTGGGCGAAGATGTCGAGGATGAGCGCGGTGCGGTCGATGACCTTGACCTTGACCGCCTTCTCCAGGGCAGTCAGCTGGGCGGGGCTGAGCTCACCGTCGCAGATGACGGTGTCGGCACCCGTCGCGAGCACGATCTCGCGAAGCTCGGCGGCCTTGCCCGAGCCGATGTAGGTGGAGGCGTCGGGCTTGTCGCGGCGCTGGATGACACCCTCGAGCACTTCCGAGCCCGCGGTTTCGGCAAGTGCGGCCAGCTCGGCCAGGCTGGCCTCGGCGTCGGCGGCACTGCCTTGGGTCCAGACGCCGACCAGCACCACACGTTCCAGGCGCAGCTGGCGGTACTCGACCTCGGAAACGTCGGTCAGTTCGGTCGACAAACCGGCCACGCGGCGCAGCGCCGTACGGTCTTCGAGAGCCAGCTCGCCCGCGCTCGGGGCGCTGTGAGTAGAAGGATCGGGATACGTCATAGGCGAATAGAGATTCGCACGGAAATCACTTTTCATGCACCCCAATTAACGTTGCGCAACGCGCCACCATTCCTCGGACAGCTCGCCGTGGGCCACCAGAACCGACGGGCCGCGCAGAAAACTACTGGCCTCGGTGACGGTGACCGAGACTTCGCCGCCCGGAATGCGGACCTCGAGGCTGCCGGTGACCGCGCCGGAGTACGCCAACGCGGCGACCGCGGCCGCGACGGTGCCCGTTCCGCACGACCGGGTCTCCCCGACACCACGTTCGTGCACCCGCATCGTCACCGCGCCGTCCACGGGTGCGGTCAACACCTCGATGTTGACGCCCTCCGGGAACTGCGCGGCATCGAAGGACACCGGCGCACCGACGTCGAGGACGGTCAGCTCCTCGAACGTCAGATCGGGGTCGACGCAGGCCAAGTGCGGGTTGCCGACGTCGACAGCAAGGCCGGCGAACGGTCTGCCGCCGACGATCGCCTCCCCGGTGCCCAACTGGTTCACCTTGCCCATTTCGACGGTGACGTCGGCGTTCGTCGCGTCCCAGTGGTGCAACACCACCGGTCGGGGACCCGCCAGCGACCCGACCACGAAGTCGTCGCGGCTTTCCAGGCCGCTGGCGCGCAGATAGTGCGCGAACACCCGGACCCCGTTGCCACACATCTGCGCGATCGACCCGTCGGCGTTGCGGTAGTCCATGTACCAGTCGTCGCCGGCGACGCCCTCCGGGAACTGTTCGAACAAACCGGCACGCTGTGCGGCCTGCGCGGTGGTCACCCGCAGCACACCGTCGGCGCCCAACCCGCGGCGCCGGTCGCACAGCGCCGTCACCGCCGCCGGGGCCAGCGTCAGCTCGAAGTCGAGGTCGGGCAGCAGCACGAAATCGTTCTGCGTGCCGTGCCCCTTGGCGAACCTCACGTGTTCAGGGTACGTCTCGCCACACCCGCAGCGTCTCCTCCGCGAGGCCGCAGCCGGCGCCGTCCAGCCAGGCGATGCGGTGGTCACGGCGGAACCAGGACCGTTGCCTGCGGACATAGCGGCGGGTGCCGACGAACGTCGGCTCGCGTGCCGCCGAGCCGTCGCCACCGGCGTCGAGGTCGGCGAGGACCTGCGCGTAACCCAGCGCCCGCGACGCGGTGACCCCCTCACGCAGCCCGCCTTCCAGCAGCGCGCAAACCTCGTCGACGAGTCCGTCGGCGAACATCTTGTCGGTTCGCTGAGCCAGTCTTTCGTCGAGAAGCGTTGTGGGCCAGTCGAGTCCGATGATCGCGGTGTCCCAGCGCGGTGCGCCGATGGTGGGAAACGACGCGGCGAACGGCCGGCCGGTCAGTTCGACCACCTCGAGCGCGCGCACGATGCGCCGTCCGTCGGTGGGCTGGATGGAGGCGCCGGCGTCGGGGTCCACGCGGACCAGTTCCTGATGCAGTGCGGGCGCCCCGATCTCCGCGAGCCGCTGCTCCCAGCGTGCGCGCACCGCCGGGTCGGTGGCCGGGAACGTCCAGTTGTCGAGCAGCGATTGGACATACATCATCGACCCGCCCACGATGACGGGCACCGCACCGCGACCGAGGATGGCCTCGATGTCGTCGGCGGCCGACTGCTGATAGCGGGCCACGCTCGCGGTCTCGGTCACCTCGAGCACGTCGAGCTGGTGGTGCGGTATCCCGCGCCGCTCCTGAACCGTCAGCTTCGCGGTTCCGATGTCCATGCCGCGGTACATCTGCATCGCATCGGCATTCACGATCTCGCCGTCGAGCCGTTCGGCCACGTCCAGCGCCAGCGCCGACTTACCGGTCCCCGTCGGTCCGATGATCGCGATCGGCCGCGTCATCGTGTCCGAGCGCTCATCGTGGCTGCCACAGGCCCGTGAAATAGCCGACGCCGTACGGCGCACCGCGGTACAGCTCCTTGGCCGACCGCGGGCCGGGACCGACCAACCCGGCCAGCACCCCGAAGGCGACCCGCCCCACCACCGACGCGGGCAATCGGGTCAGCGGCGCGGTCTCGCCGCCGGCCAGCGCATCGTCGAGCGCGTCTTGTACGGGGACCGAGTCCGGGTCGAAACCCCCCGGCGCGGAGGGCGTCAACGTGTTGGCTCCGTCGGCGACGACGAGGACGCCGACGGGGTCGCCCGCCTCGCCGATCTCGGCGCGCAGTCGCTCGCCGTGGGCCAGCGCGGCGTCGACGTGGCCGGCGCTGTAGACCCGCACCTCGGCGGAGGCCTCGGGGCGGGCCGCACCGCGCACCCAGCCGGTGATCAGGGCGCACAACGGCATCGCGACCGGATCGCCGTCGCCGCCTGGAGACAACGCGACCCTGACGTCGACGCCGTAGCCGGCGAACGTCCCGGCCTGATCGGGACCGACGACCTGATCGGAGGGCCCCACCCCGACCGCGACCCAGCGCGACGGAAGGCCGGCCACCGCGGTGAACACCGCCTCGCGCAGGTCGGCCAGTTCCGGCGCGGCGCTTCCGGCGAGTTCGGGCACCATGACCGGTGCCGACGGGACGATCGCGATGGCGCTCAGCACGCCGTCCACGCTAATGCGATGCGGGCTGGGCGGCGGTGGCGGCTTCGCCGCGGGCGAGCGCGGCCGTCGAAACCACCATCACCACCACCGCGACGATCAGCACGAGCCAGCCCTCCTCGCCCGGCCGCAGCGTCTCCCCCAGCACGACGACGCCGAGCACCGCGGCGACCACCGGTTCGGTCACCGTCATCGTCGGCAGCGACGCGGTCAGCGACCCGGCGCGAAACGACGCCTGCTGCCACGCCGTACCCGCGACCGCCACGACCACCCAGACGTACAACTCAGGTGTGCGTAGCAGGGCTTCGAGCCCGTCCCCGAGACGGTCGACCACGCCCTTGGTCAACACGGCGAACAGCCCCCACAACGCTCCGGATACCAGCGCGAGTAGCACCGCGCTGAAGGGTCCCTTCCAGATGCCGGCGCCGATGACGCACAACACCAGCGCCGGAACGAGCAACACCAGCACCGCGGTCCAGGTTTCCCACGAGGCCCGAGAGTCCCCCTCGGTCGGGTTTCCGACCGTCACGATCACGACGACCGACGCCGCCAGCAGCGCCGCCCACGTCCACTGCCAACGCGTCACCCGCTGATGCGAGAGCCGGGCGTGGATCGGCAGTGCGAACAGCAGCGAGGTCACCAGGATCGCCTGGACCAGAAGCACGGACCCCACGCCGAGCGCGGCCGCCTGCAATGCGAACCCCGCGGCGGCCACGAAGCTGCCCAGCCACCACTGCCGGTCGCGCAGCAGCCGGGTGAACAGCTCCAGATGACCGACTGGCTCGTCGGCGACCTCATGGGCCTGCCGCTGGTGGATCACGTCGCCGATCGCCACGAACACAGCGGCGCCCAGGGCCAGGACGACGGCCAGATCGACCCCAGCGCTCATGCCGGCCATCGCAGTCCTTCCGTAGGTTGTCGCGACGAGCCTAGGCAGGTCATCGGGGAAAGCTGTGCGCACGCGCCCCGACGACCTGTTTGAATAGCGTTCGGACAGCGATCAGGCGCCGCGTTGCGCGGCAGGTACGCGGTACGCCGCGGAGGGCACGAGGATTACCGACATGACGACCAGCCAGCCAGGGGGCCAGTCCTCCTCGCCGAAACCCGCTCCCCGGCCCGGACCGCCGCGTCCCGGACCCGTGCCGCGGCCGGGCCGACCAGGGCCGACGGTGGCCTCGCCGCCGACCAGCGATCCACACCGGTTCGGCCGCGTCGACCCCGACGGCACGGTGTGGCTGATCACCGGCTCGGGTGAACGGATCATCGGATCGTGGCAGGCCGGCGACACCGAGGCCGCCTACGCGCACTTCGGCCGGCGCTTCGACGACCTGCAGACCGAGGTCGCGCTGATGGAGAGCCGGCTCGAGACCGGCACCGGAGACGCCCGCAAGATCAAAACGGCCGCGCAGTCGCTGGCCGAGACCCTGCCGACGGCCCACGTGCTCGGCGACGTCGACGCGATCGCCGAGCGCCTGCAGGCGATCATCAACCACGCCGACGAGACCGCGCAGGCCGAGAAGGCCAGGCGCGAGGAGTTGCGCGCCGCGCAGACCGCCCGCAAGGAGGCACTGGCCGCCGAGGCCGAGGACATCGCCGCCAACTCCACCCAGTGGAAGGCCGCAGGCGACCGGCTGCGGGAGATCCTCGACGAGTGGCGCACGATCACCGGACTGGACCGCAAGACCGATGACGCCCTGTGGAAGCGCTATTCGGCGGCGCGCGAGCAGTTCAACCGCAGGCGCGGGTCGCATTTCGCCGAACTCGACCGCGAACGCGCAGGCGCCCGGCAGGCCAAGGAGGCGCTGTGCGAGCGCGCCGAGGGATTGGCCGACTCGACGGACTGGGGTCCCACGAGCGCGGCTTTCCGCGAACTGCTGAACGAATGGAAGGCGGCTGGGCGCGCGGCCAAGGACGTCGACGACGCGCTGTGGCAGCGGTTCAAGGCGGCCCAGGACAAGTTCTTCGGGGCGCGCAATGCGGCCAGCGCCGAGCGCGACGCCGAGTTCCGCGCCAACGCACAGGCCAAGGAGGCGCTGCTGGCCGAGGCGGAAAAGATCGACACCTCCGATCTCGACGCGGCGCGCGCCGCGCTGCGGGTGATCGGCGACAAGTGGGACGCCATCGGCAAGGTGCCCCGCGAACGCGGCGCCGAGTTGGAGCGGCGTCTGCGCGCGGTGGAGAAGAAGGTCCGCGAGGCGCAGACGCACGGTGTCGATCCCGAAGCCCAGGCGCGTGCCGACCAATTCCGGGTCCGCGCAGAGCAATACGAGCGTCAGGCGGAGAAGGCCGCCGCCGCTGGCCGGGACAAGGACGCCGCCGAGGCCCGCGCCAACGCCGAGCAGTGGCGGCAGTGGGCGGACGCGGCCGCCGAGGCGGTCGGCAAGACCCGCTAGCGTCCGGCTGGCTTTTCGCGAGATCTACACCAGGGCTGTGATTCCATCGAGAACACGACCGTGCTGCACATCTCGCGAACCGCACAGCAGCCGCGGACCGGCTCAGCTCGGCCCGTCGGGGTTCTCGCGGTCGTCGGGGTCCTCGCGGTCGTCGGGGTTCTCGCGGTTTCCGAGGTTGTCGGCGTTTCCGAGGTTGTCGAGTAGACCCTTTTTCTGTTGGTCCGCAGCCGCCCGGCGCCGTTCCTCCTCGGCGGCCAACTGCAGCGCCGTGCGCGACCACACCGCCCTGGCCCAATGAAAAGTCACCACTGCCACCGCGATCCACGCGATGATCAGCCCGATGCCCGGTCCCGGGTAGCGATCGGGGGCGGTCTGGCGCGACCACACCGCCAACAAACCGAGAAGCGTCGCCACCGTGGAACCCGCCAGCGCGATCCAAGCCAACGCCCAGCGCCGGGTAAGCAGCGCGAGCATCGAGAAGCCGACGCCGAATACCAGTACCAGCCAAGCGAATACGCGCAACGGTAGGGTGATCCCCTCGCGCAGCGCCGTTTCACCGCCGAGGAGCACATCCAGACCGCGCACCTCGCCGGTGTGCGGCAGGATGAACGACACCAGCAGCACAAACACCCCGATGGCGATCACCAGAGCTCGTGCGCCGGGGTCGATCTCGCCCGCTACGCGCCGCTCGGCGGCCTCGATGTCGCCCTTGAACTCCTCGAAGCCGTTGTCGTCGGGCGCCGTCACCGTGTGCATCCCGTCGCGGCAGCCGGTGTCGCCGGTGCGCCGATGCCCGGTATACCCAGGCCCACACCGGTGCGCGGGCGAAGGCCTTCGGCGTGGGTGTCGCCGGCCCTGGTGCGCCGGTGGGTGTGCACGGGCGAATCGGCGATCAGGTGGTGCGGAGCGGCACCGGTCACGGTCGAGGTCACGACGTCGCCGGGGCGGATCTCGAGTCGCTGCGGGTTGAAGTGCACGAGGCGGCCGTCGCGGGCCCGACCCGACATTCTGGCCGTCGTGGCGTCTTTGCGGCCCTCACCGGCGGCCACCAGGACTTCGACGGTATGGCCGACCAAAGCGCGGTTCTCCTCGAGGGAAATCTTCTCCTGGAGGTCGATCAAACGTTGATAGCGTTCGCTCACAACGGCTTTGGGGACCTGATCGGGTAACTCGGCGGCGGGGGTGCCGGGCCGCTTGGAGTACTGGAAGGTGAACGCGCTGGCGAACCGCGCCTGCTCGACGACGTCGAGCGTGGCCTGGAAGTCCTCCTCGGTCTCACCCGGAAAACCGACGATGAGGTCGGTGGTGATCGCCGCGTGCGGTATCGCGGCGCGGACGCGGTCGATGATGCCGAGGTAGCGCTCGGCGCGGTAGGACCGTCGCATCGCCCGCAGAATGCGGTCGGATCCGGATTGCAGCGGCATGTGCAGCGTCGGGCAGACATTCGGTGTCTCGGCCATCGCGGCGATCACGTCGTCGGTGAACTCCGCGGGGTGCGGTGAGGTGAACCGCACCCGTTCGAGTCCGTCGATGCCGCCGCAGGCGCGCAGCAGCTTGGCGAACGCGCCGCGGTCCCGCGGTTCTTCGGGGTCGGCGAAGGACACGCCGTAGGCGTTGACGTTCTGGCCGAGCAGCGTGATCTCGAGCACGCCTTGTTCGACGAGTGTCTGCACCTCGGCGAGCACGTCACCGGGCCGCCGGTCGACTTCTTTGCCGCGCAGGGCGGGCACGATGCAGAACGTGCAGGTGTTGTTGCAGCCCACCGACACCGACACCCAAGCGGCATATGCGGATTCGCGCGCGGCGGGCAGCGCCGACGGGAACTCCTGCAGCGCCTCGACGATCTCGACCTGGGCCGTGTTGTTGTGTCTGGCGCGCTCGAGCAGCGTGGGCAACGACCCGATGTTGTGGGTGCCGAACACGACGTCGACCCACGGTGCCCGGTCCAGCACGGCGGCCCGGTCCTTCTGCGCCAGACAGCCGCCGACTGCGATCTGCATATCCGGGTTGGCCTGCTTGCGCGGCGCCAGGTGGCTGATGTTGCCGTAGAGCTTGTTGTCGGCGTTCTCGCGGACGGCGCAGGTGTTGAACACCACGACGTCGGCGTCCTCGCCCTCGGCGGCGCGTTGGTATCCGGCGCCCTCCAGCAACCCCGAGAGTCGCTCGGAGTCGTGCACGTTCATCTGGCAGCCGTAGGTACGGACCTGGTACGTGCGGGTCGTCGCCGGCGCATGCGAGGACTCGTCGGTCGCGTGCGGGCGAACGGCCCGCTCGGCCGCTCCCTCTCGCGTCACCATCGAAGTCACGGCCCCATGGTACGGACCGGGCGGTCCGCCGACCCGGGCGGATTGTCGAGTTCCGGGCAGGCATGCCCTTCCCTCGGTAAGGTCTGCACCCATGAAGATCAGCGAGTCGGACGGAAAAGAGGTCGATCCGACTCAGTCAAGCGTGCCCATGATCTCGATCTCGGATGTCAACAAACACTTCGGCAATCTGCATGTGCTCAAAGACATCAACCTCGAGGTGGAGCGCGGCGAGGTGATCGTGGTGCTCGGTCCTTCGGGCTCGGGCAAGTCGACGTTGTGCCGCACCATCAATCGGCTCGAGCCCATCGATTCGGGCACCATCACGATCGACGGCGAGGTGCTGCCCGAGGAGGGGCGCAAGCTCGCCGAGTTGCGGTCTGACGTGGGTATGGTGTTCCAGTCCTTCAACCTGTTCGCCCACAAGACGATCCTCGAGAACGTCACGCTGGCTCCGATGAAGGTGCGCAAGAAGTCCAAGAACGAGGCCCGCGAGAAGGCGATGCAGCTACTCGAGCGGGTGGGTATCGCCAACCAGGCCGACAAGTACCCGGCGCAGCTGTCCGGCGGGCAGCAGCAGCGGGTGGCGATCGCGCGGTCTCTGGCAATGAACCCGAAGGTGATGCTGTTCGACGAACCGACCAGCGCGCTGGACCCCGAGATGATCAACGAAGTGCTCAACGTGATGACGTCGCTGGCCAAAGACGGGATGACGATGCTGGTGGTGACGCACGAAATGGGTTTCGCCCGCGGCGCGGCCAACCGGGTGGTGTTCATGGCCGACGGCGCGATCGTCGAAGCGGCCGAACCCCAGCAGTTCTTCACCAACCCGCAAAGCGAGCGTGCCAAGGACTTTCTCGGCAAGATCCTTCACCACTAGTCGAAAGGAATCTCCAATGCCATCCTTTTCCAAGCGCGTTCTGGGAGCGCTCGCGCTCGCCGTCGCGCTGCCACTGTCTGTGACCGCATGCGGCGGGGGTGACGAGGACACGATCGTCATCGGCACCAAGTTCGACCAGCCCGGGCTGGGACTGAAGAATCCCGACGGCACCATGAGCGGCTTCGACGTCGACGTGGCCAGGTACGTGGCACAACAACTCGGGTATCCCGAGGACAAGATCGAGTGGAAGGAAGCCCCTTCGGGTCAGCGCGAGACGCTGATCCAGAACGGTCAGGTGAAGTACATCGTCGCGACGTACTCGATCACCGACGCGCGCCAGGAGAAGGTCGACTTCGCGGGGCCGTATCTGATCACGGGGCAGAGCCTGCTGGTGCGCGCCGACAACACCGACATCACCGGTGAGGCGTCGCTGGAGAACAACAAGAAGCTGTGTTCGGTGTCGGGTTCGACACCGGCGCAACGCATCAAGGACAAGTACTCCGGTGTGCAGCTGCAGCAGTACGACACGTACTCGGCGTGCATCGAGGCGTTGAAGAACGGCGCGATCGATGCGGTGACGACAGACGAGGTGATCCTGGCGGGCTATGCGGCCCAAAGCCCGGGCGCGTTCAAGGTCGTCGGCGGCACCTTCTCCGAGGAGCGGTACGGGGTCGGTTTGAAGAAGGGCGATTCCGAGTTGCTGACGCAGATCAACGACGCGCTGGCAAAGATGGAGCAGGAAGGCGCCTGGAAGAAGGCCTGGGACGACAACCTCGGGGCCGCGGGCATTCCCGCGCCGAAGCCGCCGCAGATCAACCAGAGCTGACGGACCTCCCCCGCACTAGGAGGTCATGTGGAGGTGCTCCCCGGCTACACCGTCGTCCAGATCGTCGAGGCGTTCTGGACGACGATCCAACTGACGGTCTACTCCGGCCTCGGTGCGCTGGTGCTCGGCACGGTGCTGGCCGCGATGCGGTTGGCACCGGTGCCGGTGCTTCGCTGGCTCGGAACGTCATACGTCAATGTGGTGCGCAACACGCCGTTGACGCTGATCATCCTGTTCTGTTCGTTCGGGTTGGCCGGGACCATGGGAATCACGCTGGTCGACCCGAGTTCGCGAACGTCCATCGAGGACAGTAACTTTCGGCTGGCGGTGCTCGGCCTGGCGTTGTACACCGCGGCGTTCGTATGTGAGACGGTGCGCTCCGGGGTGAACACCGTGCCGCTGGGCCAGGCCGAGGCGGCCCGGTCGCTGGGGTTGACGTTCGGACAGAATCTGCGACTCATCCTGATGCCACAGGCTTTTCGAGCCGTGATCATTCCGCTGGGGTCAGTGCTGATCGCCTTGACCAAGAACACCACGATCGCCTCGGCGATCGGCGTGGCCGAGGCCGCGCTGCTGATGAAGGAGATGATCGAGAACACCGCCGCGATACTCACCATCGGCACCATCTTCGCGGCCGGCTTCGTCGTCCTCACACTGCCGACCGGACTGTTCTTCGGCTGGCTCGGCAAACGGATGGCGGTCAACAGATGAGTACCGCTTCTGTTCTCTTCGACGCGCCGGGACCACGGGCGCGCGTCCGTAACTGGTTGGTGTCGGCGATCGTCATCGTGGTCACCGCGCTCGTCTTGGTCGCCGTGCTCGTGCAGATGGCGGCCAAAGATCAGCTCACGGCGGCCAAATGGGAGCCGTTCCTGACGGCTGATCTGTGGCGGACGTACGTTCTGCCCGGCGTGCAAGGTACGTTGACCGCCGCCGGGGTGTCGATCGTGCTGGCGCTGATCCTCGGTCTGCTGCTCGGCGTGGGTCGGCTCTCGACCCACGGCTTCCTTCGCTGGCCGTGCGCGGTGATCGTCGAATTCTTCCGTGCCGTGCCGGTTCTGATCATGATGCTGTTCGCGTTCGCACTGTACGCGGCCTACGACATGTTTCCGTCGAAGTATCTGGCGCTGGCAGCGGTCATCACCGGGCTGACGCTCTACAACGGCGCTGTCATCGCCGAGATCGTGCGCGCCGGCGTCCACGCCCTGCCCCGCGGACAGTCCGAGGCGGCTTATGCCCTTGGCATGACGTGGGGCCAGACGATGCGCTCGATCCTTCTGCCGCAGGCGATCACGTCGATGCTGCCGGTGTTGATCTCGCAGCTCGTCGTGGTGCTCAAGGACACCGCGATCGGCTACATCATCACGTTCCTCGAACTCGTTCGCCAGGGCGTGCAGATGGGTACCGCATACGGCAATCTGCTGCCCGCGCTGATCGTGGTCGCGTTGCTGATCATCGCCGTGAACTTCACGCTGTCGTGGGTGGCGACCCGGGTGGAGGCGCGGATGCGACGTTCGCGTCGCGGTCCCACGCCGCTCGAGACCGAAGCGGTCGAACAGGAAGGCGCACCGGGCGCAAAAGCCGTGTGATCAGGCTAGTTCGGCGCATTTGGCCAGCAATTCATCGTCGGGCGGCTGATAGAAGGACAACACGACATGCTGGCAGCCGAGGCGGTCGTATTCGGTCAGGGACTCCAGCTGGGCGTCGACCTGATCGGGTTGATCCGGATACAGGAACAACTGCACGCCGCGTCGGATCGACGATGGGTCACGGCCTTCCGCCGCGCACGCGTCGTCGAGCCCGCTGCTTGCCGCCGCCCACTCCTGGGGCGAGGTGCTCGGCATATTCCATTCGTCGGCATGCTTTGCCGCGACGCGCAACATCTTCGGCTGTGAGGCGCCGACCACGATCGGTGGATGCGGACGCTGAAGCGGCTTGGGATCGCAGCGCGCCTGCTGCAGCGTGAAGAAGCGGCCGGTGAAGTCGACCGCCTCTTCGGTCCAGAGCCTGCGGATGACCGTGAGCGCCTCATCCACCATCGCGACCCGCTGTCCCGGCGGTGGGAAGTCGATGCCGTATCCGCGGTGCTCGCCCTCGTGCCAGCCGGCCCCGAGGCCGAAATCCAGTCGGCCACCGGAGATGTGGTCGACGGTGACGGCCATCTTCGCCAGCACCGCGGGGTTGCGGTACGTGACACCGGTGACCAGGCAGCCCACCCGGGCGCGCCGCACGACCACGGCCATCGCGGCCAGACTCGTCCACCCCTCGTGGGTCGGTGTCGCATGATCGACCAGACCGTAGAAATGGTCGTAGTTCGACACCGCCGGGAAGCCGAGGTCGTCGGCCGTCCGCCAGAACCGTTCGAGGACCGGGTAGTCGAAGGTGGGCGCCAGCTTGACGGATACCTGCATGCAAACTGCTTACGCGGTCGGCGATTTCATTGCAACCGCGCCACGCTGTGCGCCCCGTCGACCCGGCTGCCGGACCGTCGCCGCGGCCTAGACCTGGCGGCGCTCGCGTTCGTTGGCCACTGCGACCTTGACGACATCGAACGCCATCGTCTGGCTGTAACCACGGCGGGCGAGCATCCCGACCAGGCGGCGCGCCAGCTTCGCATCGTCGCTGTCGGCCAGCTTCTCGCGGCGCAGCTTGTCGGCGACGAGTCGCTCGGCGCGGGCGCGTTCGGCACCGGGTTCGTCGTCGGCCAGCGTCGCCTCGATGACCTCGTTGTCGACGCCTTTGGTGCGTAGTTCGGCGATCAACGCCCGCCGGCCTTTTCCGGCGTTTGCCCGCCGTGATCGGACCCACTGTTCGGCGAAGTCGGCGTCATCGACGAGGCCGACTTGTTCGAGCCGGTCGAGCACCTTGTCGCTCACGTCCTCGGGATATCCGCGCTTGGCCAGCTGGCCGGCCAGTTCGGCCCGGGTACGCGCTCGCGCGGTGAGCAGACGCAGACACACGTTCCGCGCCTGCTCCTCGCGCGACGCCTCAGAAGTCGACGGGGGCGGGCAGGACTTCGTCATCGGTCACCACGGCACCAATGCCGAGCTTCTCTTTGATCTTCTTCTCGATCTCGTTGGCCACCTCGACGTTCTCGAGCAGAAAGTTGCGAGCGTTCTCCTTGCCCTGGCCCAACTGCTCACCTTCGTAGGTGAACCACGAGCCGGACTTGCGGATGAAGCCCTGCTCGACACCCATGTCGATGAGCGAGCCTTCCTTGCTGATGCCCTTGCCGTAGAGGATGTCGAACTCGGCTTGCTTGAACGGCGGCGAAACCTTGTTTTTGACGACCTTCACCCGGGTGCGGTTACCGACCGCGTCGGTGCCGTCCTTGAGGGTCTCGATCCGCCTGACGTCCATCCGGACCGAGGCGTAGAACTTCAAAGCCTTTCCGCCCGTTGTCGTTTCGGGTGAGTTGTGCACCATTACGCCGTCGACGAAATAGTTGTGATTGCCCTCGACCTCGATATCGAACCGATTCATCGACCGAGTGTGGGGCTTGACATGGACGTCGAGGATCCTTGCCGGCACCAGTCGTTGGGTGGATTCGACAAACTGCGGGCTCACTGTGCTCTGGCCACGGAACCGAGGCAACAGCTTGTATTCCATCGAAGGTGCCATGTAGGGCGCCACCAATTCCTGGAACTTCGCGCTGGACGCAGTGGAGAACACCAGCACGGCCTTCCCCGCCTTACCGGACTGCCGCAACCGCACCTCCAGGCCATGGGTGTCGTGCAGGTAGTCACGCAGCCGGACACGCGTGCCCTCGCTCATCGCCTCAACGCAGATCTCGATACGTCCGCTACCGCCAGCGGTGCGCTCCTGCAACCCTTTCGAACGGACGGTGAATGCCCCGTCATCCATGTACCAGATGGCCAGCGCCAGCGGAGTGAGCGCTTTGAGGTACTCCTCGGAAAGGAACTTCTTGCCGTCTCCCAGATACACCGCCCGCTGCAACTCAGCCAACTCGGGCAACGGCGTGAAGTCGACAAACGTTGCGCCCTTGTCGTTTACGCGGGTCGAATGCTTGATGTTGCCCAGGAGCTCTGTCTTCCATCGCAGATAGTCGACCTGCTTGGCACCGTGCCCCATCCGGAACCGCACGCCGTTGCGATCCCGCCGGTTGGGCGACAGATTGCCGTCACCCATCAATGAGCCGAGCACCACCTGGAACTGCTGATCGCTGAGACGATGCGGCTCGGTAGCCATCACACGGTCACCGGCGATGAGGTCGCCCGCTTCCGTCCAGCCGCCTGGTGTACGGATCAGGTGATTGGGCGTCGCCGCGAACTGCGACTTACCGTTGCCGCCCGACTTTTCGACCGTGAACTGCAAGAACTGCTCGGCCGGACCGTTGTTAAACCAGTTCACGACCTTGCGTGGCACGACCCGGTCGGTGTCCGGGTCGTAGGACAGCACCTCGACGTCCATCTTCTGGGTGACGATCTTGCCGATCTTCTCGGTGGTTCTGTCGGCCAACTGCACGCGAGTGCTGTAATTGAAACACCCGAACATCACACCGATCTTTTCGCGGAGCTGGTTGATGAAGATCGCGGTGGTGCCCGAATTGCTCAGTGCGCCGGTCATCTTGCGCAGCGCCTGGCTCATCAGCCGGGCCTGCAGGCCGACGTGGCTGTCGCCCATCTCGCCCTCGATCTCCGCGCGCGGCACGAGTGCGGCCACCGAGTCGATGACCAGGATGTCCAGCGCGCCGGAGCGGATCAGCATGTCGGCGATCTCCAGCGCCTGCTCACCGGTGTCGGGCTGGCTGACCAGCAACGCGTCGGTGTCCACCCCGAGCTTCTTGGCGTACTCGGGGTCCAGCGCGTGCTCGGCGTCGATGAACGCCGCGATCCCGCCGGCGGCCTGCGCGTTGGCGACCGCGTGCAGTGCGACGGTCGTCTTACCCGAGGACTCCGGGCCGTAGATCTCGATGACCCTGCCGCGCGGCAGGCCGCCGATGCCGAGCGCCACGTCCAGGGCGATCGAACCGGTCGGGATCACCGAGATCGGCTGGCGGACCTCTTCGCCTAGCCGCATCACCGAGCCCTTACCGAAGTTCTTGTCGATCTGTGCGAGGGCCAGCTCGAGGGCTTTCTCGCGGTCGGGTGCCTGCGCCATGGTGGTCTCCGTCCTTGGATGTCTAGCTGTTCGGTGATCGGTTTCGATCGGTTGGCCGTGACGCTAGAGGCAGCCACCGACAAGCCACCGACAAGTCGGGACAGGTCGGCCTGACCAGCAGCATCTAGCCGTCGAACACTGCCCACAGTAGACGAACACCTGTTCGACTCAAGGGAGACACGCCGTGCCATCGGCCATCAGTGTCGAATGGTTCCCCAGTCCACCCCCTACCGACCGCTGCGCGGCATATGGTGAAGATATCCCGGCCGAAACGGGGTCCGCGTGCACGAGATGGCGATAACGCAAAGTGTGATCGATGCGGTGTGCGAGCACGCCGCCGGCCGCCGGGTGCACCGCGTCACGCTCGAGGTCGGCGCGCTGTGCGCCGTGGTACCCGATTCGATGCGATTCTGCTTCGAACTCGCCACTGCGGGCACGGTCGCCGACGGGGCGCGCCTGGACCTCGACGTGCAACCCGGTGCCGCGCGCTGCCGCACCTGCGGCGAGAGCTTCGAATTGCGCGACCTGATTCTGTTGTGCCCCTGTGGCAGTGCGGATGTCGAGGTGGTCGCCGGCCGGGATCTGAAGATTCTCTCGATGGAAGTGAGTTGACCATGTGCACAACGTGCGGCTGCGGGGACGACGGCGCGACGCTCACTCTGCCGGGACACGCCCACCCCCATGAGAACGGCCACCACGCCGACCATTCCCATGACCACCCCCATGCCCATCCCCACACCGAGACCGTCACGCTCGAGCAGAAGGTGCTCGCCAAGAACGACGAGCTGGCCGAACGGAACCGCGCATGGCTGGCCGCCCGCGACATCCTGGCGCTCAACCTCACCAGCTCTCCGGGCGCCGGAAAGACCACCCTTCTCGAGCGCACCATCCGCGATCTCCATTCGGCTCGCCCCGTCTCGGTCATCGAGGGCGATCAGGAGACGCTGCTGGACGCCGAACGCATCAAGGCCGCGGGAGCGCGCGCGGTCCAAGTCAACACCGGCGCCGGTTGCCACCTCGACGCCGATATGGTGCGTCGCGCACTACGGGCGTTGGACCCGGAACCGGGCTCGATTCTCTTCATCGAGAACGTCGGAAACCTCGTCTGCCCCGCACTGTTCGATCTCGGCGAGCACAGCAAAGTCGTCATCATCTCGGTGACGGAGGGCGACGACAAACCCTTGAAGTACCCGCACATGTTTGCGGCCGCCGGGCTGGTGATCGTCAACAAGATCGACTTACTGCCGTACGTCAGCTTCGATCTTGAAAAATGTTGCCAATACGTGCGATCACTGAATCGCGACGCGCAGATACTGGCGATGTCCGCCGCCACTGGCGATGGTAGCTCGCGGTGGTACGACTGGATCACCGATTGCGCAAACTCGGCTTCTGCCCTGGCAACCGTTGACAAGACATAACCCCCGGAGTAAACCCAGACTCAGCGCCGGAATTCGGCGCCACGGCACAACGTGAGGTGTTGGGAGCCCCAGCCCGGCTCCCGGTCGTGAGGGCCCCAGCCCGGCCCCCAGAAAGCTGTGACCTATGCCAACGGAGGCAGCAGTCAAAGCGGAACAGGCCTTGATCCACGTGCTGTGGATCAACGCCGGATTGAGTTGTGACGGTGATTCGGTGGCGTTGACTGCCGCCACCCAGCCCAGCATCGAGGAGATCGCCCTCGGCGCGCTCCCGGGGTTGCCGAAGATCGCCGTCCATTGGCCCCTGATCGATTTCGAGTGCGGACCGAACGGGGGCGCCGACGATTTCCTCGAATGGTTCTTCAAGGCCGACCGGGGTGAACTGGAACCGTTCGTTCTGGTCGTCGAGGGGTCGATCCCGAACGAGAAGATCAAGGCCGAAGGTTACTGGTGCGGCTTCGGCAACGATCCGGCCACCGGCCAACCGATGACCACAAGCGAGTGGTTGGATCGGCTGGCGCCCAAGGCCACTGCCATCGTCGCGGTCGGAACGTGCGCAACCTACGGCGGCATCCACGCGATGGCGGGCAATCCGACCGGCGCCATGGGCGTGCCCGACTATCTCGGCTGGGATTGGAAGAGCAAGGCCGGCATTCCGATCGTCTGCGTACCGGGATGCCCGATCCAGCCGGACAACCTCGCCGAGACACTGACCTACCTGTTGTACATGGCCACGGATCAGGCCCCGATGATCCCGCTCGACGATGCGTTACGACCGCAGTGGCTGTTCGGTGCGACCGTGCACGAGGGTTGTGACCGGGCCGGCTATTACGAACAGGGCGATTTCGCGACCGAGTACGGATCACCGAAATGCATTGTGAAGCTGGGCTGTTGGGGTCCGGTCGTCAAGTGCAACGTACCCAAGCGCGGCTGGATCAACGGGATCGGCGGCTGTCCGAACGTGGGCGGTATATGCATCGGCTGCACCATGCCCGGATTCCCCGACAAGTTCATGCCGTTCATGGACGAACCCCCCGGCGGCAAGGTGTCCACAGCGGCGTCAGGGCTGTACGGATCGGTCATCCGAAGCCTGCGCCATGTCACCGGCCGCACCGTCGACAAAGAACCGAAGTGGCGCCATCCCGGCACGCAACTCACGACCGGAGCGACCCGCACCTGGTAGGTGTGGCTGTTCCGCGGCGCGCAGGCGTGCTTTCGATTTCGAAACTGCCTGTGACGCTTCTTATCTGAAGAAAGAGAAGAGTTCGATGACAACCATCATCCCCGAGCCGTCACACGTGAAGCGCGACCCCGGCCAACTGGTGGAGATGGCGTGGGATCCCATCACCCGGATCGTCGGCAGCCTCGGCATCTACACCAAGATCGACTTCGACAACCGCGAAGTCGTCGAGTGCCACAGCACCTCGTCGATCTTCCGTGGTTACTCGATATTCATGAAGGGCAAGGATCCTCGCGACGCGCACTTCATCACCAGCCGCATCTGCGGCATCTGCGGCGACAACCACGCGACGTGCTCGTGTTACTGCCAAAACATGGCCTACGGGGTCAAGCCGCCGCATCTCGGGGAGTGGCTGGTCAACCTGGGTGAGGCCGCCGAGTACATGTTCGACCACAACATCTTCCAGGAGAACCTGGTCGGCGTCGACTACTGCGAGAAGATGGTGTCGGAGACCAATCCGAGTGTGCTGGCCAAGGCCGAGAACGCCCAGGCGCCGCATGCGGATATGCACGGCTACCGCACGATCGCCGAGATCATGCGCGCGCTCAACCCGTTCACCGGCGAGTTTTACCGCGAGGCCCTGCAGGTCAGCCGGTGGACGCGAGAAATGTTCTGCCTCATGGAGGGTCGCCACGTCCATCCGTCGACGCTCTATCCCGGCGGCATCGGCACAACCGCGACGGTCCAGTTGATGACCGACTACATGACGCGGCTGATGCGCTACGTCGAGTTCATGAAGAAGGTCGTGCCGATGCACGACGACCTCTTTGACTTCTTCTACGAAGCGCTCCCCGGCTACGACCAGGTCGGGCTGCGCCGCACACTGCTCGGCTGCTGGGGCTCGTTCCAGGATCCCGAGGTGTGCAATTTCGAGTACAAGGACATGGAGCGCTGGGGCGACGCGATGTTCGTCACGCCCGGTGTGGTGATCGACGGAAAGCTGCACACCCACTCGCTCGTGGACATCAACCTCGGTATCCGGATCCTGTTGGGCCACTCGTATTACGACGACTGGTCGGATCAGGAGATGTTCGTCAAGCAGGACCCGCTCGGCAATCCGATCGACCGCCGGCACCCGTGGAACCAGCACACGAATCCCCGGCCGCAGAAGCGCGACTTCGACGGCAACTACAGCTGGGTGATGTCGCCGCGCTGGTTCGACGGCACGAATCACCTGGCGCTCGACACCGGCGGCGGCCCGCTGGCGCGGCTGTGGTCGACCGCGCTCGCCGGATTGGTCGATATCGGCTATGTCAAGGCGACCGGCCAGAGCGTGCAGATCAACCTGCCCAAGACGGCCCTGAAGGGGCCGGTGGAACTCGAGTGGAAGATCCCGCATCACGGCAGCAACACGCTCGAGCGCAATCGTGCGCGGACGTACTTCCAGGCCTACGCCGCCGCCTGTGCCCTGCACTTCGCTGAGAAGGCGCTGACCGAGATCCGTGCGGGCCGGACCAAGACCTGGGAGAAGTTCGAGGTGCCTGACGAGGGCATCGGTTGCGGGTTCACCGAGGCGGTCCGCGGAGTGCTCAGTCACCACATGGTGATTCGCGACGGCAAGATCGCGAACTATCACCCGTATCCGCCGACGCCGTGGAACGCCAACCCCCGCGACAGTTACGGCACACCGGGTCCCTACGAGGACGCGGTCCAAGGTCAGCCGATTTTCGAGGAGAACGACAGAGAGCATTTCAAGGGCATCGACGTCATGCGCACGGTGCGCAGTTTCGACCCGTGTCTGCCGTGCGGCGTGCACATGTACCTGGGCAAGGGGAAGTCGCTCGAGCTGCGTCACTCCCCCACCCAGTCCGTCACCGGGGAATAGGGAATGGCCCCGCCGATCCGAAACGACGCGCAGTGGCGTACGGCGGGCGACCGAATCAAGGCCCTTCTTGACGCGTCCGCCGCGGGTGGCCCCGCCGCGCACGAGCGGGCGGTCCAACTCGTCCGTGAGGTGACCGACCTCTACGGCGCCGCGCTCGAACGAATCCTGCGGATCGCGGTGAGCGTCGACGCCTCGATAGCCGAACGGCTGGCCGGCGACGACCTCGTCGCGAGCCTGCTGCTCGTACACGGCTTGCACCCGCACGACATCCACCGGCGCGTCGAGGACGCCTTGGACAGGGTGCGGCCCTATCTCGGCTCACACGGCGGTGCCGTGACGCTTCTCGAAACCGTCGACGGCTCAGACGGATTCACCGTCCGCCTGCAGTTCGCCGGCAGCTGCAAGAGCTGCCCCTCGTCGGCGGTCACCCTGGAGTTGACCGTTGAGGACGCCATCCGGGCGGCGGCCCCCGAGGTCACTGCGATCGAGGTGGTGCAGCCCGACTCGGGTGCCACCGTGATACCACCGGCGACGCTGTTCAGCCGTGTCCAGCAGCGTGCACAGGCCCAGCCCACGTGGTACCCCGTGCCCGAATTCGCCGACCTGGCGCCCGGTGAGGTCGGTGGGTTCACCGTTGCGGGAACCACCGTGTTGGCATGCCGGATCGACGATGAGGTGTTCGCCTACCGCGACCGCTGCGGCGCCTGCCACAAATCGCTGGCAGGCGCCGCGCTGCACCGCAGCATCGGGTCACCCGCGGGTGACGCGGTGCTGCGCTGCCCGCGTTGCCATGCCCATTTCGATGTCGTGCATGCCGGAGCCTGCGTCGACGAACACGCTGACCCGTTCGCTCACCTGCAACCCGTCCCGCTGCTGGCGCGCGACGGCATGCTGTCGATCGCGATGGGCGCGCAAGCCACCGAGGCGGGTGTGGCATGACCAGCGCGTACGACGTGCTCGCGATGATCCGGGCCAACCGCGGCGCCCCCGCACCCGCGGGCGAACGCTGTGAGATGTGCGCCGAAGCGATCGCCGACGAACACCAGCACGTCGTGAATGTCGAAGCGCGAGCGCTGATGTGCGTATGCCGCGGCTGTTATCTGCTGTTCACCGACACCAGCGCCGAGCTCCGCTATCGCGCCGTCCCCGACCGCTGGCTGTCCTTCCCGGAATTCGGGCTGGGACGGCAGGATTGGCAGCTTCTTCAGATCCCGGTCGGGCTGGCGTTCTTCTTCAGGAACTCGACGTTGAATCGCGTGGTGGCCTTCTATCCCGGGCCGGCGGGCGCGACCGAGTCTGAACTGGACCTCTCCGCGTGGGACGGCGTCCGTGCGGCGGACCCGCGGGTTGACCTGCTCGCCGACGACACCGAGGCGCTGCTGGTGCGGGTGCCCGACGACGAACGTCGGGCACCGGAATGCTTCCTGGTGCCCATCGACGCCTGCTACGAGTTCGTCGGCAGGCTCCGCCGGCTGTGGCACGGTTTCGACGGCGGTCAGCAGGTGCGCGGATACCTCGACGATTTCTTCGAGCACGTGCGTGACCGGGCGAAGGTGGTGGCGCCGTGCCAGAGCTGACCTTCGCGGTGCTCGACATCCGCGCCGAACCGTACGCGGTGGCACCGGTGCTCACCGCCCGAATCGGTATCGCCGCCGACGGTGACGACCCCGTGCATGCCATCGCGCTGCGGTGCCAGGTCCGCATCGAACCATTGCGTCGCAGATACTCCGATCACGAGGCGCTCGGACTGCTCGACCTGTTCGGGCCCCGCGAGCGCTGGGACACCACACAACACAGCTTCCTCTGGCAGCATGCCAGCACCATGGTTCCGGGTTTCATCGGAACCACGCAGGTCGACCTGCCGCTCGAATGCACCTACGACCTCGAGGTGACTGCGGCCAAATACTTCCATGCACTGCATGACGGTGGGGTTCCGCTGCAATTCCTGTTCAGTGGAACGATTTTCACCCGCGGCGAAAAGAACTTCAGCGTTCAGCAGGTCCCCTGGGATCGCGAGGACCACTACGACCTACCCGTCTCGACGTGGCAAGACCTGATGCGCCTGCACTATCCCAACACCGGTTGGTTGCGGCTGGGTCACGACACCATCGACGCGCTGTCCGAGTTCAAATCAGCCCGCGGCCTCCTGAACTACGACGACGCGATCGCCTCGCTACTGGCCGCTCACACCGCAGAGGAGATTCGATGACCGCAGACTGGGATCACGCCCGGGCCGTCGCGGACGCGGTGCTCTACGAGGGGTACCTGCTGTATCCCTACCGAGCGAGCTCGAGCAAGAACCAGTCCCGTTGGCAGTTCGGCGTTCTGGGACCGAACGGCGCCGCAGAGGCCGCCATCGGAGAAGACGCCTCGCTGTCCACCCAGGTGCTGCTGGACCCGCACGGCATCCCGATGGTTACCGGTGCGATCCGCTTCCTGCAACTGCAGCGCCGCAGCGTCGAACGCCACGCCGGGGGCGGACGGTTCGAACCAGTCGCCGAGCTGCGCTCGGGAGCCGATGCATGGGTCAGCTGGGACGAGGCCGTCGAGTGCGAGATCCCGATCGACCCGTTCCCGGTCATGAGCTTGCCTCGCACATTGGACATCTCGGTTCCGTCGGCGAGAGAGATCGAGCCCGTCGCGGGCGGCAGGCTGGTGCGGACGCGCCGCGAGATGAGCGGCCGACTCGACGTCTCCGCCGAGCAGGACGGCGACTTGCTGCGGCTCACGTTCGATGTGTACAACACCGCTGCACCGGCCGGCGACAAGGACGAGGCGATCGCCGTGTCACTGATCGGGACCCACCTCTTGCTGGAGGTGGCCGACGGTGAGTTCATCTCCCTGCTCGAACCGCCGGAGTGGGCCGCCGACGCCGTGGCGCGGTGTCGACAGCACCGCTGCTTTCCGGTGCTCGCCGGCCCGGCGCCACATCGGGATCTCGTACTCGCGTCGCCGATCATCCTCTACGACCACCCCGAGATCGCCGAGCAGAGCAAGGGTGCGCTCTACGACTCGACCGAGATCGACGAGATCCTGACGCTGCGCATCATGACCATGACCGACGACGAGAAAGCGCAGGCCCGGGCCACCGATCAACGCGCCGCGGCGATCATCGACCGCTGCGACTCGATGTCGCCCGAGGCGATGCTCGATCTGCACGGCGCGCTGCGGAACCCGCATGCGCCGAGCGGGGAGCCGGACCTGATCCCGCAGATCCCGGCCGGCGTCGAGTGGTGGGATCCCATGGCCGATACGGCGGTGCAGCCGGACTCGGATGCGGTGCTGGTCAACGACACTCGCATCGCCCGCGGCAGCCGTGTGCGGTTGCACCCCTCCCGGCGGGCCGACGCGCAGGACGTGTTCTACGCCGACAAGATCGCGCGCGTCACCTCGGTGCATGAGGACGTCGACGGCGAGCACCATATCGGCGTCGTCATCGAGGACGATCCCGGTGCCGAACTGCACGACTGGTACGGCCGCTACTTGTACTTCGCACCCGACGAGGTCGAACCTCTGGTTGAAGGGAGTCCGCAATGGAAGTAATCGGCTGGATCGCGGTAGGAATCGTGGCGGTGGTGGCCCTGGCGGCGGCGGCGGTGGGCATCCGCTCCGTGCCGGATGCGCGGCGCTACATGAGAATCCGCCGGATGTGACGGCGAACGAGGTGTCCTCATCTCCCAACTTATCTCCCGCATCCTGGTAGCCGGGCTCGGCAACATCTTCCTCGGCGACGACGGCTTCGGCCCCGAGGTGATGCGCCGCGTGCCGCCCGACCTCGCCGGACCACACGTTGCGGTCAGGGATTACGGGATCGGCGGCATGCACCTCGCCTACGACCTGCTCGACGGCTGCGACGCCCTGGTCCTCGTCGACGCCATCCCGAGTCGCGGCGCGCCCGGCACGCTCCACGTATTCGAGGCCGACCTCACCGACGCCCGGGCCGAAACGGGTCTGGACGCGCACGCGATGGATCCCGCGGCGGTGTTCGCCAGCCTCAATGCGCTCGGCGGCACCCCGCCCTTCACCGTGGTGATCGGCTGCGAGGTCGACCGCGTCGACGAGGGTATCGGTCTGTCGGATGCCGTCGCGGCGGCCGTACCGGAGGCGGTGCAGGTGATCGGCGAGGTGGTCGCCGGACTATCGGCCCGCGTCTCGGTGACGGAGGGCTGACCGATGTGTCTGGGGATTCCGGGGCGGGTCGTGACGATGCTGGAGGGCTACGGCGATCAGCTGGCCCTCGTCGAGGTCGCGGGTGAGCACCGCAAGGTCAACGTCGGCATGCTGCCCGAGGAGACGTTCACACCGGGCGACTGGGTCATCATCCACATGGGCTTCGTGGTGGAGAAGACCGACAAGGCAGGGGCCGACGCCGCACTCGCGGGTCTGCAATTGTTCGGCAGGGGCGAACCTGTTTCGGGCCTTGAGGATTCACCGTGACCACGCGGTGCCGGCTGCGTGTCCGGGTCCGGGGAGTGGTTCAGGGCGTCGGCTTCCGGCCCTTCGTGTACACGACGGCGGCCGCGCTGGGGCTGACCGGAAGCGTCTGCAACGACAGCGCGGGCGCGCTCGTCGACGTCGAGGGCGACACCGCCGACGTCGAGACGTTTCTGGTCCGGTTGCGCGACCACCCACCGCCGCTGGCGGTGATCGAAGGCCTTGACACCGAAGCGCTTCCGGTCGCGGGCGGGACGGGTTTCGTCATCGCCGACACCTCGCGAACCGACGGTGGCCGCACGCTCACCTCACCCGACGTCGCCATGTGCGCCGACTGCGCCGCCGAACAACGTGACCCCCGCAACCGACGTTTCCGTCATGCGTTCATCAACTGCACCAACTGCGGACCGCGCTTCACCATCATCGCCTCGCTGCCCTACGACCGGCACGCCACGACCATGGCGGGCTTCGACATGTGCGAGGCCTGCGCGCGCGAATACCACGATCCCGCCGACCGCAGGTTCCACGCCCAGCCCGTCTGCTGCCCCGACTGCGGCCCGACGTTGACCTACCGCGACCTCGCGGGAGCCAGCATGACGGGCGAATCCGCGTTGCAGCGCGCGCGCCGGTTACTGACCGACGGAGGCATCCTCGCGGTCAAGGGCATCGGCGGCTACCACCTGGCCTGCGACGCCGCCGACGAACGCGCGGTCGCCGAGTTGCGTGCCAGGAAGCGCCGCGGCGACAAACCGTTCGCGGTAATGGCACCCGACCTCGCGACCGCTCGCGGCCTGGTCGAGATCGATGCGCCGTCGGCGCGGTTGCTGGCCGGACCGCAACGCCCCATCGTGTTGATGCCGCAGCGCCACGGCGCCCCCGTCGCCGACGCCGTCGCACCGCACAACCGCGACCTGGGCATCCTGCTGGCCTACACCCCGCTGCACGCTCTGCTGTTCGGGCTGCCCGGCGACGCACCCGGACCGACCGCGTTGGTGATGACGTCGGCCAACCTCGCCGGCGAGCCGATCTGCTTCGCCGATGCGAGCACGCTGGAACGGCTTTCATGCATCGTCGACGGTTGGCTGATGCACGACCGCGAAATCCTGGTGCCCTGCGACGACTCCGTGATGCGCATGATCACCCTCGACGGCGGAGACGAGCCGGTGGAATTGCCGATTCGGCGATCGCGCGGCTATGCGCCGCTGCCCGTGGCGTTGCCGATGCCGGTGCCGCCCTCGCTGGCGGTCGGCGCCGACCTGAAGAACACCATGGCGGTCGCGGACGGCCGATACGCATGGCTGAGCCAGCACATCGGCGACATGGACGATCTCGCGACGCTGTCGGCCTTCGATTCCGCGCAACGCCACCTGCGGGACTTGACGTCCGTCGCGCCGCAGGTGTTGGTCGCCGACGCGCATCCGCTGTACCGGTCGACCGAGTGGGCCCGGCGCAACGCGGCCGACCGGCCGGTCAAACTAGTTCAGCATCATCACGCGCACATCGCCGCGGTGATGGCCGAACACGGCCTCGACGGGTCCACCCAGGTGATCGGGTTCGCCTTCGACGGAACGGGTTACGGGCCCGACCGTGCGGTGTGGGGCGGCGAGGTGCTGCTGGCCAACTACAAGGGCTACCAACGGCTCGCGCACCTGAAGTACGTTGCCCTCGCGGGTGGTGACGTCAGCGTCCTTCGCCCGTATCGGATGGCCCTGGCACACCTGCGCTCGGCGGGGATCGCGTGGGATCCCGACCTGCCCCCGGTCTCGGCCTGTCCACCCGACGAGCGTCAAGCGCTTGCCCGGCAACTCGAGACCGGCCTCGGCTGCGTGCCGACCTCCAGCATGGGCCGGCTGTTCGACGCGGTGTCCTCGCTGGCCGGCGTGCGGCACGTCGTCGACTACGAGGCGCAGGCCGCCATCGAGCTGGAGGGTATCTCCCGCGGCATCGACTGCGGCACAGACTCTTACGCATTCGCCGTCGGCACAAGCCACTCGACGGCAGTGATCGATCCCGCCCCGGTGCTGCACGCCATCGTCGACGACCTCCGTGCGGGTGTGTCCTCGTCAGTCATCGGCGCCCGGTTCCACCGCGCGGTCGCCGATCTGGTTGTCGACCTCGCATGCACACACGCCGACTCGTCGCGGCCCGTGGCCCTGTCCGGCGGTGTGTTCCAGAACGCCCTGCTCCTCGAGTCGACCCTGAACGGGCTACACGGCAAGGGCATCGACGCGATGACCCATCGCACGGTGCCGCCCAACGACGGCGGTATCGCACTGGGCCAGTTGCTGGTGGGGAACGCATCATGAACGACAAGGACGGTCCTACGGTGTTCGGCCGCTACGCCTACCCGCCGAACGAGCTCGGCTACTGCGGTCCGGCCGGCGGCGGTGGAACCTCCGGGCTCGCCGCGCACGCACACGAATTCGACGGTGCCTGGCCGTATCTCACCGTCATCGCCGAGGCCGTCGGGACGTCCGACGCGCTGGACGACGAGGTCGTCCGCAGCTACTGGATCGGCGGGCGGGCGCTGTCCAAGGTGGATCCCGACCACCTGCTGGCACGGTTGCGCGCGTCGATCACCGGTCAGGTCACCGGGATGCTCGACACGGTTCCCTCCACCTCCGATGTCCTGGCACACCACAGCTTTCACGTCTTCGTTGTTTACCCCTGGGTGAAGTTCCTGGGACGCGACGCCGACACCGCCATGGGCGTCATGCAGGCTTGCCGCATCCGGTGGGGCACCGTCACGTCCGTCACCGGCGACCGGGCGGAGGTCACGTCGCGGCCGCTGACATACGGAGACGGTCGCCTGGTGCTGGGTGATCCGCGCGCCGAGCGGATCACATGGAAGCGGGGCGAGCAGTCACTGGCGCCCCGTCCGCAACCTGGGACGATCGTCTCCGCCCACTGGGACTGGATCTGCGGGACGCTGACCGACGAGGAGGCCGCCGACCTCGAGGGGGCCACGCAGGCAACGCTCAATCTTGTGAACTCCGTTCTTGGACAAGGAGTATCGCGATGACGACCGCTAAACGACCGTATGTCGGCGAGGAACTGTCAGCCGACCTCGCCGCCGCCGCGCTGGATCTGGCCCGCCGGTTCAACGATGGAGCGACTTTGTGGGTGATCTCGCCGCAGTGGGAGCCGCACGCCCATCACATCGCCGTCGAGTTCGTGCACCCGGTGATCATGGGCAAGCGGGCACTTCCGTCGGTCGCCCTCGTCGAACCGGACCCCGTCGCGCAGGCGCGGGTGGCAAGTCGGCCCGGCGATCTGCTGATCGCGGTGGCGTCGGCGCACGAACCGTCGGTCGTCGACGCGATGCGGCGCGCCCGCGCGTGGGGCGTCCTGACGTTGTGGATCGGGTCCGGACCCCGTCCAGCGGCGGGAGCGGCAAATCACATCCTCTGGATCGACACCGAGGACCCGATGGTGCCCGCCACCGGAGCATTCGTGCTGCTGTATCACCTGCTGTGGGAGCTTACCCACGTCTGTTTCGAGCATCCGGGACTGCTCAAACCCGCGGACCCCGCCGCCGTCTGCGTGACGTGTAGCGACGAGGGGCGGTTCGGTGAGGTGCTCGTGCCGCCGGTCGACGCGACGAGTTCGGCGCTGGTACGCACTGCCGAGGGTGAGGAGTGGGTCGACGTCACGCTGATCGGCGATGTCGCGGTCGACGACCTTGTTCTGCTGCATGCCGGCGGGGCCATCTCGCGCGTCGAGCCCGAGGAGGTGCGCCGATGACCGACTCCGATGCCACCGGCTTCCTGTACCCGTTCATCGAGTCCGAGGAGTCCGACGCCGCGAGCCTGCTCGACGACCTCGCGACCTCGGCCCGCGGTAAGGCCGCCGAAAGCGCTCGGCTGCAACGGGAATCGCTCGAGGAGTACGGTGATGCGTTGACCGCGGCCGGAACGCAGATGGCCGAGCGGTTCCGCCGCGGCGGGCGGTTGTACACGTTCGGCAACGGCGGAAGTTCCACCGACGCCGCGACGTTGGCCTCGCTGTTCAGCCGACCGGCACGTGGAAGGCCGGTCGCCGCATGGTCCCTTGCCGCCGACAACGCCGTGGTGACCGCGCTCGGCAACGACGTCGGGTTCGAGCTGATTTTCAAACGCCAGATCATCGCCCACGCCCGCGACCGCGACGTCGCGATCGCGCTGTCCACGTCCGGCAACTCCGACGACCTGATGACCGCGATCACCGAGGCCAAGCATCGCGGCCTGCTGACCGCGGGCTTCTCCGGCCACGACGGCGGGCGGATGGCGGCCGCCGATGACCTCGACTTCTGTTTCACCGTCCACTCGCAGAGCATCCACCGCATCCAGGAGAGCCACGCGATGCTCGGCTACCAACTCTGGGCGGTGGTTCAGGACCAACTGCACACCAACTCGGCCCGCGCACTGAACGGAGCACCTTCCACATGACACGAGCTGCGAGCGCGTCCGAACGCGAAGACCGGGTGCTGGAACGGATCGACAAGTTCCGGCAGCGACGACCGCGGCTGCTCGACGAAGTGGTGACGCTCGCGCACGGGGCGGGCGGCAAGTCGTCGGCCGCGCTCGTCGACGCGGTGTTCCTCGAGGCCTTCCGCAACGACGAACTCGAACAACTCGGTGACGCCGCCGCGGTGCGGATGCCGTCGGGCGAGCGGCTCGCTTTCTCCACCGACTCCTACGTGGTGTCGCCGCGGCGCTTCCCGGGCGGCTCCATCGGCCACGTCGCGGTGCACGGCACGATCAACGACCTGGCCGTCTCCGGTGCCCGCCCACAGTGGCTTTCGGCGGCGTTCGTGATCGAAGAGGGCTTTCCGATCGCCGAACTGCGCGAAATCGTCGCGGACATGGGCGAAGCCGCGTTGAACGCGGGCGTGCAGATCGTCACCGGCGACACGAAGGTCGTCGGCAGGGGCGCCGCCGACGGCGTCTACATCTGCACCGCGGGCATGGGTTTGATTCCCGAGGGCCGGCTGCTGTCCCGCGACAGCCTGGAGCCCGGCGACAAGGTCGTGCTGTCAGGCACGATCGGCGAGCACGGGATGGCCGTCATGCTGGCGCGCGGCGATCTGGCCATCGACGCCGACATCGCGTCGGACACCGCGCCGGTGCACGAACTCGTCGAGCTGCTGCTGACCGCGGCGCCGTCGACCCGGTGGATGCGCGATGCGACGCGCGGCGGTGTGGGCACGGTGGCCAACGAACTCGTCAAAGACGCGCCGTTCGCGATGATCCTCGACGAGGAGAGACTGCCCGTCCTGCCGCAGGTGCTCGGGGCGTGCGACATGCTCGGCATCGACCCGCTCTACGTGGCGAACGAGGGCAAGTTCGTCGCCGTCGTGCCCGCCGACGAAGCCGATGCGGCGGTGTCCGCGTTGCGCGGCCACCCGCAGGGCGCGCAGGCCGCGGTGGTCGGCGAGATCGTCCCCGAACCCCACGGAATCGTCGCGCTACGAACATCGTTCGGTGGCAGCCGGATCGTCGACATGCTCGTCGGCGACCCCCTGCCGCGGATATGTTGAGAGGAGACCGACATGTGCCTCGGCATCCCCGGTCAGGTGGTCGACATCGTCGACGCCGAACAATCGCTGGCCAAGGTCGACGTCAACGGCGTCCGCAGAACCATCAGCGTGCGTCTGCTGGTCGACGACAATCTGCAGGTCGGCGACTGGGTCCTGGTTCACGTCGGGTTCGCGATGGCCAAGATCGACGAACGCGAGGCCACGCTCACCCTCGACCAGGTACAGAAGATGGGCGCCGACTACGCCGCCGAGATCGAAGCATTCAACTCGTCCGAAATCGCTTGAGGGGCAAACCATGAGATTCGTCGACGAATTCCGCGACCCGGCCGCGGCACGCGCGCTGGTCAGATCCATCACCGACCTCGCCGGCGACGACGAGTTCAAATTCATGGAGGTGTGCGGCGGCCACACCCACACCATCTACCGCCATGGCATCGAGCATCTGCTGCCGGAGACGGTCGAGCTGGTACACGGGCCCGGATGCCCGGTGTGCGTCATTCCGATGGGACGCGTCGACGACGCGATGTGGCTGGCCGAACAACCGGACGTCATCTTCACGACGTTCGGCGACATGATGCGAGTGCCGGGATCGCGGGGCAACCTCATCGAAGCGAAGGCCCGCGGCGCCGATGTGCGCTTCGTGTACTCGCCGCTGGACTCCTTGAAGATCGCGCTCGACAACCCCGACAAGCGGGTCGTGTTCTTCGCAGTGGGCTTCGAGACAACCGCCCCGTCCACCGCCGTGACGCTGGTGCGCGCGAAAGCTCTGGGCGTGGGTAACTTCAGCGTGTTCTGTAACCACGTCACGATCGTTCCGCCCATCAAGGCGATCCTGGAGTCTCCCGACCTGCGGCTGTCCGGATTCCTCGGGCCCGGACACGTCTCGACGGTGGTGGGGTTGCGCCCGTACCGGTTCGTCCCCGACGTATACGGAAAACCCATGGTGGTGGCAGGATTCGAACCGCTCGACATCCTCGCGTCGGTGCACATGCTGCTGCAGCAGATCCGCGACGGCCGTTGCGAGGTCGAGAACCAGTACACGCGGGTGGTGCGTCCCGAAGGCAACACGCAGGCGCTCAAGCTGATGGCGCAGACGTTCGAGCTGCGACCGCATTTCGAGTGGCGGGGGCTGGGTTTCATCTCACAGAGCGCGCTGCGGCTCCACCCCGACTACGCCGACTTCGACGCCGAACGCACCTTCGCCATGCCGGGTGTGCGGGTGGCCGATCCGAAGGCGTGCCAGTGCGGCGAGGTGCTCAAAGGCGTCATCAAACCGTGGGAGTGCAAGGTTTTCGGTACCGCGTGCACACCGGAGACGCCGATCGGGACGTGCATGGTGTCCCCAGAGGGCGCCTGCGCGGCGTACTACAACTTCGGGCGGTTGCACCGTGAGACGGCGTTGGTCCTGGGTCAGCGCGCCTGAGGCCGTCTATTCATCGCCGCGATCCCGCGGCGACAAGTGAGGAGTGAATGTCATGACAGAGCCGGAGGAACGAGGAAAGCGCGGAACCGGATCCGATCAACCCTCGGGCGGGCCGGCGGACCGTCCGTCGGACACCTATCGCGGTGACGAGTCCGTCCCTGCCCACGAGGACGGCGGAAAGCCGGACTTCCAGACGGGATTCACCAACGAACCGCCCAAGGACGTCAAACCTGAGATCCCGCCGTACGAGGGGCGGCAGACGTCGGCCAAGCCGGAAGGCTCGGGCGACGACGGCGGCGAACGCACCGCGGGTGCGGTGAAGCCGGCGACGGATGCCACGAGCAAGTCGGAGTCGCCGAGCGATACCGGCGGTGCGACCGCCTCCCCCGCCGACGAACAACCGGCGTCACACATGCCGGAGTCCGACCGCGGCGACGACCAGGTGGGCCCGTCGCATACCGCGGGCACCGGTCGCGCCGAGGACAAACGCTAGCGATTCACCACTGATCGCGCGGGACGTCGAAGTCCGAGCACAGCGCGCGCCAGACGTCGCGCGGATCGACGCCGTCCTCGATGGCCCGCTCGGCGGTGCGCCCATCCAATCCGCTCAGAACGTGGTCGACGAGCAGCGACGACCCGCGCACCGAGCCGAACTGCTCCTCGACGAGCTGATGAAATTCCGTCAACCGCACGAGCCCAAACTACGCCGACGCAGCCAGCGCTTCATGGCACACCCGTACCGGATCTTCGACGTCGGAGACGGTCGCCCCCGCCCGCCGCGCCGCCTGCCGGTAGCGGGGTGTGTCCAACACCTCGCGTACCGCCTGCGCGAGCGCATCCGGGGCGAGAGGACGCACCAGTTGCGCGCTCCCCTGGCGCACAACACGATTCGCGATCTCCCATTGGTCGCCCCCGCCGGGGACCACCACCATCGGAACTCCGGCCAGCAGTGTCTTGGCCACCATGCCGTGGCCGCCTCCGCAGATCACCAGGTCGGCATGCGAGAGCAGTTCGTCCTGTCTTCCCAGCCCGACCACCGCCCACGGCGGCACCGTGACCTCCGTGCCGCCCAGTCGCGACACCACGACGCGCGAACCCGGTGGCACCACCTCCCCCGGCGTCAAAGTCTCCAACGCGACCTCGGCAAGGCCGCGTTCACCGGTGGTGGCAGTCGAGGGTGCGACGACCACGACGGGTCCGTCGCCCGGCGGGATGTCGAGCGTCGCCGACGTCGGCTCGAAGTGCAGCGGACCCACCACCACGGCTTCGGTGGGCCAGTCCGGCCGGGGCACCTCCAGCGCCGGCAACGTGGCGATCAACCGTCGGCGCGGGCCGGGATCGTCTGCGGGCAAACCGATTTGCACACGCGCCGCCGAGCGCTGGCGAATGCCCTGCCGCCATGACCGGGCGGAGAGGGCGCGCAGGATCGCGTCGCGCAGCCGGCCGCGGAAACCCACGCCGGGCGCCAGGCCGCTGCCGATCGGCGGAAGCCCCTTCGACGGCCGGTACAGCGGGTGCGGGTTGAGTTCGACCCAGGGCAGCCCGAGCAGTTCGGCGCAGAACCCGCCCGCCGTGGTGATGGCGTCGGAGATCACGAGGTCCGGCGCGAGCTGACGCATCTGCGGCGCGTTGAGCACGGCCATCCGGGCACCACGCTGGTGGACCTTCGCGCCGGCGTCGGCGTCGTCGTCGGTGTCCACCGGATCCAGGCCGAGGAGTTCGGCGGCGTTCACCCCGGCGTCGCGGGCCGTGTCCAGCCATTCCGTCCCGGTCAGCAGTGTCGGCGTATCCCCGTTGGCCAGAAAACGAAGGCACAATGCGAGTGCCGGAAAGGCATGTCCCGGATCCGGTCCGGCAACGACCGCGACGCGCATTGGGCTACCCTGCCACAGCTGCGCGGCACTAGGCTTGCGCCCATGACCGACCAGGCTTCTGAACTGAAAACCGACGTCGACAACATCCGGGCGGTGGAAACGTTCCTCTACGCCCTGCAGGACGAGGATTTCGACACCGCCGACGGCCTGCTCGCCGATCACGTCGAATGGCACAACGTCGGCTACCCCACGATCCGCGGCCGTCAGCGCATCATCGGCCTGATGCGTCGCGGTCAGGGCCGCTTCGGCTTCGAGGTGAAAATCCACCGCATCGCCGCCGACGGCAGCTCCGTGCTCACCGAACGCACCGACGCGCTGGTGTTCGGACCGGTGCGCCTGCAGTTCTGGGTGTGCGGAACGTTCGAGGTGCACGCCGGTCGAATCACGTTGTGGCGCGACTACTTCGACACTCTGGACTTCCTCAAGGCGACGGTGCGCGGTCTGGTCGCGGCGGTGTTCCCAGCGCTGCGCCCCACGATGTGACTACGGCTACGCCCCGCGAACGTGGCCGAGCTCGTTGAACGCCTGCGCCCACCCCACGAGCCGGTCGGTGGCGTTGGACAGCTCGTCGCGGTAACGCTGTTGCCACATCGGTGAGGTCGACGTCGGGCCGGCGTTCGCCGCCGACACCAGTTGCGCTGCGGCGTTGACCATTTCGCCATACTGCCGTGCCCCGTGATCGAGTTGCGCCGTGAACGCCTGGATGGTGGGCACCAGGTGGGCGCGCGACTGCGGCGTCGCGCGGACCGCCCGCTCCATCGACATCACTTCGTTCGCGGTGGCTGCCATGGTCGTCGCGGTCTGGTTCGCCGCGGCGGCCAGCTCGCGGAGTTCGTCCGACGGCAGCATCCGCCCCCGCTCCAGGACCCCGAGCAGGGAGAAGAATCCACGCTCGGAGGTGGCCAACGCCGCCATCGGCTGGCGGGCTGCCGATCCCCACGGTGGAAGCCTGCGGGTGGCGCGGGACCGCGGAGGCGGCAGCGGCTCGCGGCGCAGCCAGCGGTACCGCAAGAACGTCAACGTGGCCAAGAAAGCAGCGCCGACGGCGATCGGCGACGGGATGAACAGCGCCCATGCGGGAACATCCCACGCCGCCACGACGCCGGTCACGCCGATCCAGAACACACAGGAAATCGTGAAGAACACGGTGAGCCGTAGCGCCCAGCGCCGCTTGCGGAGCAGCTTGGCGCGCGGGTCGGCGGCGGCGTTCAGCTTGTCGGCCAGGACATCGGACCACTCGGCGGCCGTGTCGATGCCGTTCTGGACACCCCGTTGCACCAGCGAGCGCAACGGCTCGGGTCGACTCCTCTGCGAACTCACTGGTGTCCTCACGAACTATTGAGACAGCGGATTTTCCGGTGTCGCCTGCTGCGGATTGGTCGCCGGGGGCGCGGGTTGCGGAGCGGCGTTGCCGCCCGCGGGCAACTGCTCACCGCGCATCGAGGCGCGGATCTGCTCCAGCCGGGAATGCCCGGCCATCTGCACGCTGGCCTGCTGGACCTCCAGCATCCGGCCCTGCACCGAGTTCTGCGCCAACTCGGCCTCGCCCATGGCGTTGGCATACCGGCGCTCGATCTTCTGGCGCACCTCGTCGAGGCTGGGCGTGGTGCCCGGGGCGGCCAACTCGCTCATCGAGCGCAGCGACGAGCTGACCTGCTCCTGCATCTTGGCCTGCTCGAGCTGGGACAGCAGCTTGGTGCGTTCGGCGATTTTCTGCTGCAACATCATCGCGTTCTGCTCGACGGCCTTCTTGGCCTGGCCGGCCGCGTTGAGCGCCTGGTCGTGCAGGGTCTTGAGATCCTCGACGCTCTGCTCGGCGGTGACCAACTGCGCGGCGAACGCTTCGGCGGCGTTGTTGTACTCGGTAGCCTTGGCGGCGTCGCCGTTGGCGACGGCCTGATCGGCCAGCGTCAACGCCTGCCGCACGTTGACCTGCAACTTCTCGATGTCGGCGAGCTGGCGGTTCAGACGCATCTCCAGCTGGCGCTGGTTGCCGATCACCTGGGCGGCCTGCTGGGTCAGGGCCTGGTGCTGGCGCTGGGCTTCCTCGATGGCCTGCTGAATCTGCACTTTCGGGTCGGCGTATTCGTCCACCTTGGAGCTGAACAGCGCCATGAGGTACTTCCACGCCTTGACGAACGGATTGGCCATGTCAGTTCACTCCGCCTTCGTGTCGTTGTGTCGGACTCGCCGGCCCGGCTTCCCGTGCTGCCCAATCTATCGGGTCAGCGCGTATCACCACAGTCGGTCGTGGTCGGCTCAGCGCGTCAGGCGACCGCCATCGACACGACCTGCGGGATGACCACCTTGGTGGTGGCGTCGATGTTGGCGGCACCGGCGAAGGCGGCGCTCTCCTCACGCTCCATCTCCTGGCCGGCGTCGAAGAGCACCTGAGACAGCGGAACGTCGAGGGCGCCGCAGATCGCGCTGAGCAATTCGCTCGAAGCTTCCTTGCGGCCGCGTTCAACCTCCGAGAGGTAGCCCAGACTGACCCGGGCGGTGTCGGACACTTCGCGCAGGGTGCGTCCCTGGTCGACGCGGGCACGACGCAGCACGTCGCCGATCACCTCGCGCAGCAATGCCGTCATCGTGCTCTCCCTTCGGAGTCAGTATCTGGGGATCCAATAGGGCAACGCTGAGCGTGGGCCTGTTGGTTCCCGGATGGCGCAGATCACTGTCGAGTGAGGGCCGACCGCAGGTGCACGACGGCCTCCCCGACCGCGGCGAGGCGGATCTCCCAGCGCGATCCGTCCAGCCGCAACTCGACGACGTCGGTCTTGATCGGCCCGGCGATGCCGAGGAATACCGTGGCCGCCGCGTAGCACCGCGCTCGCCCCCGGCACGCCGGCCAGTGTGGCCGCCAGCAGGCCCCCGGTCAGCGATTCGGCGGTCGCGATCGTCTGCCCGCGCACGGTGAGGTCGGCGACAAGCGCGCGGGCGTCGTCACTGACCAGCGGGTCGTCCACGGGAGTCCTTGATGGCCGTCACCACGTAATCGACCCCTGTGACGACCGTCAGGATGACCGCCGCGCACATGACCACCCACGCCGCGGCCAGCCACGCACCCGACAACGGCAGCACGAACAGCCCGATCGCCACCCCTTGTACGAGGGTCTTGAGCTTGCCGCCGCGGCTGGCCGGGATCACGCCGTGACGCAACACCGCGAACCGCAATACCGTGATGCCGATCTCCCGGGTCAGGATCACCACCGTGATCCACCAGGGCAGGTCACCCAGTAGCGAAAGCCCGATCAGTGCAGCGCCGATGAGGGCTTTGTCCGCGATGGGGTCGGCCAGTGTGCCGAACTCGGTCACCATGCCGTAGTTGCGCGCGAGCGCCCCGTCGAACCGGTCGGTGATCACCGCGACGGTGAACACGACGAATGCGGCTATCCGCCAGAATGTTTCATGCCCGTCGCCGACGAACAGCACCACCAGGAAAACCGGAACCAACGCCATCCGCACGCCGGTGAGCACATTCGCGATGTTCGCTACACGGGCGCGCGGGACCAGCGGATCAGTATGGGGTTGGCCCGACACCGCAACAGAATATCGGTTGCTCGAACCGATACTCTCCACCTGTGAGCGCAGAATCCGGCGAGGTCGTCGTGCGGCGTGCGCGAACTTCGGATGTCCCCGCCATCAAAACCTTGGTCGACATCTACTCCGGCAAGATCCTGCTGGAGAAGAATCTGGTGACGCTCTATGAGGCCGTTCAGGAGTTCTGGGTCGCCGAACTGGGCGGCGAGCTGCTCGGCTGCGGCGCGCTACACGTGTTGTGGTCCGACCTCGGAGAGGTGCGCACCGTCGCCGTGCATCCCAAGGTCAGGGGCCAAGGCGTCGGGCACGCGATCGTCGACAAACTGCTCGACGTCGCGCGTGAGTTGCGCCTCGAGCGGATCTTCGTGCTCACCTTCGAAGTCGAGTTCTTCAGCAGGCACGGGTTTCGCGAGATCGACGGCACACCCGTCACCGCCGAGGTCTTCGAAGAGATGTGCCGCTCGTACGACACCGGTGTCGCCGAGTTCCTCGACCTGTCCTACGTCAAGCCGAACATCCTCGGCAACACCCGAATGCTGTTGACCCTTTAGCGATTTGTGCACACTTTGGTGCGCTGAGCGCTCCTAGCGGTGCACAAATCACTCGTCGTCTTCTGGGGTGTCGGCGCCGCGGATCGACGCCAGCGTCGCGGCCAGTTCGTCGGGTTTGACGAGAACCTCACGGGCCTTGGAACCCTCGCTCGGCCCGACGATGTTGCGGGTCTCCATCAGATCCATCAACCGGCCCGCCTTGGCGAAGCCGACGCGCAGTTTGCGCTGCAACATCGACGTCGACCCGAACTGGCTCGACACCACCAACTCGACCGCCTGCAGGAAGACGTCCATGTCGTCGCCGATGTCGGGGTCGACGTCGGTGCGCTCGCTGTTGGTCTTGGCGTTGGTGACGCCCTCGGTGTACTCCGGTTCGGCCTGCGACTTGGTCGCTTCCACGACGGCGTGGATCTCGTCGTCGGTGATGAACGCGCCCTGCAGACGGATCGGCTTGTTGGCCCCCATCGGCAGGAACAGTCCGTCGCCCATGCCGATCAGCTTCTCGGCGCCCTGCTGGTCGAGGATGACGCGGCTGTCGGTCAACGACGACGTGGCGAACGCCAACCGTGACGGCACGTTGGTCTTGATCAGGCCGGTGACGACGTCCACCGACGGCCGCTGCGTGGCCAGCACCAGGTGAATGCCTGCCGCGCGAGCCTTCTGGGTGATGCGCACGATCGCATCCTCGACATCGCGCGGGGCGGTCATCATGAGGTCGGCCAACTCGTCGACGATCGCGACGATGTAAGGGTAGGGCTTGTACTCACGCTGACTGCCGAGCGGCGTGGTGATCTCGCCGGAGCACACCTTCTTGTTGAAGTCGTCGATATGGCGCACGCGTGAGGCCTGCATGTCCTGATAGCGCTGCTCCATCTCCTCCACCAGCCACGCCAGCGCGGCGGCGGCCTTCTTCGGTTGGGTGATGATCGGCGTAATGAGGTGCGGGATGCCCTCGTAGGGGGTCAGTTCCACCATCTTCGGGTCGATCAGGATCATCCTGACCTCTTCCGGCGTGGCCCGCACCAGCAGCGACACCAGCATCGAGTTCACGAAGCTCGACTTACCGGAACCGGTCGAGCCGGCGACCAGCAGATGCGGCATCTTGGCGAGGTTCGCCGAGATGTACTCGCCCTCAATGTCTTTGCCCAAACCGATGACGAGCGGGTGGTGGTCACCCCGGGTACTTGGATCGGTGAGCACGTCAGCCAGGCGGACCATCTCGCGGTCCACGTTGGGAACCTCGATACCGACCGCACTCTTGCCCGGGATCGGCGCCAGCATCCGGACACTCTCGGTCGCGACCGCATAGGCGATATTGCGTTGCAGCGCAGTGATCTTCTCGACCTTGACGCCCGGACCGAGTTCGACCTCGTACCGGGTGACGGTCGGGCCGCGAGTGCATCCGGTGACCGATGCGTTGACCTTGAACTGGTCGAGCACCTCGGTGATCGCCTCGATCATCCGATCATTGCCCGCGCTCCGCCGTTTCGGAGGATCGCCGGCGATCAGAAGTTCGAGCGACGGTAGCGCGTACGGTCCGTCGACCACGCGGTCCAGCGTCATCGTCGACTGCTTTTGCTTCTTCTTACGCGTCTTGGCGGTCGGTTCGGGAATCGTCGGCGCTTCGTCGGAGAGCGGATAGTTCTCCATCGGCGTGCCGGTCGGCCAAGCCTGTTCGGCGTCGTAGGCGTTCGGGTCGCCGGGTGGGAATGAATCGTCGTAGTAGCCGTCGGAGAAATCGTCGGACTCGGATATGACGGCGGTGTCCTCGTCGTCGTACTCGTCGTAGTCGTATTCGTCGTAACCGCGGGCGGAGAACATGGAGCGCACGGTCGAGGGCACTTCGCGAATCGTCGTGCCGGTCACCAGCAATACCCCGAACAACACACCGATGAACAACAGCGGGGCGGCGATCCAGGCAGTTAACCCCTCGGAGAGCGGACCGCCGATCGCGAACCCGAAGAAGCCCGAGGCATGTCGACGTGCCGCCGGATCCTGCGGCGAACCGGCCCACAGATGCCACAGCCCGAGCGCGGGTAGCGCGATCATCACCGAACCTAGGATCAGCCTCGGCCTGGCGTCCGGATCCGGTTCAGTGCGCATCAGCGTCACACCGACTGCGGCCAGGGCGATGGGAACGAGTACGACGGCCGCGCCGATCAGCGTCCGCCAGAACGTGTCGAGCCAGTCCCCCACCGGACCGGCGGCGCCGAACCACGAACTCGCCGCGATGATCACCGCCAGGCCCAGCAGCGCCAGGGCGATGCCGTCACGCCGATGACCGGCTTCCAGGTCGCGGGCCCGACCGACCGAACGCGCGGTGGTGCCCGCGCCTTTGGCCACCATCAGCCAACCCGCCCGCACACCGCGGCCCACCGCGGCACCGGCCGACGAAATGGGTGACGACGTCCGGCGCGGTGACGTGGTCTTGCGCGGCGCCGGCTTGCGGCGCGGCGCGGCCCGGCCACCGGAGCGCACACTCTGTTTCGACCTGGTCGAACGACTTCCCGAGCGCGCGGCGGTCTTACTAGGCATGCCTGTAAGCCTAGTCGCTTCAGCCCCAGAATCACCATCTGCCACACGGGTAACAGATTCGTATCGATTGACCCGCTTTTGCGACTTACCGTGCGGAAATGACCGAAACCAACACGTCGGCGGGCCTGCCGACCACGACCAAAGTGCTGTGCGCTGCATACGGCAGCATCGCGGTCGTCGCGCTGATCGCCACCTGGAGCCAGAACCTGGCCTACCTCGACCGCGGGGCGGACTTCCTCCGCGTGTTCTGGGAAGAAACCAAGGTCAACCCGGCGTCGCGATCCATCACCGCCGACATCGCCCTGTTCCTGCTCGCCGCGGTGATCTTCATGGTGTTCGAGGCGCGCAAACACGGCATCCGATTCGTCTGGATCTACGTCGTCGCCTCGTTCCTCATCGCGGTCAGCGTGACGTTCCCGTTGTTCCTTCTCGCGCGCGAATTGCGCATACATCGCACCGAGGCCACGCGGATCGGAGCACCGGACGCCGTCGGTCTCGTCGTCATCGCGATCCTCACGGCGGCCTTCACGATCTGGGTCGACGTGGTCTGAGCGTCGCGGGTGTCGGTGAGTAGGCTTTTCACTCGTCCAGCAGCACTCACCGAGGAGTCAAGCCGCAAATGCCTGTCGTAGTCGTCGCCACCATGACCGCCAAACCCGAATCCGTTGACACCGTACGGGACGCGTGCAAGAAGGCCATCGAGGCGGTGCACCAGGAGCCCGGTTGCGAGCTCTACGCGCTGCACGAGGCCAACGGCACCTTCGTGTTCGTCGAGCAGTGGGCCGACGAGGATGCCCTCAAGACGCACAGCACCGCTCCGGCCATCGCTGAGCTGTTCGGTGCGGTGGGCGAGCACCTCGACGGGGCGCCGGACATCAAGATGCTGCAGCCGGTTGTCGCCGGCGACCCGAGCAAGGGCGCGCTGCGGTCCTGATGCCCGGGCTCGCAGGCAAAGTCGCGTTCATCACGGGTGCGGCGCGCGGGCAGGGCCGCGCGGAGGCGGTGAAGTTGGCCTCCGACGGCGCCGACATCATCGCCGTCGACCTCTGCGACCAGATCGCCTCGGTGCCTTACCCGTTGGCGACGGCCGACGATCTGGCCGAGACCGTGAAGCTCGTCGAGGACACGGGCGCGCGAATAGTGGCGCGGCAGGCTGACGTTCGCGACCAGGATGCGCTGGCGTCGGCGTTGCAGGCCGGTGTCGACGAGTTCGGCCGTCTCGACATCGTCGTCGCCAACGCCGGTATCGCGCCGATGCAGTCGGGCGCCGACGGGTGGCGCGATGTGATCGACGTGAACCTCACCGGCGTCCATCACACGGTCGAGGTCTCCAAGGCTGCGCTGATCGCCACCGGCGAGGGCGGCTCGATCGTGCTCACCAGTTCGGTCGTGGGCCTGGTCGGAATGGGCAGCGACGATCCAGGCGCCATTGGCTACGTCGCCGCCAAACACGGCATCGTCGGGTTGATGCGGCTGTATGCCAATCTGCTTGCACCGCACAGTATCCGGGTCAACTCGGTGCATCCTGCCGGCGTGGACACCCCGATGATCAACAACGAAGCGACGCGGCAGTGGCTGGGCAGCATCGCGGAGAAGAGCCCGCAGGACATGGGCAACGCACTTCCGGTGCAGGTGTTGCAACCCGAAGACATCGCCAACGCGGTGGCGTGGCTGGTCTCCGACGCGGCGCGTTACGTCACCGGTGTCGCGCTTCCCGTCGACGCGGGGTCGGTCAACAAGCGCTGAGCTCTTGCCCGGAAGAAGTGCCGCACCTCGGTGCGGCGAGATGTACCGGCCCCTCGGTCGATGCTTCGCCGGCGTCGTCGCGGTCGAACGGTTTCCATGTGGCTCGGCACTCGGCAATCGCAGCCGTCGCTTTGTGTCGGCGATCCCTCTCGGACTGCCCAGCTACGAGCGAAATATTCGTCAGTAGCGAATAATTCGCTCAGAGGCGGGCAGCCCCACAACTGGGTCCCGCGAAGCCTGGTGAGGCTGGACATACCGGCGACCGGCACCGCGACGTGACCTAGCCAAACCTAAGAGTCATACCTCGATGACGGTCGGCACGATCATCGGTTGGCGCCGATAGACCTCCCCCACCCATTTGCCGACGGCGCGCCGCGACGCCTGGGCGATGCGGTTGATATCGGTGACCCGTTCGGCCACAAGCGCTTCGAGTGCCTCTTCGACTTTGCGGGTGGCAGGCTCGAGAGCCTTCGGGTCCTCGGAGAAGCCGCGGGAGTGCAGGTGCGGCGCCGCCGCGGGCTTACCGGTGCCGCGCTGGACGACGACGGTGATGCCGATGAACCCCGAAGAGAGCGTGAGCCGTTGACCGACCACGGCGTCCCCCACATCGCCGGTGACCAGCCCGTCGACGAACATTTTGCCTGTGGGCACCGCGCCCGCGATCGACGCCCGTCCGGCTACCAGGTCGACGCTCACGCCGTTCTCGGCCAGCACGATGTTGTCCTCGGGAACCCCTGTGCGGGCGGCCAAACCGGCGTTGGCACGCAACATCCGCCAGGTGCCGTGCACGGGCATCACGTTGCGCGGGCGCACGCCGTTGTAGAGAAACAGCAGTTCACCGGCGTAGGCGTGCCCGGTAACATGCACCCGCACTTGCGCATTCGTGACGACACGCGCGCCGATCTTCGCCAGCGCGTCCAGCACCCCGAAGATCGCTTCCTCGTTGCCCGGTATCTGCGACGACGACATGATGATGAGGTCGCCCGCAGTCAAGGTGATGCTGCGATGCTCACCGCGCGACATCCGCGACAGCGCCGCCATCGGCTCCCCCTGCGTTCCGGTGGTGACGAGCACGACGCGTTCAGGTGCCATCATCTCCGCGGCGCCGATGTCGATGATGTCGTCATCGTTTTCCAGCGTGAGGTATCCGAGTTCCTTAGCGATTCCCATATTGCGGACCATCGACCGCCCGACGAAGGCCACCTTGCGGCCCAGCGCCACCGACGCGTCGATGATTTGCTGCACGCGACCGACATTGGAGGCGAAGCAGGCCACGATGACGCGGCCCTGCGCGCTGCGGATCAGCCGGTGCATGTTCGGGCCGATCTCGCTCTCCGACGGCCCCACACCGGGAATCTCGGCATTGGTCGAATCGCACAGGAACAGGTCCACCCCGGCATCGCCGAGCCGCGACATACCGGGCAGGTCGGTGGGTTTCCCGTCGGGCGGAGACTGATCGAGCTTGATGTCGCCGGTATGCAGCACCGTGCCGGCGCCGGTGTGGATCGCGATGGCCAGGCAGCCGGGTATCGAGTGGTTGACCCCGAAGTATTCGCACTCGAACACGCCGTGTCTGGAACTCTGGCCCTCGTCGACTTCGACGAACACGGGTTTGATCCGGTGTTCGCGGCACTTCTCGGCCACCAAGGCGAGCGTGAACTTCGAACCGACCACCGGGATGTCGCGGCGAAGCTTGAGCAGGAACGGGATCGCGCCGATGTGGTCCTCGTGCGCGTGGGTCAGTACCAGCGCCTCCACCTCGTCGAGGCGGTTCTCGATCAGGCGCAGGTCGGGAAGGATCAGGTCGACGCCGGGCTCGTCGTGGGTGGGGAACAAGACCCCGCAGTCCACGATCAGCAACCGGCCCAGATGCTCGAATATGGTCATGTTGCGGCCGATTTCGCTGATCCCGCCCAGCGCAGTGACCCGAAGTCCGCCTGGGGCCAGTGGCCCCGGTGGGTTCAGTTCTTCGTTCACTACCGCAGCACCGCGGCCGCCCGCATATCTGCGGCCAGCGCGTCAAGTTGTGCAGGGGTGGCCGGTACTTGCGGCAGCCTGGGGTCACCAGCGTCGAAGCCCTGAAGTCGCAGCCCGGCCTTCGACAGCGTCACGCCACCGAGCCGGGCCTGCGCGTCGACCAGCGGGCCCAGCGTGACGTTGATCTTGCGGGCCGTCGCGATATCGCCGGATTGGAAGGCCGAGAACATATCTCGCAGCTGGCTGGCGGCGAGGTGGCCCCAGACGCTGACGAATCCGACGGCGCCCATGGCCAACCAGGGCAGGTTGAGCGCGTCATCCCCGGAGTAGTACGCCAGCCCGGTCTCGGCGATGATCTGCCCGCCACCGTGCAGATCGCCCTTGGCGTCCTTGACGGCCACGATGTTGGGGTGCTCCGCGAGCATGCGCAGCGTCTCCCACTGGATCGGCACCACCGACCGCGGCGGGATGTCGTAGAGCACCACCGGAAGCGGCGTCGCATCGGCCACCGCGGTGAAGTGGGCCAGCAACCCAGCCTGCGGCGGGCGCGAGTAGTACGGCGTCACCACCAGGAGCCCGTGTGCGCCCTCGGCCGCACACGCTTTGGCCAGATGCACGCTGTGCGCGGTGTCATAGGTGCCCGCACCGGCGATGATGCGTGCCCGGTCACCCACGGCGTCGAGTACCGCCCGCAGCAGTGCGATCTTCTCTGCATCGGTCGTGGTAGGCGACTCGCCGGTGGTCCCGGACAGCACCAGGCCGTCACAGCCGGCGTCGACGAGTCGTGTCGCCAGCTGGGCCGCGGCTTGGGTGTCGAGCATGCCGTCGGGCTTGAACGGAGTCACCATCGCGGTCAGCACGGTGCCCAACCGGGCCCTCACATCGATTCCGCTGGTGCTCACGGGGCTCAGATTACTCGTGATGGTCACGCTTCCGTGGCCAGAGGGGATGTGGCGACCTCCGTGCCGTCGGACAGCGTGGAGATCTCGAAGTCGCTGAACACCTGGGGTGCGACGTCGACCAGGTGGCGCAGGCACTCGATGGCCAGCCGACGAATCTCGACGTCGGCGTGCTCGCTGGCCCGCATCGCGATGAAATGCCGCCACGCGCGGTAGTTGCCGGTCACGACGATGCGGGTCTCGGTGGCGTTGGGCAGCACCGCACGGGCGGCCTGTCGCGCCTGCTTGCGTCGCAGCACACCGAGTTGCTCCCCGGGCTCGCCGCCCCTGAACTTGGCTTCGAGGCGTTCGAGCAGCTCGGTGTAGGCGGTGCGGCTGGCGTCGGCGGCGGCGGCGAACATCTCGGTCAACTCGGGGTCGTCCTCGATACTCGGCGGCACCACCACCTGCGCGTCGTGCTCGGGAACGTACCGCTGCGAGAGCTGCGAATACGAGAAGTGGCGGTGACGGATCAGCTCGTGTGTGCACGACCGCGAGATGCCGGTGATGTAGAACGACACCGAGGCGTGCTCGAGCACCGAGAAATGCCCGACGTCGATGATGTGCCGAATGTAGGCCGCGTTGGTGGCGGTGCGCGGATTAGGCTTCGACCAGCTCTGATAGCACGCGCGGCCGGCGAACTCGACGAGCGCGGGTCCGCCGTCGGCGTCGGTTTCCCATGGCACTTCCGGCGGCGCGGTGAACTCCGTCTTGGCGATCAGCTGGACGCGCAGCGGCGAGGTCTCGGCCACGGCTCACCCTAACGCGGGCCGTCGGCGATTCCCGTGAGCGCCGAGATTGCGCCGAGCCGATCACCGGATGTGCGGTTTCATCCGCGACTCGCCGGTCGCACCGGATCAGATCGCACATCGGCGGCGAACCAAGCGAAGAATCCAGGTTTCGACCGCGCGCGGGCCGGGAACAAATCCGTTCTCAATCGGTGTTACCCAAACGCCGATCTAGAGAGGGAGGGTGACCAATGGCCACCGATTACGACGCACCCCGTGTGAAGGAAACCGACGAAGCGGTCGATGAGTCACTCGAGGCGATCGCCGCCCGACGCGGTCAGGCTGACATCGCTGTTCTCGACGTCGATGACGGTGACGCGGTCGACCCGATCATCCTGCCCGATATGGACCTGTCCGGTGAGGAGCTCACGGTCCGGGTGATCCCGAAGCAGGCCGACGAGTTCACCTGCTCGAGTTGCTTCCTGGTGCAGCACCACAGCCGGCTGGCACTGCAATCCGGCGACCGCACGATCTGCGCGGACTGCGTCTGAGCGTCGTTTCCGGCCGGGTGTCGGGTTGTGTCAACCCGACTCTCGGCGCAAGTCGTCGACCAGGTCCCCGTTCGCGCCGACCGTGACGACTGACAACCCGAGCCACGACGCCATCGTCCGCAATTCGTCCGCCAACACCGGAGCTACCCGCGACCGCTCTGCGCCCTCCTCCGCGAACGCACCCACAACGTGCAGGACGCCCGCGGCCCGATCGGCCTTCAAGTCCACCCTTCCGACCAGTTCACCGTCGAGCAGAAACGGCCATACGTAGTAGCCGTACTGCCGCTTCGGCGCCGGGGTGTAGATCTCGATGCGGTACCTGAAGCCGCCGAACAAGCGCTCCACCCGCGGCCGGAAGAAGATCAGCGGGTCGAAGGGGCACAGCAGCGCCGTTCCGCGGTCGCGTCGCGGAATGATCTGTCCCGCCCGCAGATACGCCGGTCCCTTCCAACCGTCGACCTCCACCGGTTCCAGCTCGCCGTCGGCGACCAGTTTCGCGATCGCAGGCTTCACCTGCGCCGGCGACAACCGGAAATAGTCGCGGATGTCCTGCTCGGTGCCCACCCCGAGAGCGCCCGACGCCCTCAGCACCAACTCCCTGACGGCATCCGCCTCATCGACCTCACGAGCGAACACCTCCGGCGGCAGCACCCGCTCCGACAGGTCGTAGTGCCGGGCGAATCCGACCCGAGTGGCCGTCGTCAGCACCCCCGAGGCAAACAACGCCTCGGTCACCCACTTCGTGTCGCTGCGGTCCCACCACGGACCCTTCCGGCCGCGTTGTTCGGCGCCCAGATACGCCTCGATCTCGCCTGCGGTCGACGGGCCCAACTCCGTCACGGCGCTCACCACGTCGTCAACCAGCTTGGCGTTCTTCTTGACGATCTCCTTGCCCCACCGGCCGTGCGTGTACTCGCGCATCCGCCACCGCATCAGCGGCCAATCGTCGACGGCCATCAGCGCTGCTTCGTGCGCCCAGTACTCGACCAATATCCGAGGAGCGCGCGCCGAATGACTCCACGCCGCCCGATCGAGCACATCGCGGTCGTACGGGCCGAGCCGGCTGAACACCGGCGCGTAGTGCGCGCGCACCGACACCGACACCGAGTCCAGCTGCAGGACCTGTATCCGAGAGATCAGCCTGCGCAGGTGTGCACGCGTGACGGGGCCCCGCGGACGCGGCTCGGCGAAGCCCTGCGCGGCGACGGCGACACGGCGGGCCTGATCGGCCGTGAGTCTGGTCGGCACGTCTTCATCGTGCCGGACGCCACCGACAGTGCGTCAGCGCCGCCGGTAGCTGTAGAACCGGTAGCGCAATCCCGAGGTGCTGGTCAGCCAATCCCCCGCCGCACCTAGCCAGGACTCGTCGAGCACCGGGGCCATCACGTCGGAGTCCTGACGCGGCAGCTCGATCTCGACCTCGGTCACCTCGCAGCGGGTGGCGACCTGCAGGGCAGCCAGGTAGATCTGCGCGCCGCCGATCACCCAGACCGGGTCATCGGTCAACGCCTCGTCCAGCGACGCCACCACGTCTGCCCCCTCGGCCGCATAGTCGCGCCGGTGGGTGAGCACCACGTTGCGACGCCCGGGCAACGGACGGACCTTGGCGGGCAGCGACTCCCACGTCAACCTGCCCATCACGACCGTGTGGCCCATCGTCAGTTCCTTGAATCGGGCCTGGTCCTCGGGCAGGCGCCACGGGATACCGCCGCCGCGGCCGATGACACCAGAACTCGATTGTGCCCAGATGAGCCCGACGTTAGACCGCAACCGGGGCCTTGATCGCCGGATGCGGGTCGTAATTGAGGATGGCCACGTCTTCGTAGGTGTAGTCGAAGATCGAATCGCGCGGCGCCAGAACGAGTTCGGGGTACGGCCGGGGATCGCGGCTGAGCTGCAACTGCACCTGCTCGACGTGATTGTCGTAGATATGGCAGTCGCCGCCCGTCCAGATGAACTCCCCGACCTCGAGCCCGGCCTGCGCGGCCATCATGTGGGTCAGCAGCGCGTAGCTGGCGATGTTGAACGGCACCCCGAGGAACAGGTCGGCGCTGCGCTGATACAGCTGGCACGACAGTTTGCCGTCGGCGACGTAGAACTGGAAGAACGCGTGGCACGGCGGCAACGCCATCTGCGGGATCTCCCCGACGTTCCAGGCCGAGACGATGTTGCGGCGCGAGTCGGGATCGGACTTCAGCAACTCCAGCGCGGCGCTGATCTGGTCGATGTGCTCGCCCGACGGCGTCGGCCACGATCGCCACTGCACCCCGTACACGGGGCCCAGATCCCCTGTCGGAGAAGCCCATTCGTCCCAGATGGTGACACCGCGCTCCTGTAGCCAGCGCACGTTCGAGTCGCCGCGCAGGAACCACAGCAGCTCGTAGACGATCGACTTGGTGTGCACCTTTTTGGTGGTGATGAGCGGAAAGCCGGCCGCGAGGTCGTAGCGCATCTGGTGGCCGAACACGCTGCGGGTGCCGGTACCGGTGCGGTCCGACTTGGGGGTCCCGCGCTCCATCACCAGCCGCAGAAGATCCTCGTACGGGGTGGCGATCGGCACGTCGGTCAGCTTACTTCCAGACCCGGCGAGTAGAACGGAGGCCATGCCGAGCATCTCCGCGACCGTCACGACTCCTGACGGCACCTGCCCCGTGACCCTGCACACCCCGAACGGCCCTGGACCGTGGACCGGTGTCGTGATGTACGTCGACGCCGGCGGGGTCCGCGACACCTTTCAGGAGATGGCCGCGCGGCTGGCAGGCTTCGGCCACGCCGTGCTGCTCCCCGACGTGTACTACCGCCACGGCGACTGGGAGCCGTTCGACATGCAAACCGCGTTCACCGACCCGAAGCAGCGCAAACGCCTGTTCGGAATGATCTCCTCGATCACCCCGGACATGATGGCCTCCGACGCCGCGGCGTTCTTCGACTTCCTGCAGTCACGGCCGGAGGTCAAGGGCGACGCATTCGGCGTCTGCGGCTACTGCATGGGCGGGCGGACCTCGGTCATCGTGGCCGGTCGTGTACCCGACCGGGTCGCGGCGGCGGGATCGTTCCACGCCAGTGGCCTGGTCACCGACGAACCCACCAGCCCGCACCTGCTCGCCGACCGGATGAAGGCCACCGTCTATGTCGCAGGCGCAAAGAAGGACCAGGGCTTCACGAACGCGCACGCCGAGACCCTCGACAAGGCTCTGACCGCAGCGAACGTCGCCCATACGGTGGAGTTCTATCCAGCCGGCCACGGCTTCGCGGTGCCTGACAACGCCCCGTACGACGAAGAGGCCGCCCAACGGCACTGGATCGCTCTGCAGGAGCTGTTCGAATCCGCTCTGCCCAATTGAGGCGCATTCCACCGGGTCCGATCACAGCCTTCCGGGGCGATACGCGACGATAATCCGATGGACGTTCAGGATCACGGCGCTCACGCGGACCACGAGGACGTCGGCTCGCGTATCGACCCGGTGCTGGCCCGCAGTTGGCTGCTGGTGAACGGCGCACAGTACGACCGGTTCGCCCCTGCCGTGCGGTCCCGAGCCGACATCGTCGTGCTGGACATCGAGGACGCGGTCGCGCCGAAGGACAAGACCGTCGCCCGCGACAACGTCATCCGCTGGCTGACCGAGGGCAACACCGACTGGGTGCGCGTCAACGGCTTCGGAACGCCGTGGTGGGCCGATGACCTCGAGGCGCTCGCGAGAACGTCGGTCGGTGGGGTGATGCTGGCGATGGTCGAATCCGTCGACCACGTCACCGAAACGGCCAATCGGCTACCGGGGGTGCCGATCGTCGCGCTGGTCGAGACGGCCCGGGGGCTCGAACGCATCACTGCGATCGCCGCGGCCAAGGGCACGTTCCGGCTGGCCTTCGGCATCGGCGACTTCCGGCGCGACACCGGCTTCGGCGAGAGTCCGACCACCCTTGCTTACGCGCGGTCGCGGTTCACGATCGCGGCCAAGGCCGCCCACCTCCCGAGCGCGATCGACGGCCCGACGGTCGGTTCGAGTGCGCTCAAGCTCAGCGAGGCCACTGCGGTGTCGGTCGAATTCGGTATGACGGGCAAGATCTGCCTGACACCCGAGCAGTGCACCACGGTCAACGAGGGGCTTTCCCCGTCGCCCGAGGAAATCGCCTGGGCCAAAGAGTTTTTCGTCGAGTTCGAACGCGACGGCGGTGAGATCCGCAACGGGTCCGATCTGCCCCGTATCGCCAGGGCGAACAAGATCCTCGATCTGGCCCGCGCGTACGGCATCGAGGTCTCGGAGTTCGACGACGTCGACGATCCGGCGCACATCCCGGCTCCGTCGGACACCTACCACTACTGAGGTCTACGACGTCCGCGCAGCACCATCTGCAGCGACCGCAGCAGACCGCGTGCGGCGTAGATCCCGGCGACAATTGTCGCGAGGATCATCACGATGAACATCAGCAGCCAGTTCGTCCGGTCGTGGTCGACGTTCCACCAGACGATGGTGAACAGGATCGCGCAGAGAAACACCACGATGTCTCGCCAGTTGCCGCGATAGGACATCGCCGCCAGCCGCAGGTCGCGGCTGCGCTCAGCGGCGCTGATCATGTCTTCGATGCGATGGTCGATGCTGGCTTTCAGCCGCGCCTTGAGTTCGGGTTGGTCGTCGGGTATGCGCTCGAGCAGGTCCATGTCTTTGGCGATCATTCCGCGGAAGTCAGGTCCGCGGAGGTTGCCCGCGGCGATCCCGAGCAATGCCCCGCCGGCGAGGGGCGCGGCGCCCAAGGCGAGTTCGGCGATTCCCGGCATGGCTAGTCCTCCATCAGCGTCGCGGCCAGTGTGCCACCGAGTTCGTAGGCGCGTTCCCGCACGCCCGCGTCGACACCGCCGACGACCTCGAGCGCATCGGCGGCCTTGGTCAGGGCGAGCCCGGTCGCGAGCTTGTCCACCGCGTTGACCGCGCCGACGGTGTCGTTGTTGCCGTGCACCCACACGCCGTACGGCCGGCCGCCGACGTGATCGAGGCTCGGGTAGTAGACGGTGTCGAAGAAGTGCTTGAGCGCGCCGCTCATGTACCCGAAGTTGGCCGTGGTCCCGAACAGGTAGCCGTCCGCGTCGAGCATGTCGGGCAGGGTGGCGGCCAGCGCGGGACGAACCACGGTCTCGACGCCCTCGATGTCGGGGTCCCCGGCGCCGGCGAGGACGGCCTCGAGCAATTCGCGGGTTCCCGGCGACGGGGTGTGGTGCACGACCAACAGAGTCTTACTCATCGGTCCCGCTCCTCCATCTCGACAGCCCTCTTCATCGCTTCGCGCGCCCGGCTGCGGTCACCGGCGTAGTCGTAGGCACGCGCCAGGCGATACCACCGTCGCCAGTTCTGCGGGTCGTTGTCCAGTTCCGCACGCACGGTGACGAACAACGCGTCTGCGGCGTCGCGCTGGATTCGCCCGGACGGCATCCGCGGCAGCGCGCTGACGTCGAGTTCCATCCCCTCGTCGTGGCAGATCCGCGCGAGCCGCTGATGGGCCAGGCCGGCGCGCAGCGTGCTGAGCATGGCCCACAACCCGATCAGCGGAAGCACCATCAGCGCCAGCCCCAACCCGACTGCGGCGGGCTCCCCGGTCGTGACGAATGCCATCGCCAGGCGGCCGAGCAGCACGAAGTACACGACCAGTGCCACACACATGAAGCCGATCAGCAGTTGGATGCGCAGGACGCGCCCGCCTTCGGCCATCAGAGGTCGAGGAGCGGCTCGATACCCACGGTGAGCCCCGGCCGTTCGGCCACCCGCCGCACCGCGAGCAGGACTCCGGGCACAAAGGAGGTCCGGTCCAGGCTGTCGTGCCGGATGGTCAGCGTCTCCCCCTGCGTGCCGAACAGCACCTCCTGATGAGCGACCAGCCCCGCCAGGCGCACCGAATGCACCGGAACCCCGTCGACGTCAGCACCCCGCGCACCGTCAAGACCGGTGCTCGTGGCATCGGGGTTGGGCGGCATGTCTTTTCGCGCCTCGGCGATGAGTCGCGCGGTGCGCGCCGCGGTGCCGGACGGGGCGTCGGCCTTGTGCGGATGATGCAGCTCGATGACTTCGACCGATTCGAAGTGCCGCGCGGCCTGCTGCGCGAAATGCATGGACAGCACCGCGCCGATCGCGAAGTTCGGCGCGATCAGGACCGCTGCCTCCGGTTTGGCGCCCAGCCAATCCCGGACGGTGGCCAACCGCTCGTCGGTGAACCCGGTGGTGCCGACGACGGCGTGTATCCCGTTGCCGATGAGGAACTCGAGGTTGTCCATCACGACGTCGGGGTGGGTGAAGTCGATGACGACCTCGGTCTGGCCGTCGGTCAGCAGGCTCAATGGGTCGCCCGCGTCGACACCCGCGGTGAAGGTCAGGTCTTCGGCGGCTTGCACGGCCTCCACCATCGTCGCGCCGACCTTGCCCTTTGCCCCCAGCACTCCGACTCGCATGGCGTCACCTTATCCACCCGGGGCCCAGCTTGATCGACGCGACCGGATCGGCGCATTCGGTGGCGGCACTCCCTGAAAGCGGGTAACCATGCATGACGACACCGGAACGACAGCAGATGGAGTTCGAAGTGACGGATATGAGTGGACGGCCCGAGCATCAGGTGGGCGATCAGCGGCCCGCACGCCAGGTCATCGCGACGTTCGACAACTATCCCGACGCGCAACGGCTGGTGGACCGCATGTCCGACGGCGGCTTCCCCGTCGAGCACGTGCGCATCATCGGCGACGATCTGCGCACGGTCGAACGCGTCACCGGACGTATGACCAAGGGGCGGGCGGCGTTCGCCGGCGCAGCGAGCGGCGCCTGGTTCGGGTTGTTCATCGGGCTGCTGTTCGCGATTTTCACGGTGGGTCCGGTGTGGATCGTGACCATGCTAATCGCGCTGGCGATCGGCGCGTTCTGGGGCGCGGTGTTCGGGTTCGTCGCGCATGTGGCGACCAGAGGCGAGCGGGACTTCTCCAGCGTCGAGACACTCGAAGCCCGGCGCTACGAGGTGTGCGTGCCGCCGCAGTACGCCGCCGACGCGGCGCGTTACACCCAAATGCCCTGAGCGGCAATGCTTCCGGCCGCTAGAGCGGCGACGCCCCTCGCAGGTGTTCGAAGATCAGCGACGTCTGCGTACCGGCCACGTCGGCGTCGGCGTTGAGGTTCTCCACCACGAACGACCGTAGGTCGTCGGTGTCACGTGCGGCGACGTGGAGGATGAAGTCGTCGGCACCCGCGAGGAAATACACGTCCATCACCTGCGGCCTGCGCCGGATCTGCTGGATGAAGCTGTGGATCCGCCCGCGAGCGCTGGACTGCAGGCTCACCGAGATCATCGCCTGTAGCGGCAGACCGATCGCGGCTGGATCGATGTCGGTGTAGAAACCGCGTATCACCCCCGACTCCTGCAGTCGGCGGACCCGGCCGTGGCATGTCGACGGCGCAATCCCGACCGCCTCGGCCAGTGCGTTGTTCGAGATTCGCGCGTCACGGTGCAGCGCGGTGAGAATCCGGCGGTCGACGTCGTCGAGGGGAACCGGGCGAACATCCTTCGGGCCGACGCCCCCCGAGACCCGTGAGAATGAAGATGTTTCGCTCATACGCCGACCCTACAGAATTTCAAGCGCAGTAATTGCTGATCAAATGAAGCTTCTTCACACTGGAGGCAGAAACCAGCAGAGGAGCGATCATGCGTGTCGGCATCCCGACCGAGATCAAGAACAACGAATACCGGGTCGCGATCACCCCGGCCGGAGTCGCCGAGTTGGTGCACTGCGGCCACGAGGTGATCATCGAAGCCGGTGCCGGCGACGGTTCGGCAATCTCGGACGCCGATTTCAAACGCGCAGGCGCTCAGCTCATCACCAGCGCCGACCAGGTGTGGGCCGAGGCCGAACTCCTGCTCAAGGTCAAGGAGCCGATCGAAGCCGAATACCACCGGATGCGTCGGGGCCAGACGCTGTTCACCTACCTGCACCTCGCCGCGTCGCGGACGTGCACCGAAGCGTTGCTGGCCTCGGGATCGACGTCGATCGCCTACGAAACCGTCCAGACCGCCGACGGCGCCCTTCCGCTGCTGGCCCCGATGAGCGAGGTTGCCGGACGGTTGGCGGCCCAGGTCGGGGCCTACCACTTGATGCGCAGCCACGGTGGCCGCGGCGTCCTGATGGGCGGCGTGCCGGGCGTGGCTCCCGCCGACGTCGTCGTGATCGGCGGCGGCACCGCCGGCCGCAATGCCGCGCGGGTGGCCGCGGGCATGGGCGCGAACGTCACCGTGTTCGACGTCAGCCTCGACAAGCTGCGCGACGTGGATGCGGAGTTCGGCGGGCGCGTCGGAACCCGGTACTCGTCGGTCCTGGAGCTCGAGGACGCGGTGAAGGACGCCGACCTCGTCGTCGGCGCGGTCCTGGTGCCGGGCGCCAAAGCGCCGAAATTGGTGACGAATTCGACTGTCGCCCACATGAGGCCGGGCGCGGTGCTGGTCGACATCGCCATCGACCAGGGCGGGTGCTTCGGGGATTCGCATCCGACCACGCACGACGACCCGACGTATGCCGTGCACGACACGCTCTTCTACTGCGTAGCCAATATGCCCGGCGCGGTGCCCCGCAGCTCGACCTTCGCGCTGACCAACGCGACCATGCCGTACGTGCTCGAGCTGGCCGACCAGGGCTGGCGGGCGGCGTGCCGGGCCGATGCCTCGCTCGCGAGGGGTCTGTCCTCCCACGAAGGCGCCCTGCTGTCCGCACAGGTCGCCGCCGACCTCGACCTGCCGTACACGGATCCGTCGATGCTGCTCTGAGCCCACGCTCAGCGTGTTTGCCGGGCACCCTTAAACGTGCCGGTGCAAAAAGATAGGGATTCGCCCGATTCCTCCGTCGCGCTCCATGCCATACCGTTTAGTCCAGCGGCTGGCGCTCGGTGCAGGGGGGCGAAGAGCGTGGGGGGACAGCCGCTGACAAGCCAGCTTGACCCGGTCCCGAGGGGTGACCGGGCAAAGCTGGCGCCTTCGTCCAATATCAGGCCAGAAGGCCGGCGACCAGCACAGACGCCACTTCACCGACCAGCTGCCGGTCGTTCGGGACGTCGGGGTCGTTTGCCGCGGTCCTGGTCATGATCGCCAGCAGCAATCGCTCACCGGCCGGGCCGAACGCGATACCGACGTCGTTCGTGCTCGCGAAGTCACCGCTGCCGGTCTTGTCGGCCGTTGCCCAGCCCGGCGGCAGCACCGGTCGCACGCTCGATGTCTGATTGGCCCGCATCCAGTCCTCGAGCTGCCGGCGTTGCGGCTCGGCGAGCTCGTTGCCTGTGAGTATCGCCCGGTAACCGTTTCCGACGGCCTCGGGTGTGGTGGTGTCGCGCGGATCTCCGGGGACCGCCGCGTTCAGCTCGATCTCCCAGCGGTCGAGTCGGGACCGTTCGTCGCCGATGCTGCGGGCGAAGTCGGTCACGCCGGACGGACCACCGATCACCCGTAGCAGCCAGTTGCCCGCGGCGTTGTCGCTTCGCTGCAGGGCGGCCTGACACAGCTGCGCCAGCGTCATCGTCTGCCCGACGTGCGCTTCGGTCACCGGCGAGTTGGGCACGATATCGCCCGGCTCGATGGTGATGCGATCGGTGAGCGCGAGCTCACCGCGCTCGGCCTTCTGCAGCACCCGCGCGGCGGCGTAGGTCTTGAACGTCGAGCACATCGCGAACGGGTCCTGAGCGCGATGCGCGATGGTGCGCCCGGTGCCGAGATTGGTTGCGAACACCCCGATCAACGCGTTCTGCCGACGCTCCATCTCGCCGAGCCGGTCCTCGATCGGCTGTAAGGGACGGTTGGGGTCGGCCATGGCGGCCTTGTGCGGTGAAGCGGCGAGCGCCGCGAGTGTCAATCCACCGATCAGAACGTGACGACGCGGTAACCCAGTCATGGGGCCCCAGCGTAGGTGATCAGCCGGCGATGGCCCGAAGCGGCTGAGGCAGTGACCGTTTCGATTGAAGCGGACCCAACACAGCGCCGCCGTAGGGACGCCGCAGAAGCCGGCGCGCGACGGCGTTGACCTCGTCGAGCGTGACCGCGTCGATCTTCGCCAACGTCTCGTCGATGGTGCGGTGCTCACCGAAATGCAGTTCGCTGCGGCCGATGCGGTTCATTCGCGATCCCGAATCCTCCAGGCCGAGCACCAGTCCGCCGCGCAGGGAACCCTTCGCGATCCGGCACTCGTCTTCGGTGATCCCGTCGCTTGCGACGGCCTCGAGCACATCGGTGGTCACGCGGGCAACCTCGTCGAAGCGGTCCGGCAGGCAACCCGCGTACACCGACAGCGCGCCGCTGTCGGAAAAGGTGTCGATCGTCGAGTACACCGAGTACGCCAACCCACGAGCCTCCCGAATCTCCTGGAACAGCCGCGAACTCAGGCCCCCGCCGAGCGCGGTGTTCAGCACCGACAGCGCCCAGCGGTGCTCCCAGTGCCGTCCCGGTGTGCGCACACCCAGCGAAAGGTGCGTCTGTTCGGAGTCCCGGTTGACCAGTTCCAGGCTCGGGCGTCCACCCACCCGGCCGGCACCTTTGCGGGGCGGCACCGGTGTGCGGCCACGCATCAGACGCGCGCCGAAGTACTCGCGCGCCAGCGACACCACGTCGTCGTGATCGACGTTGCCCGCCACCGCGAGCACCATCCGCTCGGGGGTGTAGCGGCGGACGTGGAAGGAGTGCAGTTGGGCGCGGGTCATCGAGGAGATCGAGTCCACGCTGCCGATCACCGGGCGTCCAACCGGATGCGAGCCGAACATCGCGGCGAGGAACTCGTCGCCGAGGGTGTCCTCGGGATCGTCGTCGCGCATCGCGATCTCCTCGAGCACCACGTCGCGTTCGACCTCGACGTCCTCGGCCGCGCACTGTCCGCGCAAGACGACGTCGGCGACGAGGTCGACGGCCAACTCCAGATCGGAGTCGAGCACGTGCGCGTAGTAGCAGGTGTGCTCGCGGGCGGTGAAGGCGTTGAGCTCGCCGCCGACCGCGTCGACGGCCTGCGCGATGCTCACCGCCGACCGGGTCGGCGTCGACTTGAACAGCAAGTGCTCGAGGAAGTGCGCCGCACCCGCGACACTCGGGCCCTCGTCGCGCGAACCGACGTTGACCCATAGCCCGACCGACGCCGAATGCACCGACGGGAGGTACTCGGTGACCACACGCAGGCCACCGGGTAACACCGTGCGACGCACTGCCTCCGCTGATCTGTCGCCACGTTCGGTGTGGCGCAACGCCCTAACTGCTGGCCGCTGCGGCATCTGCCGGCGCGGCGTCGGAATTGGACGCGGCTCCATCTTCCTGTTCGTCGACGAGGATCAGCGAGATCTTCCCGCGGTTGTCGATGTCGGCGATCTCCACACGCAGCTTGTCGCCGACCTTGACGACGTCCTCGACCTTGGCGATGCGTTTGCCACGTCCCAGCTTCGAGATGTGGACAAGCCCGTCGCGACCCGGAAGCAGCGACACGAAGGCGCCGAAATCCGTTGTCTTGACGACGGTTCCGAGGAACCGCTCGCCGACCTTGGGCAGCTGCGGATTGGCGATCGCGTTGATCTTGTCGATCGCCGCCTGCGCCGACGGTCCGTCGGTCGCGCCGACGAACACCGTGCCGTCGTCCTCGATGGAGATCGACGCGCCGGTCTCCTCGGTGATCTGGTTGATGATCTTGCCTTTGGGCCCGATCACCTCGCCGATCTTGTCGACGGGCACCTTGATGGTGGTGATCCGCGGGGCGTACGGGCTCATCTCGTCGGGCCCGTCGATGGCCTCGGCCATCACCTCGAGGATCGTCAGCCGGGCGTCCTTGGCCTGCGACAGCGCGCCGGCGAGCACCTGCGACGGAATGCCGTCGAGCTTGGTGTCCAACTGCAGCGCGGTGACGAACTCCTTGGTGCCCGCGACCTTGAAGTCCATGTCGCCGAACGCATCCTCGGCACCGAGGATGTCGGTGAGCGCGACGAACCGGCGCTCAGTCTTGCCATCAACCTCGATGTCGTCGGACACCAGGCCCATCGCGATGCCCGCGACCGGAGCCTTGAGCGGCACACCGGCGTTGAGCAGCGCGAGCGTCGATGCGCACACCGAGCCCATCGACGTCGAACCGTTGGAGCTCAACGCCTCCGACACCTGGCGGATCGCGTACGGGAACTCCTCGACGCTGGGCAGCACCGGCATCAGCGCCCGCTCCGCCAGCGCACCGTGGCCGATCTCGCGGCGCTTCGGCGAACCGACACGGCCGGTCTCACCGGTCGAGTAGGGCGGGAAGTTGTAGTGATGCATGTAGCGCTTGGAGGTTTCGGGCCCCAGCGAGTCGATCTGCTGGGCCAGCTTCATCATGTCGAGTGTGGTGACGCCCAGAATCTGGGTCTCGCCACGCTCGAACAGCGCGCTGCCGTGCGCCCGCGGGACGACGGCGACCTCGGCACTCAGCGCGCGAATGTCGGTGATACCGCGGCCGTCGATGCGGAAGTGATCGGTCAGGATGCGTTGGCGCACAAGCTTTTTAGTCAGCGAGCGGAACGCGGCGCCGACCTCCTTCTCGCGGCCCGCGTACTGCTCGGCCAGCCGCTCGAGCACCTCGGCCTTGATCTCGTCGGTGCGGTCGTTGCGCTCGGCCTTACCGGCGATGGTCAGCGCCTCCGACAATGCGTCGGTGGCCACCGAGGCGACGGCGTAGTAGACGTCTTCGCCGTACTCCGGGAACACCGGGTAGTCGGCGGTCGGCTTGGCGGCGCGCTCGGCCAACTCCTGCTGCGCTGCGCACAGGCTCGCGATGAACGGTTTGGCGGCCTCCAGGCCCTCGGCTACGACGCTCTCGGTGGGCGCCTGCGCACCGCCGGCGATCAACTCGACGACGTTGTCGGTGGCCTCGGCCTCGACCATCATGATCGCCACGTCGCCGCCCTCGATGGCACGACCGGCGACGACCATGTCGAACACCGCCCGCTCGAGCTGCTCGACGGTCGGGAAGGCGACCCAGGTCCCGTCGATCAGCGCGACACGCACGCCGCCGACCGGCCCGGAGAACGGCAGGCCCGCGATCTGCGTGGACGCCGACGCGGCGTTGATCGCGACCACGTCGTACAGATCCTTGGGATCCAGGCTCATGACGGTGACCACGACCTGGATCTCGTTGCGCAGGCCGGCCACGAACGTCGGCCGCAGCGGGCGGTCGATCAGCCGGCAGGTCAGGATCGCGTCGGTCGACGGGCGGCCCTCGCGGCGGAAGAACGAACCGGGGATGCGACCCGCGGCATACATGCGCTCTTCGACGTCGATGGTCAACGGGAAGAAGTCGAAATGGTCTTTAGGGGTCTTGCTGGCCGATGTCGCCGAGAGCAACATCGTCTCGTCGTCGAGGTAGGCGACGACGGCGCCGGCGGCCTGCTGGGCCAGCCGGCCGGTCTCGAAACGGATGGTGCGGGTGCCGAAGCTCCCGTTGTCGATCACGGCGGTCGCTTCGTACACGCCGTCTTCAATTTCAACTACAGACATAGGTGTCCGTATGGCCTCTCTGGTTCAGTGTCTCCACTGTTTAGCTGTTTTCGCGTCGTCACAGCGCTTGAACCACCGGCCTCGATGCGGCTACGGCCATCGATCGAAGCTGCCGGCAGTTCTTCCGGCAGCCACTACCGAAGACCGCGCGATCGAGCAGGTCCTGGTTATGACACGCGGGAACGGTGCTCGCGGAGCTGCGAAAACCGCACCCAGGTCGTTCGCGCCTCAATGGCAGTCGAACGAGGCCATCGTACTCTGCGAGGAGTACCCGGCCGAATCCCGTCGCGCGTTCGCGCGCCGGTACGAGGTCAGCGACGCAGGCCGAGTCGTTCGATCAGCGTGCGGTACCGCTGGACGTCGACCTGGGCCACGTACTTGAGCAGCCGGCGCCTGCGGCCGACGAGCAGCAGCAGACCACGCCGAGAGTGGTGATCGTGCTTGTGCACCTTCAGGTGCTCGGTGAGGTCGATGATCCGCTTGGTCAGCAGGGCGACCTGCGCCTCCGGCGAGCCGGTATCGGTGTCATGCAGGCCGTAGTCGCTCAGGATCGACTTTTTCTCTTCGGCGGTAAGCGCCACGAAACAACTCCATCTTTTTCAGTCCGCGGGAAGGGGAGGGGTGGGCCCCGGGAAGGCGCGGCCGCCGCGAACTGCAGCGCACGCCCGGTCGGCAGGCAGTCTAGCAGCGGCCGAGGTGAGCGGCGAAATCGCAGCTCAACGGTGCCGGTGTCACCGAGCCAGGACTGTGCGGGCGTGTTCGGTGTCGCGGCCCATCTGCTCCACCAGGTCGTCGACGTTGACGAACTTCTCCTGGCCGCGCAACCGGGCCACGAAATCGACGGCGACGTGCTGACCGTACAGGTCGGCGGTGGTGTCGAGCACGAATGCCTCGACGGTGCGGGTGCGTCCGGAGAACGTCGGATTGGTCCCCACCGAGACCGCGGCCTGGTACCGCTCGCCGGGGATGACGCTGCCCGCGACCGGACCGTGGCCCAGCACGGTGAACCACGCCGCGTAGACGCCGTCGGCGGGAATCGCCGAGTACATGGGCGGCGCCACGTTGGCGGTCGGAAAGCCCAGCACCTTGCCCCGTCCGTCGCCGCGCACCACGACCCCCTCGACGCGGTGCGGGCGCCCCAACGCCTCGGCCGCGGCGACGACGTCGCCCGCGTCGACGCAGGACCGGATGTAAGTCGAGGAGAACGTGACGGCCCGGTCGGTGTCGGCCACTTCGGAGACCAGGGTCATGCTCTCCACGGCGAAGCCGAACCGCTCGCCGGCCTGGCGCAGCAACTCGACGTTGCCCGCCGCCTTCTTGCCGAACGTGAAGTTCTCCCCCACAACGACCTCGACCACGTGCAGGTGTTCGACCAGGAGTTCGTGGATGTAGCGCTCCGGGGTCAGCTTCATGAAGTCGGCGGTGAACGGCATTACCAGGAAGACGTCGACGCCGAGTTCCTCGACCAGTTCGGCGCGCCGGGTCAGCGTGGTCAGCTGGGCGGGATGGCTGCCCGGGAAGACAACCTCCATCGGGTGCGGGTCGAAGGTCATCAGCACCGTGGGCACGCCGCGGGACCGGCCGGCCTTGACCGCGTGGTTGATCAGCTCCTGGTGTCCGCGATGCACACCGTCGAAAACCCCGATGGTGACCACGCATCGGCCCCAGTCCGTCGGGATCTCGTCTTGTCCCCGCCAGCGCTGCACGAGGGCAAGCCTACGGCGCGACAGGGGTCCTCCGCGTCGCCGGATCCCCCAGATGAGGTGAGTATTGCCTAAACTTTGTCATTGTGAATCCTGCCGGCGATGCGCGTGACCTGACGACGGTTGCCCAGGACTACCTGAAAGTCATCTGGACCGTTCAGGAGTGGTCGCAGGAGAAGGTGAGCACCAAGTTGCTGGCCGAGCGTCTCGGCGTGTCGGCCAGCACCGCCTCGGAGTCGATCCGCAAGCTCGCCGACCAGGGCCTGGTCGACCACGAGAAGTACGGCGCGGTGACGCTGACCGAGGCCGGCCGGGCCGCCGCCCTGGCGATGGTGCGCAGGCACCGGCTGATGGAGACGTTCCTCGTGCGCGAGCTGGGCTACAGCTGGGACGAGGTGCACGACGAAGCCGAGGTCCTCGAGCACGCGGTGTCGGACCGGATGCTCGACCGGATCGACGCCAAGCTCGGGCATCCGACGCGCGATCCACACGGCGATCCGATTCCGGCCGCCGACGGACGCGTGCCCGCCCCGGACGCGCGCCAGTTGTCGGCCTGCAACGACGGCGACCGCGGCACGATAGCGCGCATCTCGGACGCCGATCCTGAGATGCTGCGGTACTTCGACAGTGTCGGCATCAGCCTGGACTCGCGCCTTCGTGTGGTGGCCCGGCGCGACTTCGCCGGCATGATCTCGGTGGCCATCGAGTCGACAGACGGCGACGACACCACCGTCGAGCTGGGAAGCCCTGCCGCAGAAGCGATCTGGGTGGTCGCGAGCTAGCGCGATGGTGGCTGTGGCGGGCTGCCGACCACTGCGACGAGTGCCCGCCTATCAGCGAATTTTTCGCTGCAAGGCGGGCGCCTTCCCGAATGGTCGGCGGCGATAACCGGCCGCCGGATTTTCGCCATGGCTCCACATCCGCGGGGTGTCCCCTCAGCTTCGTTCGACGGCGGCCGGTTGTTCCTCGGACATCGTGAGGCCGGAAGCCCGCACGAGCACCGCCAACACGATCGCGACCAACAGCAGTGCGGGCACATCGCCCACCAGATGCCCGGTCTGGTGCTCACCGCGCACCGACTGCACCGCCATGATGACGGCGTGCACGACGCTGGACCACACCGTGAACCAGATCAGGCTCAGATGAGCGCGCGGATTACGCGCCGCCCACACCAGAAAGACCCCGAGGGTCGCATACAGCCCGACGATCATCATGAAGTAGTCGGAGTGATGCGGCGGTCCCGGATGCCACGCCCAACCTGACGGCCACACCGCGGCAAGCGGATACAGGCAGAGGGAAACCACGCCGAACACGCCCAATGCGACCTGAAGAGCTTTGTACGGAGACGCCATTTTCGGCTCCCATCTCTAGGACGGCGTCAGTATGCGCCCGGATGCGCCGGCCTACAAGGTCGCCGGACGCAGCACGACGACCGACTTCGTGCGTTCCGACCGGTCTTCCAGCAGCGCGATGACCTGACCGTCCTGAGCCGTCGCGGCGTAAATCCCGTCGATGCCCGCCGGTTCGAGCGGTCGGCCGTGCCGCACGTCCTCGGCCTCGTCTGAGGTCAGTTCCCGCCGCGGGAAGGCCAAAAGACATGCGGTGTCGAGGCTGTACGACAGTCGTGGGGTTTCGGCGAGCTCGTCGAGCGCGCGCGCCTCACTCAACCCGAAACCGCCGACTCTGGTGCGACGCAACGCGGTGAGATGCCCACCGACTCCCAGCGCGGCGCCGACGTCGCGGGCCAGTGCACGAATGTAGGTGCCGCTGGAGCACTCCACCTCGACGTCGACGTCGACGACGCCGGGTTCGCGGCGGACGTCTAGCACCGTGAACCGCTCGATACACACCCGGCGGGGTGCCAACTCGACGGCCTGCCCTTCGCGCGCGAGTTTGTAGGCGCGCTGTCCGCCGACTTTGATCGCGCTCACCGCCGACGGGACCTGGTCGATCTCGCCGCGAAGGTCCGCGACCGCGCGCTCGATGCACTCGTCGGTAACGACGTCGGCCGAAACCTGCTGCAGCACCTCGCCTTCGGCGTCGTCGGTCGAGGTGGTTTGCCCGAGCCGGATGGTCGCGGAGTACGCCTTGTCCGTCGCCGTCAGCAGTCCAAGTATCTTGGTGGCGCGCTCGATCCCGACGACGAGAACGCCGGTGGCCATCGGGTCAAGGGTCCCGGCGTGGCCGACCTTGCGGGTGCCGAAGAAGCGACGGCAGCGGCCGACGACGTCATGGCTCGTCATGCCCACGGGTTTGTCGACGATGACCAGACCCGCCTGTGTCATAGCACGATCGCGGTCAGCGCCAGACCGTCGCGGACCGACCACCGACCGGCCAGGGATTCCAGCGGGGTTCCGTGCATCGCCGCCGGGTCGATCAGGATTCGCGAGACGAAACTGCCGGAGGTGCCGCTGTCGTCGACGTCGAAGACAATGTGCGCGTCCTCGAAACCCAGCCACCGGCGGGTCACCGGGAACCACGCCTTATAGGTCGCCTCTTTGGCGCAGAACAGGATTCGGTCCCAGTGCAGTTCGCCCGGCAGCTGTTTCAGTTCGATTCGCTCGGCGGGCAGGCTGATCGCGTCGAGCACACCGTCGGGCAGCACACCGTGCGGTTCTGCGTCGATGCCCACCGACCGCACCTCGGCCTGCCGGCCGACCACAGCCCCGCGATAGCCCTCACAGTGCGTCAGCGAGCCGACGATGCCGTCGGGCCACCGGGGTTCACCCTTCTCCCCCTTCAGAATCGGCACCGGTCCGACACCGATCTCGGAGAGTGCCTGTCGCGCGCAGTACCGCACCGTGACGAACTCGTTGCGCCGCTTGGCGACCGACCGCGCGACCAGAGGCTCCTCCTCGGGCAGCGGCGCCAGGCCCGGCGGGTCGCGGTAGACCTCGGCGGCTGCCAGGCCCGGCGTCGTCGCCGGCAGCACACCGGACAGCAGCGACGCGGCGACCGTCATCGCGAAACCTGCCTGTCGCGGATCCGCTGCTGCACCTTCTGCGCGTTCTCCCGCATCTCCTGGGTGATCTGGAAGTGGCCGCCGAACTCGTTGAGGTACCCGGGCGGATACTGCGGGTCGGGCAGGATCTGGCGCATCCAGCGATATGGCTTGCGGCGGCGCCACTCTCGCGGATATCCGACAGACACCTCCTCGAACCGCACACCGTCGTACCACGTCGTGCGCGGAATGTGCAGGTGTCCGTAGACGGAGCACACCGCGTTGTAGCGGGTGTGCCAGTCGGCGGTGGCGGTGGTGCCGCACCACAGCGAGAACTCGGGGTAGAACATCGCGTCGCAGGGTTCGCGAACCATTGGGAAGTGGTTGACGAGCACCGTCGGCGTCATCCAGTCGAGGTCCTCGAGTCGCTTGCGGGTGTAGGACACCCGGTCGCGGCACCACGCGTCGCGGGTGGCGTAGGGCTCGGCGGACAGCAGGAACTCGTCGGTGCCGACGACGTTGCGCTCGCGCGCAATGGCCAGTCCCTCGGCCTTGGTAGCGGCGCCTTCGGGCAGGAAGGTGTAGTCGTACAGCAGGAACATCGGCACGATCGTGGCCGGACCGCCCTCCTCGGTCCACACCGGGAACGGGTGCTCGGGGGTGATGATGCCCATCTCGTCGCACATGTTGACCAGGTAGTCGTAGCGGGCCTTGCCGAAGATCTGCATCGGGTCGCGGTTGGTAGTCCACAGCTCGTGGTTGCCCGGTATCCAGATCACCTTGGCGAACCGTTTGCGCAACAGGTCCAGGGCCCAGCGGATCTCGTCGGTGCGTTCGGCGACGTCGCCGGCGACGATGAGCCAGTCGTCGGGCGAGGCCGGATGCAGCGACTCGGTCACGGGTTTGTTGCCTGTGTGACCCGTGTGGAGGTCGCTGATCGCCCAGAGCGTGGGTCGTCGGCCGTCGCGTGTCACAACTGACCAGGGTACTTAACCGGATGCGCGCGGCTCGTCCGGCAACTAGAACAGGTTCTTGTTTCCTCTTCGGGTGCTGGCAGCGGCCCGCTACACTCCCCGCAGGGTCGGACCGACGAACAAAGGGGTGACATGCTCGCCAAGCTGCGCTTGGTCTCGGCACTGTGCGCACTGATCGCTGCGGTGATGGTGGTGTGGCAGGCCAACCCGGCCGGCGCCCCGCGGGTGGACGCCGTCGACATTCCGATGACGAATGTCACGACGTCGATCAAGTGGCCCGTCATCGAGACCACCGACCCGTCGCCGTTCAACCCGTGCAAGCAGATTCCGCTCGAGGCGGTGCAGGCGATCGGTCTGACGTTCACCCCGCCGACACCGGAGGATCAGCTGCGGTGCAGGTACGACGCGGGCAACTATCAAATGGCCGTGGAGGCCATCGTCTGGCGCACCTACGAGCAGACGCTGCCCGCCGATGCAGTCCAACTCGACATCGACGGACACCGCGCGGCGCAGTACTGGGTCATGAAGCCGACGGACTGGAACAACCGCTGGTGGATCACCTGCATGATCGCCTTCGACACCAGCTACGGCGTGCTGCAGCAGTCGCTGTTCTACTCGCCGATCTACTCCGAGCCCGACCCCGACTGCATGCAGACCAACCTGCAGCGCGCGCACGAGCTGATTCCGCACTACGTGTTCTGAGTCTTCTGATCGGCCCGCGCGTTCAGCTGTCGTGTTCGATGCGGTCCATCGGGCTGGACCGCTCTAGCATCCCGATCGTCTCCTCGCCGTCCCAGCGGTAGCGCACACCGGCCTGCTGCAGGGCCGGGAACGTCCAATTAGCCATCTTCTCCAGTTGTTCGGCGGGAAGCTCAGCGGGATCGGTGATGTCGTGGGTGGACAGCACCGTCTCCCCCTCGATGTGCACGGTTCCGCGGGCCGTTTCGAGCACCAGTGACACATCCTCGCCGCGCGGCCGCAACCGGCGCAGCCACGGGGCCTCGACGACGCGGGCGGGGATCAGGCCGGCCGGGTCTCCGAGGTACAGGTAACCCTCGTTGTAGTTCGGCTGGCCGTCGGGCCGCGGCGGGTAGGCGATGTAGCCGAACGCTCGTCCGCTTCCGAACAGCGCGGACTGCCAGCAGTGCCCCCAGAACCCCTCCAGTCGGCGCACGCCTTGGCGACGGATGCGCAGCCCGCTTCCCGACAACGGGTGCCGACGTCCGGCCACCTCCACGATCCCGTCGGCGCGGAACAACTGTTCGTAACGGGCGCCGCCCATCAACTCCCCGACCACCGTCGTCTTCAGTTGGTCGGCGGCATCATCGCGCATCGCCCCCTGAATCCACGGTGGCACCGCCATTCTCGCCTCGACCTCGAATCGCACGTCGACAAGCGGGCCGCTCTTGTCGCCGGTGGTGAGCGCCTCCGAGGACGTCTGGACGGCCTGACCGTCGAACGTCACCGTCCACGTGTCGAACGGCGCCACGCACTCGAACGTCAGCGGCCCCGCGCCGAGCACTGTCGGCTCGCCGTTGCGGCCCTCGACCGGCGCGCTCTGCCCGTCGGCGCGCAAGCGGTAAACGCGTCCGTCGGCGAACGCCAGGTTGACCTGCAGTCCGTGAGCGTCCCAGTTGGACGCGACCGCCTCGATGCCGATCCTGGGCAGGCCGACCTCGCCGCGGTCGTCGAACACCCAGAAGCTCACCGAATCCCGCATCTCGGGGTCGTGCGGTCGCTCGACGAACATGTGCTCGCGGGCCGGGTCGATGCCGCCCGTTACGTCGACGGTCATGCGGTGCTTTCCTCCTGCTGGCCGTAACGCCCAGAGCCGCCGGCGTAGGCGTCCACGTAGGCCGCGAACAACGGCCGAATTACGCTGTCGTCCAATCCGAATGCCACCGGGTCGGCCTTGGGGTGCGGCTCGCGCTTCTCGGCGTTCTCGGTCCACCACGCCCGCATACCGGCCTCGAACCGTTCGGTCACCGTCTCGCCGAGCCAGCTGTACAACCGCTTGACTTCGCCGATCGGATCGTTCTGCATGACCCGAAAGTCGATGTCGTAGAACCGCTCTGCAGCCTTATTGCGGAACGCCATCGCCCGCGTGATCCCCGTCGACCACTGGGTGACGTTCAGTTCACCGAGATAGCGCCGGTCGAGGTGATCGGTGAAGCCGCCGACGATGTCGGCGTAGACGTCGACGACCGACAGCAGCACGTCGGTCGGATCGCGGTGCGTCATGACGAAGCGGGCATCGGGGAACACGCGGTCGAGGTAGTCCAGCGAAAGCACATGTGCCGGCGACTTGAGCCGCCATGGGCGCGTCGGTTCCCCCCACTGCAGCAATCTGAGGACCCGTCGTTCATAGCGGTACGTCGACGTGAAATCGGCTCGGTCGCAGAGCCATTGCGAGTAGGTCGGAATCTGTGCGTAGGCCTGGAAGATCTGGGACTTGAAGTCGAGCGCCATCAGGTCCAGGCATTCCATCGGTCCGCGGATGTCGGTGGGCACGTGGTGGCGGGTGCCCACGAGGACGGGCCGCTGATCCGGCGGGATGCGCGGGTCGTCGCCGCGCACGGTCGACGGTGGCGGGCACGGCTGAGCGGACTCCCAGCTGCGCACGTAACGGACGTCGGGATCCTGCGCGAGCAGGAACGACAGCGCGGTCGATCCCGTCCGCGGCAGGCCCAACCCGAACAGCGGCGCGGCGATCTGCTCGTCGTCGATGTCGGGGTGGCGGCGGTACCAATCCTCTACCTGGAGCCGCTGCGACAGGTGCAGCCCGATGCGGTTGTAGACGAAGTCCTCGCCGCGCGCGTTGAGCCGGGCTTCTTCGCTCAGCGCACGGACGAGGATCTCGAGGCCCTCGCGGAACGAGTCCTCGCCGAAGTCCTCGAGTCCGGTGCGCTCGACGGCCGCGGCCATCAGATCCTCGACGGATGCCACACTGCACCTCCCACCGAATTGGTGACAGTACACTGCCACTACTATGGCCGGCTCGTCAACGCGCTCGTACGACAACAGCGTCCGCAGGCGCAAGGCAGCACACACCCGCGAGCGCATCGTCGCCGCGGGCAGTGCGCTGGTGCATGAGTTCGAGACGTGGGACTGGCGCGAGCTGACGTTCAAGGCCGTCGCCGCGCGGGCCGGGGTCGGCGAGCGGACGGTGTACCGGTATTTCCCGACCGAACGCCATCTGCACGACGCGGTGATGCAACGGCTCGAGACCGAAGCCGGGGTGTCCTATGAGGACGTCACGCTGGCGAACCTGAGTGAGGTGACAGGGCGGGTTTTCGCGTCGCTGCAACGCTTCTCGGTCAAGCACAGCACACCGTCGCCGGTCGATCCCGCGTTCGTCAGCTCCGACGTCCGCCGCCGCGATGCGCTGTTGCGAGCGGTGACCGAGGCCTCACCGCAGCTCCCCGACGAACAGCGGCGCGCGATCGCAGGCCTGCTCGACGTGCTGTGGAGCCCGCCCACCTACGAGCGCCTGGTCGCGGTGTGGGGCCTGGACGGCGACGCGGCCACCGGTGCGATCGACTGGTTGATGGCCCAGGTGACACAGGCGATCGAACGCGGCGGCATCGAGTCTGCGTAGCCTCGTGACGTGACCGCATCCTCCGTCGCCGCACCGCCGGCATCCCGTTCGAAGGTCAAGCAGCTCACCGGACGCACCGTGTCACGCCTGCTGCGGCTGCCGCCGCACACCACCGACTTCACCGTCCACAAGGTCCGTGTACCGATGCGCGACGATGTCGAGCTGCGCGCCGACCACTATGCGCCCAGCACACCGGACCCCGCCGGCACGCTGCTGGTCCGCTGCCCCTATGGCCGCGACTTCCCCTTCGCCGCCATCTACGGACGCGTCTACGCCGCACGCGGCTATCACGTCGTCCTGCAGAGCGTGCGCGGAACCTACGGCTCCGGCGGCGACTTCGACCCGATGGTCAACGAGATCGCCGACGGCGCCGACACCGTCGAGTGGCTGCGCAACCAGGAGTGGTTCACCGGCTCGTTCGCCACGATCGGGCTGTCGTATCTCGGTTTCACCCAGTGGGCGCTGCTCACCGACCCGCCACCGGAGATGAGGGCCGCGGTGATCACCGTCGGTCCGCACGACGTCAGCGGGCCGCGGTGGGGTCCCGGTTCGTTCGCGCTGAGCGACTTCCTCGGCTGGAGCCACCTGGTGGCCCATCAGGAGGATCCGAACCGGGCGCGGGCGCTGGTGCGACAGCTGCGGTCGCGGCGCCGGCTGGCCCGTGCGATGAGCAGGCTGCCCGCCGGCGAGGCGGGCCGCGCGCTGCTGGGCGAGGGTGCGCCGTGGTGGGAGTCCTGGCTCGATCATCCCGATGCCGACGATCCCTTCTGGACCGCGCTGAACCTGCGTCGGGCCTTGGACACCGCCGACGTGCCGGTGCTGCTGATCAGCGGCTGGCAGGACCTGTTCCTGGAGCAGACGATGGCCCAGTATCGGCGGCTGCGTGCGCGCGGAGTCGAGGTCGGACTGACCGTCGGCCCGTGGATCCACACCCAGCTGATGACCAAGGCCGCGCCGACCGCCATCCGCGAGACGCTCGACTGGTTGGGCGCCCACCTCACCGGCGCGGACAGCAAGCGGCGCCAGCCTGTGCGGATCTTCGTCAACGGCAGCGGCTGGATCGACCTGCCCGAGTGGCCGCCGGCCATGCCCGAAGTGGTGCGCTACCTGCAGCCGGGCGGTCGCCTCGGCGATGCCGTCCCGCCGGAGACCGCGGCCCCGTCGACGTTCACATACAACCCGGCGAATCCGACGCCGACGGTGGGCGGCCGGCTGCTGTCGCCGGAAGGCGGATATCGCAAGGACACCCGCCTGGCGCAGCGTGCCGACGTGTTGAGCTTCACCGGCGACCGCCTGCCCGCCGACAAGTATGTGGTGGGGGTGCCGGTCGTGGAGCTCTCGCATTCGTGCGACAACCCGTACAACGATGTGTTCGTGCGCCTGAGCGAGGTCGACGCCAAGGGACGCTCACACAACGTGAGCGACGGCTACGTCAGCGCCGCACCGGATTCCGGACCGGTACGCATCGAACTCGACCCGATCGCGCACCGCTTCCGTGCGGGTTCACGGATCCGGGTGCTCGTGGCGGGCGGGTCACACCCCCGGTTCGCCCGCAACCTCGGTACCGGCGAACCGCTCGGGACGGGTAAGAGCCTCGCGCCGGCCACCCACACCGTGCATCTCGGCGACGGCGCGTCGCGGCTGGTGCTGCCCGCCGCGCCGCAGCCGCCCGCCGGCTGAGGCGCGGGGTCAGCCCACCGAACGGCGCACCCGCTCGGCGATCTCGTGCAGCGCGGCGTCGTCGTGCACCGGGGCCGCCCACTCGGGGTCGATCGGCAGCTGCACCCAGCTGGTGCAGCCGGCATACTCGGGTGTGCGTTCGAGTCGCAGCGGGGCTAAGAGCGGGCAGGCCTGGACGACGAGCGCGGTGAGCCGATGCTTGGGCCGAAAATCGAGCCGGTCGGCGCGCACCGATGCGTCGGTCCAAATATGCAGGGGCGCGATCTCTTCGAGGGCTTCGGGGCGGTTCACCTCCACTGCGGCGACGATGCGGGCGCCGGCGCGGACGACCACCGCGTCCTCTGTGCTGTCGGCGGTCGCTACATCGAGCAGATCGCGGTGCTCGGGGCGCACCCGCTCGGCGTGGCTGTGCGCGACCGTCGGAAACAGCAGAAAGCGCGACGCGGCGACCGCGAACCGCTTCTCGTGAATACCGCCCTTGCGCAGCAGAACGGTCTGCCTGCCGTCCAGCAGCGCGTGGATGGCAGCACTCCACTCCTTGAGCGCGGGCTGCGTCAGCGTCGTCGTCATCGTGCTACGTCGCGGCCGCAGCTTTGCTGTTCATGCGGGCCCGCACCTCGGGCCGGCGCAACGGCGGCACCGTCTTCGGCGGCTGGCGCCGGGCCGGCAGAGACTCCAGCAGCCGGTGGGTGGTGGCGGTGACCTCCGCGATGGCGGCCTCGAAGGCGTCGGCGTTGGCCGCGGTCGGCCGGGTGATTCCGCTGATCTTGCGAATGTACTGACGCGCGGCGGCCTCGATCTCCTCGTCGGTCGCCGCCGGTTCGAGTCCGCGTAGCTCGGTGATGTTTCGGCACATGGCTCCACGATAGGTTCGTCGGGTGACTGACGACATCCTGCTCATCAACACCCGCGATCGGGTGCGCACCCTGACCCTCAACCGGCCGCAGGCGCGCAACGCGCTGTCGTCCGAGCTGCGCAGGCGGTTCTACCGGGCCCTCGGTGAGGCTCAGGCCGATGACGACGTCGACGTCGTGATCGTCACCGGCGCCGATCCGGTGTTCTGCGCGGGTCTGGACCTTAAGGAGCTGGGCGACACCACCGAGCTGCCCGACATCTCGCCGAAGTGGCCGCCGATGACCAAGCCGGTGATCGGCGCGATCAACGGCGCGGCCGTCACCGGTGGCCTCGAGATCGCCCTGTACTGCGATGTGCTGATCGCCTCCGAACAGGCGCGCTTCGCCGATACGCACGCCCGGGTGGGGCTGTTGCCGACGTGGGGGCTGTCGGTGCGGTTGCCGCAAAAGGTCGGCGTCGGGATGGCCCGCCGGATGAGCCTGACCGGCGACTACCTGTCGGCCGAGGAGGCCCTGCGGACCGGGTTGGTCACTCAGGTGGTGCCGCACGCCGAGCTCATGTCGACCGCCCGGCAGGTCGCGGCGTCGATCGTCGGCAACAACCAGCAGGCCGTACGCGCGTTGCTGGCGTCGTATCACCGCATCGACGAGGCGCAGACCAACGAGGGGTTGTGGATCGAGGCGGCGTCGGCGCGCGAGTGGATGCGCACGACCAGCGGTGACGACATCGCCGCCAACCGCGACGCCGTGTTGCAGCGGGGCCGCGCCCAGGTCCGCTGACCGTTTCTGGCGCGAGCGCGCCACCTTGCGCGAGCGCGCCACCTTGCGCGAGCGCGCCACCTTGCGCGAACGCGCGCCCCCTTGCGCGAGCGACCGCGTCTGATCACGACACGCCGCGGATTTACAGCAGTTTGCGGTCGCTCGTACGCTGCGAGCGTGAACGAAGCGCATGAGTACTGCGGCAGCGAGGAATGGCGACAGCTGATCCGCGAGGTAATTCTTCCGTGGGCGTTGGGGGAGGTCGACCTCGGCGACGACGTGCTCGAGGTCGGCCCCGGCTACGGTGCCACCACCGACGTGCTGAGCGAGTCGGTGGGCCGGCTGACGTCAGTCGAGATCGACGACGAACTCGCGGCGATGTTGATAACGCGCTTCGCCGATGTGCCGACCGTCGAGATCGTGCGCGGCGACGCGACCGCGCTAACCTACGCCGACGACCGCTTCACCGGCGCGGCGTGTTTCACGATGCTGCATCACGTCCCCACCGCCGAACTTCAGGATCGGCTCTTCGCCGAGGTCGCCCGGGTGCTGCGACCCGGGGCCGCGCTGGTGGCCAGCGACAGCCTCGGCAGCGACGAGTTGGCCGTCGCGCACGAAGGCGACACCTACAACCCCGTCGACCCCGCGACACTGCCGGATCGGTTGGCGGCAGCGGGATTCGGCGATGTCCGGGTCAAGACGACGGAGTTCGGCTGGGCCGCAGTAGCCCGGACCCGCGCATAGCGCGGCCGCTGGCGGTCCGCGAGCGTCCACATTTGGTCTATTTTCAGTGGCGTGTCGTGCGCAAACGCGGTCCCTCGCGCCGATTACAGATCAACCCGTGCCCGGCACCAGCCAACGGCCAGAGAACGCGCGCCAGCCGACGAACACCAACCGCAGCACCATGAACGTCGACAACCCCGCCCAGATACCCAGCAGCCCCCAGCCGAACGCCAACGACAGCCAGATCAACGGCAGGAAGCCCACCAGCGCGCTGGCCAGCGTCGCATTGCGCATGAACTTCGCGTCACCGGCGCCCAACAGGACCCCGTCGAGCGCGAAAACGATTCCGGCGACCGGCAATTGGGCCACCATGAACCACCACGGCACCCCGATCGCGTCGAGCACCGAGCGGTCGTCGGTGAACACGCTGGGAAACACCGACGCACCGGCCGCGAATACCACGGCAAGCACCGCCGAGGCCAACGCCGAGAAGATCGTCACCCGCCACGCCACCGATTTGGCGTGCGTGAGCTGACCCGCGCCCAGGGCCGCACCGACCAGCGACTGCGCGGCGATCGCCAGCGAATCCAACACCAGCGCAAGGAAATTCCACAGCTGCAGCACGACCTGGTGCGCGGCGACGGCGGCCGCGCCGAACCGGGCCGCGACAGCTCCCGCCGACACGAAACACGCTTGGAACGCCAGCGTGCGCAACACCAGGTCACGGCCCATCACCACCTGCGCGCGCAACACCCCGGGGTGCAGCCGCAGCGGCACCCGTTCGATCAGCAGTGCACGACAGAACAACGCGGCGGCCACCCACTGCCCCACTGCGTTCGCGACGGCCGAGCCGGGTAACCCGAGCCGGGGCATACCGAGCAAGCCGTAGACCAGCAGCGGGCACAGCACCGCTGAGACCCCGAACCCGAACACCACGAACTTGAGCGGCCGCACGATGTCCTGCACCCCGCGCATCCACCCGTTGCCCGCCGCCGACACCAGGATCGCGGGTACGCCGATGATCGCGATGCGCACCCACGACAGCGCCTCGTCGGCGATCTCTCCCCCGTCGGACGACCCCGCCAGCGCCGACACCAGCGGGACCGCGAACACCTGCACCGCGGCGACGATGACCGCACCCAACCCCAACGCCAGCCAGGTGGCCTGCACGCCTTCCCCGACGGCGGCCGCCCGATTGCCTGCGCCGTAGAAGCGGGCCGACCGGGCGGTGGTCCCGTACGCCAGAAACGTCATCTGCGAGCTCAGCGTGGTCAGTATCAGCCCGCCGATCGCCAGACCCGCCAGTGCCAGTGCGCCCAACCGGCCCACGACCGCGAGGTCGAACAACAGGTAGATGGGTTCGGCCGCCAGCACTCCGAGTGCCGGAACTGCCAGCCCGGCGATCCGGCGGCCGGTCACCGGAGCGTTCGGCGGCTCCAGTTCGGGCTCAGCCAAGGGCCGCGTGCAACGCCTTCACCACGTCCTCGGCGGACCCGGTGGCCGAATATCCCGCGGCCAGGCGGTGACCGCCGCCGCCGAACCCGCTCGCGACCGGCGACAGGTCGTAGGACTTGGCCCGCATCGACACCGACCAGTGCCCCGGCTCGATCTCCTTGAACACCGCGGCCACCTCGGCCTCGTCGGTGGTCCGCACGATGTCGACGATGCTTTCGACTTCCTCAGGTCGGGCGTCGACCCACTCGTCGTGTGACACCACCGCGTACACCAGGCCCCGGCCACCGGCGGCATCTTTGAGCAGCTGTGCCGAGGACAGCACCCGAGACAGCATCGGCAGCCAGGCGTAGGGATGGGTGTCGAGCAGGGTCCGGCTGATGCCGGCGTTGTCGACGCCGAGATCGACGAGGCGCGCCGCCAGCCGGTGCGCGCGCGGGCTGGCCCACCGGAACGAACCGGTGTCGGTGGTCAGGCCCGCGTACAGGCAGTGTGCGACGCCGATGTCGATCGGCTTGTCCCACGCGTCGAGCAGGTCGGCCACCAGCATCGTGGTGGAGTCCGCCGAGGCGTCGACGTAGTTGGCGGTGCCGAACAGCTGGTTGGAGGCGTGGTGGTCGATGACCAGGACCTCGCGACCGTCGTCGACGACGCCGCGCAGCGCACCGAGGCGGTTGATGCTGGGGATGTCGACGGTGACGATCAGGTCGGGGTCGCGGCGCATCGCGTCGGGGCGGACGAGCAGATGCCCGCCGGGCAGCGACTGCAGCGATTCGGGCAGCTTCTCGGGCGCCGCGAAACTCACCTCGACGCTCTTGCCGACCTGGTCGAGCACCAGCGCCAGCGCCAGACCGGCGCCGATGGTGTCGGCGTCGGGATAGACGTGGCAGACCACTCCGACCGAGGCGGCCGCTGACAACAGTTCGGCTGCGCCGTGGGCGTCAACCCGATCGCCCACTTCCAGGGCGTCAGTCGTCTTGTCGATCGCGGTCACCGCTGTCCTCGGAGTCGTCGGGCCCCCCGGCTACTGCCTCGCCCTCCACCTCACTGACACGGTACGGGTCCGCATCGCCGGCGTGCTTGGCACCTTGCCGAACTCTCGCCAAATCCTCATCTGCGGCGCGAGCGCGGGCCAGCAGTTCCTCCATCTTGACCGCGGCGTCGGGAACGGTGTCGCGCTCGAACGCGAGCGTGGGCGTGAAACGCACACCCAGGCTCGCGCCCACCTTGGACCGCAGCACACCTTTGGCCTTCTCGAGCGCCGCCGCTGCCCCGCCGTAATCCGGCTCCTCGGACAGCGACGCGCCGAGCACCGTGTAGTACAGCGTCGCGTCGTGCAGATCGTTGGTGACCTTGGCGTCGGTGATCGTCACACCCGACAGCCGCGGATCCTTGATCTCGTACTCGATCGCCGAGGCGACGATGGTGGAAATACGTTTGGCCAGTCGCTTCGCCCGTGCGGGGTCAGCCATCTACACCCGTTCCTTCTCGACCAACTCGTAGGTCTCGATGACGTCGCCTTCCTTGATGTCGGAGTAGGTCAGCGTCAGACCGCATTCGTAACCCTCGCGGACCTCGGTGACGTCGTCCTTCTCGCGGCGCAGCGACGACACGGTGAGGTTCTCGGCCACCACGACGTTGTCGCGCAGTAGCCGGGCCTTGGCGTTGCGTCGCATGATCCCCGACTGCACGAGGCAGCCGGCGATGTTGCCGACCTTCGACGACCGGAAGATCGCGCGGATCTCGGCGCGGCCGAGTTCGCGCTCCTCGTAGATCGGCTTGAGCATGCCCTTGAGCGCCGCTTCGATCTCGTCGATCGCCTGGTAGATGATCGAGTAGTAGCGGATCTCGACACCCTCGCGGTTGGCCAGCTCGGTGGCCTTGCCCTCCGCGCGGACGTTGAAGCCGATGATGATCGCGTCCGAGGCCGACGCCAGGTTGACGTTGGTCTCGGTGACACCACCGACGCCGCGGTCGATGACGCGCAGTTCGACTTCGTCGTCGATCTGGATGCCCAGCAGGGCCTCCTCGAGCGCCTCGACCGTACCGGCGTTGTCGCCCTTGAGGATCAGGTTCAGCTGACTGGTTTCCTTCAGCGCCGAATCCAGGTCCTCGAGGCTGATCCGCTTGCGGCTGCGCGCGGCCAGGGCGTTGCGCTTGCGGGCGCTGCGCCGGTCGGCGATCTGACGCGCGATGCGGTCCTCGTCGACGACGAGCAGGTTGTCACCTGCACCCGGCACCGACGTGAAACCGATGACCTGCACGGGCCGCGACGGCAACGCCTCCTCGACATCCTCGCCGTGCTCGTCGACCATGCGGCGGACGCGACCGTAGGCGTCGCCCGACACGATGGAGTCGCCGACCCGCAGCGTGCCGCGCTGCACCAGCACCGTGGCCACCGGGCCGCGGCCGCGGTCCAGGTGCGCCTCGATCGCCACACCCTGGGCCTCCATGTCCGGGTTGGCCCGCAGGTCCAGGGCCGCATCGGCGGTCAGCACGACCGCTTCCAGCAGCGCGTCGATGTTGGTGCCCTGTTTGGCCGAGATGTCGACGAACATCGTGTCGCCGCCGTAGTCCTCGGGAATCAGCCCGTATTCGGTGAGCTGGCCGCGGATCTTGGCCGGATCGGCGCCTTCCTTGTCGATCTTGTTGACCGCCACCACAATCGGCACCTCGGCCGCCTGCGCGTGGTTGATGGCCTCGACCGTCTGCGGCATCACGCCGTCGTCGGCGGCGACCACCAGGATCGCGATGTCGGTGGCCTTCGCGCCGCGGGCACGCATGGCGGTGAACGCCTCGTGACCCGGGGTGTCGATGAACGTGATCGGGCGGACGTTGCCGTCGAGGTCGACCTCGACCTGGTAGGCGCCGATGTGCTGGGTGATGCCGCCGGCCTCGCCCTCGCGGACGTTGGCCTGACGGATGGTGTCCAGCAGTCGGGTCTTGCCGTGGTCGACGTGACCCATGACGGTGACGACCGGCGGACGCTGTTCGAGGTCCTCCTCGCCGCCTTCGTCCTCGCCATAGGTGAGGTCGAACGACTCGAGCAGTTCGCGGTCCTCGTCCTCCGGGGAGACGACCTGAACCTTGTAGTTCATCTCGCTGCCGAGCAGTTCGAGCGTGTCGTCGCCGACGGACTGCGTCGCGGTGACCATCTCGCCGAGGTTGAACAGTGCCTGCACCAGCGCGGCCGGGTTGGCGTCGATCTTCTCGGCGAAGTCGCTCAGCGAGGCGCCGCGGGCCAACCGGATCGTTTCACCGTTGCCGTGCGGCAGGCGGACGCCACCGACGACCGGCGCCTGCATGTTCTCGTATTCGGCGCGTTTCGCCCTCTTCGACTTCCGTCCGCGCTTGGGCGCGCCGCCGGGACGACCGAACGCACCGGCCGCACCGCCGCGCTGGCCGGGGCGGCCGCCACCACCGGGACGGCCCCGGAAACCTCCGCCGGCGGGTGCGCCGCCGCCACCGCCGCGGTAGTTACCGCCACCGCCACCACCGCCGGGACCACCGGGACGACCACCGCCGCCACCGGGTCCGCGGCCACCGGGGCCGGGACGCGGACCACCGGGGCGACCCATCGCGCCGGGCCGCGCGCCGGGCGGACGCGGCGGCATGTTGCCGGGCGTCGCACCGCCTGGGCGTGGGGCACCGGGACGCGGACCACCCGGTCCGGGCCGGGGCCCTTGGGGACGGGGCATCGGCCGGTCGACCGGCTGTTGAGAGGAGAACGGGTTGTTGCCGACGCGGGGAACGCGTGGCGCCGGCTTCGGCGCGCCCGGCGTGGGACCCGGCCGGGGGCCGGGTGTCGGCCCCGGGCGGGTGGGCGGCGCAGCCGGTGTGGCCGGCGGGGCGGCGGCCGCCGCGGGCGGCGCGGCGGACGGAGCCTCGGCGGCAGGTGCCGCAGGCTTGGGCGCGGGCGCCTTCGCGGGCTCCGCCGGAGCGGCGCTCTTGGCAGGCGCAGCGGTCGACGCGGCCGCCGAACCATTGCCCTCGGATTTGGCCTTCTCGGCGGCCTTCTTGCCGCCGCCGAAGGATTCGCGCAACCGGCGCGCGACCGGGGCCTCCACGGTGGAGGACGCGGATTTGACGAATTCGCCCTGTTCGCTCAGACGAGCGAGAACTTCCTTACTGGTGACACCGAGTTCCTTGGCCAACTCGTGTACACGGGCCTTACCTGCCACTACATCTCCATCTCTAGAGGCGTCAGCGGTGGTAGGCGCCGCGCCTCGGGTTAGCTATGACGCATGGTCATCGGGACTTCACGGTGTGCTCATGTTCTTCGCTACCTGTTCTGTTGCCGAGGGCTCGGGCGGGTCTGCACTGCTGCGAGTGCCGACATACTCGATCACCGCGGATAGGTCCGGTGAACCGGTGATGCGCAACGCTCGACCGAACGCTCGCCGCCGAATCGCTGCCTCGAGGCACTGTGGAGAGGGATGCAGCCACGCACCCCGCCCCGGCAACTTTCTCGCCGGGTCAACGGTGACGGTGCTGAGAGAATTCCCAGCCCCATCGACGTTGCCGACAGCGACCACCCGAAGCAGTTCGACGGCCAGCTCTCGTTTTCGGCAACCAACGCAGGTCCGCACCGGTCCGACAGGATCGTCGGGGCTGCGTCGTTGCGCCGAAGCCGAAGTCTCGCGCTGGATCACCGGTGAGTCTACCGTCACGTCCGCTGGTATTTGAAATGGCTGCGCTGCCCGGCGTGGACGCGTGCGCCGGCCGGCGCTTACCGGTCCCCCACGGCACCGCGTGCGGCGTCCTGGTCGGACTCGCCGGCGCCCGCAGGAGGCGCGTCGCTGCGGATGTCGATGCGCCACCCGGTGAGCCGGGCCGCCAGCCGGGCGTTCTGCCCCTCCTTGCCGATGGCCAGCGACAGCTGGAAGTCCGGTACGACGACGCGGGCCGCGCGGGCGGCCTCGTCGATGACCGTCACCGAGACGACCTTGGCCGGTGAGAGCGCGTTGGCGACGAACTTCGCCGGGTCGGGGTCGTAGTCGATGATGTCGATCTTCTCGCCCGACAGTTCGCTCATCACGTTGCGCACCCGCTGACCCATCGGCCCGATGCAGGCGCCTTTGGCGTTCAGTCCCGGCACCCGCGAGGCCACCGCGATCTTCGAGCGATGACCGGCCTCCCTGGCGACCGCCACGATCTCGACCGAGCCCTCGGCGATCTCGGGCACCTCCAGCGAGAACAGTTTGCGGACCAGGTTCGGGTGCGTGCGCGACAGTGTGATCAGCGGTTCCCGCGCGCCGCGGCTGACGCCCACGACGTAGCAGCGCAACCGGTCGCCGTGTTCGTAGCGCTCACCGGGCACCTGCTCGGCGGCGGGTATGACGCCTTCGGAACCCTTGGTCTCGCTGCCCATCCGGACGACGACGAGGCCGCGGGCGTTGGCCCGCGCATCGCGCTGGATCACCCCGCCGACGATGTCGCCCTCGCGGGCGGAGAATTCGCCGTACGTCTTCTCGTTCTCGGCGTCGCGGAACCGCTGCAGCATCACCTGGCGCGCCGTCGTCGCCGCGACGCGACCGAATCCCTCTGGGGTGTCTTCCCATTCGGTGATCGTGTTGCCGTCCTCGTCGACCTCGGACGCGATGACCTTGACCTCGCCGGTCTTGCGGTCGATCTCGATGCGCGCCTCGGCGGCATGGCCCTCGGTGTGTCGATAGGCGGTCAGCAGTGCGGATTTGATGGTTTCGACGAGCTCGCCCACCGGAATTCCGCGGTCGACCTCGATGGCGTGTAGCGCGGCCATGTCGATGTTCACGCCGACGCCTCCTTCCCAGATTGGCCGACCAGCTCCAGCTCTCGCGGATTGGGGGGCGAGAATTCAACTTGCACAACAGCTTTCGCGATACCGTCGAGCGGCAACTCGCGGACGGAGAAGGTGGCCTGCCGGCCGGTCCGCACGACCAAACGCACCACGCCGTCGCGGATTTCGCCGAGCCTGCCGGTGAGCTGCGAGCCGCCGGACAGCGTCAGCTCGACCTTGCGGCCGCGGGCCCGGCGGTAGTGCTTCTCGGCGGTCAGCGGCCGGTCCACACCCGGTGAGGTGACCTCGAGAACATAGGGGGCGGACCACGCGTCGACCTCGTCGAGCAGCGCAGAAGCAGTACGGGACAGTTGGGCGATCGAAGCGAGGTCGAGGCCGTCGTCCCCGTCGGCCACCACCGTGATGCGCGGCGGACGCGCGGCCGGGTCGACGATCACGTCCTCGATTTCGTAACCCGCACGCGCGAACTCGCCGTCGAGTAGCTCGATCACCTCGTTCTGCGACGGCAACCCCGCAGAATGCTCCGTCACGGCGAGCTCCTCGTCTTGAGTTGTCCGGACTCGGATCCTTCGGCGACACACCTTGGAACCGACACTCCACGATACGCCAGCGTCGCCGCGGTAAACGCCAAACGAACACCGATGCGAACGAAGCGCAATGGCAAGATGTTGTCCGTGCCGAGCCCCCCGCCGACCGTCAGCAGGAGACGCGTGTTGGCCTCGGCGGCGGCATTGGCGCTGCTGGGGGCGACCGCGGCGGCCTGCGGCACACCGCCGCCGCCGCCCGAGGTCGATGAACTCGCTGCTCAACTCGACCGGGCCCGCGCCGACAGTCAGCTGGCCACCGATGCGGCGGCCAATGAGCGCGGACCCGTCGTGGAGGCGTTGACGGCGGTGGCCGCCGAACGCGCCGCCCATGCCCAGGCGCTGTCCGACGAGTTGGTCCGGCTGCGCGGCGAGCAGGCACCCACGTCCACTCCGACCAGCACGACCGCAGAGCCGGCCAAGCCGCGCACCGCCAAGGACGCCGCCAACGCGTTGCGGGTCTCGGCGTCGAGCGCGGCCGAACTCGCGGCCAAGCTCTCCGGCTACCGCGCCGGACTGCTCGCATCGATCGCCGCGGCGTGCACGGCCGCGTACACGGTCGCCCTCGCCGAACCGGAGAAGCCGCGATGACATCGGCGGAGCCCACCCCGACGCGGCCGTCGGAGCCCGCGGACGGCGCGCTCTACGACGCGATCGCCACCGAACACGCGACCATCTACGGATACGGCATCGTGTCTGCGCGCTCGGCGCCCGGTGACAACTGGCTGGTGTCGAAGGCCATGGGCGAGCACCGCGAACGCCGCGAGGCCGGGCTGCAGATGCTGGAGGATCGGTCGGTCGCCGGCCCGCTGCCCGCCGCGGGTTACCAGCTGCCGATGGAGGTCAAGACGCCCGCCGACGCCGCCAAACTCGCGGTGCGGATGGAAGAGGACGCGGCCGTCGCGTGGCGCGCGGTCGTCGAGCAGGCCGGCACCGAACAGGAGCGCGCCTTCGGCGTCAAGGCGCTGACGCAGTGCGCGGTGATGGCGGCGCGATGGAGTCAACTGCTCGGCACGACGCCGGTCACGGTCGCCTTCCCCGGCGGAAACGAGTAAACGCCGCAGCGCCGAGTGTGGGCTCGCGTCACGCTTCACCCGCTGTTGGCGTGCGGGTAACCCACGTTCGGCCTACGGCGAGGTGAGCGCGCCCGCGATCTTCGCCGCCGGACCGCCGTGCTGGCCGCTCACCGAGATCTCGCGCGTCTCGCCGGTGAACCGGTTGCGCAGCTCGACGACGCCGTCGGCCCAACCACGGCCGACCACGACGAGCCACGGCACGCCGAGCAGTTCCGCGTCTTTGAACTTCACCCCTGGCGAGGCGGTGCGGTCGTCGAGCAGCACGTCGATCCCGCGCCGATCCAGCTCGCTCGCCAGTTCCTCGGCCCCTTCGCGCGCGGCGGCGTCCTTGTTGGCGATGACGAGGTGGACGTCGAACGGCGACACCTCCGCCGGCCAGCGCAGGCCGAGCTCGTCGTGGTGTTGTTCGGCGATGACGGCGACCAGTCGCGACACCCCGATGCCATAGGAGCCCATGGTCAACCGGACCGGCTTGCCGTTCTCGCCGAGCACGTCGACCTCGAACGCGTCGGTGTACTTACGGCCCAGCTGGAAGATGTGGCCGATCTCGATACCGCGCGCGCTCACCAGCGGCCCCGCCCCGTCCGGCGACGGGTCACCGTCGCGCACCTCGGCGGCCTCGATCGTGCCGTCGGCGACGAAGTCGCGGCCCGCCACGAGGCCCACGACGTGCTTACCGGGCTCGTCAGCGCCGGTGATCCACGACGTGCCGTCGACCACACGCGGATCGACCAGATAGCGAATCCCGTTGGCCAGCAAGGCTTTCGGGCCGATATACCCCTTGACGAGGAACGGATACCTGGCGAAGTCGGCGTCGTCGAGCAGCGCGTACTCGGCCGGTTCGAGCGCAGCGCCCAGGCGTTTGTCGTCGACCTCGCGGTCGCCGGGCACGCCGATGCCCAGCAGCTCCCACTCGCCGCCGGGCACGCGGGTCTTGAGCATCACGTTCTTCAGGGTGTCGGCGGCGGTGACGGTGCGATCGAGCGCCGCGTTGGCCCAGTCGACCAGCGTCGCGATCGTCGGGGTGTCGAGGGTGTCGTGGACCTTGGCCTCAGGCTGGCCGTCGACGGGCAGCGGCGCCGGGGCGGCCGTGGTCACCGCTTCGACGTTGGCGGCATAACCGGACTCCAGGCACCGCACGAACGTGTCCTCGCCGATCTCGCTTTCGGCCAGGAACTCCTCGGATGCGCTGCCGCCCATCGCCCCGGAGACGGCCGAGACGATCACGTAGCGCACGCCCAGTCGATCGAAGATGCGCCGGTAGGCGTCGCGGTGGGCCAGGTACTGCGCGCGCAGCCCGTCGTCGTCGACGTCGAACGAGTACGAGTCCTTCATGACGAACTCGCGGCCGCGCAAGATTCCCGCCCGCGGGCGTGCCTCGTCGCGGTACTTGGTCTGGATCTGGAACAGCAGCAGCGGAAAGTCCTTGTAGCTGCTGTACTCCCCCTTCACCGTCATGGTGAAGAACTCTTCGTGCGTCGGGCCGAGCATGTAGTCGTTGCGCCTGCGGTCCTGCAGCCGGAACACGCCGTCGCCGTACTCGGTCCAGCGGTTGGTGGTCTCGTAGGGCGCGCGGGGCAGGAGCGCCGGGAACAGGATCTCCTGGCCGCCGATCGCGGTCATCTCGTCGCGGACGACCCGTTCGATGTTGCGCAGCACCCGCAGCCCCAGCGGCAGCCAGCTGTAGAGCCCGGGCCCGACCGGTCGGATGTAGCCGGCGCGGATCAGCAGTTTGTGGCTGGGCACTTCGGCGTCGGCTGGGTCGTCGCGCAGGGTGCGCAGGAACAGCTCCGACATGCGGGTGATCACAGCCGACAACCTTACTGACTGTGTTGATCCCCCGATCGCCACGCTCTGACCCCGCCGGAGCCCGAGCTACAGCTCGCCGGCCTCCACGGCTTCCTTGGTGTGCTGCGCGGAGGCGATCTGGCGCGATGAGAAACCGATGAAGAACGCGGCGATACCGACCATCACCGCGACACCGGCGACCCACAGCAGCGAGTACGTGTAGCCGTAGCCGAGCGCGTCGAGCTGGGCAGGGGTCATGTCCTTGACCGGTCCGGTCGTACCGCCCAGGTACAGCGTGCGCGACGTCTGCACCGCCTGGATGACCACGAGCACCACCGGGCCGCCGAGGTTCTGCACCATCAGCGTGATCGACGACACCGGGCCGATCTCGCCGGGGCCCACTCCCGCGATCGCGCACAGCGGCAGGATCACCGCGATGGCTCCGATGCCAAAGCCGCCGATCACGATGGGCGCGAACAGGTCCGGGAAGTAGGGGATGCTGCGGTCCAGCGTCGACCCGTACAGCATCGCGCCGAGGACGAAGATGCCGCCGCCGAGGATCAGCCAGCGCGGGGCGACATGCGGCGCGAGCCGGGCGGCCACCGCGGTGCCCACCCCGAAGGCCAGCGCGAACGGGATGAAGCAGATGCCCGCCTCCAGGGCCGAGTAGCCCAGGACGTCCTGCACCAGCAGACCGATCATCACCGTCAGCGTCAGCAGCACGCCGCCGGCCAGGAACAGCGCGATGAACGTCATGACCCGGTTGCGGTTGTCGAACACCGAGAACGGCACGATCGGGTGCTGCGCGGTGCGTTCGACGAGCAGGAAGCTGATGAAGAAGACCGCCGACGCGACCGCGGCGCCGATGACCAGCGGGTCGATCCAGCCGCGCGGCGGGCCCTGCGTGAAGACAAGCACCGCCGACGAGCAGCCCAGCGTCGCCAGCAGCGCACCGGTGATGTCGAGTTTGAGTCGCTCGTGGTGTGTTTCGGCGAGCTTGAGGACCGCGATGGTGATGATCGCGATGCCGATCGGCACGTTGATCAGAAACGCCAGCCGCCAGGAGATCACCGTCAACGCGCCGCCGAGCACCAGGCCGAGCACCGAGCCGATGCCCTGCATGGCCGCCGATATGGCCAACGCCCGGTTGCGCGCCTGGCCGACCGCGTACGTCGTCGCGATCAGGGCCAGCCCGGTGGGCGCTGCCACCGCCGCCCCGGTGCCCTGTACCGCGCGCGCGACGATCAGCGTGGCGGGGTCGGTGGCCAGGCCGCAGACCAGCGAGGCGATGGTGAACACCCCGACGCCGGACAGGAACGCGCGCTTGTGGCCGATCGCGTCGCCGACGCGCCCGCCGAGCAGCAGCAGACCGCCGAACGCCAGGACGTAGGCGGTGATCACCCAGCTCTTGCTGGCGTCGGTGAGGCCGAGGTCGGCCTGCATCCTGGGCAGCGCGACGATCACGATCGTGCCGTCGAGGGTCGACATCAGCTGCATGCCGGTGATCGCGATGATCGCCGGGCCCAGAACGGACTTCGCGAGGGGCAACGCCGCCAGCGGCACGGGACGGTCCGTCGACTCGGAGGAACCACCGACGGCAGACATGGTCAGCCACCCTACCGAGTGCGATTTCGGTGTATTCGGTCGCGCCGGGCGCGACGGACTACACCGAAGTCAGAGCTAAAGCTCTCCGGAGTCGATCGCGTCCTTGACTTCCTGCGCATGCGCAACCTGCGACGCGCTGTAGCCGATGAACAGCGAGGCGAGCCCGACCATCACGGCGACCGCAGCCACCCACAGCAGGCCGTAGGTGTAGCCCTGGTCGAGGGCGTGCAGCTGTGCGGCGCTCATATCGTTGACGGGTCCGGTGGTGCCGCCCAGATACAGCGTGCGCGACGTGATCACGGCCTGGATGATGGCCAGCACGACGGGCCCGCCGAGGTTCTGCAGCATCAGCGCGATGGCCGACACCGGGCCGATCTGGTCGAAGCCGACGCCGGCGATCGCCGACAGCATCAGCGGCACCACGATCATTCCGATGCCCAGCCCACCGACGGTGATCGGCAGCACCAGGTTCGGGAAGTACGGGATGTTCGCGTCGAGCGTGGAGCCGTAGATCATGGCACCCAGCACCAGCACGCCGCCGGCGATGACCAGTAGTCGCGGCGGGAACATCTGCACCAGCTGCGACGAGAGCCCGAGCCCGATCCCGAGCGCGATCACGAACGGAATGAACCCGATGCCTGCGCGCAGCGGGCTGTAGCCCATGATGTCCTGCACGTACAGGCCGATCAGCACGGTCAGCGTGAACATCACGCCGCCGGCCAGGAACACCGCGGCGAAGGTCGCGACGCGGTTCCGGTCCTTGAACAGGTCGAACGGCAGGACCGGGTTGGCCGCGGTGCGCTCGACGTAGAGGAACGCCAGGAAAGCGGCGCACGCAGTGAGACCCGAACCCAGCGTGATCGGCGACAGCCAGCCCTGTTCGGGGCCCATCGAGAACCCGAACACCGCTGCGGTACAGGCGAGCGTGGCCAGGAGGGCGCCCGCAGCGTCCAGCTTGAGCCGCTCGCGGTTGGTCTCCCGCAGGGTCTTGCGGGCCAGGTGGATCATCACCAGGCCGATCGGCACGTTGATCAGGAACGCCCAGCGCCACGACACCTCGGTCAGCGCACCACCGACGATCAGGCCCACCACCGAGCCGATACCGGTCATCGCGGCGAAGATGGCGGTGGCCGCGTTACGGGCCGGGCCCTTCGGGAACGTCGTCGCGATCAACGCCAGCGCGGTCGGTGAGGCGATGGCCGCGCCGACGCCCTGCAGCAGTCGGGCGACCACCAGCGTCGCCTCGTTCCACGCGAGACCACACAGGATCGAAGCGATGGTGAACAGCGCCACGCCGACGATGAAGGTGCGCTTGCGGCCGATCGTGTCGCCGAGTCGCCCGCCCAGCAGCATCAACCCGCCGAACGTCAGCACGTAGGCGGTGATCACCCAGCTACGGCCGGCGTCGGAGAGGCTCAGCTCGTCCTGGATCTTAGGAAGCGCGACGATCGCGATCGTGCTGTCCATGGTCGCGAGCAGCTGCATACCGCCGATCGCGATGACCGCAGCGATGAACCTCGGCGATGGCAGCCACGCCGAGGACCTGCCGGTTTGCCCGCGCGCAGACCCGATAGCGGTCTTCTGGGAGTGCGGTGGAAATGCTCGATTTGCCCCACCCTCGGCGTCACGGCGCATGGCAGCACGCTCTGCGTCATTGAGAGCCGTCATGGGGGTTACCTTACAGTAATCTTAAGATCCCTTTAACCGGCGAAGGCGGCCACGGGCCCGATAACGATGATCGCAGGAGGCCGAATTCCGTCCTCCCGGATCCGTTCTGCGACATCGGCGAGCGTCGCGCGCAAAGTGCGCTGTGCGGCGGTGGTGCCGTGCTGAACCACCAGAACCGGCGTATCCGCAGGTCGTCCGCCTTCCAGCAGCGCCTCGGCGAACAGTTCGATGCGTTCGACGGCCATCAGCAACACGATGGTGCCCGAGAGCGCGGCCAAGGCATTCCAATTCACTAACGATTCGGGATGCCCGGGCGCGACATGCCCGCTCACCACCACGAATTCGTGCGTGACGTGCCGGTGGGTGACGGGCACACCCGCGAGCGCGGGAACCCCTATGGCACTGGTCACACCGGGTACGACGGTGACGGGGATACCGGCCTCGGCGCAGGCCAGCACCTCTTCGTATCCGCGCGCGAACACGAACGGGTCGCCGCCCTTGAGTCGCACGACGAACTTGCCCGCTTTCGCGCGGTCGATCAGCAGGCCGTTGATCGCGTCCTGTGCCATGGCCCGGCCGTACGGGATCTTCGACGCGTCGATGACCTCGACATGCGGCGGCATCTCGGCCAGCAGTTCCTGCGGTGCGAGTCGATCGGCGACGACGACGTCGGCGTGCGCCAACAGCCGGCGCCCGCGAACGGTGATCAACTCGGGGTCGCCCGGTCCCCCGCCCACGAGCGCCACGCCGCCGTGTACGACGTCGGCGGTTGCCGAACTGTCCGGTGCGATGAGCCCGCGCTGCATGGCCTCGTGGATCGCCGACCTGATCGCCGCCGACCGGCGGTGCTCACCGCCGGCGAGCACACCGACCGAGAGCCCCTCGTACTCGAACGATGCCGGTGTGACGGCCGTGCCCTCGACGGCCACGTCCGCGCGCACACAGAAGATGTGGCGATCCTCGGCCTCGGCGACGACGGCCGCGTTGACGGCCGGGTCGTCGGTGGCGGCGATCGCGTACCAGGCGCCCTCGAGGTCGCCCGGTTCAAACTCGCGCAGCTGCAGCGCGATTCCACTCATCGCCTCGACCGCGGGCGTGGCCTCGCGCGCGATCACGACCACGTCGGCGCCGTTGGCCACCAGAAGCGGCAAGCGGCGCTGCGCCACACTGCCGCCGCCGACGACGACGACCTTCCTGCCGGTCAGGCGCAGACCGACTAGATAGGCGTTCTCGGTCACTGATCCGGATCCTGTTCGCGCGAGCTCATCGGCGCGAGCTTAGAGGTTGCGGCCACCGCCACGAAGCGGCTGATTGCCCGCGGGTGCGCGGCGGGGTGGGTGTGCAGGTAGCCGGCATGCACGGCCCCGTCCACCACGCCGTCCCTCCTGCGGCCGATGGCGCCGCCGGTGAAGATCCACGCGGGGGCGTAGTCGTTTTTGAAAGTGACTGCGGTGCGGTGAAACTCGTGTCCCATCATCCGGGCACCGATCGAGTGCAACGGCGAGTCGGTCACCACGACGGCTTCGCGGTAGCCGAGCGTGAGGCGGTCGGTGAACGTCGCCGAACCGGAGATCACCCCACACATCGGGTGACCGTCGAGGTCGTCGACGAGATAGGTCAGGCCCGCGCATTCGGCGTGCACCGGGGCCCCCGACGCCGCCAGTTGTCTGATCTGCGTGCGGGCGACGTCGTTGGCGGAGAGTTCGGCGACGAACTCCTCGGGGAAACCGCCGGGCACGACGAGGGCATCGGCGCCCGACGGCAGCGCGTCGGTCAGCGGGTCGAACTCGACGACCTCGGCGCCCGCGGCGGTGAGCACTTCGCGGTGTTCGGCGTAGCCGAAGCTGAACGCCCTGCCCGATGCCAGCGCCACCGTGGCGTTTCCGCCGACGGGGGTCACCTCCTCGGCGTCCCAGGGGTCGTCGAGGACCCTGCTCTCGGCCAGCGCGGCGATCCCCACCAGGTCGACGTGGCGACCTACGAGCGCCGTCATCGCCTCCACCGCCTCGCGCGCCCTGTTCCCGTGTTCGACCGCGGTGACCAGGCCCAGATGCCGTGAGGGGACAGACATTTCGTCGCAGCGGGGAATCACACCCAAGACCGGGATGCCGGCGTGTTCGCAGGCTTGGCGCAGTACCTCCTCGTGGCGCGGCGAGCCGACGCGGTTGAGGATCACCCCGGCAACGCGTACCGAGGAGTCGAACGTCGAAAAGCCGTGCAGCAGTGCGGCGATGCTGTGACTCTGTCCGCGGGCGTCGACGACCATGACGACCGGTGCGCCCAGCAGAGCGGCGACATGTGCGGTGGATCCGAACGCATTGCCGCGCGACTCCTCGGTGATGCGGCCGTCGAACAGGCCCATCACGCCTTCGATCACCGCGATGTCGGCTCGGGCGCTGCCGTGCCGGTAGAGCGGCCCGATCAGGTGCTCCCCCGTCAGGACGGGGTCGAGGTTGCGGCCGGGCCGTAGCGAGGCCAGCGCGTGATAGCCGGGGTCGATGTAGTCGGGGCCGACCTTGAACGGCGCGACCGCACGCCCTGCTCGCCGCAGCGCCCCCATCAAACCCGTTGCCACGGTGGTCTTTCCGCTACCCGAGGCGGGCGCGGCGATCACCACCGCAGGCGTCGCCCTGCTCACCCCGCCCCCCGCGTGGGCCCACCCACCCGTGGCGAGCGACCGTGTTTGCACGCCGACACACCGCAAATGGTGTCATTTCGCGGTCGCTCGCGCCGATCGAGCGTCACCACTCGATGCCCTTCTGACCCTTGCGCCCGACATCCATCGGGTGCTTGACCTTGGTCATCTCGGTGACCAGATCCGCGGCATCGAGCAACTGCTGCGGGGCGTCGCGACCGGTGATGACGACGTGCTGCATCCCGGGTCGCGAGCGGAGAGTCGCGACGACCTCGTCCACGTCGATCCAGCCCCACTTCAGCGGATAGGTGAACTCGTCGAGCACATAGAAATCGTGGCGTTCGTCGGCGATCCGCCGCGCGATCTCGGCCCAGCCGTCGGCCGCCGCCGCGGCGTGGTCGACCTCGTCGCCGTGTTTGCGCGACCAGGACCAACCCGAACCCATCTTGTGCCACTGCACCGGTCCCCCGACGCCGTGCTCGTCGTACAGTTTGCCGAGTTCGCGGAAGGCCGCTTCCTCGCCCACCTTCCACTTGGCGCTCTTGACGAACTGGAACACCGCGATGTCAAAGCCTTGATTCCATGCGCGCAGCGCCATGCCGAACGCGGCGGTCGACTTGCCCTTACCCGCACCGGTGTGCACGGCGAACAGCGGGGCGTTGCGGCGTGCGCGGGTGGTCAACCCGTCGTCGGGAACCGTCAGCGGCTGACCCTGAGGCATACCTACCTCTCCCTACTCCTTGTGGCCCATCTCAGGCGGCGGTGCGGATCACGTCGGTGAGGCTGTCCGCCCGCAGCTGGGCCAACCGCACCGCCGGGGCGCCCAGTTGTTCGGCGAGCTCTGCGGCCAGACCCAACCGCACATACGACGTTTCGCAGTCGACAACGACCGCGGCGGCGCCCTCGGCCACCAACCGCGCGGCGGCCGAGCGCGTGCGCCCCAACGGGTCGGCACCGCCGGTGGCGCGGCCGTCGGTCAGCACCACCACGAGGCTGCGCCGGGCGCGGTCGCGGGCCTTCTCCCTCACGACCAGGTCGCGCGCCGCCAACAAGCCTTCCGCCAGAGGCGTCTTGCCGCCGGTGTCGAAACGGGCCAGACGCCGGCTGGCGATATGCACCGACGACGTCGGAGGCAGCAGGACCTTCGCGTCGCTTTGGCGAAACGTGATCACGGCGACCTTGTCGCGGCGCTGGTAGGCGTCGCGCAACAGCGACAGCGCCGCACCCCCGACCGCGGACATCCGGTCGCGCGCGGCCATCGAACCCGACGCGTCGACCACGAAGATCACCAGGTTCCCCTCGCGGCCCTCCCGGATCGCGCGCCGCACATCGCCCGGCTGCGGCCGGGGCGCTCCGGGCCTGCGTTGGTTCTCCACGGCGGCCAGCAGGGTGCCGAACATGTGCACACCGTGACCGGTCCGGCCGTCAGACGTGGCCGAGATCGTCTTGCCGGTGCGGTTACGCGCCCGCGACCGGCGGCCCGGCGCTCCCTCCCCCACACCGGGCACCACCAGCGAACGGGTGCGAAACACCGCCGAGGGTGCGGCGCTGGGACGCGAACTCCCCGAATTCCGTTGTGACGGTTGCCTATCGCGGCCGTCACCCTCCGGCGACGACGACGCGCCACCGCCCGGTGGGTCGGGATCGGGTTCGGGGTCGGGGTTCTCGTCGGTGGCCTCGTCGGCCTGGGCCATCACGTCGTCGAGTTGGCCGGGATCCAGGCCCGGGTCGTCGAACGGGTCGCGGCGTCGGCGGTGCGGTAGCGCGAGTTCAGCGGCCACCCGGATGTCCTCCTCGGACACCACCTCGGTTCCGCGCCACGCGGCGTGCGCGACAGCGGTCCTGGCGACGACCAGGTCGGCACGCATGCCGTCGACGTCGAAAGCCGCGCACAGCGCCGCGATCCGACGTAATTCGCTGTCGGGCAACGAAACCGAGTCGACCGAAGCGCGGGCCGCCGCGACACGGCGCGCGAGCTCATCGTCGTCTTCGGCGTAGCGTTGGGCGAACCCGGCGGGATCGGCCTCATACGCCATGCGTTGTCGGATCACCTCGACGCGCACATCGACGTCGCGCGACGCCCGCACGTCGACGGTGAGCCCGAACCGGTCGAGCAGCTGCGGACGCAGTTCGCCCTCTTCGGGATTCATCGTGCCGATCAGCACGAAGCGTGCCTCATGGCTGTGCGACACCCCGTCGCGCTCCACGTGCACCCGGCCCATCGCCGCGGCGTCGAGCAGCACGTCGACCAGATGGTCGTGCAGCAGGTTCACCTCGTCGACGTAGAGCACACCGCCGTGCGCGCGGGCGAGCAGTCCCGGCGAGAACGCGTGCTCACCGTCGCGCAGCACCTTCTGCAAATCCAGCGAGCCGACCACCCGATCCTCGGTCGCGCCTATCGGCAGTTCGACCAGCTGCCCAGTGGTGCCCGTCGTCCCGTCCGCCGCAGCGGCCGCTTCCAGCACCTTGGCCAACCCACGCACCGCCGTCGACTTCGCGGTGCCCTTCTCTCCGCGAATCAGCACCCCTCCAATGTCGGGGCGGATCGCGCACAGCAGCAGCGCCAGCCGCAGACGGTCATGCCCGACGATCGCGCTGAAGGGATAGGTCACGGCTTCAGCATAGGGACGTGCGGAATGCCGTCCTGCATGAACTCCTCTCCGTCGCGGACGAAGCCGAGGCGGGCATACATATCGGCCAGGTACGTCTGGGCGTCGATGCGGCAGGGATAGTCACCCACCTCGGCCAGCGCGGCCTGCAGCAGCCGCGTGCTGTGCCCCTGCCCGCGCGCCTCACGCTTGGTGCACACCCGGCCGATGCGGAAGCCCTTCTGCCCGCCGGGATGCTCCTCCATCAGACGCAGCGTCGAAATCACCTCACCGGTGGACGTTTCCAGCCAGAAGTGCCGCGTCTCGGCGAGAAGATCGCGGCCGTCGAGTTCTGGATACGGAATGGCCTGCTCCACGACGAAGACCTCGACCCGCAGCTTGAGCAGTTCGTAGAGCGTTGCGGCGTCGAGGTCTCGAGACCAACTGCGGCGCAGCGCAACCGTCATCCCGTGGCCACCGCCGGGGATTCGTCGAGACGCAGGACCCGCGTTCCGTGCGACCACACCTCGTCGAACAGCGCAGGCTCGGAGGACAACTCGTGTCCCAGCGACGGCACCATCTCCTTGATCTCGGACTCCCACGCCGGATAGCGCTTGGCGAAGCAGCGCTGCAGCACGTCGATCATCGCGGGCACCGCGGTCGAGGCTCCCGGGGAAGCGCCGAGCAGCCCGGCGATGGTGCCGTCACCGGAGGTGAGCACGGTGGTGCCGAAGTCGAGCACACCCTTGCCGCTCTTACCGCAGATGACCTGGACCCGTTGCCCCGCCACGTTGAGCTCCCAGTCGGATTCCTTTGCGCTGGGCGCGAATTCGCGGAGTGCTTCGATTCGCTCGGCGTCCGACAACATCAGCTGGCCCACCAGGTACTTGAGCAGTCCGAACTGGGTGAGCGCGACGTTGACCATCGACGCGACGTTGTTGAGCGTGATGGATTCGGGCAGGTCCAAGACGTCGCCCTGTTTGAGGAATTTCGGTGACCAGCCGGCGAACGGCCCGAATAGCAACCAGGACCGGCCGTTGATCACGCGCGTGTCCAGGTGCGGAACCGACATCGGCGGCGCACCCACCGGTGGCTGGCCGTACACCTTGGCCTGATGCGCATCAGTAAGGCGCGGGACGTCGGTGCGCAGGAACTTGCCGCTGACCGGGAAGCCGCCGAAGTTCTTGGCCTCCTTCATGCCTGCCTTCTGCAACAGGTTCAACGCCCCGCCGCCCGCGCCGACGAACACGAAGCCGGCCTTGAGCTTGCTGGTGCGCCCGGTGCGCAGATTGACCAGCTTCAGGGTCCACGAACCGTCGGACTCCTGGTTCAGATCGCGCACCTCGTGCCCGAAATATGTGGTCATACCGCGCTGGGCGACGTAGCCGAGCAGCTGGCGGGACAGGGCGCCGAAGTCGACGTCGGTGCCCTGCTCGGTCCAGTTGAGCGCGACCGGTTCGGAGAAGTCGCGCTTTTCGGCCATCAGCGGCAGCCGCCGGGTGAACTCGTCCTCGTCGTCGATGTACTCCATGCGCGCGAACAGCGGGTTGGTCACCAACGCGTCGTAGCGGCGCCGCAGATACTTCACGCTTTCGGCGCCGTGCACGAAACTCACATGCGGGATCGGGTTGAGGAAGCTGCGCGGATCGCTGATCAACCCGTTTTCGACCGCGTACGCCCAGAACTGGCGCGTCACCTGGAACTGCTCGTTGACGCGCACGGCCTTGGAGATGTCGATCGACCCGTCGGGCTGCTGCGGGGTGTAGTTCAGCTCGCACAGCGCCGAGTGGCCGGTACCGGCGTTGTTCCACGCGTCGCTGCTCTCGGCGGCCGCCGCGTCGAGGCGCTCGATCAGCGTGATGTCCCAGTCCGGCTCCAGCTGTCGCAGCAGCGCGCCCAACGTTCCGCTCATGATGCCGGCCCCGATGAGCACGACGTCTGTCTTCCTCGGTTCGTCAGACACTCTCAGTTCCCCCGACTGGACTCGGTTTTCCGCGCGGCCGCGGCCATGGTCGATCATCAGGTTAGCCCGCAAAGCGCGTTCTCAATCCCCGCGCGATCGCCGCGCGCAGAACGCCATAGCGCCGCTTCGCCCAGCGGTACCGGCTGTCGCGGCTATCGTTGCTGTCGTGCCCGACTGGAAGGCAGACGTGCTGCCGGGCTACTGGCAACACCCGATGGCCCTCGGCGCGGACCCGGACGGGGAGGGCGAGCTCGTCGCCACCCTGGTTCGGCGCGGTGAACCGGATCGGTCGGCCACGCGCGCGGTGCTGTTGGTGCACGGGTTCACCGACTACTTCTTCAACACCGAGCTCGCCGACCACTTCGCCGGTCGCGGATTCGCGTTCTACGCCATCGACCTGCACAAATGCGGGCGTTCGTGGCGGGAGGGCCAGACCCCTCACTTCACCACCGACCTGGCCCGCTACGACGTCGAACTCGAACGCGCACTCGACATCATCGGCTCGGTGTCCCCGGCCGAGGTCCTGGTGTACGGGCACTCGGCCGGTGGGCTGATCGTGTCGCTGTGGCTGGACCGGTTGCGTCGGCGCGGGCGGACCGGGCGCAAGCGCATCGGCGGCCTCGTGCTGAACAGCCCGTGGCTTGACCTGCAGGGGCCATCGATCCTTCGGGCCGCACCGACGCGCGCCGCACTGGGGGCCGTCTCGCGGGTGTACAAGCGGCTGGTGGTGCGCCCGCCGAGCGAAGGTGGCTACGGCTCGTCGTTGCACCGCGACTACCACGGCGACTTCGACTACGACCTGAAGTGGAAGCCCGTCGGCGGCTTTCCCGTCACGACGGGCTGGATCGCCGCCGTCCGCCGCGGCCACGCGAGACTGCACCGCGGTCTCGACGTCGGCGTGCCCAACCTCGTTCTGCGCTCAGACCGCAGCGTGCGCGAGGTGAAGGATCCGGACGCGATTCAGAAGGGCGATGCGGTGCTCGACGTCAAACAGATCGCCCGGTGGGCCGGATGCATCGGCAACCGGACCACGATCGTGCCGATCGCCGACGCCAAGCACGACGTGTTCCTGTCGGTACCCGAGGCACGACGGGCCGCCTACGGCGAACTGGACCGATGGCTGGACTGGTACCTCGATCCGGCCGCCCGCGGCTCCGCCGTCACCCGATCCCCAGGAGGCTGGTCATGACGCACTTCGACATCGCGATCATCGGAGCGGGCTCGGGCAACTCGATCCTCGACGAGCGCTACATCGACAAGAAGATCGCGATCTGCGAGCAGAGTGTGTTCGGCGGAACGTGTCTCAATGTCGGTTGCATCCCGACGAAGATGTTCGTCTACGCGGCGGGCGTCGCCGACACCGTCAGGGACGCGGCGCGATACGGTGTCGACGCGCACATAGACGCGGTGCGGTGGCCCGACGTCGTCTCGAGGGTGTTCGGACGGATCGACCCGTTGGCCGTAGCGGGAGAGAACTACCGTCGCTCCTCACCGAATGTGCAGGTGTTCTCCAGCCACACCAGGTTTGCGCCCACGAGACCCGACGGCCGGTATGCGCTGCGCACCGACGCCGGCGACGAGTTCACCGCCGACCAGGTGGTGATCGCGGCCGGTTCTCGCGCGGTCGTGCCCGACGCGGTCAGCGAATGCGGTGCGCCGTACCACACCAGCGACACGATCATGCGGATCACCGATCTGCCCGAACACCTCATCATCGTCGGCGGCGGTTATGTCGCTTGCGAATTCGCCCACATCTTCTCGTCGCTCGGCAGCAAGATCACGCTGCTGATCCGCGGCAGCACTCTGCTGCGCGGCCACGACGACGACATCGCGATGCGCTTCACCGACATCGCCGCCAAGAAGTGGGAGGTGCGCAACCATCACGAGCTCGCCGACGCCCGCGAGGTCGACGGCGGCGTCGAAGTCACCTGTCACGACGGCTCGACACTGTGCGGCGACGTCCTGCTGGTGGCGACCGGTCGCGTCCCCAACGGTGACCTGCTCGACGCAGTGCATGCCGGTGTGAAGGTGACCGCGAGCGGACAGGTCGTCGTCGACGAATACCAACGCACCACCGCCCGCGGCATTTTCGCGCTCGGCGACGTGTCGTCGGACTTCCAGCTCAAGCACGTGGCCAACCACGAAGCGCGCGTCGTCAAACACAATCTTCTGCAGGACTGGGATGACACGGACGCGCTCATGCCTGCCAACCACCGCCATGTCCCGTCGGCGGTGTTCACCGACCCGCAGATCGCCAGCGTCGGGTTAACCGAAAACGAGGCGCGCGCACAGGGTTTCCGGATCCGGGTGAAGATCCAGGATTACGCCGACGTCGCCTACGGGTGGGCGATGGAGGACACCTCCGGTATCGCCAAAGTCATCGTCGACGACGACACCGGGCTGCTCCTCGGTGCGCACATCATGGGCCATCAGGCGTCATCGCTGATCCAGCCTGTCGTCCAGGGCATGGCGTTCGACCTGCCCGCGCAGGAGATGGCGCGCGGGCAGTACTGGATTCACCCCGCCCTGCCGGAGGTCGTCGAGAACGCATTGCTGGCGCTGTGCGGCGAGCCGCCGTGGCCGCCGTCCCGACGACACTGACTTGCCGGCGGTTTGTGCACGTTTGGGAGCGCTCAACGCTCCTCGATGTGCACAAGTCAGGGCCGGGTGGGCACCTCGAAGCCCCAGGGCAGCTCGAGGCGATGCGTGGCGAGCAGCTCGGTGTCGGCGAGGATCTCCCGGATGGGGCCGTCGGCGACGATCACGCCGCGATCCATCACGACCGCCCGCTCGCACAGCTGAGCGGCATAGGGCAGGTCGTGCGTGACGATCAACATCGTGGAGTCCAGCGCAGACAACGTCTCGGCCAGTTCCCGGCGAGCGACCGGATCGAGGTTCGCCGACGGTTCATCGAGCACAAGGATTTCGGGCCGGCATGCCAGTACGGTCGCCAGCGCCGCACGGCGACGCTGGCCCGCCGACAGGTGGGTAGGGCTGCGGTCGGCCTCCTCGGTCAGAGACACCGTCTGGAGCGCTTCTCGGACCCGGTCGGCCAGCGCGTCACCGCGCAACCCGAAGTTCGCGGGACCGAACGCCACATCCTGGGCGACGGTCGGCATGAACAACTGGTCGTCGGGGTCCTGGAAGACCAGGCCCACACGTCTGCGCACGTCGTGAAGCGTCTTGCGGGTCAGCGCGACATCGCCGATGCGCACCGAACCCGACGTCGCGGTCAGCACGCCGTTGAGGTGCAACATCAGCGTGGTCTTGCCCGCGCCGTTGGGGCCGAGCACGGCGATGCGTTCGCCGCCGCGCACGGTCAGGTCGACACCGTCGAGGGCGACGTGGCCGTCGGGGTAGACGTGGCGCAGACCCTCGATCGTGATCGCGTTCATCGCAGCACCCACGCCGACGCGGAAACCGCGACCGCGGCCGCGGCCGGAGCCATGACGATCACCCACTGCGACGCGACGGCGCGCGGCGGCGCACCGATCACGGCCAGATCCGGTGCGTTGCCGTCGAACCCGCGCGACAGCATCGCGACGTAGACCCGCTCACCGCGTTCGTAAGACCGCAGGAACAGCGCGCCGATACCCTTGGCGATCGCACCGGCCTGATGCAGGACGCGCGGTGAATCGCCACGCGATATGCGTGCCATGCGCATCCGGCCGGCCTCGGCGGTCAGCAGATCGACGTAGCGGATCATCAGCACCAGCACAGACGTCGCGATCGCGGGCACACCGAGCCGGCCCAGCGCGGTGGGCAGCTCTGTCGTCGACGTGGTGGCGGCCACGGTCAGTGCCGCCGCGACCCCGAGCGTGCCCTTGATGACGATGCCCCACGCCGCCCACAACCCGCTGACCGAAAGCGCCAGTCCTGCAACGTCGATACGTTCGCCGCCCTCGGCGAAGGGCAGCAGCACGGCCAGGACGAGGAACGGCGCTTCGATCAGCATCCGGGGCAGGACCCACCGCAGCGGGATGCGGGCGAGACGCCAGATGCCGACGACGATCAGCGCGTAGACGGCGAAGGGCCAGAACATCTCCCGCGGCGTCGCGACGACCGCGAGCACGAACACCAGTAGGCAGACGACCTTCACCTCGGCGGGGGCGCGGTGCACGGCGGAGTCGTCGTGCCGGTAGAGGGGGTGAGCGCCCGCGCCCATGGTCAGCCCGATCCGCTGCGGTCGGTCGCTCTGCGGTTCCGCGCGATCAGCCAGAACACCGATCCTGCGACGAAGAGCGTCGCGAGCACGCCGATGATCCCGGCGATGCCGCCGGTGCCGTCGCGTCCGCCGATGGCGTAGTCGGCGAGCGGGGAGGCCGCCAGGCTGTGCTCCTCGGCGTGCTGGGCGATGCACTCGCCGGTGAGTTCCTCGCCGGCAGCGGTCTCGACGACCTCGCACCCGCGCAGCGTCGTCGAGTCGAGCCCGTCGGGGTTCGAGCTGGCGAAGTAGGACACCACCCCGGCGATCAGCAGCGTGACAGCCGCGAAAATCGCCAAGAACTGCCAGCGCGACCTCATGCCGCAACCTCCCGCCGGGTGCGGCGCAACAGGTAGACGAGGTCGGGACGCGAACGCGCGACGGCCATCACGGTCACGGCAGTGATGATGCCTTCTCCCACGCCGATCAGCGCATGGGTTCCGAGCATGTAGCCCGTCACCGCGCCGAGCGACGTGGTGGCCGCTCCACCGATCGCGTATTCGACGACGAAGCCCATTGCCGCACAGATGGTTCCGATCAGCGCGGCTACGAAGGCGATCACGCCCAAGCTGGCCACTGGTACTTCGGCGCGCTTCCTGACCGAGGTGTAGAGCAGGACGGCGGTCAGATAGCCGGCCGCGACACCGATCACCGCCATGTTGACGATGTTGGTGCCCAGCGCGGTGACCCCGCCGTCGGCGAACAGCAGCGCCTGTACGACCAACACGATGGCGATGCACAGCGCCCCGGTGTAGGGGCCGACCAGGATCGCGGCGAGCGCCCCGCCGAGCAGGTGCCCGCTGACGCCCGGGAGGATCGGGAAGTTGATCATCTGGACGGCGAAGATGAACGCGGCGACGAGGCCTGCGAGAGGCACCGTGCGCTCGTCGAGCTCGTTTCTGGCCTTGGCCGCGCACAGTGCGACAACAGCGACGGCGATGAGACCGAAGACGACGGAGGTCGGGGCGTTGACGATGCCGTCGCTCATATGCATCGCGACGTACGAGTAGGTCACCCCGCGAGCCTAGAGCTCCAGACGAACACATGTCTAGCTGAACACATGTTCAGACGGGGTCCGCGCCGGGCGTTACGGCTTGGTCGCTGTCACCAGGAGGTACTCGGCCTCCCAGAACCCCTCTTCGGCGACGCCCTGATTGGACCGCTCGAGGAAGGCGAGAAAATCCTCGTCCAGCGCTTCGACGCGCTCGGGGTTGTTCTCGTTGAACTTGTACGCGGCGATCGTGGGACCGTAGTTGCGTTTCCAGTACTCACGGAACTCAAGCGGTGTGGCGCACTGGTCCATCCGCACCGTCTGGCGGCGCATCGTCAGGTCGGTGACCCGATCACCGAACAGCGCGCGCACGTGCTCCTCACTGCCCCACAGCGGCGGCGGGGTCGCCCCCGGCGGCGGCGGCGGCGCGTAGGGCTTCATGGTCGCGAACAACTTCCCGATGAAGCCTTCGGGCGTCCAGTTGATCATCCCGATCCTTCCGCCGGGACGGGCCACCCTGATCAGTTCGCTGGCGGTTTCCTGATGATGCGGTGCAAACATCGCACCGACACAAGACATCACGACGTCGAAGCCGTTGTCGGCGAACGGCAGTGCCTCCGCGTCGGCCTCCGCCCACTCCAGACTCACACCGCGCTCCGCGGCGATCCGACGCCCGGCGTCGAAGAGCTCCGGAGTGAGGTCGCTCGCCGTGACCACGGCGCCGAGCTCCGCCGCCGGAATCGCCGCGTTGCCCGAGCCGGCCGCGACGTCGAGCACACGATCGCCGGGACGCACCCCGCAGGCTTGGACCAACTCAGGACCGAGTGCGGGGATCAGTTCGGATGCGACGGTGGGGTAATCACCCGAGGCCCATAACGCGCGATGTTTGGCCTTGAGCTGGCGATCGCCATCACCCGTCGTCGTGTTCTGTCCGGTAGTTGCCATGTCTTGTCCTCGTCAAATGTTCCGCCGTCGCCAATGCGGTGGGTTCAACCTCAGGCCGGTCGTCCACCGCCACGGCATACAGCCTCCACCAGAACAGCGTGTGTAGGGCGGAAACGGCGTCAGCCGTGCCGGGCGCCGATCCAGTGCAGCAGGTCGTGCACGATCTCGTCGTCGAGGCGGTAGCTGACGGCCCGTCCCACCCGAGTGGCGCTGACCCAGCCCTGCTGGCGCAGCACGCGAAGCGCTTGCGAGACGGCGTTTTCCGAGCGGCCCAGCGCCGCTGCGAGGTCTCCCACGCGGATTCCCGGCACCCGATGCAGCGTGAGCAGGATCTCCAGCCGATGCGGGTCCGACAGCAGGTCGAATCGCTGCGTCCAGCTGGCGGTGTCGACGTCGGCCAGCGCCGACGCGGCGCGTTCGACGTCCACCTGGCCGACTGGCTCGTTCACGGGACTCAATGTAGCGCCGATGTGCACGCTCGCGGGCGCATGAGCGTGCGCAAAGGTTGGAAATTCGACGGCGTGTCGTCGCCAAACACGCACGCTCGCGCGAAAAAGGTGAGGCCTAGTCGAGGAAGCCGTGCAGCAGCGCGGCCGACCCCTCGACGTGAGTTCGCATCGCTGATGCCGCTCGGTCGCCGTCGCCTGCGAGGATCGCGAGCACGATCGCCTCGTGCTGCTCGTCGGAATGGGCGATGTTGCGTGGCAGCAGCGGGATCTGGTCGAGCAGGGCGTTGAGCCGCATCCTGTTCTCGGCCAGCAGCGGGACCAGCGACGGCGATCCGGCGGCCTCGGCGATCGCCAGGTGCAGGCGCGAGTCGAGCCGGCGGTAGTCGTCGGCGGCAGCGGCGCGGACGTCGGCCATCCGGGCCCACAGTTGTTCGCGCTCCGATGCGCTCAGCGTGCGGCTGGCCGCCATGTGCGCGGCGCCGACTTCGAGGATCTCCCGCAGGCGCAGTGCGTCGTCGATCTCCGCGCGCGTCACGGCGTCGGTTCTGGCAATAGGTCGCGGCAGTTCGTCGGCGAGAAACGTCCCTCCGTACCGTCCGCGCCGAGATACCAGATAACCCGCGTCGGACAGCGACTTGATCGCCTCGCGCACGGTGTCGCGGCTGACGCCGAGACGTGAGGCGAGTTCGCGTTCGGGCGGCAGGCATTCGCCGGGCGCCAGCACACCGAGCCGGATGGTCTGCAGGAGCCGGGCGACGGTGTCCTCGAAGGCGTTACCCCCACGCACCGGACGCAGCAACGCTTCGGCGGCCGCCAACGCGGTGAACCCCACGTGCGCCATTGGTGCGTCCGAGTCGGCCGACATGACTACAGCGGGGTGACGTAGTGGCCGCCGATACCGCCGTCGACCAGGAAGCTCGACGCGGTGATGAACGACGCGTCGTCGCTGGCTAAAAAGGCGACCGCGGCGGCGAGTTCCTCCGGTTCGGCGAACCGGCCCACCGGCACATGCACCAACCGTCGTGCCGCGCGCTCCGGATCCTTGGCGAACAACTCCTGCAGCAGCGGCGTGTTGACGGGCCCGGGGCACAGCGCGTTGACGCGAATCCCCTGCCGCGCGTACTGGACACCGAGTTCACGCGACATGGTCAGCACACCGCCCTTCGATGCGGTGTAGGAAATCTGCGACGTCGCCGAGCCGACCACCGCGACGAACGACGCGGTGTTGATGATCGACCCCTTCTGCTGCGGAACCATGTGCCGCAGCGCCGCCTTACAGCAGAAGAACACCGATTTGAGGTTGACGTCCTGAACCCGCTGCCAGGCGTCGACGCCGGTGTCCTCGATGAGACCGTCCTCGGGTGGGCTGATGCCCGCGTTGTTGAACGCGATGTCGACCGATCCGTGTGTCTCGGCGGCGGTGTCGAACAGCGTGTCCACCGCGACCTGATCGGAGACGTCGACCTGGACGAAGGTGCCGTTCAGATCGTCGGCGACGGTCTTTCCGGCCGCCGGGTCGATGTCGCCGATGACGACGGTCGCGCCCTCGGCCTTCATCCGCTTGGCGCTCGCCAGACCGATGCCGCTGGCGCCACCGGTGATGACGGCGACCTTGCCCGCCAGTCGTTGAGTCAGATCCATCTAGGGTGCCTCCTGCACGGCGATGAACACGTTCTTGGTTTCGGTGAACGACAGCGGCGCGTCAGGGCCGAGTTCGCGTCCGAGGCCGGACTGTTTGAAGCCACCGAACGGCGTGTTGTACCGCACCGACGAGTGCGAGTTGACCGACAGGTTGCCCGCCTCCACCGCCCGCGACATCCGCACCGCCCGCGACAGGTTCTCCGTCCAGATCGACCCGGACAACCCGTAGGGGGTGTCGTTGGCCAGCGCGATCGCGTCGGCCTCGTCGTCGAACGGCAGCACGGTGACCACAGGGCCGAAGATCTCCTCGCGCACCGTGCGGTCGGTGCGCTGCGGCGTCAGCACCGTCGGCGGGAACCAGTACCCCGGCCCTGAGGGAGCCGAGCCGCGGAACGCGACGGGCGCGTCGTCGGGCACGAACGAGGCGACGGTGTTCCAGTGCCCCTTCGACACCAGCGGACCCATCTCGGTGTCCTTGGCGCGCGGGTCGCCGACCACCACACCCCTGACCGCGGGCTCGAACAGTTCCATGAATCGGTCGTAGACGTTGCGCTGCACCAGTATTCGGCTACGCGCACAGCAGTCCTGGCCCGCATTGTCGAATACCCCGTACGGCGCGGTGGCCGCCGCCTGCTCCAGATCACAGTCGTCGAAGACGATGTTGGCGCTCTTGCCACCCAATTCGAGGGTGACGCGTTTGACCTGTTTGGCCGCGCCCGCCATGACGCGGGTGCCGACCTCGGTGGAGCCGGTGAACACCACCTTGCGCACGTCGGGGTGCGAGACGAATCGTTCCCCCACCACCGAACCCTTACCGGGCAGCACACAGAACAGGTCGGCAGGGATTCCCGCTTCGACGGCCAACTCCCCCAGCCGGATCGTGGTGAGCGGCGTCCACTCAGCGGGTTTGATGAGCACCGCGTTGCCCGCAGCGAGCGCAGGCGCGAAACCCCACGAGGCGATCGTCATCGGGAAGTTCCACGGCGTGATGACACCGACCACGCCGAGTGGCTCGTTGAACGTCACATCGATACCGCCCGCGACCGGAATCTGCTTGCCGGACAAGCGTTCCGGTGTGGCGGCGTAGAACTGCAGCACGTCGCGGACGTGGCCGGCCTCCCACTCGGCGCTACCGATGGGATGCCCGGAGTTGGCGACTTCCAGCGCCGCCAGCTCGTCGACGTGCGCGTCGACCGTCGCCGCGAATGCGCGCAACGCGGCCGCCCGTTCGGCGGGCGCCTGCCGCGCCCAATCCCGTTGCGCCGCTTTCGCCCGGGCCACCGCATCGTCGACCGCGGCCTCGTCGGTCTGCTCGACGGTACGCAGCAGCTCCTCGGTCGCCGGGTTGATCACGTCGGATGTGCTCAAGCGTTCGCCCTTTCTGTTGCGTATGCGTCCGCTGCTTCGACGACGGCAGCGAACAGCCGCAGGTCGTCGAGGCGCTCTTCGGGATGCCACTGCACGGCCAGCACGAAGTCGTCCGGGTGCGCGACCCTGTCGACTTCGACCGCCTCGATGACTCCGTCGTCGTCCTGCGCGCTGATCACCAGGCCGTCGCCGAGTCGGTCGATGGCCTGGTGGTGGTAGCACTGCGCGTCCGACGACTCGCCGATGAGCTCGGCCAACCGGGTGCCCGCAACGGTGCGAATGGTCGACGTCGTGAACACGGCGTTGCCCTGCTGATGGCGGTTGTGCCCGATGACGTCGGCCAGGTGCTGGTGCAGTGTGCCGCCCAGCGCCACGTTGAGCACCTGGGCGCCGCGGCAGATGCCCAGCACCGGGATGCCGCGCCGCAGCGCGCCGCGCACCAGCGCGAACTCGAATTGGTCACGGCGCCGGTTGTCTTCGACGTCGGCGTCGGTGGCCGGGTGCGGTTCCTGGCCGTAGTGCGCGGGCACGACGTCGCGGCCACCGGTGATGATGACGCCGTCGAGCCCGTCGAGCACCCGGTCGGCGATGTGGTCGTCGACGGGTTGCGGGGGAAGCAGAACCGAGATTCCGCCGGCCAGTTCGACACCCTCGAAGTAGATCGCGGGCAGGAAGCTCGCCCGCACATCCCACACCCCGGTCTGTGCCTGCTGCAGGTAGGTGGTCAGCCCGAGTACGGGTCTGCGCTTCTGCCCGCCCGCCGAAACATCAGAGCCGCTCAAAACCGCGGATCCTTTCCCAGTCCGTGACGGCGGCGTTGAACGCGTCCAATTCGACGCGGGCGTTGTTGAGGTAGTGCTCGACCACCTCGTCGCCGAACGCCTCCCGCGCCACCTCGGACTTCTCGAACAGCGCCGCGGCCTCGGTGAGCGTGGCCGGAAGCCGTTCCACACCACTGGTGTAGGCGTTACCCTCCATCGGCTCGGGCAACTCGAGTTCGCGTTCGATGCCGTACAGACCGCTGGCGATCAACGCCGACACCGCGAGGTACTGGTTGACGTCACCGCCGGGGGCCCGGTTCTCCATCCGCATGCCGTGGCCGTGGCCGACGACGCGCAGCGCGCAGGTCCGGTTGTCCAGACCCCACGCGATCGTAGTCGGGGCGAAACTGCCGTCGACGAACCGCTTGTAGGAGTTGATGTTCGGTGCGTAGAACAGCGTCAGCTCCCGCATCGTGGCCAGTTGGCCGGCCACGAAGCTGCGGAACATCGGCGACATTCCGAGCGGGTCGGTGTCGTCGGCGAACACCGCCGTGCCATCAGGACTGCCATCGTCGCCTCGCAGCGAGATGTGCACATGGCAGCTGTTTCCTTCGCGCTCATCGAATTTCGCCATGAACGTCAGGCTCTTGCCGTGCTGGTCGGCGATCTCCTTGGCGCCGTTCTTGTAGATCGTGTGGTTGTCACAGGTGACCCGGGCATGGTCGAAGCGGAATGCGATCTCCTGCTGTCCGAGATTGCACTCCCCCTTGACGCCCTCGCAGTACATGCCCGCGCCGGTCATGCCCAGCCGGATGTCGCGCAGCAGCGGCTCCATCCGGGTCGAGCCGAGCATCGCGTAGTCGACGTTGTAGTCGGAGGCCGCCCTCAATCCGCGATAACCCTTGGCCCACGCCTCGCGGAAGCCGTCGTCGAACACCATGAACTCGAGTTCGGTCCCGACGTAGGGCACCAGACCGCGTTCGGCGAGCCGGTCGATCTGACGGTTGAGGATGCTCCTCGGGGCCTGCTCGACCGGACTGCCGTCGTGCCAACCCAGGTCGGCCATCACCATCGCGGTGCCCGGCAGCCACGGAATGAGGCGCAGCGTCGAGAAGTCCGGCCTCATCACCATGTCCCCGTAGCCGGTCTCCCAACTCGACATCGCATAGCCGTCAACGGTGTTCATGTCGACGTCGACCGCCAGCAGATAGTTGCAGCACTCTGCGCCGTGTTCGGCGACCTCCTCGACGAACAGCCGCGCCGACACCCGCTTCCCGGTGAGCCTGCCCTGCATGTCGCAGAACCCGACGATCACCGTGTCGATCTCGCCGTCGCCGACCATGCGCTCGAGGTCGGCCTGCGACAACATGCCCGATGTGACGCTCATCCGTGGTGGGCCTTTCCTTCGACAGCGCGAGATTGCGGGTAGTCAACCATTGGATGTGGCTCGCTCCGGCCTTCGCCCAAGGCTTTACAGAAAGGTCACTTCCAAAGGTAGGACACCAGACCTTTGCAAGTTTATTCTCCCTATGCCCCATCACCGCAAGAACGGAGCGACCACGTGGCCCAGGATCAGGCACGGGACAAGATGAAGCGCTCGGGCGGGGTCACGTACAGCCAAGCGGGCGAGGGCTACTTCGAGAAGCGGCAACTCAAACGCACCGCCGGCTTCTGGGGCCTGTGGGGCATCGGCGTCGCCGCGGTGATCTCCGGCGACTTCTCGGGCTGGAACTTCGGCATCGGCGCGGCCGGATGGGGCGGCTTGGCGATCGCTTCGGTCGTCATCGTGATCATGTACTTCGGCATGCTCTTCTCGATCGGGGAGATGTCGGCGGCCATGCCACATACCGGCGGCGCGTACTCATTCGCGCGCGCCGCGATGGGCCCGTGGGGCGGCTTCGTCACCGGGTTCGCCGAGACCATCGAGTACGTGTTCACCACCGCGGTGATCGTCTACTTCTCGGCTTCCTACGCCAACGCCGTGACGACCGACCTGTTCAACCTCTCCCTGCCGATGTGGGTGTGGTGGGTCGTCCTGTATGCGCTCTTCGTCGGGCTGAACTCGTGGGGTGCGGAGATCTCGTTCAAGTTCGCCCTCGTCGTCGCGATCCTGTCGATCGGCATCCTGGTGCTGTTCGGCATCCTGGCCATCGCCAACGGCGCCGTGGACTTCAGCAAGCTTTTCGATATCGCGCCCGATCCGGCCGCCGCCGGTTCGTCGACGTTCCTGCCGTTCGGCTGGGTGGCGATCCTGTACGCGATGCCGTTCGCGATGTGGTTCTTCCTGGGCATCGAGGAACTTCCGCTGGCGGCCGAGGAGGCACACGACCCCGCCCGCGACATTCCCCGCGCCGGCATCTGGGGACTGCTCTCGCTGATCGGCTGCGGTGCGATCGTGTTCTTCCTCAACCCGGCGGTGACCGGGTCCGAGGCGCTGGGCAGTTCGGACGAACCGCTGCTCGACGGCTTCCGCGCCTTCCTGCCCGCCAACCTCGCCGCGGTGTTGTCGGCGTTCGCGCTGATCGGCCTGCTGGCCAGCCTGCAGGGCATCATGTACGCCTACGGCCGCAACATGTACTCGCTGAGCCGCGCCGGCTACTACCCGAAGACGTTGTCGCTGACCGGTTCTCGGCAGACACCGTACGTCGCGCTGCTGGCGGGCGCGGTCATCGGATTCGTGGCGCTGCTCATCGTCAACTACAACGAGGGCGCCGGTGCGGTGGTCCTCAACATCGCGGTGTGGGGCGCGGTGCTGGCATACGGGTTGCAGATGGTCTCGTTCATCCTGCTGCGGCGAAAGTTCCCCAACGCGCGACGACCGTGGGTGAGCCCCACCGGCAACTCGGGTGCGGTCGTCGCGCTGGTCATCGCGGCGGTGACGTTCGTCGGCATCCTCGTCAACCCGGACTACCGGCCGGCGGTCATCGCGATCGTCATCTTCTACATCCTGGGGCTGCTGGTGTTCGGCCTCTATGGCAGGCACCGCCTGGTGCTGTCGCCCGAGGAGGAGTACGCCGTCACCGGCGGCCTGCACGGCTACGACCCGAGCGCCGAGGGGCTCGGCGGCACCATCGAGGACGAGATCCTCAAGGGCCGCACCGACTGAGCCGCCGCGGCGCCACACGTTGCCCGTGGGGAGCCCCGCGTGGGCGGTTTTGCGGTCCCACCAGCACTGACTAGACCTACGTCACACCCGTAACAGGTTTCGCTACCGTCAACAGGGGTAATGTCGAGGGCGTGTGTGGAGCCACCGGCGAGGTGCGTCTCGACGGCCGGATACCTGATGTAGCAGCTGTCTCGGCGATGGCCGAGGCGATGACACCGAGGGGCCCGGACTCGGCGGGCGCCTGGTCTCAGGGCAGGGTCGCGCTGGGTCACCGTCGCCTGAAGATCATCGATCTCTCCGAAGCGGGCGGTCAGCCCATGCTCGACCCCGAGCTGGGGTTGGCGATCGCGTGGAACGGCTGCATCTACAACTACAAGCAGCTGCGCCGCGAGCTCAGCGGCCATGGCTACCGGTTCTTCTCGCACAGCGACACCGAGGTGCTACTCAAGGCGTATCACCACTGGGGCGATCGGTTCGTCGACCACCTCCATGGCATGTTCGCGTTCGCGATCGTCGAACGTGACAGCGGCCGGGTCCTGCTCGGTCGCGACCGACTCGGCATCAAACCGCTGTATATCAGCGAGAATTCCGCCCGCGTCCGGTTCGCGTCGTCGCTGCCCGCACTGCTGGCCGGTGCCGCCAGGGACGGGTCGGTGGACACCCGCATCGATCCGGTCGCGCTGCACCACTACATGTCGTTCCACTCGGTGGTGCCCGCGCCGCGCACCATCCTGCGCGGGGTGGCCAAGGTGCCGCCGGGGTCGCTGGTGGCGATCGAGCCCGACGGCCGCCGCACGACGACGACGTACTGGGAGCCCGACTTCACCCGCAGGGCCGACCGGGCCGACTGGTCCGAACGGGACTGGGAGAACGCGGTTCTCGACGCTCTGCGCGTGGCCGTGGAGCGACGCCTTGTCGCCGACGTGCCCGTCGGCTGCCTGCTCTCGGGCGGCGTCGACTCCAGCCTGATCGTCGGGCTTCTCGCCGAGGCGGGACAGCACGGGCTCAAGACGTTCTCGATCGGCTTCGAATCGGTCGGCGGTGTGGCCGGCGACGAATTCAAGTACTCCGACATCATCGCCGAGCACTTCGGCACCGACCATCACCAGATCCGCATCGGCACCGACCGCATGTTGCCCGCGCTCGACGGCGCGATCGGCGCCATGAGTGAACCGATGGTCAGCCACGACTGCGTCGCCTTCTACCTGCTCAGCCAGGAGGTGGCCAAGCACGTCAAGGTCGTGCAGTCGGGTCAGGGCGCCGACGAGGTGTTCGCCGGATACCACTGGTATCCCCCGCTGGGCGGACCGGACGCGGCGTCGATCGACGGGGCGGTGGCCAGCTACCGCAAGGCGTTCTTCGACCGCGACCGCGCGGGCTACGACGCTCTGGTGACACCGGCGTTCGCCGTCGACGGCGACCCGAGCCTGGACTTCGTCACCGAGCACTTCGCGCGGGCGGGGGCCGAGACCGGCATCGACCGCGGTCTGCGACTGGACACCACCGTCATGCTCGTGGACGACCCGGTCAAGCGCGTCGACAACATGACGATGGCGTGGGGCCTGGAGGGTCGCGTGCCGTTCCTCGACCACGAACTCGTCGAGCTCGCCGCGACCTGCCCGCCCGAGCTGAAGATCGCCCACGAAGGCAAGGGCGTGTTGAAGCAGGCCGCGCGCCAGGTGATTCCGTCCGACGTCATCGACCGGCCGAAGGGCTATTTCCCGGTGCCTGCGCTCACCCATCTGGAGGGTCCGTACCTGGACATGGTGCGCGACGCGTTGTATGCGCCCGCGGCCAAGGAACGTGACTTGTTCCGGCCCGCCGCGATCGACCGGTTGCTCGCCGACCCGAACGGACGCCTGACGCCGCTGCGCGGCAACGAACTGTGGCAACTGGCGCTGCTCGAGCTTTGGTTGCAGCGACACGGCATCACCGGGCCCGCGGCATGACGGCGCTCGGGCCCGACGCGGAGCAGACCGAAGCGATCACCCTCGGCTTGCACGACGCGTCACCGCAGCATCTCGTCGATGCGATGGCCGACGATGTCGTCATCGAGATGGGTTGGGGCCGATTGATTTTCGGTCAGACGTTCGCCGACCCCGCCAAGCTGGCCGAAGTGCTCAGGCATGAGGGACACGGACGACGCGACATCTGCATCTACGCGCGCGAACCCCACGTCCTGGTGTCGATGGCGCCCGCCGAACTCTTCATCGATCCGAGCCACACCTACCGGCTGCGGTTCACCGAGGATCCCGAGCCCGACAAGACGCCGAACGGGTTCTCGGTGCGTGCGCTGCAGAGCGCCGACGACGCCGACGAGATGAACCGCGTGTACGTGCGCTGCGGCATGGTGCCCGCGCCCGTCGAAGTGCTGTGGAACAACCACCGGACTCAGGACGCCCTCGATTACCTGGTCGCGGTGCGTGACGACGACGGGTCCGTGCTGGGCACCGTGACCGGTGTCGACCACAAACGGCTGTTCTCCGATCCGGAGAACGGTTCGAGCCTGTGGACGCTGGCTGTCGACCCGGGGACGAGCCTGCCCGGTGTCGGCGCGGCGCTCACCCGGGCGCTGGCCGCGATCTACCGCGAACGCGGCCGCGCCTACATGGATCTGTCGGTCAGCCACGACAACGCGGCTGCGATCTCGCTCTACGAAAAGCTCGGCTTCCACCGCGTGCCGGTCATGGCGGTCAAGCGCAAGAACGCGATCAACGAACCGCTGTTCACCCACCCGCCCGAAACCGTCGAGGACCTCAATCCGTACGCGCGGATCATCGCCGATGAGGCCATGCGCCGCGGGATCTGGGTCGAGGTGCTCGACGCCGAGGCCGGTGAGATGCGCCTGTCTCACGGGGGCCGCACCGTCATCACCCGGGAGTCGTTGTCGGAGTTCACCTCCGCGGTCGCGATGGCGCGCTGCGACGACAAGCGCCTCACCCGGCGGCTGGTGGCCGAGAACGGGATCGCGGTGCCCAAGGGCAGACTGGCGACCTTTGACGAGAAGGACCACGAGTTTCTCGAGGAGGTCGGCGACGTCGTGGTCAAGCCGACGCGGGGTGAGCAGGGCAAGGGCATCACCGTCGGTATCAGCAGCGCCGAGGACTTGGACGCCGCGCTGGCCCGCGCCCGCCAAGAACATCCGCACGTGCTGATCGAACAGCGGGCACCCGGCGACGATCTTCGGCTGGTGGTCATCGACGGCAAGGTGGTGGCCGCGGCGCTGCGCAAGCCCGCCGAGGTCGTCGGGACCGGACACCACACGGTGCGCGAGCTGATCGAGGCGCAGAGCCGGCGCCGGGCGGCGGCCACGGGCGGTGAATCGCGCATCCCGATCGACGCGGTCACCGAGTCGACGGTCACCGAGGCGGGTTGGTCGTTCGACGATGTGCTTCCCGAAGGCGAGCGGCTGCGGGTGCGCCGCACCGCGAACCTGCATCAGGGCGGCACCATTCACGACGTGACCGCCAAGGTCCACCCCCACCTGTGCGACGTCGGGGTCAGGGCCGCCCACGCGATCGGAATCCCCGTCACCGGCATCGACCTGCTGGTGCCCGATGTCACCGAGCCGGAGTACGTCTTCATCGAGGCCAACGAGCGGCCCGGGCTGGCCAATCACGAACCACAGCCCACCGCAAAGGCTTTCGTCGACTTCCTGTTCCCGGGCAGCCCGGCGCTGCCTCAGGCGTGGACGCCCGAGGAGTCGCCCGCCTGAGTCACCAGGTGCTGGTGCGCATCACGATCTCGGCGGCCAGCTGCGCGGTGGATTCGGCGGCGTTGCGCCTGCCGAGCAGGTCGACCATCCGGTAGTCGCCGTACACATAGCGCTGGCTGGCCTTGGCGACCGCACGCGCCGCGGGGGTGCTGACCAGTGCCGTGGTGTTCATCTCCACCGGCGGGCAGTGCTCGTCGCGAATCACGCCCGCGGCGTCCGCGACGCGCGGATGCCCGCGGTCGATGACGACCAACCCGATGAATCGGTCGAGCCGAGTGGCGGCCAGTTCCCACGCCAGCTCGCCGCCGACGCGGTCCCCCACCAGCAGCGCCCATTTCACGTCGAGGGCGTCGAGGATGCCGACCACCGACTTCGCGGTCAGCCGGGGATCGGGAGGCACGACGACGGTCCGCAGCGACGCGGTGTGCAGCCGCTGACACACGGCGTCATAGGCGGCGGCCGGCTGATGGCCTGCCCCGAGCACCACCACGACCGACCCCTTCTCGGGACCGGCGACGTCGACGGGCACGCTGAACCCCTCGACGGTGACCGTGGTGGATGGCATTGGGCCACGCTACAGCGGTCGAAGGTGCGACGCGGTCATTTCGCCGGGAGTGAACGGGGCGATTCAGAGCGCGGCGACGCGCTCGGCCTGCTCGGCCGCGATGTCCAGAAAGGTTTGCGGCAGCGTGGCTTTGACCGGAATCGTCGGGTTCGGAGTCGGGAACGCGACACCGTACACCGCCATGGTCCCAATGTTCTCGAAGGTGAAGTAGACGCTGCTGTCGACTCCGCCGAGTTGCATGGTCTGCTCATAGAGGAGCGCGTCGGCGCGAGATGGATCCATCCTGGTCGTCGTCATCGGGATGCCCGGCGAGGACTCGTCGAAGAACGTCTCGAAGTGCGCACACCGTTCGGCCGTGGCCGCCAGCTTGTCGAGATCCAGACGCCATGTCAGCACCGTCATCACGATGCGGGCGCCGTCGTAGCCCACGACGTACTCCGCGGCGCTGCCCGGCCCGCGCTCCCCCGTCTCGGCGATCACCCGGGTGAGTCCCTCCGAACACCCCGCCGGTCGGGACAGCATGGCCGGAGGGGCACCAGCACCGTCGCCACCCTCGCCGGGTTCGCGGACGACGTGGTCGAACTGCACCCCCTGCGGGAAGTCGGCCGCGGTCAGCAGCGCTCGGTCCAGGCGGGCGCCTGGCCAGGTCGGCGAGCCCTCGGTCGAGTGCGCGCAACCCGTCAACGTCACCGCGGTCAGGGCGGCCGCCACGGCGAGTCGCCGGATCATCGCCGCAGTCCCGTCACGATGTCGGGCCGGGCCGGGGCGCCGTCGGAGAGCAGGGTGAGCACCGCGTCCACGTCGAGGTGACTGGTCAGCAGGTCGGCCATCAGCTCGAGTTGCGCGTCGCGCCGGGCACTGACGTCGACATCGTCGGCCACGACGAACCCGTCGCGGCCGGCCGCCTGCGCGACCTCGACCAGCCACGCGCGCCGCACGTCGTCGTTGTCGAGCACGCCGTGCCAGTGGGTGCCGTACACCGCCCCGCGCCGCAAGCCCACCCCGAGCCACTGTTCCTCGGCCGAGCGACCGATCTGACCGTGATGAATCTCGTAGCCGGACAACGGTTCTTCGTGACGCAACAGGGTCTTCTCGGGCGCGAAGACGATGTCGCCGTCGAGCAGGTCCAGACCGGGCACGACGCCTGCGCCGGATTCCACGTCATCGTCGATGCGCGCGCACAGCATCTGAAAGCCGCCGCACACCCCCAGCACGGGCAGGCCGCGGGCGGCGTGTGCGCTCAGCGCGTCGGCAAGCCCGCTGCGGCGCAGCCAAGCAAGGTCGGCGACGGTGGCCTTGCTGCCGGGGATGACGACAACGTCGATGTCGACGAGATCGGCTGGTTCGCCGACCCAGCGCACCAGCACGCCCGGCTCGCAGGCCAGGGCCTCGATGTCGGTCGAGTTGGAGATGCGCGGCAGCCGGATCGCGGCCACCCGCAACCACTGCTCACCACGAGGGGGCTGCGGTTCGCCGACCACGCGACGGGCCACCACCGAGACCGAGTCCTCGGTGTCCAGCCACAAACCCTCGGCATACGGGATGACGCCGTAGGTCGGCCGTCCCGACAGTTCCTGCAGCTGCGCCAGACCGGGGTCGAGCAGCGACGGGTCACCGCGGAACTTGTTGACCACGAAGCCAGCGATCAAGCGTTGGTCCTCAGGTTCGAGCACCGCGACGGTGCCGTAGAGGTGCGCGAGCACGCCGCCGCGGTCGATGTCGCCGACGACGATCACCGGGAGGTCCGCCGCGCGGGCCAACCCCATGTTCGCCAGATCGGTTGCCCGCAGATTGATTTCGGCAGGGGAACCGGCACCCTCGCAGATGACGGCGTCGAACTCGTCCCGCAGTTGCTTCAGTTCGTCGGCGACCACCGCTCTAAGGTGCTCACGGTGCCCGATGTAGTCGCGTGCGCTGACGGTGTCGACCACCCGACCGCGCACCACCAGCTGCGAGGTGCGGTCGCTGCCGGGTTTGAGCAGGATCGGGTTGAACCGCGTGTGCGGCGCCAGACCGGCGGCGCGGGCCTGCATCGCCTGGGCGCGGCCGATCTCGCCGCCGTCGACGGTGACCGCGGAGTTGTTCGACATGTTCTGCGCCTTGAACGGCGCGACGCCAATACCCTTGCGCGCCAGGAGTCGACACAGCCCGGCCACCACCATCGACTTGCCGGCATCCGAGGTGGTTCCGGCCACCAGGAGTGCGCCGCTCATCGATCATCCCCCGCGGTCAGTACGCGACCCCCCGTTTGTGAATCTGGCGACCGAAATCCGTGTCTGGGCGTCGTCGGATTCACAATCGAGCGCCCTAGTCGGCGACTGTCAGGATCTCGGCGCCGTCGTCGGTGACCACCAGCGTGTGCTCGAACTGCGCGGTCCACTTCTTGTCTGTGGTGGCCACGGTCCAACCGTCGTCCCAGATCTCGTAGTCCAGGCCGCCGAGGTTGATCATCGGCTCGATGGTGAACGTCATCCCCGGCTCCAGCACGGTCTCCACCGCGGGCTGGTCGTAGTGCAGGACGACTAGGCCGTTGTGGAACGTGGTGCCGATGCCGTGGCCGGTGAAGTCGCGAACCACGTTGTAGCCGAACCGGTTCGCATACGACTCGATGACCCTGCCGACGACGGACAGCTGCCGTCCGGGTTTGACGACCTTGATCGCGCGCAGGGTCGCTTCCCGCGTCCGCTCGACGAGCAGCCGGTGTTCCTCGGAGACGTCACCCGCAAGGAATGTCGCGTTGGTGTCGCCGTGCACACCGTCGAGGTAGGCGGTCACGTCGATGTTGACGATGTCGCCGTCCTCGATGACCGTCGAGTCCGGGATGCCGTGGCAGATGATCTCGTTGAGCGAGGTGCAGCAGGACTTCGGAAAACCCTTGTAGCCCAGCGTGGACGGATAGGCGCCGTTGTCGACCATGAACTCGTGCGCGATGCGGTCCAGCTCGTCGGTCGTAACCCCGGGCGCGACGGCTTTGCCCGCCTCGGCCAGCGCGCCCGCCGCGATCCGGCCCGCGACACGCATCTTCTCGATCACCTCAGGTGTCTGCACCCACGGTTCGCTGCCCTCATCGACGGTCGGCTTCCAGGCGTACTCCGGCCGCGGGATCGACGGGGGTACCGGCAGCGTCGGGGAAACCACGCCGGGGCGGAGGGCGGTACGAACGGGCATGTCAACAGGGTAGACGAGGCTAGCGCCGGTCGAATGGGCTCAACCGCCAGGATCGGCGGGGCCCACGGATGTCGACCGAGCCGAAGACCACCTTGCCGGTCAGGATCACGTGCGGGTTGCCTTCGGCAGGCGCGTCCCTGCGATGGTCGCGGGCGCTGCCCACGTTGACCTCGACGTCGTCGATGGAGGCGCTGGCCCCGTCGGGCAGCCGCAGTTCGAGCCCGCCGAGCTTCAGGTCGAGCTCGATCACGACCATCGGCCCGGCGAAGCGCGCCCGGGTCAGGTCCAGGTCCACCGAGCCCATCCGCCGGTGCAGGGCCAGCCGGCTGGGCACCGTCCATTCGCCGTGCCGCTTGAGGGAGCCGAGCACGCCGCGCAACTCAATGCGGTCGGCGGCCGAGGTGACGATCGCACCCGGTCCGGGCAGGTCGCCCACCAGCGTGTCCAGATCCGAGTGCAGCCGCGCCCGCGCCACCGCCGCCGAGCGCTCCTCGAACTCCTCGATGTCGATCAGGCCCAGCGCGACGGCGTTGTGCAGTCGCCGCAGCGTGCCGTTGCGGTCGGCGTCGGAGACGCGCATGGCGTCGTGGTTGGTCTCGGTCATCGCACGCTCCACGGTACGGCGATGACGCCCGATCAGGCCAGGTAGTCCGGCGGCAGTCCGTCGAGCATGCCCTTGAGCATGCGCACCGCGTACTCCGAGGAACCGCCCCCGACGATCATCGCCGCGAACGCCATGTCGCCGCGGTATCCGGCGAACCAGGAGTGCGAACCGCCCGCGAACTCCGCCTCACCGGTCTTGCCGCGCACGTCGCCCGCGCCCTGCAGGTCCTCGGCGGTGCCGTTGGTCACCACCAGTCGCATCATCGGCCGCAGCCCCTCGACGATCTTCGGGTCCATCGGTGCCGGGCTCTCGGCGACCTCGGTCTCTTTACCCTGGATCAGTTGCGGGACAGGGGTTTTGCCGGCGGCAACGGTCGCCGCGGCCAACGCCATACCGAACGGGCTGGCCAACACCTTGCCCTGACCGAAGCCGTCCTCGGTGCGCTCGGCGAGGTCGACGGTGGGCGGTACGGAGCCGGTCACGGTCCTCAGCCCGGGGATGTCGTAGTCGGCGCCGATGCCGTATTTGGCCGCGGCCATCGTCAACCCGCGCGGCGGCATCCGGCTGGCCAGCTCGGCGAAGGTGGTGTTGCAGGAACTGGCGAACGCCCGCGACATCGGCACGGTGCCGAGGTCGAAGCCGCCGTAGTTGGGCACGGTCCGGTGGCCGATGTCCATGGTGCCGGGGCACGGAAGCATCGTGTTCGGAGTGGCCATATCGCGTTCGATGGCAGCTCCGGCGGTCACCATCTTGAACGTCGACCCGGGCGGATACAGGCCGGTGGTGGCGATGAGGCCCTCGGTGTCGGCGGCGGCGTTCTGCGCGACGGCCAGGATCTCACCGGTCGACGGTTTGATCACGACGATCATCGCCTTCTTGCCGGTGAAGTTGACCGCGTTCTGCGCGGCGACCTGGACCGACCGGTCGAGGCTGATCCGGATCGAGGGTGCGGGATCCCCCGGCACCTCGTTGAGTACGTCGACGTCGACGCCGTTCTGGTTGACGGTGACCACCCGCCACCCCGCGTCGCCGGCCAGTTCACCCGCGACCGCCCTCTTGACCTCACCGACGATCGCCGGCGCGAAAGTCTCGTCGGTAGGCAGCATTTCGGCCAGCGGCGTGATGACCACACCGGGTTGCGCACCGATCGCGGCGGCCACCCGGTCGTGGTCGGCCTTGCGCAGCGTGATCAGGTTCAGCGGCTGTTTGGACGAGCTGGCCTGCTCGGCGAGCCGCTGCGCATCGAGTGTGTTGTCGAAGGGCCGCAATGCGTCGACGACGGCCCGCGCGGTCTGCATCAGCGACCCGCCGGCCTCGCGCGCGTCCAGCGAGTAGCTGTACAGGTATCCCGGCACCAGCACCTCGGTACCGCCCCGCTCGATCACCGACGCCCGCGGGGGCGCGTCGGCGCGCAGCGCGAAGGTCTGGTTCTCGCCGAGCCGCGGGTGCAGGCCGGTGGCGCTCCACCGCACCATCCACCGGCCCTCGTCGCGGACCATGTTCAGCTGTCCGTCGTAGGTCCAGGTGCGGTCTTTGGGCAGATGCCACGTGTAGCGGTAGGTGACGCTGCCGGTGTCCATCGCGTACTTGGAGCCCAGGATCTGCGTGTCCAGGTGGGTGGCCTGCAGCCCGGCCCACGCTTCGTTGAGGTCTTCGCGCGCATCGGCGGGCCGGTCGCTGAGTTCGGCCGCGCCCGCGGTGTCACCGGTCGCGAGGGCCGCGAAAAACTTCTCGGCGGCGGTCTCGGGTCCGGCGGGCTTGGGCGTACAAGCGCTGTTGAGGCCGACGATCAGGATGCCGACCGCGGCGAGGCTCACTATGCGTGTGACTGAAGATGCCATTGGGACAGATGTTACGAAGTCGAGACCTGCAATCCCGGGAGGCGCACCGCATTGCGGAGCCGGTTCTCGGGTTGGAGGGGCTTAGCCGGTTGATCGCATGCACCCAGTGGGTGGGATCAACCCGTTAGAGCCCGCAGCGCACGCCGGCGGGGCGCAGCGTCGAGCGGCGCCCAGGCAGCGTCGGGTGTGCTCAGCCCGCGGCCGGCGCCCGCACCACCAACGGCACTCCCGGGAAGTAGGCGGCCATCTCCGAGCGCGACTTGCGCAGCGCCGCGGTGCCGTAGCCCTGCTTGCGATGGTCGGGGTGGATCCAGATTCGCACGTTGACCTCGCCGGAGACCAGGTCGCCGAACACCATGCCGATCTTCTCGGCGCCGTGCACCGCGACCAGCCAAGCCGCCTCCTCGGCGTCGACGCGCCGCAGGCCCGCGCGGATCTCGTCGTCGAGATCGCCCGCGGGAGCGCGCGACCCGTCGCCCGCCTCGCGCACGTCCTGGGTGCGCGCGGCGAAGATGTCGCGATCAGCATCGGCGATGAACGGGCGCAGCGCCATGCTGTCGGCGCTGCGGGCGGGCTCACCCATGGTGAAGCTGAGCTGGTTGTTGAGGTCCTCGAGTTCGGCGGCGATCCGGCGCCGTGACACCTTGGTCAGCCGATCGAAGGACAGCCGCAGCACCGCCTCGGCGGCCGTGTGCGATGCGCCGAGCATGCTCGCGATCGACTCGATCGCGGCGTCGTAGTCCTCGGAATCGACGATGACGTCGAGCAGTTCGTGGCGCCGTTCCAGGGCGCGCACCATCGTGTCGGCGATCTCTCTGCGCGCGATTGTGCGGTCGTCGTCAGCCATGCCGTGAGCGTAAATCAGTCGGATCGTCAGTCGAGCAGAACGGTGGCGAACGTTCCCACCCGTCGGAAGCCGACGCGGTCATAGGTGGCGCGCGCGACGGTATTGAAGTCGTTGACGTACAGGCTGGCCGTGCGCCCAGAGCGCACCACCGCTTCGGCCAGCGTGGCGGTGCCCGTGGTGCCCAGACCGTGCCCGCGCCAATCGGGGTGCACCCACACGCCCTGGATCTGCCCGACGGTGGGCGACTGCGAACCGACCTCGGCCTTGAAGACCACCTCGCCGCGCTCGAAGCGGGCCCAGGCCCGGCCCGCGGCGATCAGACCGGCGACCCGCCTGCGGTATCCCCTGCCCCCGTCGCCGAGCCGCGGGTCGATGCCGACCTCACCGATGAACATGTCGATCGAGGCGACGAGATAGGCGTCGAGCTCGTCGGCACGCACCTGACGCACAGCCGGATCGGTCGCACACGACGGCGGCGTGCTCAGCGCCAGCAGCGGCTGATGCTCGCGCACGTCGCGCGCGGCGCCCCAGGCGTTTTCGAGGCGACGCCACATCGGCAGCACCAACTCGGCCCGACCGACCAGCGAGGAGCAGCGGCGTGCGGTGCTCATCGCCTTCTCGGCGAACGCGTGCAGGTCAATCATGTCCCCGCGCAACGGAATCAGGTTCGCACCGGCGTAGCACAGCGATTCGGTGGGCCTGCGCCGCGTCCACAGTTCCCCGCCGATCGCCGAAGGCTCCACACCGTACTCGGCCACCCGGCAGGCGACCATGCACGAGCCGACCGGATCCTCGTCGAGCACCCGCATCACGGCGCCGACGTCACGCACCACCGAGACCCGTCGTTCGTCGACGTGACGAAACAGCGGCGGTGCCGACATGGGATCTCTTTCTAACCGACACCGGGCGGCTCTACCCGGTGTTTGGGATCACATTCAGCTTACGGTCACGACCGGCGAACCGCTGGCATCTGTTCCACGCTCTTCAGCGATTCGCATGGCCTCTTCGATCAGCGTCTCGACGATCTGGGCTTCGGGGACGGTCTTGATGACCTCACCCTTGACGAAGATCTGGCCCTTACCGTTGCCGGACGCCACCCCGAGGTCGGCTTCGCGCGCCTCGCCGGGACCGTTGACGACACAACCCATCACGGCCACGCGCAACGGGACGTCCATGCCTTCCAGCCCGGCGGTGACCTCGTTGGCCAACGAGTAGACGTCGACCTGGGCGCGCCCACACGACGGGCACGACACGATCTCCAGCGACCGCGGACGCAGGTTCAGCGATTCGAGGATCTGGTTGCCCACCTTGACCTCTTCGGCGGGCGGCGCCGACAGCGAGACGCGGATGGTGTCGCCGATGCCCTTGGACAGCAGCGCGCCGAACGCGACCGCCGACTTGATCGTGCCCTGAAACGCCGGACCCGCCTCGGTGACGCCCAGATGCAGCGGGTAGTCGCACTGCGCGGCCAACTGCTCGTAGGCGGCCACCATGACGACGGGGTCGTTGTGCTTGACGCTGATCTTGATGTCGCCGAAGCCGTGCTCCTCGAACAGCGAGGCCTCCCACAGCGCGGACTCGACCAGCGCCTCGGGTGTGGCCTTGCCGTACTTCTCCATGAAGCGCTTGTCCAACGACCCCGCGTTGACGCCGATGCGGATCGGGATGCCCGCTGCGCCAGCGGCCTTGGCAACTTCGCCGACGCGGCCGTCGAACTCCTTGATGTTGCCGGGGTTGACGCGCACGGCCGCGCAGCCGGCGTCGATGGCGGCGAAGATGTACTTCGGCTGAAAGTGGATGTCGGCGATCACCGGGATCTGGCTGTGGCGGGCGATCTCGGCGAGCGCGTCGGCGTCCTCCTGCCGCGGGCACGCCACCCGCACGATGTCGCAGCCCGACGCCGTCAGTTCGGCGATCTGCTGCAGCGTGGAGTTGACGTCGTGAGTCTTGGTGGTGCACATGGACTGCACCGCAATCGGGTGGTCGCTGCCGATGCCGACATCGCCGACCATGAACTGACGGGTTTTGCGTCGCGGCGCCAGAACCGGTGCCGGGGGCGCCGGCATGCCCAGTCCTATTTGTTGAGGTCCGCTCTGTTGGCCGGAGGCCATTTACTCTCCTACTGCTTACTGGAAGATTCTGATGGGGTTGACGAAGTCGGCGGTCACGGTCAACAGCATGTAGCCGGCCACCACGACGAGGATCACGTACGTGGCGGGCATCAACCTCAGGTAGTTGACCGGAGCCGCGGCCACCTTGCCGCGTGCCGACCGGATCGAGTTGCGGATTTTCTCGTAGAACGCGATCGCGATGTGGCCGCCGTCGAACGGCAGCAGCGGTACGAGGTTGATCGCGCCGAGCACGAAGTTCAACTGCGCCAGGAAGAACCAGAACGCCACCCACAGCCCCTGATCCACGGCGTCGCCGCCGATGATGCTGGCGCCGACGACGCTGATCGGGGTTTCGGGATCGCGCTCCTCACCGCCGATGGAGCGCACCAGCGCGCCCATCTTGGTCGGCAGCTTGGCCAACGACTTGCCGATCTCCACGGCGAGGTCGCCGGTGAACGCGATCGTCGCGGGCGCCGCCGACAGCGCGTTGTACTGCGTGGGCCCGAACTGCGCCGCGGTGATGCCGACCGTGCCGACCGGAACAGGTTCGGCGAGATCACCCTTGGCGACCCAGCGCTGGGCGGGCACGACGTCGACCAGGGTGGTGAACTCCTCGCCGTCGCGCTGCACGGTGAACTCGGTCGGGCCGTCGAGCGCGCGGACGGCGGTGACCAACTCGTCGAAGTTCGCCACGGGCGTATCGCCGATCTTGACCACCGTGTCCCCGGCTTGGATGCCCGCGGCCGCGGCGGGAGAGGGTGCCAGGCAGTCGCCGAGCTGACCCCTGTTGACTTCGGCCTTCACACACGACGTCTCACCGACGATCGCGGTGGTCGGCGCGTGCAGGTTGGGGAGCCCCCACACCACGGCGATGCCGTAGATCAGCACCAGGCCGATGACGAAATTCATGCCGGGGCCGGCGGCCAGCACCGCGACGCGCTTCCACGTCTTCTGCTTGTACATCGCGCGGTCCTGCTCGTCGGGCGCGAGCTCCTCCACCGACGTCATGCCCGCGATGTCGCAGAATCCGCCGAGCGGGACCGCCTTGACGCCGTACTCGGTGCGGTCGCCGAGCTTGTTCGCCCGCCAGGTCGCCCACAGCGTCGGGCCGAAGCCCACGAAGTAGCGGCGCACCTTCATTCCGGTGGCGCGCGCCACCCACATGTGGCCGCATTCATGCAGGGCCACCGAGACCAAGATGGCCAGTGCGAACAGCACGACACCGGTGAGCCACATCATCTGGTGGTGATTACCTTCCGCTCGACCGCGCGCGCGGCACGGTCACGCGCCCACTGCTGGGCGTCAAGTACGTCATCCACGGTAGCTGGTTCGGCGGCCCACTGGTCGGCAGCGCGCAGCACGTCGTCGATCGTGCGCACGATCGCCGGGAAGCGGATGCGCCCGTCGAGGAACGCCGCCGCCGCCTCCTCGTTGGCGGCGTTGTAGACCGCCGTCAGGCAGCCGCCCCCTTCTCCGGCCCGCCGGGCCAGCATCACGGCGGGAAACACCTCGTCGTCGAGCGGCTCGAAATCCCAGGTCGACGCGGTGGTGAAGTCGCAGGCTGACACCGCCGCGGGCACCCGTTCGGGCCAGCCGAGCGCCAGCGCGATCGGCAGCTTCATATCCGGCGGGCTGGCCTGAGCCAGCGTGGAACCGTCGGTGAACGTGACCATCGAGTGCACGATCGACTGCGGGTGCACCACCACCTCGATGCGGTCGTAGGGCACGCCGAACAGCAGGTGCGTCTCGATCAGCTCGAGCCCCTTGTTGACCAGCGAGGCCGAGTTGAGGGTGTTCATCGGCCCCATCGACCAGGTGGGGTGGGCGCCGGCCTGTTCGGGCGTGACCGACTCCAGCCGCTCGGCGCTCCACCCGCGGAACGGGCCGCCCGATGCGGTCAACACGATCTTGGCGACCTCGTCGGGGCTGCCGCCGCGCAGGCACTGCGCCATCGCCGAGTGCTCGGAGTCCACGGGCACGATCTGGCCTGGTCGGGCCGCCTTTTGAACCAGGGGGCCACCGGCGACCAGCGACTCCTTGTTCGCCAGCGCCAGGCGAGCGCCGGTCGCGAGCGCGGCCAGCGTCGGTTGCAGCCCGAGCGCGCCGACGAGCGCGTTGAGCACCACGTCGGCATCGGTGTTCTCGACGAGCTCGGTGACGGCATCAGGCCCCGCATACGTGACGTCGCCGACGCGAGCGGCGGCCGCCTTGTCGGCGACGGCGATATTGGTCACACCCGTCGCGGCGCGCTGCCGCGCCAGCAGGTCAGGATTACCGCCGCCTGCGGCCAGGCCGACGACCTCGAAGCGGTCGGGGTTGGCGGCGATGACGTCGAGCGCCTGCGTCCCGATCGATCCGGTGCTGCCGAGGATCAGCACGCGTCGCCGGCCTGATGCCGCGTCGCCGCGCTCGGCCCCGCCGGAAATACTCACCGAACCATTGTGCCGCCTGCCGGTGCCCACTCGTCAGCCCGCCGAGCGCAGGCACACCCGTTTCGCAGATGTGACGTGAATCTGACGGGATCCATCCGTTGGCCGCTCCGGTCCGAATCCCCGGTGTCACAGCAGAGGACGGCACCGCCCGTCCACGACAAGGGAGCAGCGCATGAAGATCAAGTTCGGCAAGTCCGTATCCGCGGCGGGTGTGGCCGCGGCCGCGATCCTGACCCTCTCGGCGTGTTCGAACGACGCCACCTCCGCGGCGCCGTCGGCCACGGCGGAGTCGGCATCGACCAGCGTCGCGCCGGCCCCGATGGAGCAATCCATGGACCCGGCCGGCAGCCTGGTGGGCGCCGGGTGTGCGGCGTACGCCGAGCAGGTGCCGTCGGGCCCGGGTTCGGTCAACGGAATGGCGCCGTCCCCGGTGACCGTCGCCGCCTCGAACAACCCGATGCTCACCACCCTGACACAGGCGCTTTCCGGACAGCTGAATCCGAACGTCAACCTCGTCGAGACGCTCGACAGCGGTGAGTTCACGGTGTTCGCACCGACTGACGACGCGTTCGCCAAGATCGACCCGGCCACCATCGAGACGCTCAAGACCGACTCGGAGTTGCTGACCAGCATCCTGACCTACCACGTGGTGCCGGGCCAGGCCAGCCCGGCTCAGGTCGCCGGCGACCACAAGACCGTGCAGGGCGCGACCGTCACGGTGACCGGTGAGGGCGACAACCTGAAGGTCAACGACGCGGGCCTGGTGTGCGGCGGAGTGCGCACTGCCAACGCGACGGTGTACATGATCGACACCGTCCTGATGCCGCCGGCCGCCTCCTAGGCCGCTCCCGGGCGGGGCGGGCCCGGAATCGCTTTCGACTCCACATGCGCGGTTCCGGGCCCGTCGCAACCCCGATCGGAAATTGCCACCCATCCGACACGTCGTCGGCACCGAATAGAGATCGAAGCAAAGATCCGACGGCACAAGCCGTCCCGTCCCGAATGGAGCACGAGTGATGAACGCAAGGAAGAGATTGGCCGGCGCAGGGTTGGCCGCGTTGGGAGCCACCGCCCTGATGTTGGGCACCACCGCCACGGCCCAAGCCGAGATGGTCGGACCCGGCTGCACGGCATACGCACAACAGGTGCCTGCCGGTCCGGGCTCGGTGACGGGCATGGCCCAGGATCCGGTCACGGTTGCGGCTTCGAACAACCCGCTGCTGACCACGTTGACGAAAGCTGTTTCCGGACAGCTGAACCCGAATGTCAACCTCGTCGAGACGCTCGACGGCGGCCAGTTCACGGTGTTCGCGCCGACCGACGATGCGTTCGCCAAGATCGACCCGGCCACCATCGAGACGCTCAAGACCGACTCGGAGTTGCTGACCAGCATCCTGACCTACCACGTGGTGCCCGGCCAGGCCGCTCCGGCTCAGGTCGTCGGCACGCACAAGACAGTGCAGGGCGCCGATGTCACCGTGACCGGTCACGGGTCTGACCTGCGGGTCAACGACGCCTCGGTGGTGTGCGGCGGCGTGCAGACGGCCAACGCCACCGTCTACCTCATCGACACGGTGCTGATGCCCCCGATGAACTGATTTGCGCCACAGCAGGATCCGAGGGCAGCCCGGTACCCCCGAACCGGGCTGCCCTCTCCTGCCGGCGTCAGCCCCGTCTCAGCCCGCCCCGAGTTGCCGCAGCAGCCCGTGCAGGTCGAGTTGGCCGCGGTGGGCGACCAGCGTGTCGCCCTGAAACCGGTCGATGTGGATTCCGGTGACCTCGACCTTGGTCCCAGTCGGCGGGATGCCGCGGAACTCGCCGTCGTGGGTGCCGGTGAACGTGAACCGCGTGATGCCGTGCGAACCGTCGACCAGTATCTCCTCGATCGCGTGCCGTCCGTCGGAGAAACCCCGGGTGAACTCCTCGAGGTGCGACTGCCACTCCTGCCACCCGAGGGCCGGTGGTCCGTCGACCTCGACGACCAGCCGTGGCGAGACCAGGCTCTCGACCGTCGCCCAGTCCCTGCGGTCGATCGAGGTGTAGAGGCACTCGACCAGTTCGCGGATCTCGTCCTCGGAGAAGGTCATGGCCGCACCTTGGCGATGATGGTCTCGGCGAATCGCTCGATGGGCTCCCGATACCGCTCCACCCCACCGGGTTCGAGGTCCAAACCCATCCACGGACTGCACATCACCGCGGTGATGCCTGCGTCCTCGGCCCGCTTGTACAAATCCGGTGACGGCGGCTCGAGCAGCGCCAGCATGATGCCGAACGGTTCGTTCTCGCGGCCGTACTCGCGAAGCAGCGCGCGCAACGTCTGGGCGTAGCCCACGGCATCGTCCCACCGGTAGGCGTAGCCGACCCACCCGTCACACAGCCGTGCGGCGCGGCGCAGCGCGGCGTCGGACTCCCCGCCGCACAGGATCGGCACCGGGCCAACCGGATGGGGTTCGATCATCAGCTCCGGCACCTGGTAGTACTCGCCGCTCCACGACACCCAGCCGCCGCGCCACAGTTCGCGCAGGGCGGGGATCATCTCGTCGAGCCGCTTGCCGCGGGTGCGGAAATCCTGGCCCATCAACTCGTACTCCTCGCGCATCCAGCCGACGCCCGCGGCCAGCGACACCCGGCCGTCGGACAGCACCGATGCGGTCGCGACCTGCTTGGCCACCTCCAGCAGCGGTCGCGCCGGCGCGATGTACACGGCGTTGGAGAACCGCAGCCGCGTCGTCACCGCCGCCATCGCACCGATCTGCACCCAGCAGTCAGGCCAGGCGGTTTCCGGTGCCCACATCGGCTTTCCGGTCGGCGAATCCGGATACGGCGAACTGAGTTCGCGCGGATAGATCATGTGGTCCGAGCACACCATCCCGTCGTAACCGGCCTCGTCGAAGGCGCGGGCGAGCCCGAGGATCTCTGACGTTTTCATGAACGCGGTGCCCGACCAGAACTCCATCCTGTTTCTCTACCGCGATTTCAGGGCAGCATCAATGCCATGCCCACATTGTTGTGGTTTCGTCGCGATCTGCGCCTGAGCGATCTGCCCTCGCTGCTGGCCGCGGCCGCCGGCGACGGCGAGGTGCTCGCCTGCTACGTCCTCGATCCCCGGCTCGAAGCGTCGGCGGGAGCCCGTCGACTGCAGTACCTCTACGACGCGCTGCGCGATCTGCGCGACGGCCTCGGCGGCAGGCTGTACGTCACGCGAGGCCGGCCTGAAAAACGAATACCCGTTGTCGCCAAGGCGATTGGCGCGCCGGCGGTGCACATCTCGGCGGACTACACGCCGTTCGGTCGGCGGCGCGACGACGCCGTGGAGGCCGCACTGGGCGATATCCCCCTCGAGGCGTCGGGTTCGCCGTACCTCGTCTCCCCCGGGCGGGTGACCAAACCCGACGGCGGCCCGTACAAGGTGTTCACCCCGTTTCACCGGGCTTGGCGCGAACACGGCTGGCGCGCGCCCGCCGCGTCCGGCCTGAAATCGGCGCGCTGGCTCGACCCCTCGGAAGTCGCGGGCGCGGTGGACATCCCGGATGCGGGGGTCGCCCTCGACATGCCCGCCGGTGAGACGGCGGCCCGCAAGCAGTGGAAGTCGTTCGTGGCCAACGGACTCGATACGTATGCCGACGACCGGAACCGCCCCGACCGCAGCGGCACCAGCCGCATGTCGACGCATCTGAAGTTCGGCACCATCCATCCGCGCACCATGGCCGCCGATCTCGGCCGGGGCGAGGGCGCGCAGGCGTACCTGCGGGAGTTGGCGTTTCGCGACTTCTACGCCGCGGTGCTCGCCGAATGGCCCCGCAGCGCCTGGTGGAACTGGAATTCGTCGTTCGACGACATGGAGGTCGACGACGGTCCCGACGCACAGAAGCGGTACGAGGCCTGGAAAGAGGGCAGGACGGGCTACCCCATCGTCGACGCCGGCATGCGCCAGCTCGCCGAGACCGGCTGGATGCACAACCGGGTCCGCATGATCGTCGCCTCCTTCCTGGTCAAGGACCTGCATCTGCCGTGGCAATGGGGTGCGCGCTGGTTCCTCGAGCAGCTGGTCGACGGCGACATGGCCAACAACCAGCACGGCTGGCAGTGGGCCGCAGGCACCGGGACGGACGCCGCACCGTTCTTCCGCGTCTTCAACCCGACCACCCAGGGTGAGAAGTTCGATCCCGACGGCAGTTACGTGCGGCGCTGGGTGCCCGACCTCGACGACGACAGTTATCCGGAGCCGATCGTCGACCACGCCGCCGAACGCAAGGAGGCGCTGCGGCGGTACTCCGAGATCACTTGATGATCTGGCCCCCGTCGACCGGCAGCGCAACCCCGGTCAGGTATCTGCCGGTTGCGCCGCACAGGTACACCATCGCGTCGCTGATCGCCTCCGGCTCGACCGGTGGAACGTTGAGCAGCGGCTGCTGGCTGACACTGAACGCCGGATGCTCACCTGACCACTGCGCCAACGCCTCGTTGTAGATCATCGGGGTGGCCACCCCGCCGGGGTGAACCGAGTTGACGCGAATGTTCTTCTCCGCCAATGCCCGCGCGAAGTGGCGCATCACGCCGATGACTCCGTGCTTGGCGACCGTGTAGCCCGCCGCGCCATGGTTCATGGTGCCGAAGTCGACGGTGACGGGTTTGAACGCGGCCGCCGAACTGGTGATCACGATCGCGCCGCCGTCGCCGTGGGCGAGCAGGGCCGGCAACGTCGCGGTGATCGTGTAGTAGACGCCGTTGAGCATGACGTTCACCGCGTCGACGAACGCGGAGATCCCGCGGCCCTGCTCGCCCGCGGCGGGCAGGATCCCCGCATTGGCGAGCACGAAGTCGATACGGCCGAACTCTTGGGCGCCCTTGGCCGCGATCTCCTGCATCCGCTCCAGGTCGCGCACGTCCCCGCGTTCGGCGATGATCCTGCGGCCGGTCTTCTCCACCAGGTTGACGGTCTCGTCGAGGTCCTCCTGCGTCGCCATGGGGTAGGCGACGCTGTCGATCTGCTCGCACAGGTCGACGGCGATGATGTCGGCGCCCTCCTCGGCGAACCGCACGGCGTGCGCCCGGCCCTGGCCTCGCGCAGCGCCGGTGATGAACGCGACTTTGCCCTCGAACTGCATCCGTTGCACTCCTTGCGTCCGCGGTGTCATGACGCATCACCCTACGGCTGGGCTTAGTAGGTCCCCTGTGTTGGGCATATGCCAGAATGTCGGCAGTACCGAGCCCGACCATGAGGAGCAGCCGTGGCCAACACCGAGGTGCAGCGACACACCGGGGTGGACGTCGAAGACGTGCCGTCCGCCGAATGGGGCTGGTCGAAGGAAAACCCCAAGTTCTTCCACATCGGCGGCATCATCGCGGCGCTGTTCCTGCTCTCGCTCATCCACGGCAACCACACCGGGCGCGTCGAGGACATCTTCCTGGTCGGATTCGCCGTGCTGATCCTCGGCGCGGTCGCGCGCGACTGGTGGCTGCGTAAACGGGGCTGGATCCGCTAGACCGGATTCAGCGGCCGCAGGGAATCGACCCCCAGGTCGAACAACGTCTCCGTGACGTCCACACCACGCGTCAATCCGGCCGCGGCCAGGGCGTGTGCCTTGAACGCGCGGGCCGCGACACTCAGCCGGTGCTCGATCGTGTCGATGCGATCACCGTCACCCGGCCGGTCCTGACCCCAGGCCATCACCTCCACGCCGCGCTTCGCCAGCTCAACGACGCGGGTGCGGACCTGCGGATCGTCGCGCAGCAACGCCGTGCTGACCGCCAGCACACCGTTGCGGGGCACGTCGCGCAGGACGGCCTCCGAGGTCTCGTCGACGGTGGCAGCACCCAGGATCGTCAGCGGCCGCTCGTCAGCGCAGTGCTCGACCCAGACGTCGACATCCCATCCCGCCTGCGCCCGGTCGAACAGCCAGCCGCCGGCGGGCCCGATCACGTCGGCCAGGTCCGCCGCCAGCACCGTCAGGTGATGGCGGTTGGCCGGGCCGTCGGCGGCCGAAGCACCGTCCACCGACACGACGTCGTCGGGAAAGGTTCGAGTTGCCATAGTTCCTATCCGATCGGTCAGCGGCGCCGGTCGAGGGGCTGTCGCGGCGCCCCTAGAGCGTGACACTATTGTGGCGATCTGTAAAGGTCCGAGGCTGCGGTGTAGGTCAATGCGATGCTGCGGCCAGCGGGAGGGCCGATGCCACGGTGGCCAACTCGCCGGGGAGCCCGGCCGCGCGGCGGATCTCGGCGAAGGACTCCAGCAGCGCGTCGGTGGCCTCATGCGGGTCATCGAGTGTGCGATCGTCGGTCAGCACCGAGATGGCGAGTTGGTCGACGTAGCTCCACACGGTGATGTTCATCCCGCTGCCGGTGACCACCGGGCCCACCGAGTAGATCTCGCTGAGCACACCGCCAGCGATGTGCCCGCGGTCGCGGGGCCCCGCCACGTTGGAGATGGTCAGGTTCATCACCGCGCCGGACTCCATCCGACGCGCCTGTAGCCGAAAGAATCTGGGTGCCAACGCCGGCGGCAGGTACGACATCCACGCCGGCAGCACCGCCGGCCCGAGCAGCTGGTGGCTCTCCTTGGCGATCCTGGTCGCCACTGCGGTGAGCCGGACCCGTTCGAGCGGGTCGGCGATGTGCACCGGCAGCGACGGCATCATGTAGGTGAACTCGTTGCCCGTCAACCGATCTGGCGAGGGATTGGTGCTGACCGGGACGCCGGCGATCAGCGGTGCGTCGGCGTGCCCGTCGTAGCGCAGCAGCAGCGTGCGCAGCGCCCCGGCCGCGGTGGCCAGCACGATGTCGTTGAGCGTCACACCCAGATGCCTGCCGGTCTCCTTGACTTCGGCCAACGACAGCGGGGCCGTCGCGAAGCGGCGTCCAGGGGACACGACGTGGTTGATGAAGGTCTGCGGCGGGGCGAAGCTGCGGGCCAGGTCGGGATGGCGGCCGCGCTCCTTGGCGCGCTTGCGCACCCGGGCGACACCCGCGGCCGTCTCGTTGACGAGCCTGGGGAGTCGGCGGATGAGGTGCGCGTGGTCGCGGCCCGCGGCCTTGACCAGCTGCGCGGTGCTGCGCATCGCGGGATCGGCGACGGCGCGAACGGGCGTCGGCGTCTCGTCCTCCAAGGCCTTGGCCAATTGGTTGGCCGAGGCCACGCCGTCGGCCAGCACGTGATGAACCTTGTGGATGATCGCGACGCGCCCGTCGGCCAGCCCCTCGGCGACGTACATCTCCCACAATGGCCGGCTGCGGTCCAGCGGCGTGCTGGCGATCTGGCCGATCAGGTCGTCGAGTTCGCGCCGTCCACCCGGCGGCGCGACGTGTGCTCGCCGCAGGTGGTAGTCGAGGTCGATGTCATGGTTCTCCCACCACATCGGATGGTGCAGCCGCAGCGGGATGTCGACGAGTTGGTAGCGCAGTGCCGACAGCGCGAGCAGGCGCGGATAGGCGACCTCCCGCAGCATGTCGAAGCTGTAGTTCTCGACGCCCGACACGTCGAGGATGCCGATCTTGAGGGTGTGCATGTGGACCTCGGGCGTCTCGCTGTACAGCATCAACGCGTCCACGCCGTTGAGTCGCTTCATACCTCCCCGCATCCCCCTCGCCCAGCCGACGCCTACCGGTTTCCCAATCGTGCTCCTTCTCAAGCGCGTTCGGTCAAGAGGTGACGATCTGCCCGAAATTTGTCAGGCTGACGGCATGACCCTCGTCGCCGCCCGCGGACCGCTGAGCAACGATCCGGCCGGCTGGTTCACGCCCCCGCTGCCCGACGACGTGGTGTTCGTCGAACCTCATCCGCGCCGCGTGCAGGCCCTGCGCGGCGGTCGCACGGTGCTCGACACCGAGCGGGCGTTGATGGTGCATCGGCGCGACCATCCGCTCAGCTACGCCTTTCCCGTCGACGAGGTCGGCGACCTTCCGAGTGAGCCGGTGGTCGAGGCGCCCGGATACGTCCGCGTGCCGTGGGACGCCGTCGACACCTGGCTCGAGGAAGGCCGCACGCTCGTGCACTATCCGCCCAACCCTTACCACCGCGTGGACTGCCGTCCGACGCACCGCGCGCTGCGGGTGACGGTGGCGGGTCAGGCACTGGTCGACACGGCCGAGACGGTGATCGTGTTCGAGACGTCGCTGGAGCCGCGCCTCTACGTCGACCCGTCGCACGTGCGAACCGACCTGCTGCGGCCGTCGCCGACCACCACCTACTGCAACTACAAGGGCTACGCGTCGTACTGGTCGGCCGTCGTCGGCGACACGGTGGTCGAGGACGTCGCGTGGAGTTATCCGGAACCGCCGCCCGAGACGCTGCCGATTGCGGGTTTCTTGAGCTTCGACCCGGAGCGCGTCGAGATGTCGGCCGAACTGCCCTCACCCGACCGATAACCCCCGCGCCGAAACTGAATCTGTGCTCGATATTCCGCCGAAATTTCGCACAGAAGTTCAGATTCGGCGACCGTAGCTAGGCTTTGGCGATCACCGACTCCCCGAACCGCTCGATGGTGTCGAGCACGTGCGCGAGGCTGTCGCCGGGAAGACCGACCTGAACCCATGTCACCCCGATCCCGGCCAGCTTCTCCAAGCCGGACAGGTACGCATCGGCGTTGAAGTCATCGCCGCCGGGGCTGCCGCCGTCGGGGTTAGTGAACGTGACGTCGATGCGCGCCCAGTCGCGTCCCGCCTCGTCGAAGCGTCGGCGAAGGTCCTCGACGCCGGAGGTCAGTGCGTCCACGTCCATCGGTGCCGTGCGCGCGGTCTGGGCCAGTACGGCCGGTGCGGGGAACGGGCACCACCCGTCGCCGTAGGCGACGACGCGTTTGCGGGCGGCGCCGGTGTTGCCGCCGATCCAGATGGGGGGGTGGGGATCGGTGACGGGCCGCGGGTGCGCGGTGATCCCACTGGCGGTGAAGTGGCGGCCCGAGTACGAGAAGTCGTCGGTGGTCCAGATGCCGCGGATCACCTCCAGCGCCTCCTCGAACAGGGCGGCGCGCTCTTCGAAATCGACCCCGAGCGCGGCGAATTCGCGTTTCAGGTAGCCGACCCCCACACCGAGCGTGAACCGTCCCTCCGACAACAGGTCCAGGGTGGCACCGGCCTTGGCGACCACGAACGGATTGCGGTACGGCAGCACGACGATGTTGGGGATGAGCCGCAGCGTGGTCGTGGTCGCGGCCGCATAACCCATGGCCACGAACGGGTCCACCGCGTCGTGGCCGCCGGCGTTCAGCCAGCGCTCAGTCGGCGCAGGGTGGTCGGTGAAACCGAAGCCGTGAAACCCCGCGGCCTCGGCGGCGGCTGCGACCGTCGCGATTCCCCTGCCGGTGACCAACTCCGGGTTGTACGGATGGGTGTGCATCGGGTGGGTGAAGGTGAACCGCATGTCTTTGTGTCCCGTCTAGAACATTCTTCTCGTTTTCCGAGAATGTCGTTACCATGCGAACCGCGGAAAGTACAGCTTCCACAGCGAGGGGAACTGCGGACATGGGCAAGCCCGAGATCGGCGTGTACCTGCCTCAGATGGGCTTCACCTACGGGCAGATGCTGGATCGCACCCGGCGCTGCGAGCAACTCGGCATCGACTCGCTGTGGCTCTACGACCATCTCTACGGCCCGGGCGTTCCGGACTATCCGTCGCTGGAGGCGTGGACGCTGGCCACCGCGCTGCTCAGCAACACCGAACGCATCCGCGTCGGACACATGGTGCTGTGCAACCAGTTTCGCCATCCCGCGGTGCTGGCCAAGATGGTCACCACACTCGACCAGATCTCGGCCGGCCGCCTGCAACTCGGGCTCGGCAGCGGGTCGATCGAGGACGAGCACAACCGGGTGGGGCTGCCGTGGGGGTCGTTTCGCGAGCGTTCCGAACGCCTCGGCGAGACGCTGGAGATCCTGACCCAGGCCTTCGCCGAGGAGCGAATCGACTTCAGCGGCAGCCACTTCACCGTCACGGACTTCCCCGTCAAGCCCGGTCCTGTGCAGCAGAGGCCGCCCATCGTGGTCGGCGGTGTCGGCGAGAAGTACACGCTGCCGTTGGTCGCGCGCTACGCCGACGTCTGGAACGTGCCGACGTACGCACTGGGGGAACTGCAGCACAAGGTGTCGGTGCTGCGTGCCATCTGTGAGGACGTCGGCCGGGATGCGTCGAGCATCGTGCTGTCGGTCGAGGCGGTGATGGCACTGGCACCCGACGACGCGTCGCTGCCGGATGTGAAGCGGCTAGCCGAGAAGCGTTTCGGCGCACCGGCATTCGGGCTCACCGAAGGCGGCCTGATGGGGACGCCGTCCGCCGTCGTCGACCG